>FQWG01000008.1 GCA_900129595.1 Flavobacterium frigidimaris | reverse complement strand
GGAAGATGACCACGTTGATAGGCTATAGATGTAAAGGCAGTAATGTCATAGTCGAGTAGTACTAATAATCCGTAAGCTTATGTACACCCTTTTCCTCCGGGGCAACCCGGGGGGAGAAACTTTCTAAAAATAGTAAATAAAAGTACTTTTCTTTATCTCAGTATGTTAAGATATTGTGTAATGTTGATCAGTAAAAACTGATTACCCATTGCAAAACGACCTTAAGGTGGTTATTGCGGCGGGGCTCACCTCTTCCCATCCCGAACAGAGTAGTTAAGCCCGCCTGCGCAGATGGTACTGCAGTTATGTGGGAGAGTATGTCGTCGCCTTTCTTTTAAGAATCCTCATCATTTATTTGATGGGGATTTTTTGTTTTACAAAATGCAGTAATTATGTGGGAACCCCGATAGCTATCGGGGTCTGTCGCCTTTCTTTTGAAAACCCTGTTTCTAACCAAACGGAGTTTTTTGTTTTAATTGGTTTACGGTTTTACCTTTATTTAACCGCAAGGCACACAAAGGAGTTTGAATTGTTTGTAAATGTTAAGTTTGCAAAGACTAGTAGTCATAACACTTTAGAATTTTAAAAATTATATTTCTAATTACCCGTAAACTGCGTTAGGGATGGCAGCGGTATCCTTTTGTGGAAAACTAAATTTTTTCGGTGTAAACCGATAAGCCTATCGCAAAAGATTTAGCGGACAGCCCAGCCCGCAGGGAAACGCCCAAATTACAGTACGTAAGTGGATGATATTTTGAATTCTGTAATAAAGTTTGTTTAAGCCATACATTATTAAAAACAAAAAAAAGCATGACGTTAATCATGCTCATTTGGTTATAATAGTTTGGTTTATGAATTATCTTATTTCTTCGAAAGTATTTCCCTGGTTGATATCTCCGGTTTTGAAACCTTTTTTAAACCAGTACATTCTTTGTTCCGATGTTCCGTGTGTAAAGGAATCAGGAACTACCTGACCGGACATTTTGCTTTGAATAGCATCGTCACCAACTGCATTAGCGGCACTTAGAGCTTCTTCGATATCTCCTGTATCTAAGTTTTCCTGATTATAATGTGTCCACACTCCTGCATAAAAATCCGCCTGTAATTCTAAAGCAACGGAAAGTTTGTTTGCTTGCGCTTGACTTTTTCCTTCCTGTGCCTCACGCATTTTTGCTGAAGTTCCCAGTAAGGTTTGTATGTGATGCCCTATTTCGTGTGCGATAACATAGGCGATAGCAAAATCACCACCCTTTGCACCAAATTTAGTTTTAAGTTCTTCAAAAAAACCTAAGTCCATATATACTTTTTGATCCCCAGGACAATAAAATGGTCCGGATGCAGACGATGCACCACCACAAGCGGTATTTACAGAGCCTCTAAAAAGTACTAATTTAGGATTTTTGTACTTCATCCCATGTTCAGCAAATATTTTACTCCAGATATCTTCATTGTCTGCCAGAATTACTCTAACAAAATTACCCATTTCTTCATCTTCTTTACTTAATGGCGCTGCTGCTTCAGTTTGTGTTTGCTGACCGCCTTGCATTTGCTCTAATACATTTCCTATAGTCTGGCCATTTTCGCCGCCAAAAACATTCAGTAACAAAATAATAATACCAATAACACCGCCTCCAACGGCTACTTTTCCGCCAGAAAGGCCTCTTCTGTCTTCTACATTATCACTTTGTCTTCTGCCTTGCCACTTCATATAATATTGTATTTTAGTTTATTTTGTGTTTTATGTTGTACGAATTTATATTTTTTTTGGGAATTATACGTTAATTAATACAATTTAGTTTAAACTATTTTAACCATTTTACTAGAGCTTCTTCTACAGTTCCTTTGATAATTGGTTTTGAAATATAATCATCCATTCCTGCTGACAGGCATTTATTTCTCTCGTCTTTCTCAGCGCCTGCTGTTACGGCTATTATCGGAATGTTTTTTCCTGTGGGGATATTTCTAATGGCTTTGGTCGTTTCATAACCGTTCATAATTGGCATCTGAATATCCATAAAAACAAGATCGGGATTAATGCTTTCAAACTGATTTACGGCTTCATACCCATTTTCACATTCATAGATATGAGCAGTATTATATAAGTTTTTAATAATAGTTTTGAGTAACAACATGTTTACTTTGTTGTCTTCGACAATTAAAAATGTAATGTTTTTATGATTTTTAGTATTATTTTCAAAACTCAGTTCAGAATTGATTTTTTTTAATTCGGCATTGTACTTTTCGTTGATACTTTCGTTGCTTGTTTTTAAATTTAAGTCAAAATAAAAATTACTGCCTACATCAATTTTGCTTTCCAATTGTAATTTACTTTCCATTAGGGCTAATAACTGATTTGAAATCGTTAATCCTAAACCGGTTCCTCCAAATTTTCTTGTTGTAGAACTGTCTTCCTGTGAAAAAGCTTTGAAGATTTTATTTCGATTTTTTTCCAAAATTCCAATTCCGGTGTCAATAACGGAGAATCGGATCATACAAGTATCGTTTTTATTCTTATCGAGAATAGAAACGTTCAGTTTTATAGAACCTTCGTTTGTGAATTTTACTGCGTTTGAAAGTAAGTTGATTAAAATTTGTTTGATCCTGACAATATCTGTCCAAATGTATTTAGGGACATCGTCGTCGACATTTAATTCCAGTTGAAGGTTTTTTTGATTCGATTCGTAAACAATTAAATCAAAAACCTGACCTAATACTTTTTTAATGTCATATAAGTCTATGAATAGTTCTAGTTTGCCGGCTTCAATTTTAGAAAAATCTAGGATGTCATTTATAATCTCTAACAACGAATGTGCAGATTGATTGATCGTAGTCATGTATTTTTCCTGAATTTCTTCGAGGTCAGTTTTCATCAACAAATGGGTAAAACCTATTATACCATTTAGTGGCGTTCTGATTTCATGGGACATATTGGCAAGGAAATCTGATTTGGATTTATTTGCAGCTTCAGCCAGTTGTTTGGCTTTTATGGCATCTTCAGTTTCTTTTTTGTTCGTGATATCAAAATAAATCCCGCCCACAAACTCAATTTCTGTTCCTTTTTTAATAACATCTCCAAATTCTTCTACCCATATATATTCCCCGGTTTTTCTGCGAATCCGGTAAATATTATGCAAAGGTATTCCGTTTTGAAGGTTATCAATTTGATTGTTGATCACTTCATCTTTGTCATCGGGGTGAATAAGGGATAAAAAGGATAAGTTGTTTTCAATAAATTCCGATTTTGAGTAACCTGTTAAATTTAAAATTTCATCATTAAGAAATATTTTAGTCGAAAAGGCATCGAATTTCGAGAGATAAACTGTTCCGGGAATATTATTGGCTATTAATTTAAATTTCTCTTCACTTTCGAGTATTTTAGCCTCATTTCGGTTTCTTTCTAATGCTGATGAAATATTATTGGCAAGAACCTGAAAGATATAGATTTCTTCTTCTGACCATTTTCTTTCGTTGGTGCAATCATCAAAAGCAATAAAACCCGTAAAGACATCATTGATATATAAAGGCAAAATCAAAATTGATTTGATTTCATTATCGATTAACAAATTTTTGAAAAAAGTATTATCAAGTTTGCGCGTGAGTTTGTTTAGAATTTTTCTGTTTCTTACAGCTTCATAAATTTCTTGCAAGTTGTCTTTTGTGAGCTGTTGCAAATTGGTTGATTGATGTTTGATTCCTTTTCTGGACCATTTGTATTTCTGCGATATAGTTTCAGTTGCAAGATCTCTTTCATAGTAGTACATATGGTCTACTTTTGCTGCTTTGCCAATTAGCTCATAAGTTTCCTGAAACATTTCGTGAGTGGTTTTACTCAGTAAGAACTTCTCCGTACATTGAGAAAGAGCATAAAGCAACTGGCTCTTAAATTCTAATCTTCGTTCAGCTTCAAGTCGCATTTGTGAAGAAATGGCAATAGAAATTACATCTGATATAGTTCGGGCATAGGTGATATCTTCATTATCCCAGTCTCTTTTTTCTTCTGTGCTTTCAAAACAAATAACACCAGCTAATTGTCCACTCAGGAATATTGGGACATCCAGCATTGATTTGATATGATTTTTTGTAAAATAAAGCTTTTGAAATTCAGAGGTTTCTAATTTATTAAATACATCTGGAGCATTTATGATGGCTTTGTTTTTTAAAGTTTCAAAATAAATGGGATATGATTCTTTATCGAGAATATTTTTATCGCTTAACCTTTGTTTATCTACACTGAATAGATTTTTACAAGTAATTATATCTTTAGAGTATTTCCAGAAACTTACGCGATTTGTTTTGGTTACAGTCGCCGCTTCTTTAATAATATAATCGATTACAGTATTTAGATGATCATATTTACTAAAATCTGAAGTTGATAATCTTTTCGTTGAATTATTGTAGGCTTCGATTTTTTTAATCCGCTTTTTTTTCTCGTTTTCTATGTTTTTAATATCCGTAATGTCTCTGGCGATTCCGGCATAGCCAATGGTCTGGCCTAAATCATTTTTACGGATTATGATTTTTTGTGAAATCCACAGTGATTTTCCGTCTTTCTTTAGAATCGGAATTTCAATTGTTGGAAAGTTGTTTTCGTTTGAATCCAGATTTTCATAAAAATCAACTGCATTTCTTTGGTAATTTTCATGAATAAAATTGGAATAGTGTTGTGAAATAATTTCGTTTTCAGCATATCCCAGAATCGAAAAACCAAAGTCATTTACAAAAGTAAAGCAGCCATCATTGTCAATTTCAAAAATGATATCGGTAGCAGTCTGAATCAGGTTTTTGTATTGGTCCTGTACATTTATTTGTTCGGTAACATCCTGGCCAATGCTTATGATTAAGTCCTCAGAGAATTTTTTATCTTTCCATTGAATGTACTTGTATTCGCCATTTTTACTTTTTAATTTTCGAATATATAATTTGTTTTCTTCGTGATTTAAGTTTTTTATATCTTCAATAAAATCAGTTTCTTTTGTTAGTTGCCAAAACTTTAAACCGATCACTTCATCCGGCAAATAACCCAAAATTGAAGTTATAGTCTCACTGCAAAATAAGACTTCATTTTTTTTATTGGTGGCAATTGTCAAGGAGTTTCCTTTATGAACAATTTCGTTTGTAAACCTGAAATTATCTAAATTGTTTAATAAAACGGCATATTTTACCTGATTGAGAATAAAAATCAGAATGCAGAAATTAATTAATAAAATTGAAGATCGTAATGGAATCAGATCAAAAATGACTGTTATAACCAAAAAAATAAAAACCAAAGCAACGAAAAACCAATAAATTTTTATGGGCTTCAGGATGCTGTAAGAAAAGAAAAATGAAATTAAAAAAACGATTATTGGTACAACATCATTTGATAAAACAATAATATTGTGCAAGACATAACTAATGTAAATAAAGAAAAAGAATATGAATATGGGCTGAATGTTGTTTCGTAAAAATTTTACTTTATCTGTTATGAGATAAATAAGCAGCACTGCAAAACCTATCGATAAATTTAAAATCAATAAGCTTTTAGGTCTGATTTTAAAAATTTCATTGATGATTTCGATTACAATAATGGCAATGCCAAAAAACAAGATATACAGTTGGTATTCTCTGTTTGCGGTTTCTACTTCCAGTTTCCTTTCGATAAAATAACCAATTTTGCTTTTGATTCTAAAGAATTGATAAACCAGAATGGCAAGAAAACCAAATAGTATTAGTCCTAAAACTACGAGTTTAGGATTGTGGAAAAAAATAATATCTGAGGAGAAAACATACCAGTTTGTAATAATTGATTTTAGGGGATTACCAAGACTGGCAATTCCTGAAATCAGTGAATTGAAAAAACTATAGTCTTCTACCATAGATTTTGGGGTATGTTGGTTTAGTAAAATGTTTTTTGAAAATTCAAAAACAGAGTAGGTTAGGCTCTCTTTTTATATGGAATTTTCTATTTTATTCTAAATCCGATTGCCCAATTGAATCAATTGGATCTTCTTTTATATTTTTAAAAATGGCAAAATATATGGCATATGTCATTGAATAGCTAAGAGGAACAGTAAACAGAATTCCAATAAAAAAAGCCATAAATCCCACAATTAGAGCAATAACAATCGTAATCATTAAGCCCATAAGTACAACAGGTTGTTTTGAAATTAGTATGAAACTGGATTTTATGGCATCAATCGCTTTTAAGTTTCCAAATACTATAAGCGGAATTGTTAAAAACGTAAAATAAGAAATTATCAATGAGACCAAAATTCCTAAATTACTGAGTTTTTGAATTTCCAGAAATGTCGATATAGAGGCACTAAATAGTGAAATTGTTGCCGTTGCCAGAAATATTTGAAAAAAATGACTGGTTTTGTAATAAGTAAAAATAGTTGAAACATTAAATTGCTCATCCCTGTCAGCACAATAAGCCATTTTTAGAAATCCTGCACTAAAAGGGCTTAACAATGCTGAAAAAATAACGGTTCCTGCAACATAATAAACTACTTCAAGACTGGAAAGATGTATAGGCTGAATAGTAAAAAAGGCGGGATTACTTAATTTTTCTGCACCAAAAATTGCTGCTAATACAATAGAACCGACAATACCAAAAAGTATCGAAAATACTAATAATATTAATCCGGCATAAAGGGCTATTTTTTTATAATTTTCAAAAGCATTGTTAAAGACATTTGAAAAATCTAAGGTATAACCATGATTCTGAATGTCTTTGATTTGTTCAACGGTAGATTTCATTTTTTATTAACTGGAATTGTTTTATATTCTGTCGTTTAAAGATAAATATATGACGTAAATATAATATTTTTAATCAAACGCGTATGAAAATCTGCAAACATTAGGAAATTGTTTTTCGTTGTTATATCCAGTCTAATACTTTTTTTATAGAAGCTAATTTACCTTTATAAGGGGCATATCGCATTGGTAAATCGAGCCAATTGCCTTTTTTTACTATGGCTTTATGGTGAGAAAATATGTCAAAGCTCAATTGGCCGTGGTAAGCGCCAATACCACTGTGTCCGAC
The DNA here is from genome assembly GCA_900129595.1 of Flavobacterium frigidimaris. Taxonomy (GTDB): domain Bacteria; phylum Bacteroidota; class Bacteroidia; order Flavobacteriales; family Flavobacteriaceae; genus Flavobacterium; species Flavobacterium frigidimaris. The sequence goes on along the minus strand of FQWG01000008.1, from coordinate 229,030 downwards.
ACCTCCGAAAGGCAGTCTTTTGTTAGAAAAATGAACAACTGTATCATTAATGCAGCCGCCGCCAAAAGAATAGGTTTTAATTAATTTTTTAGCAAATGATTTATTTTCCGAAAAAATATAAAATGCAAGAGGTTTCTCATACCGATTGATTACATCTTCTATATCAGATTGTGACTCATAAGTTAAAATAGGTAAAATTGGTCCAAATATTTCTTCCTTCATAACCGGACTGTCCAATGCCGGTTCTTCTATTAATGTGGGTGAAATGTAAAGGGCATTGGCATCTGTTTCTCCTCCAAAAATCACTTTTTCAGGTTCAATCATATTGGCAAGCCGCAACCAGTTTTTGGTATTGATAATGCGGGCAAAATCTGGAGATTTATCCATTTTTTTGCCGTAAGCTTTTATGATTTCCTCAATTAAAAAACCAATGAAATTTACTTTCATATTTTTTTGGATCAGGATATAATCAGGTGCAATACAAGTCTGTCCTGCATTGATGAATTTTCCCCAGACAATACGTTTAGCAGCCAATTTTAGATTAGCAGTTTCATCAATAACACAAGGATTTTTTCCTCCTAATTCTAATGTGATGGGAGTTAAATTCTCTGCTGCAGCTTTTGCTACGATTTTACCAACAGAAACGCTTCCTGTAAAGAAAATATAGTCCCAGCGTTGTGCCAGGAGTTTATTTGATACTTCTACACCGCCTTCAAAGACTTCGACATGACTGATGTGAAATGTTTTCTCTACGATTCTAGCGATTATAGCTGACGTATTGGGTGTAAGTTCTGAAGGTTTTAAAACAACTCTGTTTCCGGCTGCAACTGCTGAAATCAGCGGGCATAAAGCCAATTGAAAAGGATAATTCCAGGGAGCAATTACCAAAACATTTCCATAAGGCTCTTTAAAGATATAATCTGTAGAAGGAAAATTAAGAAGAGAGGGAAAAACACGTTTTCGTTTCGCCCATTTATTGATGTTTTTGATGGTGTCTTTTAATTCCGAAATAACATAGTTGGTTTCGGTTAAAACAGCTTCAAATTCTGGCTTTTTAAAATCATCGTATAAAGCTTTTACAATTAAGTCTTCGCTTTTTTGAATGTTATACAACAATTTTTTTAGCGTTTCTTTTCTGTATCCGATGTCGTTTTTATAGTCCATTTTTATGATCACTTGGTTTTTGCCTATGCAAGTTAATCGATAAAAATTAAAAAATTAACAATTGTATCATAAAATCAAATGGCATTCCAGATTGTTTCATCCGGAGTTGGCGCCACAATTGTAATGTTTTCTTTAGAAACGGGATGAATAAAAACCAGTTTTCTGGCGTGAAGATGAATTCCACCATCAGGATTGCTTCGGTCAGAACTATATTTTAAATCTCCCTTTATTGGAGATCCGATAGCGGATAACTGAGCCCGAATTTGATGATGACGACCTGTATGTAAATTAATTTCCAAAGCCACATAATTCTGAAGTTCCTTAAAAACAGTATAGTCTAAACTTGCCAGTTTGCTATCCGGAACTTCTTTCAAATGTGCTTTTGAAGTATTGTTTTTTTCGTTCCTTTTAAGATAATGAACCAATTTGGCAGTTGTTTCCTGAGGTTTATTCTTGACAACTGCCCAATAGGTTTTTTGGGTTTCACGATTACTGAACATTTCATTCATTCTCGTTAATGCTTTACTTGTTCTGGCAAAAACCACAATTCCGGTTGTAGGACGATCTAAACGATGAATTACGCCCAGAAAAACGTCACCAGGTTTATTGTATTTGTCTTTTATGTATTCTTTTACAACATCAGATAAAGGTTTATCTCCTGTTTTGTCACCTTGTACAATATCGCCTACACGTTTATTAACTACAATAATATGATTGTCTTCGTGCAGAATTTGGAGATTGTTTTTATTAGAAAGGATTTTCATTTTAGACTTGCTTAGATTTTTAGACTTACTTAGACTTACTTAGACTTCTTAGAGTTTGACTTGATTAAATTTTGGGCTTATTTATAGTAAAGTTGCTCTAAATCTTGATGTCATTTTTGTGATTTCTCCTAAGAGGCTTATCAATTCTGCTGTGTTCTCTTCATTGATAAATCCGAGGTCAGATGAAATTAACAGTTGTGTTTCCACTTCGTAGGCAGAACCAATTGCAATTTCCAAGAATCGGGAGAAATCTTTATTTGAATTTCTGGATGAACCTTCTGCAATATTTGAAGGAATTGACATAGATGCTCTCCTTAATTGATTTGTAATTCCAAACTTTTCTTCATTTGGAAAAGTTGCTGTTACGTTATAAATTTTAGAACAAAACAATCTGCTTTTTTTCCAAATTTGAAGTTCTTTAAATTGATGCATATTTTTAGATTATTCTATTTGTAGACAACTTAGACTTCTTGGATCTTGAAAAATTAAATTAAAAAAATCTAAGAAGTCTAATATCTAAGAAGTCTAAGAAAGTCTAATCTAGTATTGTTCCCCAGAATTAGGAAAATCACTCGACTTAACATCAGCTGCATATTGACCAATTGCTTTTGTCATTTCTTCGTAAAGATTTAGGTAACGACGTAAGAAACGCGGGCTGAATTCATTGTTCATTCCCAACATATCGTGAATAACCAATACTTGTCCGTCAACACCGCCACCGGCACCAATACCAATTACGGGAATCGAAATGCTTTTGGCAACTTGCTCCGCTAAATGTGCTGGGATCTTTTCTAAAACAACAGCAAAGCAGCCTACTTTTTCAAGCAATTTTGCATCTGCGATTAATTTTTCTGCTTCTTCGTCTTCTTTGGCGCGAACGCTGTAAGTTCCAAATTTATAGATCGATTGAGGTGTTAAACCCAAATGTCCCATAACCGGGATTCCTGCGTTTAATATTTTTTTGATAGATTCTTTAATTTCTTTTCCTCCTTCAAGTTTCACAGCGTGACCGCCACTTTCTTTCATGATTCTAATAGCAGAACGCAAAGCTTCTTTTGGATCAGACTGGTAACTTCCAAAAGGTAAATCTACCACAACTAAAGCTCTTTCTACAGCGCGAACTACAGATGAAGCGTGATAAATCATTTGATCTAAAGTAATTGGCAATGTCGTTTCATGACCCGCCATAACATTTGATGCTGAATCGCCCACTAAAATCACATCGACTCCTGCGGTATCAACAATTTTTGCCATTGTAAAATCGTAAGCCGTTAACATAGAGATTTTCTCTCCATTGCTTTTCATTTCGATTAATGACTTTGTTGTGATTCTTTTATAATCTTTTTTTGCTACTGACATTTTGTTTTTTTTTGAAGATGTAAAAGTATTGAATAATTATAGATTGAAATCAGCAATAGAAGAATATTTCGATGGTAAATATTTTTCCGTCTTTAAATTCTATTCTAAATTCACTGTCTTCTATCTGTATGGAGTAAGAATGTGGCGCTTTTATAGAAGCACCAATGTAAGTTCCGTATTTTTCGATAAACGCTTTTTCAGTTAAGGAATGGTCTAAAGTTGCGTTTTGGTTTAAAACAAGCTTATTGTTTTCGTTAATAAAAACTTTAGTTATTTCGGCCTGATTTTTTTCTTCATCAACAGAAGCTTCTAAATCGGGATAGTAATAAAAAGTTTCACTTAAGTAAATGCCGCATTCATCACTTACAGTTGCCTTTTTAGTAGGTTTTCCGAAAGTTTTTACTAAATCTTTTTGAGTTAGGTACCAGGATTTAGTCTTTGTTCCTTTCAAAATAAACTCTGATTTTTTAACGAAAGCAAGAATTTCTTCCGGTTTTTTATGTTTTGCTAATCCTTTGGCTATAGCCATGTTTAATTCTGTCTCAGCAATAAGTTTGGGGTCATTTATTTGTTTGACAACTTCATAATATCTTTGATATGCAGGAGTTAAAGTAGCATTGTCACTGTTCCATGCCAGTTCTACAATTCGTTCGCCAATAGTTTTGCGTTCTGTAGTATTATTGACATCGAGTTTGTCAAAATCTTTTAGCAGCGTATTAAAATCAGGTCTTTTACCAACGAATTTTCTTAATGTAAATTTGGAGTATTCATCATTAAAATTCCCTCCAATATTGACCCATTCTTCCTGGTTTTTAGGAAGGTAATTAATAGCTACAGGATCACCGGTATATAAAATCTCTCTAATTTTTGAATTTTTATCAGGCTGCGAACGTGCTTTTAAACTGGCAACCAATATAAAAAGATGATTACTTCCATAATAATTATCGTCACCTTCTATAAGCGGATTTTCGTTATCCCTCACCTTAATATCTCTGGCATTTAATCGCTTTGCTACAAATTTTTCAGGAATATATCCTTCAGATAAATTATCAGCTTTTACTTTGTACCAGCCATTTTTACTTTCGGATAATAATTGTACTTCGGCCCCGTATTTAAAATAACCTAAAAAATCAGCAGAAGTGTTTGCTGAAGTATACAAACGTGTATCTGAATTCAGGAAATAACGTTCCTGAGCATTTATTAAAAGGGGGGAAAATAATAAGGCTAAAAGAAAGAAATATTTTTTCATGAAGTATATTTTGGAAGAGTTTTTTGCCACAGATTAAAGGATTTAAAATGATTTTTTTAATATGCGTAATTCATACTTATTTAATCTGTGTAAATCTTTTAATCTGTGGCAACCTTTATTTTTTTAGCAATCAGCCATATTTACAGCAATTGCCAATCCGCCTTCAGAGGTTTCTTTGTATTTAGAATTCATGTCTTTTGCCGTTTGCCACATCGTATTGATGACTTTATCCAAAGGCACTTTAGCATTTTTAGAATCAGTTTCGAGAGCTAATTCGGCAGCATTTATGGCTTTTATGGCACCCATTGTATTTCTCTCAATACAAGGAATCTGTACCAAACCGCCAATTGGGTCACAGGTTAAACCAAGATGATGCTCCATGGCAATTTCTGCAGCCATTAAAACCTGAGCAGGAGTTCCGCCCATTAATTCGCAAAGTGCCGCTGCAGCCATTGATGACGAAACACCAATTTCGGCCTGACAACCGCCCATTGCAGCCGAGATTGTAGATCCTTTTTTGAAAATACTTCCAATTTCTCCGGCCACCATCAAAAATTGTTTGATTTCTTTTTCGCCTGCATCATGATTTTCAATAACCAGATAATACATTAAGACAGCCGGAATTACACCAGCGCTTCCGTTTGTTGGAGCAGTAACTACTCGGCCTAACGAAGCATTTACTTCATTCACGGCAAGTGCAAAACAACTTACCCATTTAAGGATTTGACGAAATTTTACTTCGGTTTTTCTAATTTCTTCCAGCCAGCTTTGCGGATCGGAATAGTTTGATAATCCTATTAAGTTTTGGTGCATATCAAAAGCCCTTCTGCGAACGTTTAATCCGCCCGGGAGAATTCCTCCGGTATGACAGCCAATATACATACATTCTAACATCGTGTTCCAGATGCGCATTAATTCGGAGTGAATTTCAGCTTCCGGACGCATCGATTTTTCGTTTTCATAAACAATTTCCGAAATGGATTTGTTTTCTGAAACTGTATAATTTAAAAGTTCAACAGCGTTTTGGATAGGGAAGGGGAAAGCACATTTTATAACCTCTTTGATTTTGGCATTGGTACGTTCTTCTTTTACAACAAAACCACCTCCAATAGAATAGAAAATAGATTCATATTCAGAATCATCAGCTTTATAAGCCGTAAATTTTAATCCGTTGGCATGAAAAGGAAGAAACTCTTTATTGAATACAATATCCTGAAGAAAATAAAATGGAATTTTATATTTGTTAGCGAGAATAATTTCGTTCGTGTCCTCTATAGTTTTAATGATTCCGGCAATATTATCAACCGGAATATATTCAGGATCTTGCCCGCTTAAACCCAACATAACAGATAAATCAGTAGCGTGACCTTTTCCTGTTAATGAAAGCGATCCGTATAAATCGACTTTCACACGTTTAACCTGATCTAAAATTGATTCGTCTTTTAGCTCTTCTAAAAAACGTTCAGCGGCTCTCCAAGGCCCTAAAGTATGAGAACTTGAGGGGCCAACGCCAATTTTAAGCATATCAAAAACAGAGATACATTCTTCCATTGTGCAATATTTATTAAGACAAAGATAATTGAATAATGCAATGAATATTTACTTTCGTTTGTTAATGTTGCAGTTTTGTTAAAAATAATATTAAATTTTAATAATTTGGCAACGAAACAAATTTTATTACTTAATATGCGGTTTTCGTAAAAAGTTCGCAATTTTTTTAGGTATTTTTGTAATGAAGCAATCACTAAAGAATCTGATTTTTTTACTTTTAAATAAATCGGTAAATAATAACTTCTGAGGTTTTATTTTAATTTGAATACATCTTTTTTCGAAAAATTAAAATACCATAAAGAAGATAAAATTACATTATGATAGAATTTTTCAAGCATTTTTTACAAGAATTCGAATTACCCCTTAGTAACCCAGTATTGATTTTCTCGTTGATACTTTTCATTATTCTCTTGTCACCTATTTTATTAAAAAAAATAAATATTCCAGGAATTATCGGACTTATTATTTCCGGAGTAATTATTGGGCCTCACGGACTTAATATCCTTGCAAAAAATTCAGCCGTAGATTTATTTTCAACAATAGGACTTTTGTATATCATGTTTATTGCAGGTCTGGAATTGGATATGAATGAGTTTAAAGCCAATCGAAATAAGAGTTTATTATTTGGGTTCTTTACTTTTATTTTTCCCTTAACCATTGGATTTCCGGTTTGTTATTATTTACTGCAATATGATTTTAATGCCAGTTTTTTGACAGCAAGTATGTTTGCGACGCATACTTTGGTGGCGTATCCAATTGTAAGTAAACTGGGCATAGCAAAAAACCAGGCTGTTGCGATCACCGTTGGAGGAACGATCTTAACAGATACTGCGGTTTTGATTATTCTGGCGGTCATTATGGGAAGCAGTCAAGGCAACCTGAATCAGGCTTTCTGGATAAAACTAACCGTTTCACTGGCGATTTTCTCCGCTATTATGTTTTTAGTGATTCCGAGAATTGCGAAATGGTTCTTTAAAAAATTGGAAAGCGAAAAACACGCTCATTATATCTTTGTTCTTTCGGTTGTTTTCTTTGCAGCCTTTTTGGCCGAAGTAGCAGGAGTAGAGCCCATTATTGGAGCGTTCGTTGCAGGTTTGGCATTAAATCCTTTGATTCCGCATTCGTCTGCACTGATGAATAGAATTGATTTTATCGGGAATTCATTGTTTATTCCGTTTTTCCTGATTTCGGTGGGAATGTTGGTGGATATTAGTGTGATTCTTAGCGGGCCAACAGCATTAATTGTAGCCGGGACTTTGAGTGTCGTGGCTATTTTTGGAAAATGGATTGCAGCGTTTTTTACTCAGATTGTTTTTAAATATACTAAAACCGAAAGGCAACTTATTTTCGGCTTAAGCAGTGCACATGCCGCTGCAACGTTAGCGGTTATTTTGGTTGGATTTAAAGCGAAGATTCTGGATGAAAATATCTTAAACGGAACTATTATTTTAATATTAATTACTTGTATTGTAGCTTCTTTTGCCACTGAAAAAGCGGCTAAAAAAATTGCAATTTGCGAGGAAGAAGTTTCTCATGAAGATGCGCACAGCGATCAGATTTTAGACGAACACATTTTAATTCCGTTAGCAAAAACTTCGGCGACAGCCACTTTATTAGATTTTGCACTTTTAATTAAAGATAAAAAATCATCTAATCCGGTGACTTTGTTAACGATTGTTCCTAATAATGATCAGGCCGAAAAAAATATTCTAAAGTATCGAAAAGCAGTTGATAAATTCGTCATTCAGGCTTCGGCTTCAGAAGTAAAAATAAATACAATTGCCAGAATTGACCATAATCCTGCAAGCGGAATTGCCAGAACTTCAAAAGAAATCATGTCGGATATTGTGATTATAGGCTGGCCTAGAAAAACAGGTTTTCTGGATAAGATTTTTGGTGAAAATGTAGATTCAATCATTAATAATGTTGATAAAAGTTTGTTCATCTGCAGATTTCAGAAAACATTTATAGAAGAAAAAAGACTGGTTTTTATTTGCCCGCCATTCTCTGAAAGAGGAGTTGGATTTCATTTATTATTACAGAAAATCTGTAGATTATCCCAGGAATTGAGTATTCCGATTATGATTTACGCCGAGTATAAAACACATCAAACCATTCAGCAAATTGCAGCAAATTTAAAACTGAATGCTAAATTAGGTTTTAAAAGTATTATGGATTGGGATGATTTTGAATCTATTTCAGATGAAATAAAACCAAACGATTTGATTGTCTTTAATTTATCCAGAAAAGGTTCTGTATCGTACCAATCGATCTTTGACAGATTACCTCAAAAATTCGAAAGATCATTTGATGATAACAATCTGATTCTGGTATATGCGCAAGACGATCGCAAAGGAACTTCTATGGATGCCTATGAAGATTTTACTGCTACGCCATTAACCAAAGGACTTGAAGCGATTGAACAAATTGGCCGTGGTTTGGGGAATATTCTGAAGAAGAACTAAATTGATTTTTTAGATCGTGATAACCCGACAGGGTTTTAAAACCTTTCGGGTTTGCTGACCACATTTATATTGACTTTGTTTATGGATTTGCAAAGAATGGGGTAATCTCATTACGATTTTTATTTACTAAATTTGAAAAGATAATAATCAATTTAATATCACAGAAAATGAATCACAAAGCAATATCCATCCGACCGTTTATTGGTGCCAAAGATTTTGAAGTATCCAGAAACTTTTACAAAGATTTAGGTTTTGAAGAGGGGGTTTTAGATCCAAAGTTTTCTGTCTTTAAAACCGGAGATTTAGCCTTTTATCTTCAGGATTATTATGATAAAAGCTGGATCGAAAACACCATGATTTTCCTTGAAGTCGAGGATGTCGATGATTATTACAATCAGTTATTGACCTTAAACTTAACAGAAAAATATGGTGTAAAACTAACGCCAACCCGACATTTAGATTGGGGAAGCGAATGTTTTTTACACGATCCTTCCGGTGTTTTATGGCATTTTGGGAAGTTTAATAAATAAGTTTTTTGCCATGAAGACACTAAGGCAAAAAGTTTTTTTTGAATTCCCAAAAAAATTAGTGGCGAGTAAATTAAATAATAAAATTGGCTAAGCGAATGGTGTTTTTTTCTCGCTGATACCAATCGTTATAAACTAATTCCAAATTTTCAACCTGAAATTCCCCAAAATCATAATCCCGAAATTGAGCTGCGGTTGCTATTAATTCCTTCGGATTTACAAGTTTTTCCTGAAATCGCATCACAGTAGTATGTGCCGTTGCAATCGTATACCGACTATCGATGCTTTGTTCTAAAGTGGATTTTTTAAAATTTTCACGAAGTTTATCCCTGAAATTATGCAATGATTCGTCCGTAGGGAAACCTTGGATCATGAATGCAGAAGGTGAAGCCGTAACGCCTCGAAACTCGATTGTAATTTGATCAAGATGCACCAGGCTTTGCTGGATGACATCGATATATTCCGGAATGTTTATTTTATCTAAAGTAAAACCCTCGTAACACGAAATAATCGACATAACCGTAATATGAATATCTGGATCAGGATAATAATACTGATGGGGTTCTATTGCCTTTAGTTCGTCTAGAAACAGCTGAATATTGGCTTTTATTTTTTCATTTGGACGAATTAATAAAGTGATACCAAATCTGGAATCTGATGCATTATTTATCTGAGTATCTAATTTGTAATTACCTTCTAAAATTGCTTCAGAAGATTTTATATAAAGCTGATTGTAATGTTCGGTTAAATTCATTGAAGATTATTTCTTTTTTTCTTTTTCAAGGTTTTCTTTCACTCTAAACTTTACAATCTTGGTTATTAAATCAAAAGGTATTGGTGCATTCAGTGGAAATTGTACAGAACCTTTTCCCGATTTATATTTCGAAAGTTCTTTTTTAAAAGTTTCATGACCACTTGGTAAAGCATACAAACCAATATGTTTTTTGAAAGCAGCAAAGTACACCACGATTCCGTTTTGTTCAAAAGCAGGCATCGAATAACTGATTTTCTCTTTGGCATCCGGAGCAGCTTTCTGAATCGTTGTTCTGACTTTTTTCAGAATTTCCTGAATATTATTTGGGAATCCGCCAATATATTCGTCGATAGTTGAAGGTTTCTTTATATCCATATTTTTAATGTTTTTTTTATGCCAGTCCTTTAGGAAATCGATCCAAGACTAAATTCAGCTGAATATTATGCTCTAGATAAGCTTTTGCTCCGGCTAAAACTAAGGTAAAACCTTCTGTTGAGTTCCTTACCTGATCGATTATTTTGTCAGCATCACCTTTTAAACCTGAATTGGTAATGCTCACAAAAGTTTCATGTTCGTTCAACGGACTAAAAATCCATTCTACTAAAGTCGTTTCATCTGGATTTCCCCATTCGATCACAATCTTATGATTTTCCTGCAGAACATGGGTGGTAACGGTTAATGAAAAACCATACATTTCCCAGGTCCATTCTGTTGTGGTGTCTTGTTCTAATTTTCCGGAACCTTTTGTAAACCAAAATTTACGGGTAATTTCCGGATCTGTAAAAGCCTGAAAAACTTCTGAAACAGGTTTTCTAATCAGCATTTCGGCTTTTGCGAAGTGGTTGTTTTCTGTTTTCATTTTTTATTGGTGAGATGTTGTCTGTAAAATGTTATTTGTAAAATTTGAAACAAAAAATTGGCGTGTAAACTTGAAACTTGAAGCAAGTTTTTTTCGAACCTCTAATTTAAGAAAGAAATCTCATATACTTAAAAAAAAGAAATCCACACAAGTTTTACTGGTATGGATTTCAAAGTTTAAAATATATTTTATTCTCTTATTGTCGTTTTATCGTGCAATGCCATTTCAGCGATTTCATCTTTGCGTTTAAAACTCACTCCTTTATGCTGTTGCATGTATTTAATAAGATCGTTTGCCGCTTTGACCATTTGGGGAGTTCCGCCAATACGATCATGAAAACTAATCGACATTTGCCGGCGTTGTGTTTCACTTTCTGCGTACAATTGATCGAACTCCATTTTAACCTGTTGCAGGAATTGATCGGCCGAAAAGTTTTTTCCTTCAATCAAAACAATATCGTTGCATCTTAAAGTATAGGGAACCACAGCAAAATCCTTGTTTTTTACCTGAATAATAAAGGGTTCATCGCGACTGATATCATCGATATGATATTTGAAACCCAGTTCTTGCAGAATATTTAGTGTATTCGTTCCCCGGCGCAACCAGTTGGCGTTATAACCAATAGCGGTAAAACCGGTAATGTTTTTGATGGCATCGACACCATCTTTTATAAATTTCTTTTCCTCTTCATAAGGCATTGTATATTGCGTGCTCCAGTTCATGCCATGTGCCGCGGCTTCATGACCGCGTTGTACAATTTCTTTAGCAAGTTCCGGGTTTTTCAAAACTGCCGTTCCCACCATATGCGAGGTAACTTTTACGCCCAGTTTATCCCAATTGTCTAACATTCTCGGAATTCCTTCTTTGTATCCGTAATTGTACCAGGTTGCGGCAGGAAGATCGATATAGCCTTTTTGTATATTTTGAGGAAACGGACTTTCGGCATTATCAGGTTGTCCGCCAGCTTCGAATTGCATCGAAATCGATACTACTAATCGTGAACCATCTGTCCATTTTTTTTTTGGAGCAGATAAAAAAGATTTTGTTTGTGATACTTCTGCGAAAGTTTCTATTGGATTGATCAAGCCGACCATTCCAATAATTCCTGTTTGTTTGATAAAATTTCTTCTTGAACCCATGATGATTATTTTTTGATTAAAGTGTCAATTGTCCAACTATTGTAATCGATAAAATGCAAAAGCAAAGCAAAAAATGCAATGTGAATTAATTGTGACGGAATGGCTTCCCAGTTCTCGATCATTGAAGTTCCGAATAATAAAACCAGCAAGACAAATCCTCCGGCTATCAAGGAAGGTTTTGTAAATAAACCCAGTATTAGAAGCAAACCAATGACGAATTCGGCTATCGGCAAAATGTAGCTAAAAGGTATCACAATGACTTTAGGCAGCATAGAATTTTCGAAACTGCCAATCATCCAGTTGCTGAAAGCAGTTAGTTTTGGGAGACGTACCAATCCGTGGCCAAACATACTGATGGCGACGGCAAGACGCAGTAATAAAAAAGAAGTTGTTTCCATATTTTGTATGATTTTAGATGACAAAGTTGGGAAGAACTACTTTTTTTAATTTGTACAATCATTGGAATAATTTGTATTTTTGAGTATGGAAATTAGAAATTTATACTATCCTTTTGAACTTCAGTTTTTGGAAGTTTCAGAATATGAGGCTAAAGAACGGAAGAATACATTTTTTGAAATGGTTTTTGTTTTGGAAGGAAAAGGAACCCAAATCATAAACGATCACAGATTGCCATACGCCTGTGATAAGTTATTCTTGATTTTTCCTCAGGATACGCACAGTTTTGAAGTGGCTGAAAAAACTAAGTTTTTCTTTATCAGGTTTCAGAACAGTTATCTTAAAACCCAAAGCAATGACTGGATCCAGAAGTTGGAATTTATATTTCATAATCACAATCATTTACCGGGCTGTATTTTAAAAACAGTCACCGATAAACCTTTATTAAGAGCGATGATTGAGGCTTTGATCCGGGAAGAAATCGGTAATTTTCCGCAGCAGCAGGAAGTTATCAAACAGATTCTGAATACCATTATTACAATTGCAGCCAGAAATATTTCACTTATTTCTCCGGTTGCATTTGCTCCGGTTCCCACGGAACCGAGTTTGGATTTACTTAATTATGTACATCAGAATATTTACCAGCCGCAAGCCCTAAAGGCGACAAAAATGGCTTTAGAGTTTAATGTTTCGCCTACTTATATCAGTGAATATTTTAAAACCAAAACCGGACAAAGTATTCAGCAATATACGATTGCCTATAAAATAAAACTGATCGAAACGAGATTGAAATTTACCAATCTGCAAATCAACGAAATTGTATATGAATTTGGTTTTAGCGATGCAAGTCACCTGAACCGACTGTTTAAGAAATATACAGGATTGAATCCAAGTGACTATAAAAAGCAATTTAAGAATTAGATTTTTTAAGATAGGTCAAACTTTGTCTTTATCAATCCATTTTCCGGTGGTCGGTGCCACGTAATTTTTCATTTGCTCTAATAAATCATCAATAGTATCGCTTACCAAAAGCATTTGCTGATTGGTTTCTTTCAATAAGCCTTTTTCTACCATAACTTTCGTTAATTCAATCAAAGAATCGTAAAAGCCATTGATATTTAAAATTGCAATTGGTTTTTTGTGCAATCCTAATTGCGCCCATGTCAGCATTTCAAAAAGTTCTTCAAGAGTTCCAAATCCACCAGGAAGCGCAATGACGCCGTCGCATAAATCATTCATTTTGGTCTTTCTTTCATGCATACTTTCGACCAAAATTAATTCCGTTAAGCCAAGATGTGCAATTTCTTTGGATCTTAAAAAATTAGGTAAGACTCCAATTGCTTTTCCTCCTTCATTCAAAACGCCATCTGCTACAGCGCCCATTAAACCTACGTTTGCCCCGCCGTAAACCAATTCGATGTTTTGTTTTGCCAGGGTTTGTCCCAGCAATGTTGCTTGTTCTTTATATATTTCTTCAGTACCAAAACTGGAACCGCAGAATACTGTAATTCTTTTCATTGTTAGAATTTATTCGTTAAAGGTTAGAAGTGAGATGATTATTAGTTATATGTTAATTCGTTATTAGTTAAATGTTAGAAGTGAGAGGATTATTTGTTATTCGTTAAATGTTGAAAGTTATAATGAAAATCAAAGATTAAAAGACGGTATTTTGTGCCGTTAGGCACTACAGATTGGTAGAAAAAATATGAATTAGAATAGATTTAGCGTGCTGTAGGTACGCAACAAAAAATCCTATTGCGTAACTAGGGCACGCTAACCAACTTTATAACCTAATAAACTACCAATATTTAGTGCCCAAAGGCACATTTGAAAGTTAATTTGTCAAAATGAAAAGTAGAAATTTTCCAACTCATAACTCATAACTCACAACTCACAATTTATAATTTTCAACCTTTAACTCATATTCAAAATGAGGTAAATTGAGCGGGACATTACTAATAACACTTACTTCACCAATTTTTAAACCTCCTAATTTTTCTACTGCTTTTTGCGAACGAATATTATCTGTACCAATATGAAATAGTACGGAATCTACATGTTGAAAAGCATAATCTATCAATAGTTTTTTATTCGATTTATTGTATAGTCCGCCCCAGAATTTTCGACCAATGAAGGTAAAGCCAATTGCAATACTGGATTTCTCCGGATTGTAATCATAATAACGGGTATTGCCCACGATTTCATTTGTTTTTTTATCTAAAATCAAGAAAGCACTTTTTGAGTTGATTGCTGCATCAAAAAAAGGTCTGAAGACTTCTATTTTGTATCGGTCTTTGATTGGGTGTTGTTCCCAAATTAAAGGATCTGAAGCCACTTTAAAAAGTGCATCAAAATCACTTTCCTGTAGTGGAACTAATTTTGTAATGTCGTCTTCTAAAATTTCAGTTTGTAAATTGAATGCTGATTGTGTCATTTTTTAAGTTTTAAAATTTTTTGTTTGCCGCTAATTTGACGAAGAACCACGAATTTAAAATAAAAATTTGACTTTGGTTTTCAGCGAAAGAAGTTTTTTGCCACAGATTATAAGATTATAAATGATTTATAAATTTTGTGTGATTTCTGATTTTGCATAAAAGCCAAACAATAGAAAATACGCGATAATCTGTGTTTTCGCTTGCGAATCCGTGTCATCTGTGTTCGAAATCGCAATACTATAAACTTTTGCCAATGCAGCACTTGAGATTGCTTCGTTCCTCGCAATAACGTAAAATATGATTATATTCTCTTAATCTGAACACAGGAAACATTCTCCATTTTAACTTCATTTCCTGTTTTTTTAAGCAATCCGGTTTTTGAATTTCTTTTAAAGACGACTACATTTCCCGAATTGACATTTGTTGCCACTAAAAAATCCCCTGTTTCATCAAGGGCAAAAATTCTCGGATGTTTTCCGAAAGTCGACTGGTAGCCAATGTTTTTCAAAAGACCGTTTTCGTCAATAGAAAAAATGGCGATGTTGTTTTCTTTGCCTCTGTTTGTGGCGTATAGAAATTTTCCGTCTGGCGAAATATGAATGTCTGAACTTTCAAAACCGGATGTTATAGTGTCCGGATGTGTATTGATGCGCTGGATTTGTTTCAGAGTTCCGTTTTCGTATTGATAAACACTTATTGATCCGGACATTTCTTCGATACAATAACCCGATTTTTCGTTGGGGTGAAAAGTAAAATGCCTTGGTCCTGCTTCTAAATCTGTTTTGGTAAACGGAACTTTTGTTTCTACTAAAGGCTGTTTCTGAGTTGTGTCAAAACGATAACAACGAATTTTATCAGCGCCTAAATCAGGCAGGAATAAATAATCATTTTGAGGAGAAAATACCGTCGAATGAACGTGAGATTTCGTTTGTCTTTCCTTATTAATACTTCCGTCAGTATATTGAAAATTTTGTGCTATCGAATCAATTTTGCCATTTTCTAATAGAGGATGAACTGATACACTTCCTTCTGTATAATTACCATTTACCAGCCATTTGCCGCTTTTGTGAACCGAAAGATAAACCGGATTTTCACCGCCACTGGATTGCTTGTTTAAAAAAGTCAGGGTTTTATTTTCAGGATTAAATTCAAAACTGCTAACGCTTCCTGCATTTGGCGTTTTCGTATCGGTACAGGCATAAAGATATTTTCCGTTTGGTGATAAAGTCAAATACGACGGATTGATGATATTCTTTGCCGAAGTTATTTTAGTTAATTTACCTTTTAAAGTATCTAACTGATACACCTGAATACCTTCTGCAGCCAGATCACGATTGTAACTTCCTAAAAAGACATACGTATTTTGAGAGAAGCTATTTAGGGTAATTAGAAAAGCAATTGCTAGAAGGTATATTTTTTGGTTCATGGCGTTTATGATTTTTTTTGTTTCAGGTTTCAGGTTTCAAGTTTCAGGTTTGTGTTTCCATTTCAGTTTAGAACACATTTTTTATAATAAACATTTTACGTTTACAATAAGCTATCTGACCCCTTTCCACCATTGTTGAAATTCTTGTTTTTCATTTCTGAGTTCTACTAATTCACCTATTTTCGGTGTCACTAGCGGAATCGGATTTTCTGAAGCGGCATTCAATTGGGTTACTTTTATCAAAGGTTCGTCCCAGGGATGCAGCGCTAATGGAAATTTAGAAGAATGTACCGGAAAAACTCTTTTTGCTTTGATATCTTTCATGGCTTTTATCACATCTTCCGGGAGATTATGAATGTATTTCCAGGCCGGATTATATTGTCCGTTATCGAGAAGCGCGATGTCAAAAGGGCCAAATTTGTTTCCAATTTCGGCATAATGGGTATCGTAACCGCTGTCACCGCCCAGATACATTTTAAAATCGTTGGCTTCCAGTACAAACGATGTCCAGAGCGTATTACAGCGTTTGATGCTTCTGCCTGAAAAATGCCTTGATGGCGTAGTATAAAGAGTCAGATTTTCATCGAGTTTTATTTTTTCGTGCCAGTCTTTTTCGATGATAATGTGTTTTGCAAATCCCCAAAACTCAAAATGTGAGCCAACACCAAGAGCACAAATTATTTGTTTTATTTTGGGTTTTAATTCCATAATCGTTTTATAATCCAGATGATCATAATGATCGTGTGTGATCAGTAAATAATCAATTTCAGGAAAATCACTGGCAGTATAAATATCAGTTCCTTTGAATGCTTTTGTAGTTCCGTAAATAGGAGAGGCGTTCCCGCTAAAAACAGGATCGATTAAAAAACGTTTTCCTTCAAGCTGAATGTAATAGGAGGAATGCCCAAACCATACTAAAACATCCTGATCTATAGGGAGTTCATGTAAATTGGTTTTGATAGACGGAATATTATCAGTCGGAATTTTGCGGTCTACTTTTTTAAATAGAAACTCATATAGCACTTTAGAAAAGCTATAACCTTCTGCGAGTTCTGGTGTAAAAGTTATATTTTCGAATTTTCCGTTTTTAAATTGCGGACTTTTCTGCATTAAGGCCAATCTTTCTCCAGAGGGCTGTTTCCCATATCTGGGATGTTGAAAAATGTAAATTGCAAGGGCAACTAAGAGAAGAACTATAGTAAGGATCATGGTAGTATTAATTTGATGGGTATAATTTTTTTAAATGTTCTAAAGAAAGTGAAATCATATTTTTAAGCACTCCAACATCAATATCAGCTAATTTTTTGATATAAATACAGCCTTTAGATGCTTTATGCTTTCCTAGTTTAGAAAGTAATTCGTCTCGATCATCTGGCGAAGTATATATATAAAGCGAAATAGCTGCTTTTCTTGGTGAGAACCCCACAAGCGGTGCGTCGCCTTCATGACCGCTGGCATATTTATAGTGATAACTCCCGAAACCAATTATACTTGGCCCCCACATTTTGGGTTCAAAATGAGTGACTTCCTGCATTATTCTGATGAGTTCAAAAGCATCATTTCTTTTGGTTTCCTCTTTGACAAAAGCATCTATAAAATCAGCAATACTTTCATTGGTTTCAGTAGTTTTATTTTTTGCCATTCTGTTTTATTTTGGATTTAGCAAATTGCTTTTAAATAAAATGTTCTTGATTTTAAATTCATTGATATAAAACAAATCTGAATTTTCATTCATCTGATTTTCTAATACAATCAAGCTTACATCACTTTCAGGAAAATACAAATTTACAGAAGAAAAACCATCACCTAATCCTGTGTGGCCCAAATATTTCAACGGTTCTTTTTCGATAATTCGAATACCGTAACCATAAGGCTCTTTTTCTTTTCCAAAGAGGTTGTGTTGCGATAGCACAGTTGATTTTATCATTAATTGATACGTTTCAGGTTTTAAAATTTTTCCTTTATGGAGATTATTGTTCCAGATTGCCAGATCATTTACAGTAGAAATGATTCCGTCAGCGCCTAGGTTTTCATTTGATATTAGTGATTCTTTGACAGGTTCAAATGTATTTTTGTTGTTTATGTATCCCGTAGTTAGATTCTGGATTTTGGTTTTATTATAAGTAAAAGTATTTTTCATTTCAAGCTTTTTGAAAAGTGCATTGGCTATTTCGCTATAACTTTTTTTCGAAGTATGTTCTAGAATTTTACCAAGAAGACTGTAGTTTAGGTTTCCGTAATGAAAATTAGTTCCGGGTTTAAACTCAAGGGGTTTATTGATGTCGACAATTCCGTGTGTATGATTTAAAAGTTGATGAACGGTTACAGAATCTTCCCAGGTTTGAGTAAGTTCCGGCAAATATTTTTTAATTGGATCTTGTAAATTAATTTTTCCTTTTTCTACTTCTAATAAAATCAAAACCGCTGCGATTTGTTTACTATTCGACATGATTTCGAACTGACTGTTGCTAGTCAAAGGTTTTTTTGAGTCGAAATTGGTAAAACCATGCACTTTAGAATATATATTTTTTCCATTTTTAGAAATCAGAATAACGCCATTAAAAACAGGATTGGTATTTTTTATGAGACTATCAATTTGAGTTGGATAATTGTCTTTTTTTTGTGCAAATGAATTGCAATTTGAAAATAAGAAAAGGACAGATAATAAATAGGGGATTCTAAGAATGGAATTCATTTTTTTTAGTTTCAGGTTTTAAGGTTAAAATGTTTTTTTTATCGCAAAGTGCGCAAAGCTGAGTCTGTACAAAGCTTATCGAACTTTGTGTTTTTAAACTTACCGATTGATAAAAATCTTGGCGTTGCGGTTAATTTTATAATGGAGTATCAGTTGTTAGTGTCAGCTGTAAAATAACTTAAAACATTCCGTTTTCATTAATAGGATCTTTAGGAATAGGCTGTCCTAAATCCCAAAGTTCAACAATTTTGTCTCCCTTGAATTTAAGAATATGAACAACTGCAAAACCTAGTTCTACAGGAGTTTGTTTGAGATGAGAATGTACAGCGACCAGATTGTCATCTTCAAGAATGTGATGAATTTTAAAAACCTTATTGGGATTTGTTCTCGTCGATTCTTCCATTGCCAGCATCAAAGTCTCGGCATCGCCTTTAAAATAAGCATTATGGTGTTTGAAATTTTTACCAATATAAAGGCGAAATGCTTCATGTGAATGCCCGTTTGCAGCGAGTTTTAAAAAGTCCTGGGCAATTTCTTTCTTAGTCATGGTTCTGGAATTTAAAAGCTAACTAAGTTATAAAATAAGTATTTATGAAAAACAAAAAGTACTTAATAATTTTAGTCCAGGCGTTTAAATTCATAAGTACCATTATAACTTGGTCCTGCCCAAAAAAGGAACAAGAATGCGCCGGTATTGTCTACGGCTTCATTTATAATCAGATTATTGTTTTTTGAGATAGCAATTCGTCTTTTATTGTTATTGCATCCGCCAAAAAGATAGGGTATTCCGGTGCATTTCAGGAATGTATTATGCAGATAGAACATTCCGTCTTTTTTGAGTTCACCTTTGATCTGCTGTTTTTTTATACTGTAATTATTCTTGAATAACTCGACGTTTAATTGGGCAGTATTGCTCAGCTTTAATTCGATATGATAGTCGACCAGACCATTTATAATAGAATCGATGTCTTCAAATTTTAAACTTTCATTTGTGATGTAATTGTATGAATTGATATACTTTTTTGAAGTTTCGATATTTGAATGTGCTGTTTTCCTGTCGAATTTTTTTATTGGAGAGAAGCTAAATTTTCCATTAAATGAAATTAGAGAGCTTTCATCTATTTTAGTGTAATCGTTCTTAAAATCTTTTTTAGAAAAAGACGCACAATTTGATACTAAAACAGCTACCAGTAAAAGGACAAATATTCTAAGCTTCTTTTTCATATATGATTTTATAGTTTTAAGAAATAAGTAATGAATTCGATTTTAAATATCGGTTTTCGTTAATTACTTTTTTTGCTTCCGGACTAATCCAGAAATTTGGACGATATAGTTTTGCAGCACTTTGCAGTTTTGCTTTATTGGATATTGCCTTTATGTTTTTTACCAGATCATTAAATAAGTTATAATTATTAAAAGTGTTTGCATCAACAATAGAATTGAATTTATCGTTTGAAAAACTTACGAATTTTGGATAAGTCAGTTCTAAACCAATAGTTCCTTCAGTATTCATATAAGCAACACTTAGACTTTCATTATTCTTTGAAAAAGTGATGTAAAAAGGACTGATATTTATTACCGGTTCTGTTGGATCAACTAGTTTATAATCATTAGAAATGACTCCCTTTTTGTCGATAATATCTTTAAAGTTAATAGTATTAAGATCATCAGTAAGAGAAATTCGGATTTTATCTTCATAAAACCAATGTTCTTTTCTATCATATTCTTTATTGCCAATTATAATTTCGTTAAAAAAATCTTTGTAGCCACCAAATACATAAAGTGTATCAGTTGCTTTATAATCTATAGGAACTCTTGTATTTGTGATCACAAAGTGAAATTTAAGATCGGTAAAAATAGATTCAAATTCGTTGGGTGTAAGGATAAAATTAAATTTATTCCATCCTTTTCCGGAACCCAGTCCGCCGAAATAGCCCATAAGTTATAATTTAAGTTTAAGAGAGCATGAAGCTCACAATAGCTTCCGAATGTATTTTTGTAGTATCAAAAACAGGAACAGCAAAATGAGACTGATCGATAAGCAACGGGATTTCGGTACAGCCTAAAATAATGCCTTCGGCGCCACGCGCGATCAGTTCGCTGGCAATTTTGATATAGTTTTCTTTCGATTCCGGATTTATAATTCCTTTGCCCAGTTCTTGTTTTAAAACTTGTTGTATATAATCTCTTGTTTCCTGTTTTTCAGGAATTAACACATTTAATCCAAAACTTTTCAAACGGTCTTTATAAAAATCCATTTCCATAGAAAACGAAGTTCCTAATAGGCCAACAGTTGTGATTTTTTCTCGTGTTATGGCTTTTGCAGTTTCAGTACCAATATGAATCAAGGGAACTTCGATTTCCTTTTCGATTTTGTCCGCATGCATATGCGCTGTATTTGCACATAGTACAATGGCATCAACACCACTTTTTTGTAAACTTAAACAGGCATTCAATATCAGTTCGTATGAGTCTGGCCAGGTTTTTTCCTGAATATCACCAAAATTCAGAGAATAAATCAGGCATTCTGCAAATTGCAGTCCGCCCAGTTTTTTGTTTACACCTTCGTTAATGAATTTATAGTAATCTATTGTCGAAACCCAACTGGTTCCGCCTACGAGTCCAACTTTTTTCATTTTTTATATTTATAAATCTTCTGACTTGATTTGTGTGGTATCAACGCCTAATTTTTCAAATTCTTTTTGACCCAAATCTGTAATATAAAAGTGTTTGTCTGTTGGTTTATTTTTAGCAATCCAGCCTTTATCAGCAAAAGTTTCTAAAAGTAACTGACCTAATTTTCCACCAATATGTTCATAACATGTTTTTGCTGGTTTTCCGGTGATTGATTTCTCGCTCATTTTGAAAATAGTTTAAATTATAAATTTAAGGAGCTTTGCTTGCTACTAGTTTTTTACCCATATATGCCATTGGCAAGTAAGCAAATACAACATCTATAATACTGTACCAGATAGGAGATGGCAATGTGAAAACATTGATAATACCTCCCAACAAAAAGAAAGCCCCAATTGCTAAGGCAAATTTTGTTGTGTTATTGGCAGCAATCACAGCTGTTGTTGCAGCACCTGCAAAGGTTCCGAGGGCGTGCGCCACAAACGGAAAAATAAAATGTCTTGGTTGAAATAGATGTATGGTAGCTTTTAATCCTTCCATAGTGGTAACGTCAGCACCTTTTGGAGGAGGAATAATCGAACTGCTCATTAAAATAATAGCCATATTGACAACACTTCCAACAAAGAGACCAATGATAACGGCCAATGTATTTTTGAAAATCGGATTCATAAACTTGTTTTTTTTAATCCAACGAATTTATGAAAATTAAAGAAGGTATGGGCTGAAAGTTTGGGTAAATTAATTAAAAGATTGCCTGAATTCAAGCGGTGAGACATTTGTTTTGGTCTTAAATAATTTACTGAAAGACTGCTGATGCTCAAAACCCAATTCAAAAGCAATTTCACTTATCGATAAGTTGGTGGTCGAAAGCTTTTCTTTGGCTTTTTCGATCAATTTGTCATGTATGTGCTGTTGTGTACTTTGTCCGGTCAGTGATTTTAGCAGACCACTTAAATAATTGGGCGTGATATGTAAGCTTTCGGCGATATAATGAACGGTGGGTAAACCGCTTTTAGCAAGAGAGTCATTTGCAAAATAGGCATCAAGTAAATTTTCTAAACGGGCCAGGATTTGATGATTGCTTATTTTACGGGTAATAAACTGGCGATTGTAAAAACGTTCTGCATAGGTAAGGAGTAATTCGATCTGAGCAATAATAACATCCTGGCTGAATTTGTCAATATTCGACTGATATTCCTGCTGAATATTTTTTATAATGCCAATAATCATCTTTTCCTCTTTATCAGATAAATGCAGGGCTTCATGAACCGAATAACCAAAATACTCATATTGCTTGATTTTTTTTGCCAGAGGAGTATTCCACAAAAAATCAGGATGAACAATTAATGCCCATCCTGTATGTTCCAGCTCTGCATTGCCTTCTATAGAAAAAACCTGCCCCGGCGCAATAAAAAGTAAGACACCTTCAGTAAAGTCATATTCCTGCTGACCGTATTTCATTTTGGCATTTGCACAGCGTTTTAAAGCAATCGAATAAAAATCGAGCATTAAACTTTTGGGTTCATCTTCGTTGAGACGTTTAAGATCTTCAAAATTATAAACGCTCACTAACGGATGTTCCGGTTTTGGCAAATCTCTAAATTCATGAAATTCGCTGATACTTTTTATTCGCAAAGGTTGCTGATTTGCCATCGTCTAAGGTACTTATTTCTGGTTATAAATAGCAGCAAATTCTTTGGCGTAATCTGCCAGTTTTGTTTTTCCCATTTCTACAGGTCTGTTTTTAATGTAATCTTCACTCAATAAACCATTATAAAGTCCAGCATACATTGCTACCAAACCTTGGGCGATTTTAGGCTGCATTCCTAAGTTTGTCAAGCCGTTTAGTGTTTCTTCGTCACTGATTAAAACCCATTTTAAATCCGGTTTGCCCATAGCCTCGCCTAAAATACGAGCTGTTTCATCGCCTGTTAATTCATCGCTCGAAACATAACGCGCTTTTTTTCCTTGAGACGGAGTGGTGATTTCCTCAGCAATTGCGGCAGCTATGTCATTTGGCGAAACCCACGGAATCATTTTATCGGTACCATAATTTGCAGCAATTATTCCCTGAGATTGGATCATTGGGATATAGGCCAGCAAATTATAAAAGAAAGAAGTTGGTCGCATAAAGGTTATTGAGACATCTTCCAGTTTTTTCAAAACAGTTTCTATCTCATTATAACGCTGAATTATTCCTGAGTTTTGTTCTAAATGTGCACCAATACTACTTAAAAACACCACACGTTTTACACCTGATTTTTGTATCGCATGGGCATAATTATTTCCTATTTTGCGGGTAAAAGCATCAAGATCCAGATTGGGATCAAAATAATTCGCACGCGGAATCATACAATAAACCGCAACTGCGCCTGTAAAAGTTTTGGTTAAAAAGTCTGCATCTTCAACAGAACCAATTGCTGCAGTAGCTCCTAAATCTTCAATCTCTTTTTGTTTGTCAGTGCTACTGCTAATTACGGTTACCTGATGCTTTTTTTGTACTAATTCCTGAGCCAATGGCTTGCTTATGTTCCCTAGAGAACCTGTAAGTATAATTTTCATTTGTCTAAAATTTTATAATACAAAGTTGCGCAACATCAGGATGACAGCTGTAGCCAAATCTACGATTGTCGTAGTCGAAAGATGGGAGGTAAGTATGAGAATTATTTTTCAGACAATTTTTTCTCGTTTTCTGTTTGTGGTTTTCCTGTTGCGTTTGGTTCGCCTTTTCCGGTTGTAATAAGCTTTTTCAGGCTATTCTGAATGTAATTTGTCCAGGCATCGCGGCATATTTCGAAACATTCGTATGCAGGATTCAAGCCAAAATGTGTAAACTGTAGTTCTGTTTTCCCTTCTTTTTCAGTGATTTCAAAAGTGGGTTTTGTTCCTGTCCATTCTGTTTCGTCTTTAGTAAATTTAAAGTAGTTTTCTTCGACCAGCCAGACGATTTTTTGATTTGGAATTACTTCGACGAGTTTAATTTTGCAGCGATGAATGTCTTCATAATGATAGTCGAATACATCATTAAGTTGAGCTGTATTGCCTTCGATTTCCTCAGACCACCAGCCGCGAACATTCGTAACAGCATCAAAAGCTTCTTTAGGAGATTGATCTGTTTTTATTGTTGTAGTAAAATCTGTTGCACTCATTTTGTATGATTTTAGAAATTAACACAACAAATTTACGCTTTAATGATCAATAAGTTAAGGGCTTAAAGCGACAGTTTTAAGGGGCGGATCGGACAGTTTTAAAAATTGGGTTTTATAATTGAATCCGTTCTAAACCTGACAGGTTTTTAAAATCTGTCGGGTTTGAAAAAGGATTTGTTTAATTATTCTTTTTGAAAATGGTGGTCAATACATTCACTATAAAAATAGGCAAGGCAATAAAAGCAATAAGTATAAACTCATTGACCAAAGTGATATTGATTAATTGACTGCGATCATAAAACAAAGTGAAACCAGAATTGGATAAAAAAAGTTTACAATAAAGGACGAGAAGCCAGTAAAAAATAAAACTCCCAAGTACGATAACAGAATGAATTAGGGTTAAATATTTTTTAAGTGGTTTCTTTAGTACTCTTTGAAGGAACCAATATCCAAATCCGTTTAAAAAATAGAATAGAGATAATACAATTGCGAGATGAAGATGCGCAATTACAAAATAAGTATCATGAATATTAATGTCCACTGTCGTATTGTCGGGATTACATATTCCCACCAATAAAATAATTGCGGCAACAAACCAGAAAAGATGATAAATTTTTATAGTTGTTATATTCATGTTTATTATTCAATTCTCTTTACCACATTCTCCAGGTCATTGACAACTAGTTTGAAAATGATTTTGTTGTCCGGAAAGTCTTTTTGCATATTCTTTCTGAGTTCTACAAAAGAGCTATAAGCTATCGGATCATAAGAAATTGATTCATTGCAGGAAATAGATATCTCGTAATTGTTATCGATTTTTTCCAGATAGATGTATTTTGTAAATGAATTATCAAAAAAAGTCTCTTTCTCAAAGGCTTTGGCAATTTTATCGACTTCATTTTCATTGATATTATTTTGATAGACAATCTCATGATTCAGCGCTCCATACGTTTTTGTAGACTCTGTAAGCCTTCCGTTTGCTGCCTCATTAAAAAAGGCGACTCCAAATATTGCACCCAGAGTAACGATACATCCAATAATTGATATACCCGCTATGCGCCATCCACTAAAGAATTCGCCGCCATTTTGAGTGTGTTGCAGGATGTTTTTCTCCTGATATGTCTTTGTCAAATAAGCTGCAATTCCCATATAAATCAGTGGAAATATAACATTAGGAATCTTGACATCTTCAGGAATCATAAAAATTAGACCAAAAATAATAAGGGTCGAAAGGATTGTTATGATCCATGTATTTCTTACTTTATTAAAATCACCAAAAACTTTAAAGTTTTCAGCCATAAAATAACCAGCAACCAATGGACCTCCTAAAAAAGTGCCTAGCCGAATTGCTTTTTCAGAATAAATTTTTTCTGTTGGTATTTCTTCGAAGACTGATTTCTCAATTACTGATTCTTCCATGATTTTGCTATTAATTTATACCGAGGTTTTTCGGTCAGCAAAAGTACAAATTTAAGTAAGATATTTCGTTGTTTTAATGGTTTTATTAACCCTTCTTCAAAATCATTTACAAAATTGATTTTATGTTTTTATTGCTTTAAAATGTAAAGGTTTTATGCTTTTATTTCATCCGGCTTAAATCTAATTATATAAGAGTATTATTGAATAGCAAAAATAATGATGCCGTTAAATTTTTCTATTGCTTCAATTACAAATAAACTGTCATTAAAATAATCCATATCAAAATCATCATCGCCCCAGACTTCAAATCTTTTACAGCAAGTTTCTAGTTGTGTTTTATCAAAAACATTTTCATTATAATCAAGCTGTTGCTGCTGAGCAATCTCAAGAGCTTCTTCGTTTACATATTCTTCTTCAGAAAATGCAATGCTTAGGCGATATTCTCCATTAAAAATAATTGTGATTTGATTATTTTCAAATACAATTTCCGGTTTGTCTTTTATTGCTGGTCTAGCATAAAAAATTTCTAAATTATTTTTTAAAACAATAAGATTTGCATCTGAAGCGGGTGTTATAAAAGCTAAATAAGAGTAAAAAGTATTGGCCATCAGGATCTTTTCTAAAGTTGTTTTGCTAATATGAATGGCTTGATTTTAGCATATAATAAGGGAATACTTCGCTTAATTCTTTTTTTATTTATTTAAAAATAACATTATTGTTTTTTCAGATATAAAGTTTGACCATCGACATAAGATTCATCTAATTTCATTTGTCCATCAACAAGGCTATAAAGATATTTTGAACCATCAATTACGACCATATTTTGTTTTGTTTCTCCGGGAGTATTACTTCCTGACAGATAATCAAATTTATACTCGTATTTAGAAGTTTTTACATCTGCACCGTTCGTGATAGTTAGATTTGCTTTCGAGTCAAATTTATAAATGATATTTTGAGATGAATGATCTGTAGAAACAATCCCCGTAGTACCGGTAAAAACAACTTTGTCAGTTTTCATTAATTTCCATGTTCCAACAACCGGATTTTGAGTTGTATCATCATCATTACCAGAGCAATTTGTAGATAGAAAAGCGATAAGAAGTAAAGTAATTATTTTTTTCATGATTTTATTTATTTAGAATTAGAGTTTTGATTTCAAACGTATATAAGTGATAGCCTATAAGAAATAATAAGAATAACTTTTTTAACTGGTTAGTAATATGTTTTGATTAATAGATGTTCGTTTTGTTAAATGGTTGCGTTATCTTTTTATTTATTTTGTAAATTATTGCAAATTCTTTAATAATTCAAATAATATATAGTCTCCATGTTCAGATGGACCTCTTTCTTTTTCTATAAATCCTTTTCGTTTGTAAAAGGCAACGGCTTTGGTATTATTCTCGAGACATTTTAAAATAAGAGGAAAATTGGCTTTGTCAATTGCCGCTTTTAGTAATTGGGTTCCGATGCCTTTATCATGATATTTTTGATCGACATACAAATGATGAATGAACTTATCGGGCATCCAGATCGAAATAAAACCAACTACAATAGTATCGATAATAGCGACCAGAACTTCTTCGTCTTTTATGGCTGTATCAAAATCTTTCAGATGAAAACCTGATGGATCAATCCAGGAGAAAGTGGTTTGTCTTTCTTTTAGGAATAAGGATCTCAAAGACGGATAGTCGCTTTTTCTGATTTTGATGATTTCCATTTTAGTTTTTTGATAAGGCTAAGAAATGAATTTAGATTTCTATTTCGGTTCTAAATACAACTACGGCATCACCTTTTATCTGAATCAATTTGGGTTTGTCTTCTTCTATAATTACTTTGACTTTTATAACACCAAGACGATCTATTTTCTGGCCTTGTCTTCCGTTGAATTCGAATGTGTTATTTTCTGAGGCAATAATTTTATTTTCTATAAGGTAGCCGCCAAGTGGCCCGTTTGCATTTCCGGTCACAGGATCTTCGTTTATGCCAATTGCCGGGGCAAACATTCTGCCATAGGTTAGGATGTCATTATCGTCAGAATCGAAAGTAAAAACAAAATAACCATTGCAGTTGATCTCTTTGCTTAAAGTGGCAAGATCAGCATAATTGGGAGATAAGGAGTTTAGTTTTTTCCTGTTTTTGATTCCTATCATTACTTTAGAATGTCCTGTAGAAGCGATTTGAATAGGGCATTTTTCGTTAATATCTGATTGCTCTAATCCTAATGCCGTTATCATTTTGCTGCTTGTCTCTTTGTTGAATGCCGGACTAAGTTCAAAATTTCCCTGCGTCATTATTATTTGGTAATCATCATTTTTCCTGATGATTTCAAACGGAAGAATGCCAACTTTGGTTTTGAATTTCAGAATACAGGAATCTAATTTTTCTTCGATAGCTTTGGCATACATGGCTGCGATTGTAGCGTGTCCGCAAATTGGGACTTCGGTATTTGGGGTAAAGTATCGAATTACGCCATCGCAATCTGTACTGTCAGGAGAGAAAAGAAATGCCGTTTCGGAATTGTTTAATTCCCGTGCGATTTGCTGCATTTGATAATCACTTAATCCATCTGCATTTACGACAACTCCGGCAGGATTTCCTTTGAATTTTTCTTTTGTAAAAGAATCAATCTGATAGATTATTCGTTTTCTCATTATAGTTTGAATTGCTGTTGAAATCAATATAGGGATAAAATGGATCGCATTTTATGTCTTCGGCTTATGAATTGTTTGGGCATTCATAGTCGGATTTTTTGAATTGATATTCTTTTATTTCCTTGTTAAATCAGTAATCAACAAAGGATTATTTTCTTTCAGTTTATGGTATAATTCTTCAGCCGTTTCGGGGTTTTCTTTTAAAAAGTCATATTCGGCAGTTGTTATTCCAACAATCTGCAAAAATGAAACTTCGCCATGTGGCGTTTGTATTTTCTCTAATTCAGGATCGTTTACAAACAATATCGCGGTTATTTCCGTTTCGGTATCAAGTCTGATTGGGCCGTTTGCCGGCATATAATGAAACTCTTCGAACCAGTTGCCACTGCTAAAAACATATTTGGCAATGTTTTGCAAAAGCGCAATTGGCCAGGCCGGCGTTTCGTTGTCGTGCTCAAAAGGTTTTAATCGAAAAGTAAGTTCAAAACCCCATTTGCTAAATTCACTGTCTAGTTTTTCTTCATTATAATACAATTCCGAAAAGCCATAAGTCACGAAATGAAAATGATCTGTTTGCTTTTTACTTTCGTAGATACTTATTCCGTCAAGCGGATCTTCTCCGCCCAGCATATAATGTAGTGGAGGAGCAAAATGTTTGGGTTCCTGATTGGGATAAAGCGCTTCTAATGGTTTATCTATAGCCAACCAGCCAACAGCATCATCCTCTGAAAATTCTTTTTTATATTCTTCTAGCGTCATGTTTTTTTATTATTTGGGCAATTAGACTTTCTAAAAACAGCTTTTATAGTAAAAGATATTCGTAAGACTAATTTAGGCTAAAATTTAAAAAGAACCTGATTTTAGAGCGTAATATTTTGCGGATTTATGAACCTAAAGTACCGAAATGCTTTTTGAAAGTAGCTGAAATATTTTCGACAAAATTCTTTGTATATTTTCCTGTTGCATCCAGATCCGGATCTAAAATGGTGATTTCAAGTCCGCTTAACTTTGGGCTTTGAAACAAATAGGAGGTAAGTTCGTTAAATTCTTCGTAAGTCAGACCATCAGGTGTCCTGCTGTCTACGCATGGCATAATCGAGTCGTTTAAAACGTCGACATCGATATGAAGCCAGAAACCGTCGAGATTTTTGTTTTTTACTTCGGTCAGGAAAGTCTGAACAGCATTCGAAATGCCTTGTTTTCTTATTTCATGAAGGCTGAGGTAAGTTGCAGAGGAGTTGCGGATTTCGTTTTCGTATTCATCATCGTATTCGCGATTGCCTGCGCACCAGAGATTTTCTTCTTTTATGTAAGGCGACAAATTTAGAATATTGGTCAGTTTAGGAGGTCCGTTTCCCGTTACTATCGAAGCCGCCATTCCGCCAGCACCTCCGGTTTCAGACAACGAAACATTCATAAAATCAGTATGGCCGTCAAGATAGAATAATCCGTAATTTCCTTTTTGTTTTAAAGCTATCGCTGAGCCTAACAAAATACTGCAATCTCCGCCAAGTATAAACGGAAATTTATTCTGACTCAGTAAATTATTTATAAGATACGCCTGCTCACGGGCATAATCGACTAATGCATTTGCATTGAGAATATTAGTCTCGCTATCTCTATTGGTCGTATATTTTGGCGGATCAAGTCTGAGAACATCTTTGTGATCA
The DNA here is from genome assembly GCA_900129595.1 of Flavobacterium frigidimaris. Taxonomy (GTDB): domain Bacteria; phylum Bacteroidota; class Bacteroidia; order Flavobacteriales; family Flavobacteriaceae; genus Flavobacterium; species Flavobacterium frigidimaris. The sequence goes on along the minus strand of FQWG01000008.1, from coordinate 198,724 downwards.
ATGGCTTTATGCAAGTTGTGTCTCCAGAACCAGTTGGGCAGGTTTTTTACTCCGGGTTCTTTTCCGGGTTGAGGTTCTTTTAAACCCAAATTAGACGGAAATTCAACAATGCATATTTCTTTCATGACTTTATTATTTAGGGATAAAGTTATAAAAATATATGTTTTGGCGTGTTTTTAAATTAAATGAAACAATTTGATCACGTATTTGCGATAGTCAGTTTTGTTCTTTATCAACAGTGATTATCAGCCTGTGTTCTTCTTGTTGTATGGTTACCATCTGGCCTTGGTTAAAGCCAAGTTTGTTAAGCCATTTGCCTTCAAGTCGTATTCCCGGAATTGGTGTGCCTCTGTAAAGTCCGGCTTTGTATTTTGTATAAATTTTCAGTTTTCTAAGATTTTTCATTGTTGCACATTTCTAATGTTAATTCAAAACAGGATGATTTGTAATGAATCAAATGTCTAACGAATAGTTTAGAATGTTGTCATATTATAAGCTGACAAACGGTAATTTTATTAACAATTTCAATGTGTAGAAACAAAATCCGACTTACTTTCATAAATCGGATTTTTAGATCATATCTTATAATAGCGGGACTAGATGATCCCATTTGAGTTCTTTTGCAAAATCTAAAGCTGTTTTGCCGTTGTGCGTTTTTGCATTTTTATCGGCGCCGGATTCTAATAAAACCGCTACAATTGTGCTATTTCCTGCAATTGCTTCGCGGTGCAAAAACGTATATCCAAATTCGTCCTGAGCCGTAATTTCATTAGGATTTGCTTTAACAAAATCAACAAGGCTTTCTTTCATATTCCTGCTCATAGGATGCTCTGTCAGGTTTTCAGGTTTTTCTTTTTGTTCATAGGCAACCAGAATATCATTGAAGTCTCCAAAGTTTAAACCCCATGCGGCATCGTGTTCTTCTCTTTCAGTTTCGTTCATTTCTGAACGCATTGATTGTATCGTAAAACCGCCATAAGTTTTGTCCTGTGTTACAAATAACCAATCGCTAATTTGGTTTGCCGGAATTTCGACATACTCGCTATTAGTGACATTGGTTAATTCGTCCGGATCGTTTACTAAGATGCCTTTTATTTTTTCGCCATCAAAATTGATATCATTGATCCACATATGTTCTACAACAGTATTGCCGTTTATTTCCTGGGTAAAGGCCAATTTTACGCAGGCCACGTCAAGTGCGGGCACGATTCTGCGGTATTCCCAGGATAGTTCTCTCCAGAAATATTTAAAAGTTTCCTGCGCTTTTCTAAATGCGTCAATCATTTTCGGGCTTTCTCCGTCGGCAAAGAATATTGGTGTATTTTCCATCACTTCTATTTTAGTAATAATTATTTCTTATTACGTAAATATAAATTTTTTGTAAGAAAGGAAAAAAAGTAATGGTTGATTTTATGAATGTTTTAAGGAGTTAAGGATTTTTTACAGTAAGCTCAAAAAAAAATCCGGTTTGCGAAAGCAAATCGGATTTAGATCAAAAGTATTATTCCAATTTTTTTATGATCTGCGTTACTGCATTTTCTAACCCTTTATAATAATCACCTTTTTTAAATTCAGGAATTGCAAAACTGTTTATAATGTTTCTGGTTTCGTCTTCAGTTAGTCTGTTCCGTGCTTCATAGCTGCTCTGAATCTGAATTTGTCTCAACTCTTTGCTTAATATAATTAAAAATGCAGGAGTCAGTTTTAAATTCTCAGAAAGATAGTTTTTCAGATTATAAGAATAGTCGGGAACACTTGCGTAGGGTTTTATAGAAGAAGTTGTAACAACAATAATTTTAGTGCCTGATTTCTCTTCAGAGGATTTTAGAGTTGTATTTAAAGTTGTAATTTGACTTGGAGTTAATATCTTTTCGAAATCGTTAAGGTAATTATATGCTTTTGAAAAAGCATTTGAATTTGCTGAATTTTCAGGAATGCTTTTGTCTGACTGACCGAAAAAGGTGCTTGGCAAAAGAAAAGAAATTGTAATAATGAACAGTAGGTTTTTCATCTTAGAATAAATTTTGGGTGCTACAAAAATATCATTTTATTATCGTAAGTCATTCTTTTGTTTGATATCTAAAGGTTACTGTTTTTTTTATAAATAATATGGTGTAATTGAGGGCAGTGTTAATTTACCATTTGCGGCAGGACATAAAAAAAACCGACCTGTTTTTAGCAAATCGGATTTGAAATAAAAAACTATAAACACTTGTCGTTGCCAGAGAAATTTGCTGGCTCGTTTAAGTTTATTTTCTAATGTATGAATATTTTAGTGTTACAATTTCTACAGGATTAGTGCTTCCCATTGGGATGTATTCGTAGCGTTGTGTTATAGGATAGTCATCTTCGGCATAAGTATAGGTGTAAGTTTGCTTTGCGGCGCTGCCTGTCATTCCGGTTCCTGGCTCAAATGAATAGTAAGTATTTACTATTTCAAGCGGATTATTTTGAGAGAGGTAAGCATAATACGGTAACTTTCCGTATAAATAGGGACCGCTTGCCATCTGGTTGTATAAACAGGCTATTTTGGGCATCGTTTTGTGCGGGTTTACTTTATCATCATAAGTATAAGTGGTTACGTAATTCTGTGCAAGTTTTACACCCAGCTGCCAGAACTCTTCTTCTACTTTTACCAGATTTTGATTGTCCCAGGTAAATTTTTCGATACCTGTCAGTCGTTCTGTGTCATCGATATCAGTTTTGTTATAATGATGAATTTCTGTTAGATACTTTTTGTCGTTATAAAACAAGGAATCAGATATTCTGTTGTTCTGCAGATTTTTTTTCTGTATCACTTTTACAACCTGTCCTTCAGTATTACTTTTTAATTCGTATAAAACCGTTCCATCTGTTCCGTCAGCTCTTACACCTGTTATAATTGCTGTAGGAACATCGTTGCTATATTGTAAAGTTGTTACAATTGGGGTTCCTGCTTTTGAACCTTTCTGATAATAGGTGTAGTTTTTGAAACTCATATCAGCATTATAGGTAATACTGCTGTACACATTTGTATCCGAAAAATTGTCAATTGTTGTAGTTAGAAATTTAGATTCTGCTGTTGGGTCTGGAGTTGGTGTAGTTTCGTTGTCATTTGAACAAGACACGACCACAATGCTTAATGCGAATGCGGCAAACATCATTTTTTTTCTCATTTTATTATCTTTGTTAAATTAAAAAAGTTGTTTAATAAGCTTTTGGGCTTTTTATAACGAAAATAAAAATAAGAATAGTAGTGCGGATAAAAGCCTGCCAAAAGTCAATTTACTAATAGAATAAGGTTAAATATTAAGAAAATAGGATAGAAAAAAAGGAATCCGTTTTCGCAAGTTTAATTTTTGAATAGGATGAAGTTCGAATGATGTTTATTTAAGTAGATGTTTTCTTTTTAAGAAAGAACTTTATTACGAATACACTCAATAAGAGTGTCAGGATGATAAAAGATGTAATCGTAAAAATACTTTTTGCAACAGAAAAAATACTGGTAAGCTGTGCTGAAATAATAGAGTTTTCAGGATAGCGATTCAATATCGTAATTATACCAATGTTTTCGAGATAGTCGCAAAGTCCGGATAAAAGAGGTACGTAGCAGAGGTAGAATAAATGTGTTTCTAGTGTATTGAGTTTATTGAGAATGTAGGCTGTAATTAGCGAATAAGTCACTCCAAAAAATAAAGGATATATCATATCTATTGGTAACTGGCAGTATAAATACGCATGTCTTCCTTTCGAACCTAAGGCATGTAGTAAAGAGTTGACATATTCAAAATTGTAACCGTTGGGTATAATGTCTAATATTTTCATTCCTCCGGCATAATCCATTACTTTTGGAATTGTTATCAGCATCATAAATGAATAAATGATATTGGTGAAAATAAAGAGAATAATAATTTTTCTTCCGTTGAGGTTCTTCAAAATAAGATTTTTCATAAGAAAATAAAAAATAGTAAAACATTAATATTGAATACAAAGATATGTTTTTTGAGGCTTTTTTATTACAATAATTGACTTTTAAATAATGATAAATTCTACTGATCTCAGTTTTTTGCAGATTTGAAAAATAGAGACATAAAAAAATCCGACTTGCTTTCGCAAATCGGATTTTTGAATTGAAAATTATATGTAACCGTAAAACGGTTTGGTATTACAAGTGAATTACTTCGCCGTAAGCATCAGCCACAGCTTCCATAACAGCCTCGCTCATTGTTGGGTGAGGGTGAATCGATTTAAGGATTTCATGACCTGTAGTTTCAAGTTTACGCGCTACAACTGCCTCAGCAATCATATCTGTAACACCGGCACCAATCATGTGGCATCCTAACCATTCTCCATATTTCGCATCAAAGATTACTTTTACGAATCCGTCAGCAGCACCGGCAGCTTTTGCTTTTCCGGAAGCTGAGAATGGGAACTTACCAATTTTTAGTTCGTATCCTTTTTCTTTAGCTTGTTTTTCTGTTAAACCTACAGAAGCGATTTCAGGAGTTGCATAGGTACAACCAGGAACGTTTCCGTAATCGATTGGGTCTACGTGTAAACCTGCAATTTTCTCTACACAGTTAATTCCTTCAGCAGATGCTACGTGAGCCAAAGCCTGACCCGGAGTAATGTCTCCAATAGCATAGTAACCAGGAATGTTAGTGGCGTTGTAAGCGTTTACTAAGATTTTATCTCTGTCAACAGCGATTCCAACCTCTTCTAAACCTATGTTTTCGATATTCGTTTTAATTCCAACTGCCGAAAGTACAATGTCAGCTTCAAGGATTTCTTCGCCTTTAGCCGTTTTTACAGTGGCTTTTACACCAGTTCCGGTAGTATCAATTTTCTCAACAGAAGAGTTGGTCATAATTTTTACTCCCGCTTTTTTCATAGAACGTTCCATTTGTTTAGAGATATCCTCATCTTCAACAGGAACGATATTTGGCATAAATTCTACAATAGTAACTTCAGTTCCCATTGAGTTGTAAAAGTGTGCAAATTCAACTCCAATTGCTCCTGAACCTACGATAATCATAGATTTTGGCTGTGTTGGTAATGTCATTGCCTGACGGTATCCAATTACTTTTACTCCGTCTTGAGGTAAGTTTGGTAACTCACGAGAGCGAGCTCCGGTTGCGATGATAATGTGATCAGCGCTATATTCAGTAACTTTATTGTCTTTGTCTGTAACGTCAAGTTTTTTTCCTGGTTTTAGTTTTCCAAAACCTTCGATAACGTCAATTTTGTTCTTTTTCATTAAGAACTGAACTCCTTTGCTCATTCCGTCAGCAACGTTACGGCTGCGTTGAACTACTGCAGGGAAATCTTTATCAAATTCAGAAACCTTCAATCCGTAGTCAGAAGCGTGTTTTAAGTAATCAAAAACCTGAGCTGATTTTAGTAATGCTTTTGTTGGGATACACCCCCAGTTTAAACATACACCCCCTAAGTTTTCTTTTTCAACTACAGCTACTTTAAAGCCTAATTGTGAAGCTCTAATAGCTGTTACATATCCGCCAGGACCACTTCCTAAAACAATAATGTCGTATTTCATTTTTTTGGTTTTTAGTATTTATTACCGAAAACGAAGTTTAATTCCGAAACTCATTTTTCGATTTATTCTTTTGTTATTTGTGATTGCGAATTTAAGGAATTATTTTAAAAAACACTTTAGATATGTAAAATGTTCAGTGTAAAATGTGAAATGTAACTAAGAAATGTGAAATAAAAAAAGTAAAATGTGAGATGAAACCCAATTTGGATTTCCATTTCACATTTTACTTTATCATCTAACCGTAAATAAGCTAAACCTTAATATGTCCCCAGTTTTCGCCGCTGGCAATTCGTCTGATCTGCATTTCGCTCACACCAAATTGTTTGGCGATCATTTTCAGACGCGTTTTTTGTTCCGGTCTTGCCAGGATTTTCTTGATTAACATCACTTTTGTAGTGGTCAATTTTCTTCCGTCAGCTTTTAAGTTGTGTTCGATCAGGTTCTTTTTTGCCTGAATAACGCGCGGACTTTTACGACTGTGCGCCATCATTTCGGCTTTTGTTGCCCAACGTAAATTGTTTACATCATCATTACTTCGGTTGTAATCTAAATGAAGTACATAAGTTTGTTCTTCTGAAGTTTTGGGAATGAAATAATGGGCAACTAATTTATATAAGAAGAGATATTTATTAACGATTTTGTCATCGTTTTTAACTTTAAACCTAAAAGTCGGATATCCGTCACTTAAGCCGCCTTTTAATAGGCGTCCGCTTTGAATTTCATCTGTAAAGCTTATTAGTCGGCCTTTGTTTGAAATTGCATATCTGAGTTGTAATGAGGCGTTTATTTCTATTTCTTTGAATTCTTCGTTTGGATAAAATCTATTTTGTGGCATTTTCTTTTGCATTTGAATTTTGTCTCTCAAAGATAAATAATTCAAAAAGCATAACAATTATATAATTTCGCTCAGATCTTACATTTATGATTCCTATAACGCTTATTTAACTTTTTTAAGAACTTTTTTAGCATTTGAAAATCTAATTGGCGACAGAAAATTGAGAGTCGTAGAGGTTTTTATAATAACCGTCGGCTTTATTGAGCAATTCCTGATGTGTTCCCTGTTCTACAATTAGTCCTTTATCCATCACTACAATTTTATCTGCATTGACAATTGTAGCCAATCGGTGTGCTATGATAATCGAAGTTCTTCCTTTGGTTATTGTTTCTGTAGCACGCTGAATCAATTCTTCAGAATATGTATCGATTGATGATGTCGCTTCATCCAGAATCAAAATACTCGGATTGCTTACATACGATCTCAAAAAGGCAATCAACTGGCGCTGTCCTGACGAAAGCATCACGCCGCGTTCTTTTACATCAAAATCATAATTATCCGGCAAACTCATGATAAAATCGTGAACACCAATTTTTTTGGCAGCATTCAAAACATGTTCACGCGTAATCTCCGGATTGTGCAAAGTGATATTGTTATAAATCGTATCGGCAAACAAAAAAACGTCCTGCAAAACCACAGCAATTTGTTTTCGCAACGAAGCAAGCGTATAATTTTCGATATTATGACCGTCGATAAAAATTGTGCCGCTATTGATCTCGTAAAAACGATTCAGTAAATTAATAATAGTCGATTTTCCTGCTCCCGTAGAACCTACAATTGCAATAGTTTGCCCTGAAGCAACTGATAAATCAATTCCTTTTATGACTTCCTCTTCCGGGATATAACTAAAATGGACATCCTTAAATTCGATACTTCCTTCAAAAACCGGAGCTTCAAGCGTTCCTGTATCCTGAATATGGTCCTGCGTATCGATAATATCAAAAACACGATTGGCAGCAATCATTCCTAATTGCATCTCGTTGAATTTATCCGCAATCTGACGCAATGGGTTAAACAGCATTCCGATAAACATCGTGTAAGAAAATAAATCCCCAAAAGTGGTAAAATGATCGCCATTCAGGATTTTAAATCCGCCATAGACCACAACCAATCCCAATGTAATTGAAGAAATAATATCAGCAATAGGAAAAAATATCGAGTTGTATAAAATTGTTTTTATCCAGGCAACCCTGTGTTTGTTGTTGATTTCTTTAAAATTATCCGCTTCAATTTTTTCACGGTTAAAAAGCTGTACAATCTTCATTCCCGTCACACGTTCCTGTACAAACGAGTTCATGTTGGCAATTTGCGTACGTACTTCCTCAAAAGCAACCTGCATTTTACGCTGGAATATTCGGGTAATGTAAACCAGAATCGGCATAGCAACGACCACAATCCAGGTCAGTTTCCAGTTCATATAAAACATAAAAATCAGTACAACAAGCATTTTCATCAAGTCACTGATAATCATAAACAGACCCTGACTAAAAATACGCGCAATCGACTCAATGTCTGACACAGATCTGGTTACCAATTGTCCCACCGGAACCAAATCAAAATATTTCATTCTAAAACTCAGAATGTGTTTAAAAAGTTTAGTTCTAATGTCTTTTACAATATCCTGTCCCAGCCAGTTGGCCCAATACACAAAATAAAACTGAGAGAAAACTTCAAACAAAAGAACCACGCCCATTAATACAATGTACATCAATAAACCTTCCTTGTCGTGCGTCTTGATATAGCCGTCGACCGTTTGTTTTAATAAATAAGGGCGAAGTGCTGCAAAAATCGATAATGACACAGCAAAAACAATAACGCCATAATAGCGCCACTTATAAGGTTTAGTATATTTTAAGATTCGTTTGAATAATCCGGTATCAAATGCTTTTGCTTTCATTTAGTTTTTTAAGCTTTAGGCTTTAGGCTTTAGGCATAAGGCTTACTGCTTATTGCCTACAGCTTATAGCTATATATAATCGTAATCAATTTCGGTTAAGTACAATCCGTGTGCCGGAACCGAAAAACCAGCTTTTTCTCTGCTTTTGCTGGCAATAATATTTTCGAAATCAGTGAGAGAAATTTTGTGTAAACCAATATTGACCAAAGTTCCCACAATGGCACGAACCATATTTCTTAAAAACCGGTTCGCCGAAATGGTAAATACCAATTTGTTGTTCTCGCTTTTCCAATACGCTTCAAAAATCGTGCAATCAAAAGTATTTACATCCGTATTTACTTTCGAGAAACATTGAAAATCGGTATGATTCAGCAAGATTTTTGCAGCTTCATTCATCAAAGCTACGTCTAATTTTTGATTAAAATACCAACTCAATTCCTCCGTAAACGGATTTTTAACAGTGTTGATATGGTATTCATACGTTCTTTTAGTAGCGTCAAATCTGCAATGCGCTTCATCGTGAACCAAAATAATATCGAAAATCGCAATGTCTTTTGGTAAATATGAATTCAGTTTATGCACTAAAGTAGGGACGTTAAGCGCAGTTTCAATATCAAAATGACCGTACATTTCCTGTGCATGAACACCTGTATCCGTTCTTCCGGCACCCATTATATTTATAGGTGCATTTAGCAAAACCGAAAAAGCTTTGTTTAAAGTCTCCTGAACAGAAGACGCGTTGGGCTGAAATTGCCAACCATGATAATGTGTTCCGTTATAGGCGAATTGAATAAAATATCTCAAAGGTGAAGGTTCAAAGGTTCAGAGATGCAAAGGTACAAAGTTTTTCTTTAAAGGTTCAAAGTAGCAAAGTAACAAATGTTCAGAGGTTTTGTATATTGTAATTTGAAATAATAAATCGTAGAGACGCATTGCAGTGCGTCTAACATTCTGGAGGTTTAAATTTTTGAAATGAATTTATAAATAAGATATTGAAATGTTAAATCATTGAGACCTTCCAGGAGACTTGACACTTTTTTAAAACCTGTCAGGTCTGACTATAGTTCATATAACAAAAAACTTAGCAAATTAGCAACTCCGAATCTTGATATCTCTTTTAGAAAAACCTTGTACCTTTGCGGTTCTAAATCTTTTGAGCCTTTAAAAAAATGAAAAAAATCCTCCTGCTTTCTGATACTCACAGCCATATTGATGACACTATTTTAAAATATGTAAATCAGGCTGATGAAGTTTGGCATGCCGGCGATATTGGCGATTTGAATGTTACGGATACCATAAAAAAGCTAAAACCTTTGCGTTGTGTTTACGGGAATATAGATGATGCACAGGCAAGGCTGGAATTTCCTTTGCATAACAGGTTTTTATGCGAAAATGTTTCAGTATGGATGACTCATATTGGTGGTTATCCGGGAAAATACAATCCCGCTATTCGGGAAGAAATGGCTTTGAACCCGCCCAAATTATTCATTTGTGGACATTCGCATATTCTAAAGGTAATGTTTGATAAAAAACACAATCTGTTGCACATGAATCCCGGTGCGGCTGGAAAAAGCGGATTTCATCAGGTTCGGACCATGTTGCGATTTGTTATTGATGACGATAAAATAAAAGATTTAGAGATTGTCGAAATCGGGAAGAAGTAAACTTATTTAATGTGATAATGGTATTCTGATTTTGATTGAGGTTCCTTCGTTTTCTTTCGAAACAATGGCAAAACTTCCTTTGTATTTTTTGATTCGCGCCCTGATTCGGTTCAGGCCAAAACCTTCTGCTTCGTTTAGTTTTTCGGTTTTAAAACCTTTTCCGTCATCGTGAATAATAATGATAAGCTGATCATTGTTTTCGAGCAGCGAAATTTGAGCTTTTCTGGCATCACTATGTTTTATAATGTTGCTGAACAATTCAGATACAATAAAATAAACCTTCATCTCGAACTTTTCACTGTATCTTTTATTGGTTGAAATTGTACTTGAAAACTCAAAATGAATGCTCGAATTCGAATTTCTTTCGCATAAGTCTTCTAAGGCATAAATCAACCCAAAACGAACCAGAAGAGTAGGGATGAGGTCGTGGGACATATCACGCAAAAGATCATGTGCTTCTTGCAGAATCGTTTTTGCTTTCTGGATTTCTTCTGATTTTATATTGTTTTGTGCTGTAAAAGTATTCAGGTGCAAACCTACAGAAGACAATAAAGAGTTGATGTTATCATGCAAAAAAGAAGCGATTTTTTTATTTTCGATTTCATGGCTGTCAATTCCGGCATTGATGATGTTGAGCAGTATTTTTTGTTTGGCATCTTTTCGTTTAATTTTTTGTTTTAATTTATTATTCTGATAAAAGAAATAAAACAAAAAGAATAATATGATGACAAGGACAATAGATAAACTGACAATTTTTTTGTTTCTCAAAGTCTCAGATTTCCGGGCTTCGGGAAGATTATTTTTTTTGAGGATTTTCTGAGTGATACTATCAGATTGCCTAGAAGGTAAAGCTGACTTTTGCTGACTAAATAAGGCATTTCCACTTATAGAAGTAAAAAAAAACAATACTATAAAAACTCTGATTAAACCCATAAATCAATTGTAGTTATTTGATAGATTTTTGATTTTAAAATAAGACTAAGGATTTATCAAGTTGTTTTTTAATGCATACTTTACAAGTCCGATAGTATTTTTGGTTTGTAATTTTTTCATGATATTTTTTCGGTGTGTTTCCACCGTATTCATGCTAATAAATAGTTGCTCGCTTATTTCTTTACCACTGTATTCAAGCGAGATCAGGGTAATGATTTCGATTTCGCGGGCACTTAATATCGGATTTTCGACGTAAAGCGGTTTGTTTAGTTTAGGATTGTTCTGAGTAAAACTATTAAAGATTTTCTCCCTCACAGCATCACAAAAATATTCCTGTCCCTGATAAACAGCTTCGATGGCTTCGATGATATTTTCGCCCGCACATTTTTTAGTGAGATAGCCTTTAGCCCCTAATTTCATCACTTCCTTTATGATTTTCAGATCATCATAGCTGGATAGTATAATCACTTTGCAGGGAAATCCTTTTTGGTCGAATTCTTTTAATACTTCGATACCATCTTTTTTAGGCATGCTGATATCTAAAACTAATATATCTGCAGTATTTAGCACGACATCATCATATACAGTCGTACCGTTCAATGAATTGCCTACTACTTCAAAGTTGTGTACGGTTTGCAGTAAATTGGTAAGACCATCAATAAGTACCTGATGATCGTCAGCAAGATGTATCCTTATTTTGTGTGTCATGGTTGTTTTTGGAACTAAAAAGCAAATTTATGAAAAAAATATCTTACAAAGCTGTTTTTGATTTGTGTTTTAGCTAATTATTGAAAGCGATTATAAAATATAAGCCACAAAAAAACCCGAATTATAAAATTCGGGTTCTCTTCGCACAAAAAACTTAAGTTTATAGGTTTATCTCAAACGGTCTACAGATTTTACGAGATCTTCATCCTTCTTGATGGCCTTATTAGCTAAGACTAATAATACGATAGCAACAATTGGTAGAAACATCCCAATACCTTTCTCTGAAACAACTGTTTCTCCAGATAAATTTAGAGAGCGATATACAAACAATCCTAATAAAATTAAATTTAATATTATGTTCAGTCTGCCCATTACAAACTGATTTTGCCTTTTTTTGTATGAAATGATACTAAAGATAGTTAACACAGTACTTAATGATAACAAAACGGTGTAAAACTGGTCTTGCATAAAGTAAAATGGTTTACCATTATTTAATGTCCAAAGCGGAATAAAAAACAGTAATACCCCTGTAATTAAAAAGGTAAGAATTAAATATACAGTCTGAATTCGTTGTATCATGGTATGAAATTGTTTTACAAAAATATATTTTCTTTTTTTAAAATACTATTGTATGATAAAATTTTATTCGTATTATTGCATCATAATACCGTAAGCACTTCATACTGCGGTCAATCGAAAACAATTATCTACCTATTCTTTTTACAGTATTTCCGTTAAAATAATTAAATTCATAGAACATTCATGTTTGATATTTCTGCATTAAAAGAAATGAAGCTTTCTGAGCTTCAAGAAATAGCTAAGTTAGCTAAAACTATAAAGTTTAATGGTGTCAAAAAAGAGGCTTTAATAAGCCAGATTTTAGCGCATCAAGAAACCACTGTAGCACCACCTGTTAGTGCTGTAACTGAAACGGAAAACATTGATGATAAGCCAAAAAGAGCAAGAATTGTTCCGGTGAAAAAAGTGGCTATTAGCAAAAATGCCCCGGTCTTAGAATTTGATAAAGTAGAGGAAACTCCTGAAAAGGCAGAAGCTCCCGTAGTTGTAAAACAAACACCGGCAGCAAAGATAACTCCTAAAGCCAAACCAACTCCCGTAGCTAAAGTAGTTGCAGAAGCTAAAGAAGCTGCAGAAGTTAAGAAGCCAGCTGAAACTCCTGAGAATTTAGAAGTAAAAGAAGCTTCAGAAAATGAAGTAACGGAGAAAAAAGGACCAAAAATCGTAAAATTCAATAAATCAGCTTACGAGAAAAAAGTCGCTTTACAAAAAGAAAAAGAAGCCACAAAAGAAGCAATTCCAGAGGGCGAAGCTGTAGCAGAAACTTCAACTGCTGAAAAAACAGAAGCACCGGTTCTGGTTAAAAAGACCAATCCGAATCAGATTAAAAATCCAAATCAGAATCCCAATCAAAATCCGGCGGCTCCTCAGAATCCAAATCAAAATGGAAACGCTAACGGAAATGTGAGTAACGGGAATCAAAATCCAAATCATAAAAACAAAAAAAATAATTTCAGGGATTCAGACTTTGAGTTTGACGGAATTATAGAAAGTGAAGGTGTTCTTGAAATGATGCCGGATGGTTATGGTTTCTTACGTTCATCAGATTATAATTATTTAGCCTCTCCTGATGATATTTATTTATCAACTTCACAAATCAGATTATTTGGTCTTAAAACCGGAGATACTGTAAAAGGAGTGGTTCGCCCTCCTAAAGAAGGCGAGAAGTTTTTCCCTTTAGTTCGTGTACTTAAAATCAATGGTCACGATCCTCAGGTGGTTCGCGACAGAGTTTCTTTTGAGCACCTGACACCTGTTTTTCCTTCAGAAAAATTCAAACTAGCCGAAAAAGGCAGTTCTGTTTCAACCCGTATTATCGATTTGTTTTCTCCTATAGGAAAAGGACAGCGTGGTATGATCGTTGCACAGCCTAAAACAGGTAAAACAATGTTATTAAAAGACATTGCAAACGCAATTGCTGCAAACCATCCTGAAGTATATCTTATCGTTCTTTTGATCGATGAGCGTCCTGAAGAGGTTACAGATATGCAACGCAGCGTTCGTGGAGAAGTTATCGCTTCTACTTTTGACAGAGAACCACAAGAACACGTAAAAATCGCCAATATCGTTCTTGAAAAAGCGAAACGTCTGGTAGAATGCGGACACGATGTAGTGATTCTTTTAGACTCAATTACACGTTTGGCAAGAGCTTATAATACTGTTCAGCCTGCGTCAGGAAAAGTGTTAAGTGGTGGTGTGGATGCCAATGCATTACAAAAACCAAAACGTTTCTTTGGAGCGGCAAGAAATGTAGAAAACGGTGGCTCATTAAGTATTATCGCAACTGCATTGACTGAAACAGGTTCTAAAATGGATGAGGTGATCTTTGAAGAATTTAAAGGTACTGGTAATATGGAGCTTCAATTGGATCGTAAAATCGCTAACAAACGTATTTTCCCTGCAATTGATCTTACTTCGTCAAGCACACGTCGTGATGATTTATTATTAGACGAAAAAACATTACAAAGAATGTGGATTATGCGTAAATACCTATCAGATATGAACCCGGTAGAATCTATGGATTTTGTAAACGAACGTTTCAAGAAAACAAGAAACAACGAAGAGTTTTTGATTTCTATGAATGACTAAAAAGAGGGACAAAGGTTCAAAGTTACAAAGGTTCTGAGGTTTTTCTTTTGGGATCTGGAAATATAAAAAAGGGATGAGTTATTAAAACTCATCCCTTTTTGTTTTTACTCTAAATAGACTTTAGTTTATAAAAAAACTTTGGGCCTTTGTAACTTTGAACCTTTTAAGCTTATTTTTTATCCACTACCGGTCTGTTCTCTCTATTGGCTAAATCCCAAGCCACAACAAAGGCCAGTTTCGTTCTGTTGGTTAAGGCATCGTATTCGATTTTTTCAGGTTCATCACCCTTTCCATGATAGTCTTCATGAACTCCGTTGAAGAAGAAAACTGCCGGAATACCAAATTTCGCGAAGTTATAATGATCGGAACGCTCATAAAAATGATTAGGATCTTTAGGATCATTAAACTTAAAATCCAGATCTACTTTAGTATATTTCTCATTTTGAGCCACTACAATATTGTGCAAATCTGTTGATAATCTGTCAGCTCCAATTACATACACGTAGTTGTTTGTATTAGCATGTTCTACATCACGACGGCCAATCATGTCAATATTGATGTCAGCAATGGTATTGGCAATCGGGAATAAAGGATTCTCAGAGTAAAAACGTGATCCGTGCAAGCCGTGTTCTTCACCGGTTACGTGCAGGAAAAGAATAGAACGTTTTGGTCCGTGTCCGTTTTTCTTTGCTTTTGCAAATGCTTTTGCCATTTCTATTACTGCTACAGTTCCTGATCCATCGTCATCAGCTCCGTTATATACTTCGCCATTTTTGATGCCTACGTGATCATAATGTGCAGAAATCACAAGAACTTCATCCGGTTTTTCAGAACCTTCAATATACGCCCAGATGTTTTCAGAATCCGGTAAGTTTTCATTGCGTCTTGCGTTAAGGAAAGAGGCAGGAATATGCTGGTAAAAATCTGTAGCTCCTTTCGGAAAAGAAATTCCGTTTTTCTTGTATTGTTCGATCATATAGAGACCTGCTTTTTTCTGTCCTTTAGAGCCGGTTTCACGACCTTCCATTTCATCAGAAGCGATAACATATAGCATTTCCTTTAAGTCTTTTTCCTTAATAGATTTTATGTATTTGCTTGGATCTGAATTGTCTTTTGACGCAACAGACTGCATATTTTTGCACGAAAATGCAGAACCAATTAATAAGAGAATTATAATTTTTTTCATTGTTAATTTAATGTAAGTTTATGAATGTATAGAAAGCATAAAGTATTAGTAAAAATAGGATAAAAAAGGAGTTTATAAATAATAAGACTATACTTTTAACAAATGATACCCATCTGGTTTCTCCATAAAAACGATGATGTGCAGGGAAAAAATAATAGAACATCCAGACAAAGCCCAAAAAGTCAGTTACATCTGAAATAAAGGTTAATGGACTATCCACTCCAAAAAGACCAACGAGTTTTCGGATTAGAAAAAGGATCAGATATATTAAAAGTAAAAAAGAGAAATAGTGTAAGGTAAATATACCATGATCAAAATAGTACCATTTCTTTTTGTTGTGAAAAAGCCATAAAAAGAAAGCGAAAAAAGGCATGACAATAAATAGCACTTTCGGAATGTTATGAACGAAAGATTCTGTAAACTTTTTGATTAATTCCTCTTTTGTATTATGATCTTTTATGTATTGAATTTTTTTAAGATTCGAATAAGTAAAATCGTTTATTTTGTCTTTTTCCGGAGCATGTTTTTGAACAGAATCCATTTCTATAGTAAATTTATCAAAATCATCTCCCGGTTCAAGATCATTTATATCTCCTGTAAAAATATTTTTAGGGACTTCTTTTGTATCCGTTTTGTGATTTTTATTTAAAGTTACAATTTCACTATCATGATCCGGAAATAAAGCAATCATTAAAAATGTAATAAAACTGATGAAAATATAAAGGCGCACAGGCGCTAAATAAGATAATCGTTTTCCCGAAAGATATTCTTTGGTTAAAGAAGAAGGTTTGAATAAAAGGTTTTTAATGGTACGCCAGAAAGCATTTTCATAATGCGTTAAATCTTCAAAGAAATGAATGAATAAGTGATGAAAAGTTTTTCGGGAATCTGTATTTTCCTGCCCGCAATTTGGACAAAATTTTTGTTCTACAACATGTCTGCAATTCAGGCAGGTTTTGTCTTTTCTAATCGGACTGTGTGACATTGGTTATTTTTGGTTTAATCTGTTTTGGTTGTTGTTTTTTTGCCCGCGGATGTTACGGGTTTGAACTGGTTTACGCTGGTTTTTTGCCACAAATTGCACGAATTAGCACGAATTAATTATGTTAAAAATCAGTGTAAACCCGTTTAATCAGCGTTATCCGTGTGCCATCAATAACAATATTATTTTTTCAATACTTCATTCAGGAAAAGCTGCAAATGCTCAAATGATCTTTTTGCTGCAACTGCATTATAAGCAGCTCCTTTTGAATTGTCGTTTCCGGCTTCAGGATTGGTGAATGAATGTACGGCATTCGCATAATAAATCATTTGCCAATCGGCTTTTGAGTCGCGCATTTCCTGCTGAAAAGCGGTAATTTCCTCCTTTGATTCAAACGGATCATCTGCCCCGTGACAAACCAATACTTTTGTTGAAATTGGTTGAACCGGACGACTTACATCTTTGCCCAAACCTCCGTGAAACGAAACTACGCCTTTTAGGTTCAAATGTCCACGGGCTGCTTCAAGAACACCTGTTCCTCCAAAACAATACCCGATAGCGACAATATTATCTGCATTTGCTCCGGACTTTACTAATTCTTTTAAGGCTGCATCAATGCGTTTTTGATATACTTCGTAATTCTTTTTATAATAACCGGCTTGTTTTCCGGCTTCGGCAGTGTTTGTAGGGTAGTTTCCTTCTCCATAAATATCAGCGATGAAGACATTATAGCCTAGTTTTGATAAATTTTCTGCGATATCCTTCGACGCTTTATCGATTCCCAACCAGGCTGGTAAAAGTAAAATGCCCGGATTCTGGCTGCTTTTTTTAGCAGATTTTATAAATAATCCATTTAATGCCTGAGAACCGTCTGTATATTTTACAGCTTTTAGTTGTGCATTTATAGCGTTAGAAAACAAAATAGAAGCAAACAAAAGAAAGGATAGATTTTTCATAGTTTTACAATTTTTAACAAATATCTGAAATAAAATGTTACAAAAAAACCTCGGAATGTATTTCTTCCGAGGTTTCTAAGTTAATTTACAAGTAAAAAATCATTCGCCGGGATGATAGGTTTTTTCGGCATTTTTGATCACGTCTTCTTTGTAAAACAACACTTCTTTAAATGCTCCTTTTTGATACATTTCAGACTGATCATTAAAATGTTTTGAATTTGGATCTCCGCTGTTTCCGCCTGCCAATAATGATTTAGCTTTTATTCTTGGGCCAAATTCTACTGCACAAACAAAACTATTGCCATTGTAGCCATACCGTTTTTTGGAATCGTTTTGGTAACTGCTTTTAAAAGAAGGTAAACTTCCCCACGAACCAGGACCAAAAGCAATGGGTAAGCTTGGTTTTGCGTCATCGTATTTTAGATCTATATCACCATTTAAACGCTGAAAACGGTTGATTTCTCCCCACGCTACTTGCCAGGTTCCCCAGTTTGATTTTAAATTTTTTAAAACGTCCTGTAACTGAGGTATAACTTGTTTTACGGAGGCATTTGCAGCGAAATTTTTAGTGTTCTGTACCTGATCCAATTCGCCTTCATCGATATAAGCTTTTAAGATAATCGGGTCTAATTTGTACGCCCATTCTACGGCTAATGTAGTAGCTACCGAATTTTCTTTGGCATAATAATCCCATTTTTTTAAGATAGAGATAGGTTCAATTAATGCTGCATATTCCGGATCTGATGGTTTTATGTTTTTTTCGAAAACAGCAATCAGACTCGGAATCAGAATTTCAAAAATCGATAATTTGGTATCATATCCGTCAGCGATTACTTTGTCTAAAGTATAATGATCTCCCTTACTGAAAATACGAACCGCATTTACTCCTCTGAAATTTTCTCCATCAGGCGCCATATAAGGCAGGTAATTTTCTTTTTTCGGGCTGTTTTCTCCGGCTACAGAATAGGGTGTCGAATTGCAATTTTGCAGCCAGCCATTTACCGGATTATAAACATGAACCGTTTCGTTTACTTCATGTAAACCTTTCCATTGTGTGGATGAAATCGATCCGTCGACCACTTTTGCCCAATTGAGGCTTTTATCCCGTATTGGTATGAAGTTACCGTGCCAGTAGGCAATGTTTCCTTTGTTATCAGCATAAACGGTATTATTAGAGGTGTTGGCTTTTAGATCCATCGCTTTTTTATAGTCATCAAAACTCGTTGATTTTGTTCTCACCCAACTCTGAATCAAACTGGTCATCGAACGATTGTTCGATTTTAAACTGATCCATTTTCCGTCACGGTTCGCCATAACCGGACCGTTGTTGGTAAAATACGTTTTGAATTTTTTAGGAATTACTTTTCCGTTTTCAGTATATTTTATTGTGATTTCTTTTTCAATAACAGGCAATAGCTTTTTATCGAATTCATAAAATAATTTTCCTTTTTTATTTATGATTTTTTCCGCATACATATCGGCAACATCAACGTTTGATGAGGTATGCATCCAGCCGCAATTTTCATTAAAACCCTGATAAATAAAAAACTGTCCCCAGGTTACGGCTCCGTACACATTCAGGCCTTCTTCGCTTGTGATCTGTACTTCTGGTCTAAAGTAAAAAGTAGTGTGCGGATTGATGTATAAAATAGCGTTGCCGTCAGCGGTTTTTGAAGGTGAGAAGGCAAAACCATTGGAGCCGGTTTGTACATTTTTTTCTCTTTCTACATACGCTACTTTATCATTATTACCGGAATAAAAAGCCTTTAATTCTCCTGTTGAAAGATCGGCAGTACTTATGGCGCCAATACTTCCGTCTGTCCACAATAGTGGGAACCACGATTCAAAATGCGTTAAAAGTGCAGGTTTTACTTCAGGATGTTTGTAAAGATAAAAGTTGATGGCATCGGCATAACTGTTCAATAATTTTTTTAGCCAAAGTGGTGCTTTTTTATAATCTGATTTTGCTTCTTCAGTATCTATCAAAAGGCGAATTTCTAAATCATTGTATAAAACCGATTCTCCTTTTATTTCTGAAAGGCGTCCCAATTTTTCGACATAATTCATTTCAATACGTTTAAAATCGTCTTCACATTGTGCATACAATAATCCGAAAACAGCATCAGCATCAGTTTTTCCGTAAACATGCGGAATTCCCCATTTGTCTCTGATAATCGAAACCTGTTGTGCTGATTTTTCCAGACGGGCAACCTCTTTTGTATTGATTTTTTGTGCAGAAATCTGAAAATTCACACAACAAAAAACAAAGGTGAATTGTATTATTTTATGGTAATTGAACATGATTATTTGATATTAAATTTTTGCCCTGCGGTATAAATACTCATTTGAAGACTTTCGATGGAAATCAGGTTATGGTGTTTTGCTTTCAAAATTCCTTTTGGATTTCTGACTACGATTACTTCGCTTTCTCCGGCTACTTCTATCTGATTGTTTCGAACTATAATTGCCGTTGCTTCATCAATTCCAATTCCTGTTAGGGTTGGGAATTCAACTAAAGCAGAAAGTAAACGATTGTAACGGTTTCTCTTTAAAAAATGCTGATCGATAACGGCTGTTTTCAATAATCCCAAACCTTCAGAAGTTTCCAGATTATCATATCGGATATTATCAAAAGTTCCGGAATATTCTTTTTGCAATTTCTGATTTCCGGTAATCATCTTTTCAGACATTACAGCTGCTCCGGCACTTGTTCCTGAAATAGTGCTGCCGTTTTCGTAGGCTTTTTGTATGGCGGTTTTTATTGGAGTGTTTTGCACTACATTCATAAAACGAACCTGATCGCCGCCACTTATAAAGATCAGTTTTGCTTTTTGCAGCGAATCGGCCAATACTTTATTTTGCGCTGTTTCCTTGTTGAAATTGAGCATCACAATTGGGTTGGATGTTAATTTTACCATTTGTGTTTTAAAGAAAATAAACGAACTGTCCGGCTCTTCGCTCGACATAGGTAAAACCACGATATAATCTTTTTTAGATAATTCAGCGACACTCAAAACTTGTTTCATCAAATTATCAGATCGGTCTCCGCCGCCAATAATAAATAACTTTCCTTTTGGTGTTTGTGCCTGCATAAAATAACTGCTGAATAAGAATAAAAGCAAACAGTATTTTTGAAATGAAAATGTAAAAAGCAGTTGGTTTTTCATGGTTATTTTGGTTTAGTTAGGCTGATTTTCTATGAATTTTAAAACAGAATTATTGACTATAAATAAAACGTCCTGTATTTTATCTAAATCTAGTTTTGAAACTTTATCCCGGGGCGTATGATAATCTTCGTGAAAACCGCTAAAAAAAGTCATTACCGGAATTCCTTTTGCGGTAAACGATGCATAATCGCTTCCGGAATGCCCATCAGTTTCCCATAAATCGAGCGTAAATGGATTTTGGAGTCTGGCGTTGCTTTCGCTGGCAATTTTCTTTAGGTATTCGGTTTCCTTTTGGGTTCCAATGCTCAGCATTCGATGTGTTTTGTCTTCAGGAGCACTTCTTGAAATCATATCCATATTAATAGCAAGCAAGATTTTTTGTTTTTTGAAATCAAAATTCTGAACAAAATATTCACTTCCTAAGAGGCCCATTTCTTCGGCAGTCCATGCTGCAAAAAGAATATTATATTCGGGTTTTATATTTGATTCTGACCATTTTTTGGCCAAAGCCAGCATGCCCGAAGTTCCGGATGCATTATCATCTGCACCGTTATAGATCGAATCATTTTTAATTCCCAAATGATCATAATGCGCTCCAATAATAATAGTTTTTGTAGTGTCTTTTCCGGGAATAAGCCCTAAAACATTTCCAACATAAGAGGTTTCATGTTTTAATTCTATCGAAAAATTGATTTTTACATTTTTTAATAGAGTAGAAGCTAGGTCATTTTTTAAAGGAATGTCACTTTTCGGAAAAAGAGTTTCTGCTGTTTTTTTGCTAATTTTAAAAACAGGAATCGATGTCGTAGTTGTATTTTCTAAAGAATGAAAAACTTCATTTTCTTTGTTCTGAGGCTTAAAATTTTCTCTTGTTTCGATAATGATTAAAGCAATCGCACCTTTACTAATTGCGGTTTTTAGTTTGGTTTCTTCCAGATCATTTTCTTCCGGAAATATGTTTTTGAATTTTTTATAAGTTGAAGAAGTGGTATCCTGATCGTCTGGGAATCCGCTTAAAACCACCACAATTTTGTTTTTTACATCTAAGTTTTTATAATCGTCGTAGTTTTCTTTTGGGACATCTAGACCATAAGATGCAAAAACTACGTCAACTTGTTTTTTTTGAATGGAATTTGTTGTTGGAGTAACTTCAAAATCTTTGTCAGGAGAAAGGGAAATTGTTTTATGATTTCTTTTTTTGATTTGTAAAGATGTTTTTTTTACGGCATGTTCTTCAATTTCAAATATTTGAAAATAATCTTCGAAATAATTGTAAGCTTTCAGCTTGTAAGAATGCATTTTAGAGGATACATAAGAAGCAGCTAAACTGCCGCCTTTTCCATTAGCTTTTCGGCCCTGAAGCGAATCTGAAGCTAAA
Source organism: Flavobacterium frigidimaris (assembly GCA_900129595.1). Classification (GTDB taxonomy): domain Bacteria; phylum Bacteroidota; class Bacteroidia; order Flavobacteriales; family Flavobacteriaceae; genus Flavobacterium; species Flavobacterium frigidimaris. The sequence continues at coordinate 176,818 of FQWG01000008.1, read as the reverse complement.
ATAGTTAATGCCGGAGAGAAATCACTTTTAGACGGGTTTTGAACGGTCGTTTGCGAAAACAACAATGATTTACAGCAAAGCAAAGTAAATAAAAGCAGTATTCGTAAACGCATATTTTTTAGATTAGAAAATGATTATAAAGTAATATTTCGTTTAAAAGCACAACCCAACTCAATAATTGAATCGGTTTTGGCGATACCCGGAATATTGTCGATTTTTTCATAAAGGATTTTACGCATATGTTCGTGATTCTTTGCAACGATTTTGATGTAAAGTGTAAACGAACCCGTTACATAATAGCACTCTGTAATTTCCGGAATATCTTTTAATGCCTGGATAATGCGATCAGAATCGGAGTCTTTATTTAAGGTAATTCCGGTAAAAGAAGCCCAGTCGAAACCAATTTTCTTTTCCTGAATAATGGGTTTTATTCCGCCAATGATACCTTGCTCCATCATTCGATTAATGCGTTGGTGCACCATTGTATTTGATATTTTCAAATTAGCTGCAATTGCAGAAAAAGCCATTCTGCCGTCTTTCTCTAATTCTTTAATGATGCTGATATCAAATTCGTCTAATATATCCATTCTCTTAAATTGTGTTAAATTCAGTTTTTACATTTATAAAAGTAACTATTTTTTTCAATAAAAGGGAATGTCGGGATGTCATTAAATTAAAACAATTGATTTTTTATGTCGTGAAAAATGTTGTTTTTGACTTTAATAATGGTTTTTAAAAGTCAAAATAGATATTTTGTGCCTTGGTAATGAATAATTTTTAATACTTTTGTACTTTAAATAAATAAATCATGATTCATACTGAAAAATCCCTTTCGTCAAAATCTGAGGTTTTGATCGAAAAAGAAAATAAATACGGAGCTCATAATTATCATCCGCTTCCAGTTGTGTTAGAACGAGGAGAAGGAGTATATGTTTGGGATGTAGACGGAAAAAAATATTATGATTTTTTATCGGCTTATTCTGCAGTAAACCAAGGACATTGCCATCCGAAAATTGTGAAAGCAATGGTAGATCAGGCACAGAAACTAACTTTGACATCACGTGCTTTTTATAACGATAAATTAGGGGAGTATGAGGAATATGTAACGAAGTATTTTGGTTTTGATAAAGTGCTGCCAATGAATACCGGAGCAGAAGCTGTTGAAACGGCTCTTAAAGTATGTAGAAAATGGGCGTATGAAGTAAAAGGGATTCCGGAAAATCAGGCGCAGGTTATTGTTTGCGAGAATAATTTTCACGGAAGAACCACTACAATTATTTCATTTTCTAATGATGAAGGGGCCCGTAAAAATTTCGGACCTTTTACAGAAGGATTTATAAAAATTGAATATGATAATCTTGAGGCTCTTGAAAAAGTTTTAGAATCATCAAAAAATATTGCCGGATTTTTAGTAGAGCCAATTCAGGGTGAAGCAGGGGTTTATGTACCTTCTGAAGGATATTTAGCGAAAGCAAAAGCATTGTGTGAAAAACATAATGTATTGTTTATTGCCGATGAGGTTCAGACTGGAATCGCACGTACCGGAAAATTATTAGCGGTACATCATGAAAATGTTCAGCCTGATATTTTGATTTTAGGTAAAGCCATTTCTGGCGGAGTTTATCCGGTTTCGGCTGTTTTGTGTAATAACGAAATTATGAATGTGATTAAACCGGGTCAGCACGGATCGACTTTTGGTGGAAATCCTGTTGCCGCAGCAGTTGCAATTGCTGCGCTTGAAGTAATTAAAGACGAAAATCTGGCCGGAAATGCAGAACGTTTGGGAATCATTTTAAGAAAAGGCCTAAACGAAATCGCGGAGCGAAATAACCTGATTACACTCGTTCGCGGAAAAGGTTTATTGAATGCAATCGTAATTAATTGTGGCGAAGACTCTGATCTGGCCTGGGAAATTTGCCTAAGATTCAGAGATAACGGATTATTGGCAAAACCTACTCACGGTAATAAAATCAGATTAGCACCGCCATTGGTGATGACAGAAGCTCAGATTCAGGAATGTCTTGAAATTATAGAGAAATCATTAAATGACTTTAGAGACTAGAAACTTTTTTCAGTTTTCTATATAAAAACAACAAAGCTGCAAGATCCTTCTTGCAGCTTTTTTTTTGTTTTAACCTTAGAAGATAAATTATATAACAAACGTAACGAATTGTATAATTAATTGAGCGGGATGATAAGTAGTTTTGAATGTCTTTAAAACAGAATTAAAATCGAATCTCAAAAAGAGGATTGTTTATCTGATTTTAAATTGAATGACATGTTTAAAGAACCAAACGGTTTTTATTAATTATTAAAACACAATTTTACTATAATGGCTTACTCAAATAATGATATAACGCGTTTTTTAGAAGCACAGAATAAACTGTATCTGACCGCTCTTTCCGAAATTAAAAAAGGGAAAAAAGAAACACATTGGATGTGGTTTATTTTCCCGCAATTAAAAGGATTGGGAACAAGTAATATCTCAAAATATTATGCGATTGCTAATCTTAACGAAGCAAAAGAATATCTTGATCATCCTGTTTTAGCCAAACACCTTATTGAGATTTCAGAAATTCTGTTAACGTTTAAAAGAAAATCTGCCGAGGGTATTTTTGGGGATTTAGACGCCCGTAAATTATGTTCGTCGATGACTCTTTTTTCTCAGGTTGAAGGAGCTCATCCTGTATTTCAGGAAATATTGGATGCCTTTTTCTTAGGATATTCTGATCAGCTTACTTTGTCTATGACAAATTCAAAAATAATGTCGCCAGCTGTTGAAGCATTACTATAAATTACATCGAAATGTAAAAAAGAAAAACCATTCCGTTAAGGCGGAATGGTTTTTTCATTTATAAAGTGTTTTGTATTAGTTACTATATCCCGGATTCTGAGTGATTTTTTTGTTCGCATCAGTTTCGCTCAACGGAATAGGGAATACCAGATTATTGGCATCATAAAGCAGTAAACTTGATCCGTCGCCATTCTCACTAATATCAATAGAGCGTTTCGTTCGTTTGATATCGTGAATTAAGAAACCTTCCATTCCTAATTCTAATTCGCGTTCCAGTAAAATATCGTCTATTGTCACAGCTGATAAATCGTCTGCATTTGCTCTAGATCGGATTGTATTAATGTCATCAAGAGGCGTATTTCCAACCGCTGTTCCTTGTCTGAGATTTGCTTCTGCTCTTATTAAATACATTTCGGCCAATCGAATAATACTCACATCAGAAAATTGATCTGTAAATTTAGAAGTCAATATTCTGCCGTTTGCTTCATTCTCATAATTAAAAGTCGCCCGGTCATCAGGGCTGCTGAATTTTTCTAAATAATGATCTCTGATAGAAAAATCACCACCACGGCCTCCATTATCTTCAGACTGATAAAAGGTGTTGGCATCGTTTAATCCGGTTTGTTTTGTAATTTGTATAGCAAATACATCTTCAGTCTGATCTGTATCATGATTAAAGGCTGCGGCATAAGTTTGAGATAATCCGTGACCGCTATTTTCGATCACATCATTTGCTGCATCTCTTGCCTCAGCATAATTGCCTTGCTGCAGATAAACTCTGGCCAATAATGCTTTTGCGGCATATTTATCAGCATAAAAACTATTATCAGCAGGAAGATTAGTGTAGGCAACGTTTAAGCCGTCTATGATTACTTTGTAAACTTCATCAACAGTACTTCTTTCTTTTGAAAGATCTACATTAAAATTATAAATAGCATTGGGTCTGATCACAACTCCTAATTGCGTATTTGGCTGACCACTTACATAAGGTTTTGCAAAAAAGCGAACAAGGTCAAAATAAGCCAGGGACCTTAAAAAACTGGCCTCACCAATCATTCGGGTTTGTTTGTCAGGATCTTTTACTTTGTCGACATTTTCGATTACCGTATTTGCAGCATTGATTATCTCGTAACATCTGGAATAAGTTCCTTCAATAATAACGTTGTCTGATAACATTGTTTTGATGTACATCTGTCTCAACTCTCCGTAAGTTCCTCTCCATCTAAGATCAGTGGTGTTTAGTGCGCCACTAACGCCTAATAAATCCGCGTAAACTAAAATTCTTCCTCCATAAGCATTTCCATTAGCTGCCAGAGCGTAAGTTCCGGTAAGTATATTGGTGATACCGCCTTCTGTACCAAGTGTGATAGAAGCATCTTCAGTTTGTTTAGGGTCTATATCCAGTTCATTTTCGCAACTTGCAAAAAGGGCTACGAAAAATATATATAAGATTATTTTATTTGCTTTCATTTTGTTCGTTTTAAAAATTAATATTTACTCCCATCGCAATTGTTCTCGCTGGCGGAGCTGAGTAAAAATCTTCTCCTACTCTTGGGCTGGTTCTGCTAATGTCATCTCTTCTTGCTTCCGGGTCAGTCCCGTTATAATTCGTAAAAGTAAGCAGGTTCACAGCAGTAACGTAGACTCTTAGATTGCTCATTCCCATGTTGTTTACAGTCTTTTTAGGCAAGGAATATCCTATGGTGACATTTCTTAAACGAATAAAATCTGATTTGTCTAAGTAACGTGTAGAATTCTGCGTTCCGTTTGAACCTCCAAACCTTGCCTGGGGCACGTTGGTGATATCTCCCGGTTTTTGCCAGCGATTTAACTGATCAGCAGTTTGATTATCAAAATAATCTGCCGCTGCTGATTGGTATATTCCCGCTGAATTATAAATACTGGCTCCCCATTCTCCCTGAAAAGTAAAGGTAAAATCAACGCCTTTGTACAGGATTGTATTGGTTAAACCTGACATTAAAGTTGGGAACGGATTTCCTGAAATAACTCTTTTAGCTTCGCTGTAATCATTAGTGGTACTTTTATCAATACTACCATCTGCGTTTCTGGTATTTTTTACAAAAAGAGCATCTCCGTTTTGTGAATCAACTCCTGCATATTGCACTAAGTAAAACGAAGAAATGTTTTCGCCCACTCTGTTGATTGTATAATCTGAAATGATATCTGTATTATTGTTGGGAAGCGATTTTACCTTAGATTGATTGGTTGTAATATTAAAACTCGTATTCCATTTGAATTCTTCTGTTTCAATATTTTTAGTGTTTAAAGTAAACTCGAAACCATTGCTTCTGATTTTTCCGATATTCTTGCTGATAGTTCCGGTGGTACCAGCGCCCGCACTTTTAGGAAGTGGTACATCAAAAAGTAATCCGTCAGTATCTTTTTGATAATAATCCGCTTCAAAAGTAATTTTGTTTAAGAATCCAATTTCGATACCAACATCAGTTTGAGTTGATTTTTCCCAGGTAAGATCATCATTTCCGGGTTGGTCAAATGTTAATCCTGATTTTAGATTATAAGGATTTGTCTGGTACAATTGTCGTGAAGCAAAGTTTCCAATTTCAGCATTTCCTAGTTTTCCCCAGCTTCCTTTTAATTTTAAATAGGTCAAAACGGGATTGTCTTTTAAGAAACTTTCCTGAGACATTATCCAACCTGCCGAGAATGCAGGGAAAATTCCGAATCGGTTGTTTTTTCCAAATCGGGACGAACCATCACGACGGATACTGGCTTTAAAAAGATATTTGCCATCATAGCTGTAATTTAATCTTCCAAATTGAGAAACAAAAGCATAATCAGTTTCGCTTCCGTGACCCTCATTCACTTCAGCCCCGCCATCAACGGTCTGGAAATTATCGTTAGGAAAATAAATACTTTGTACATCCTGATATCTTCTGTTGTATTTGTTGAATTCCATACCGGCAACGGCATTTATAGTGTGTTTTTCTGCAAATGTTTTATCGAAAGTAAAATAGTTACTGAAAACATAATTTTCAGTATTTACAGAGGTTGCAAATACAGCACCGTCAGTCGCCATAAAGGGTGCGTTTTTTCCTTGCCAGTAATCTTCCGTCTGACTTAAGAGATCGTATGAAAAATCAGAGTTGAATTTTAAAGATCTTAGAATTTTTAATTCACCAAATACTTTTCCTGTTACCCTTCTCATGATTGTTTTCCAGAAACTATTGTCTTTGGCTAAAAGATAATTGGCATATTCTGTATTCGGATTTGGAGTTCCGTCTGCTAATCTGGCTTGCGAAATAGGCGCCTGTGCAACAGATTGTAATGGCGTTGTAAATGCATTATCATCCTGAACCCTGTCAATTGCCGATCTTGAAAAACCAATATTCATTCCGGCCGTAAAACGTTCTGATACTTTGTGTGATAAGTTACTTCTTGCAGTCAATCTTTCCAGACTATTGCTGTCTACAATTCCGATTGTTTTATTGTAAGAACCGGAGAAAAAGTATTTTGTTTTGTCATCGCCTCCGGAAACCGAAAAATCAGCATCAGTAGTATAACCGGTTTTTAAAGCTTCTTTTTGCCAGTCGGTATTTACCTCACCGTTTCTCCAGTCTGTTCCTTGTGCTAAATAATCGAATTCATCTTCTACAGATTCAAGATCATTGACATTTCTTCCGGCTTCCTGTAGTAATTCTACATATTGTGTAGCATTTAGCCATTTCTTTTTATGAGTTGCTTCGCTAACCCCTTGTGAAAAATTGATAGAGAAAGTGCCTTTTCCGTCTTTTCCTTTTTTAGTGGTAATGATGACTACTCCGTTTGCACCACGTGCACCATAAATGGCTGCTGAAGAAGCATCTTTTAAAACATCTATAGATTCAATTTCGCTTGTACTTAAAGTCAGTAATGGGTTTGTTGGAGCCCCGTTACTGGATTCATCATCGTTGATTAACGGGATGCCGTCAAGCACATACAACGGCTGGCTTCCTGCGCTAATACTCGCGGCACCACGTACCCTAATATTAATTCCGCCCTCGACTTTACCATTTGTTTGCGTTACCTGTACACCGGCAAGTTTACCTACTAAGGCATTTTGCAGATTTGAAACCGGTATTTGCTGAATATCTTTTGTAGTGACACGGGCAATATTATCAGTTGAGTTTCTTTTAGTTTGTGTTCCGTAACCTACTACCAGAACAGCTTCAAGTTCGTTTTGCGTCTCTACTAATTCAATTGTCATTAAATTTGATGCAGCAACCTGAACAGTTGCAAAACTTACATAACTCACAATTAAAATATCACCTTTACTGGCTGCTATTTTAAAATTTCCGTCAAAATCAGTCTGAGTACTGATTTTTGTTCCTTTTAGGATAATATTTACTCCAGGAATAGGTACTCGTTTTGCATCTGTAACTTTACCAGAAATAGATCCTCCTTGTGCATTGGCCACTTGCACAAATAATACCAACAAAAGCCACAAAAAATGCTTTAAGTTAATTTTCATTTTGTTTAATGTTTGGATTAGTTCTCTCAAATGTCTTAAATTTATGTTAATAATCCTTATGTTTTTAACATTAGACGTAACTATGTTGTGTGCTTTTGTGTTATTTGTAACATTTGTGTCTGTATTTATCTTTTATTATAAAAATAAATACTCTTTGTTGCTTATTGTGTAATGCTTTTGATTTTTTAACTGTTTTTGTTTTGGTGTTTTAACAATTAAGTTGATTTAATTTTAGTCATTCTTTGTTTTGTTTGATAATTGTGTGAAAAAAAAATCGGCTTTAACGTAAAAAAGCGACTGTTCGAAAACAATCGCTTTTGGCTATAATTACTTAAAATATCAAAAAAAGTAATTATTTCTTCAAGAAGATGTACAAGACATTTCTCTATTTTATTTTAAAATCTAACTTTTTTAAGTTCCCACAAAGTTTTGATGAAAGTATCAACATCTTCTGTAGTATTATAAAAAGCCAAAGACGGACGAACAGTAGTTTCGACTCCCATTCGTCGCAAAATAGGCTGCGCGCAATGATGCCCGGTTCTTACTGCAACACCTTCTTTGTTCAAAGCCTGACCCACCTGATCATTGGTATAGCCTTGTAAATTGAAAGAGAGTACACTTGCTTTATTTTTCGCCGTTCCTATCAGTCTCACACCCGGAATTTCTTTTAGCAATTTTGTTGCATAATCTAATAACTGATGTTCATATTGTCCGATAGCGTCAATACCAAGTTTGGTAACATAATCTATTGCAGCACCAAGACCAATGGCATCAGCAATATTTCCGGTTCCGGCTTCAAAACGATTCGGGGCTTTGTGGTATTTTATTTCCTCAAAAGTCACATCCTGAATCATGTTTCCACCAGCTTGGTACGGTTCCATTTCGTTTAGCAATTCTTCTTTTCCGTATAAAGCGCCAATTCCCGTTGGACCAAAAAGTTTATGTCCTGAAAAAACCAGCCAATCCGGATTTAAATCCTGAACATCCACTTTCATATGCGAAACCGATTGTGCTCCGTCAATTAAAACTTTTGCTCCAACAGCATGTGCCATTTTTACAATTTCTTTTGCAGGAGTTACGGTTCCCAATGCGTTTGAAACTTGTGTAAAAGCAACCAAACGGGTTTTAGAATTTAGTAGTTTAGAATATTCATCCAGCAAAATTTGTCCGTCATCGTCTACGGGAATTACTCTTAATTTCAAGCCTTTTTTATCCGCCAATCTTTTCCACGGAACAATATTCGCATGATGTTCCAGATTGCTCACAATGATTTCGTCTCCGGCAACCAGATTATGATCGCCCCAACTTTGAGCGACCAGATTGATCCCTTCTGTAGCACCACGAACAAATACAATTTCGTTTACAGAACTGGCATTCAAAAACGTTTTTACTTTCTCACGGGCGGCTTCATAAGCATCAGAGGCACGTGCTGCAAGTTCATGTGCTGCACGATGGATATTCGAATTTTCATGTTCGTAGAAATACGCAATACGATCAATAACCGATTGTGGTTTTTGGGTCGTAGCCGCATTATCAAACCAGACTAAAGGTTTTCCGTTTACAGTTTCTCTTAGAATAGGGAAATCTTTTTTGATCAGATTAGCATCAAAACGAGAACCTGAGACATTCCCAAAATCTGGCTTTTCGAAAGTATTTCCAACAATTAAATTTGAATTTCTCTGATCAAAAGCAAACGGATTTTGTTCTAAAAAATAATACGAATTCGGTATTTCATTTCCGTTCAACGGAAAATCAACACGCTTTGTAAAGTTGGTATCCACAAAAGATAATGCCTCTTTTAATTCGGTTTCAAAAGAAGAACTTTCCGTTTGAAAAGGCAGATAATTATTATTTAAAAGCAATTGCGAAAAGAGGTTTTCTTCATTCGATTGTGCCGTTCCGCCATTCTTGAAATTGACATCATGAAAACCCGTTTGCGGATTGTTGACATTGACATTGTTTCCGTGTGGAATTCCCGAAGGAGAAACGCCACTTTGAGGATCAAATCCGGCTCCGGCATTAGGATATAAAGCCGAAGCTCCTGAACCATAATTGGCAACAGTGGGCGACGCTCCAAAGCCACTAAATGCAGGCGCACCGGAAGGTGGTGTTGCTACATCCTGTAACGGAAGATTTGTCGCGCTATTACCACTTAAATTCCCGGTATTCAACAAAGTTTCTGCAATTTTTGTCGCACGCGGATGTTCATTTCGATCAGGACTTAACGAAATTTCCTTAGGAAATTCATTAGGTAATGACTTGAACAATTCGTTCGCCAAAAGCTGCAAATCCTCAATGTTGGGTAAACCTTCGTGGTTAGTATTTATACTCATGGTACTTTCCTATTTCTACATCTTCAAGAACTGCAATAGCATCATCGACCAAAATTGCCAATGAGCAATAAAGAGAGACCAGGTAAGATGCAATTGCTTTTTCATTGATTCCCATAAAACGAACTGATAATCCTGGTGATTGCTCGCCTTGTAATCCCGGTTGAATCAATCCGATAACACCCTGACGGCTTTCGCCCGTACGCAATAAGATAATTTTCGATTTTCCGTTTACGATTGGTAATTTATCCGATGGAATAAGCGGAATACCTCTCCATGTCAAGAACTGAGATCCAAATAAAGACGTTGTAGGAGGAGGAACACCGCGACGTGTACATTCGCGGCCAAAAGCAGCAATCGCTAAAGGATGCAACAAGAAAAATCCAGGTTCTTTCCACACTTTTGTCAGCAATTCGTCTAAATCGTCCGGAGTTGGTGCGCCAGTTCTGGTTTTAATGATTTGAGATTTTGCAACATTACTCAACAAACCATAATCTTTATTGTTGATTAATTCGCTTTCCTGACGTTCTTTGATCGTTTCAATAGCCAAACGTAATTGTTCAGAAATTTGATTGTATGGTTTGCTGTACAAGTCAGAAACCCTGGTGTGTACATCTACAATCGTTTGTACTGCTGCCAGATTGTATTCTCTTGGATTATCGATATAATCTACGAAAGTATTTGGTAAAACTCTTTCGTCACGTGCCGAACAATCGACTTCGATATGGCTTCCGTCTTTTACTTTATTCAAACGAAATACACCTGATTCTACTGGTGTCCAATGTAAAAGATGTGTGAGCCAACGTGGTGAAATTGTCCCAATTTGAGGGACCGTACGTGTTGCAATTGCTAATTGTCTTGCTGCAACATCTCCTAATGCTGTTTGTTGTTGTTTTTGTTCAGCCATGGCTTTAAAGGTTTAATGGTTAATTTATTTTTGGTACACTTTTTTAAGAATTTTATTCGTAAAAAACACTATTTAAGCGTATCAGTAAATTTATGTTAAAAATAAAAATATCAGAAGTAAATGTTGTTTATTTTAATGTGAAATAATATGTAATTTGTTGTATTACAGAATTATGAAAGCGGATCGAATAACTCGTCAACCGAAAGATATCGTTCTCCGCTATCATAATTAAAAGTCAAAACAACAGCATCTTTCGGGATTTTATTGATTTGCTTTGCTATTGCTGCCAAAGAAGCTCCCGTCGAAATTCCCGCAAAAATTCCTTCTTCCTTGGGTAACCTTTTAGCAAAATAAAAAGCATCTTCCTTTTCAACCGGAATCACCAAATCAATATAATCCCGATTAAAAACTTCAGGAATAAATCCCGCGCCAATGCCCTGAATAGGGTGTGGGGCAGGAGAACCTCCGCTTAAAACCGGTGATAAGGCAGGTTCGACCGCGTAGGTTTTAAGATTAGGAAAATGTTGTTTCAAAATTTTAGAAACTCCCGTAATATGTCCGCCCGTTCCAACTCCCGTGATGAGGTAATCGATACCTTCCGGAAAATCCTGCAGAATTTCCTGAGCCGTTGTTTTTTCATGAATCTCAACATTTGCCGGATTCGTAAACTGAAAAGGCAAAAATGAATTAGGAGTTGATAAGGCTAATTCTTTCGCTTTTTCTACTGCGCCCGAAGTTCCTTTTTCTCTTGGCGTTAAAACAAATTCGGCACCATAAGCATTCATGATTTTTCGTCTTTCGACACTCATCGATTCCGGCATTACCAGAATTACTTTGTATCCTTTTACTGCAGCAACCAGCGAAAGTCCTATTCCTGTATTTCCCGAAGTAGGTTCTATAATAATCGAATCAGGATTTAAAAGTCCCTTTTGTTCGGCATCTTCAATCATCGCCAATGCAATCCTGTCTTTGATACTCGCCCCCGGATTCGACTTTTCAATTTTGATCCAAACCTGATGCTCCGGAAAAATCTTGTTGAGTTTTACGTGGGGTGTATTGCCTATGGTTTGTAGTATATTTTGATATTTCATGTTGCTTTTTTTAACTGTTATTTTTTTAAACACATAGGGACATAGCTTTTAGTTGTGCTTAAAAAAGGCGTTTCACTTAGAATAAAACTCATAGCGATGTGAAAAAGAATACTTTGATTTCGACAACTTTGTCAAAGTTTTACGCCAATGATTCTACTCATTTTTGTCATCCTGAGCGAAGTCGAAGGAACGCAAGAAACTCCGCAAATAAAATCGCCAATCTTTTTCGAGCTACTAACGGAGATCCCTCGTTCCTCGGGATGACAAGATTACGGTTAGATTTTACAAGACCTTTTATATGTTCTTACATTACTTATATGGTTCAAATATTCCTTACATGGTTTAAACCATTTTAAATCGAATAAAAAATAGGTTCCGGAAACGGATTATTATCCTTCACTTTAATCTCATTTTTATGATACACCACAGAATTTGACGGAACCGTATACGTCAGCCAGACATTGCCTCCAATGATAGAATCCCTTCCCACAACAGTTTGCCCGCCCAGAATCGTACTATTCGAATAAATAATAACATTGTTTTCAATCGTAGGATGCCTCTTTATAAAAGCTTCTTCCTTTTTTACACTCAAAGCGCCCAATGTAACGCCTTGGTAGATTTGCACATTATCGCCAATAATCGTGGTTTCGCCTATTACAATTCCGGTTCCGTGATCGATAGCGAAATCATTACCTATTTGCGCGCCGGGATGAATTTCGATACTGGTTTTGATATGCGCATATTCAGAAAAAGTTCGTGCCAGAAGTTTTAAATCCTGATTCCAAATTTGATGTGAAAACCGGTAAACGGCAATTGCAAAAAATCCGGGATAAGCATACAAAACTTCTTCTATAGATTTTGCGGCGGGATCTTTTCTAAAAATCGTATCGGCGTCGTTTAATGTTTTTTTGTACAAATTAGGCAGTGCTTCGAAAAATAGTTGAGTTTGCTCGAAACTGTCCTCTTTTTTGGATGAATAGTCGATTACGATTTCATTAAATTGCTTTTCTAAAACTTCAAATTTGTTTTTGATAATAGATAAATCTCCAAAACGCTTTGAAGTATTCGAAAATAAAACAGAGAATAAATCTTCAATAAACTGATGAATTACCTTTTTTTGAGGAAGGATCAATAAACTCTGATGGTTGTTTGCTATTTCTTGATAAAATGAATTCATAATGGTTTGTTTTTTGGTTCATAACTAACATCTTTATGAGAAATCAACTAATCTAATTAGGTATTCTAAAACATTTTAAAGCAATTCGTCGAATCTTCCAACATTTATTAAACACATAGAAACATAGATTTTATGTATCTCAAAGGAGACAAAAAGAAATACATTTCTTTCACATAGCTATGTGATTTATTCTAAGTGAAACGCCTTTTTTAAAGTAACCATAAGCTATGTTTCTATGTGTTAAATAATTATGCACAACGGGTTAAATGTCTTCGGTTTTTGGTTTTGAAAATTTCTCTCTAATATAAAAAACAGGTATTCCGATACCGGCGATGATTAATCCCGGCCAGGTATAAGTAGGTTTATAAATGATTAATAAAATACAAAAAGCCGATCCTAAAAGGATATAAATAATAGGTAAAAACGGATATCCAAAAGCTCTGTACGGTCTTTCGTGTTGCGGTTTTTTAATTCTTAAAACAAAAATACCGGCAATGGTAATCACGTAAAACAATACCACTACAAAAGAAATCATGTCTAATAAATTCCCGTAACGACCGCTTAAACTTAAAATCACGGCCATAAAAAACTGAATCCAAAGTGCGTTTGCAGGAACCGAATGTTGGTTTAAAATCGCTGTTTTCTTAAAAAACAAACCATCTTTTGCCATACTTTGATAGACTCTTGCGCCAGATAAAATCATTCCGTTGGCACAACCAAAAGAAGCAATCAAAATCATTAGCGCAATAATCGAAGTTCCGCTTGAGCCAAAAATTGCCTGTGCAGCAGCAATACCAACGCGGTCTTTTTCAGGAGTTCCGATAGCTTCAACAGGTAAAACGGCTGTAAACATTACATTTACCGAAACGTAAATAATCGTTACAACGGCAGTTCCTAAAAGCAGACTCAAACCAATATTTCGTTTTGGATTTTTTATTTCATCCGAAACAAACGTCACATTATTCCAGGCATCATAGCTAATAACAGTTCCAACCAATGCCGAAGCAATCGCGCCCCAAAAAGCGGGTGTATTGGTGTATTGTAAAAACGAACCATCCGGATTTAGCTTTTGCAAATGAAACGGATTCGTCCAGTTGGCCTGCCACACTTCGGGTTTGAAAAAGATAAACCCAAAGACAATCAGAATTAGTAAGCTTATTAATTTGGTTCCGGTAAAGAATTTTTGAATCACTTTTCCCAGTTTTACGCCTTTGGTATTGATGTAGGTTAAAATGAACAACAAGACGATAGAGGAGAGTTGTGCCGGCGAAATGGTGAAAGAATCTCCAATCCTGAAAGCGACCAAATCTTCGCTGAAAAGCGGAAAAAAATACGCCAGAAATTTAAAGAACGATACACAAACCGCAGCAATAGTTCCGGTTTGAATTACGGTAAACAAACTCCATCCGTATACAAAGGCCACAAGCGGATTATAAGCTTCCTTTAGATAAATATACTGACCGCCCGATTTAGGAAACATGCCGCTCAATTCGCCATAACTCACAGCAGCAATCAATGTCATGAATCCGCCAATTAACCAAACTAAAATCAGCCAGCCAGCTGATCCTACATTACGCGTAACATCGGCACTCACAATAAAAATTCCCGAACCAATCATTCCGCTGGCCACCAATAAGGCTGCATCGGCAAGACCGAGTTCTCTTTTGTATTCTTGTTTTTTTTCTATTTCTGACATTCTGATTTTTTGTTTTTATAACTAAACCAATTCGGCATTGGTCAAAGGTGTTGTAGGTGTTTCCTGCGGAATTCTTCCTTGCAGATAAGGTAACGATGCATTTGGTAAACGAGGTAAAACCAATTTGGCAAAATAATTCGCTTCTTCAATCAAAGGAAAACCGGAAAAAATAAAAGATCTGAAACCCATATCCATGTAGCGGTTTAGTTTTTCTATAATCTGATCAGCACTTCCTACCAAACCACTTCCGCAACCGGAGAAAACTTTACCAATATCGGTCCATAAGATATCTTCTACATAACCCTCTTCATCCGAAGTTTCTCTTAATTCATCTTGTTTTAAAACACCTAACGAACGTGAATCTTCGCCACGACTTCTGATTTCTAAACCTCGTTTTTCGTCGAATTTTGAGATTAATTTTTTGGCGTAAGCTCTTGCTTCTTCCTGCGTTTCACGAACGATAACATGAATTCTTAACCCGAAATCGATGGTTCTTCCTTCTGCGGCAGCGCGTTCACTCATTTCTTTCAAAGTGGCATACATAGATTCTTCAGATTCCGGCCAGGTCAAAAACACGTCGCAATGTTTCGCACAAACGGCTCTGGAACCAGGGGAAGTTCCTCCAAAATACAATAATGGACCGCCGTTTTGCTGATAGGATTTTACAGGATCTGATGGCAAATCAAACTGATAAATTTCGCCTTTGTGCGAGATTCTGTCTTGTGTCCAGCCTTGTTGTAAAATCTGAATAACCTCAGAACATCGTTGGTATCTTAGATTAGGATCTTCACGAGTTCCTGGCAAATCAGAGTTGATGATATTCAAGATCAATCTTCCTTTCAGCATGTGATCTAACGAAGAAATAGCTCGCGCCAACATGGGCGGATGCACTTCTCCCGTACGAACCGCAAGCAAAAACGTGATCTTATTCGTTTCCGGCGCAACGCTTGCTGCAAAAGCCAATCCGTCTTGCCCTACGGTATAGGCAGATGGATAAAGAATATTACTAAATCCAAGTTTTTCTGCTTCTAATGTTATTTCACGACAATGCTCGTAACTGCTTCGGCGATCATTATCTAATACGCCTAAATATGCTGTATCTCCACCAATAATGTCATTGAACCAGGAAATTTCTGCTACTCTTTCCGGGGTTCTAATGGTTACTGTTTCAATTTTACCTTCAATCATTTTTTCTTTTCTTTTTTAAGCTTTTTTTCAATTTTTTGTTGTGGTTTTCCTGTGCGTTTTTATCAGCTTCGCTCGACCAGGAAATTTCAGTATTTTTAATTCTCATTGATACAACAGGTGCGGGATTTAGGTTGAACTGATTCATATTTTTGAGTTTTAATTATGGATTATTTTTTAAAAACTGTTTTGCCTTCTTTTATCGTTTCAAGAACCGTAATGTCTTTTATTTTAGAAGGATCTATTTTGGTTAAATCGTCAGAAAGCACTACTAAATCAGCTAGTTTTCCGGTTTCGATAGAACCTTTGCTATTTTCTTCGAAATATTCATAAGCGCCATTAATTGTGATAGCACGCAGTCCTTCGATAGGAGTAAGTCTTTCATCCGGGCCAATAACCTGACCTGAACGGGATTTTCTTTCTACGGATGTCCACAATAAAAACAACTGGTTTAAAGGCGTTACCGGATAATCGGTATGGTTCGTAGCAACAACTCCTTTTTTGATGGCAGTTTTTAATGGGCTTAAAAAATTAGCTCTATCTGCGCCTAGATTGCGAACGTGTACATCGCCCCAAAAGAAAGCGTGATTGCTAAAGAAAGCCGCAATAATTCCCAGTTTTTTATAATCATCAAGCTGATCTGGTCGCACAAACTGAGAGTGAATGGTCACTGGTCTGCGGTCGTTACTATTCGTATTTAAAGTTTTATTGGCATTTTCTATCGCTTTCAGATACATATCGATAGTTGCATCTCCGTTGCAATGCACAAACGGACGAACATTATTTTGGAATGCTTTAATAACAAGATCATTAAACTGTTCCTGAGTAATATTAGCGAAACCCGTACATTCGTCATGGTTACAACCTGGCACTTCTACCAGATATGATTTACTAAAAAAGGCAGTTTTACCTTGTGGAGAACCATCGGCAATCATTTTTGTTCCGGCCAGTTTTAAGTGATTTTTTAGAACGCCAAATTTAAAGTCAGGGTTTTTTAATACTTTTTCTAAAGTTGGATATCCCGGCAAAGCTTCAATATCGATAAATAACTCGTTTCTTTCTGCCGCTTTATGCAATAATTCAACCGATTCGTAACTTGAGTATCCGTCCTGAGCCGTTGTAATACCATTGCTGGCATAAAACAATTGCTGCTCTTTTAAACCTTTTATCTGCTCGTCTAAAGTTGGAGCTGGTTTGGCTGGCCTTTTCAATAATCGGCTGGCATTTTCTTGTAATAATCCTGTAGGTTCGTTGGTACCTTTTTTTCTTTCGATCGCGCCTCCCGGAGGATTTGCTGTAGTGGCATCAATTCCTGAAAGTTTTAAAGCATACGAATTCGAAACCGACATATGTCCGTTGATATTTGTAATCGTTACCGGATTGTTAGGAAAAGCAGCGTCAAGATCTTCCTTATTCGGGTGTCTTTTTTCTTCAAGTTGATCCTGATCATATCCGTAAGCATCGATCCATTCGCCTGGAGCGACATTATTTTTCTTCTGAAAATCCTGAATACGGTTTACCAAATCGGCAATATTTTTAACATCTCCCATTGGCGGAGAACCTACATTTACGGTAGTAGATCTTGATAAACCCATAAAATGACTGTGACCGTCAATAAATCCGGGAACTACTGTTTTTCCTTTTAGATCGACAACGATCGTATTTTTGTCTTTTAATTTTTCGATTGTTGCGTTCGTTCCAACCGCCAGAATTTTACCGTTACTTACGGCAACAGCTTGCGCAGTACTATTTTTTGCATCAACCGTAATAATATTACCGTTGATATAAATCTTTTCGGCAGTATTTTTTTGCTGTGCACTAATAATCGTCGTAGCGAAGAGTACAGCCAGATATTTTAAATTAGTTTTCATTTCGTTATTTCTTTTTTTGTTTTTATAAATGCTATAGTGAATGAACTGTTGAGGATAATTATTTTAAACACATAGAAACATAGGTTTTTGGCTTTTTAGAAAAAAGAAAATTGGAAAGAAACTAGTTTCTAACACATAGCTATGTTTTTTAATGCGAGTGAAACGCCTTTTTTAAAGTTTCTAAAAGCTATGTTTCTATGTGTTTAATTTTTATTTTTTTATAATTATATCTAATAGTATTCTATCT
Organism: Flavobacterium frigidimaris; assembly: GCA_900129595.1. Classification (GTDB taxonomy): domain Bacteria; phylum Bacteroidota; class Bacteroidia; order Flavobacteriales; family Flavobacteriaceae; genus Flavobacterium; species Flavobacterium frigidimaris. The sequence goes on along the minus strand of FQWG01000008.1, from coordinate 159,031 downwards.
TGGAGCCAGTTTGTTATAAGCTAATTCGTTACTTGGTATTGCCCAGACATAATTGGCCGCTGTTGGCAAAACTTCTGGTGCAGCGCCTGCATTTCCTGTTTTGGCAGGAAGCGCCTGAACTCGTCGCAATAAATCCGGCGTACGGAATCCTTCGCCTACTAATTCTATTCTTCTTTCGTTTAAAATAGTGGCAATCAATTCGTCTTTTGTAGCAACTCCGGTTGTGAAAACGTAAGCGGCATCAGAACGATTTCTTACTGCTGCTAATAAAGATTGTGCTAAAGGCAAATTGTCACTTTGAGCAGCTGCTTCGGCATAATTCAGTAAAACTTCGGCATAGCGAATCACCGGAACATAATCTGTAAAAGGCGCACCGTTTTTCTTGAATTTGTTCAATAGTTTTTGTCCGGTTGCATTGGTGATAACCAAACCTTTTCTGGCATCTGCAGAAGTTGCCGAAGCATAAACAGGATCAGCAATTATTGCTGCGGTATTAAAATAAATAACAGGAGTTAAGTAGTTTCCGCCAAGTGCGCTTTGCAATCCCGGAGCTTCTGCCGCGGTTGTAAACGGAATCGAAAATATCGCTTCGTTCCCTACATAAGAACCTCCAAAAACGGTGGCTACATTTGGTTCTAAACGATGTGTCAAACTTCCGGAAACGTATTGAAAAGGAGCTGTTGCAGGAACCAGTTTACTGGCTTCAGAAATTACTTTTGCATAATCGCCTTTGCTTAAATAAACCCTGGTTTTTAAGGCTATCGCAGTAGCTTTGTGCGCTCTTGAAGCCGTAAGAATTCCGGTAGAATAGCTCTCCGGTAAATCAACTTCGGCTTCGTCAAGATCTTTTAAGATTTGAGCATAAACATCCGCAACACTGCTAAAAGTAAAGTCATTAATTCCGCCTGAAGTATTTCCTTTTAATCGCAACGGAAGTGCCAATGCAGCGCTGTTTTGTGCATAAGGTTTTGCATAGGTTTGTACTAAACTCAGATATGAAATGGCTCTTACAAATTTGGCTTCGGCAATATAATTTTTACGTAAATCGTCAGTAACAACAGTAGAAGTTGCCAGATTATCGATCAGAATATTCGAAAAATTGATGGTTGTGTATGCAGCGCTCCAAACCGAGTTGACAAAATCTCCTGATGAGGTAATAGTCTGATTCCAAACATTCGCGCCTGTTGAATTGTTACCATCGTTTTGACTGAATTCATCGCCTCTTTGTTCATTAAAAATAATGAAACGTCCGCCATATAAAGACGGATTGCTAAACTGACCGTAAAGCCCGTTTACCTGCGCCAGAATTTTGGCAGGTGTACTGAAAGCAGTTTCTGTAGAAATGCTCGTTTCAGGAACAGTATCTAAAGCATTATCACTGCATCCGGCCAATAATAAGGCTAGAAATGGCGTAATAATCAAGGCTTTTTGTATACTTTTTTTATAATTGAAAATCATGATGTTTTTATTTTTAATTAAGATGAATGCCTAGAAACCTACATTAAGTCCTAAAGTGAATACTACTGAATTGGCAGGCACGTTTTGATCTTTCCCTGAATTGATGGAGTTTCCGTTGATGGAAATCTCCGGATCTGAACCGCGGTATTTTGTCCACGTGTGTAAATTAGATCCCTGAGCATACACTTTTGCAGATGAAATGTATTTGTTGACCAACTCGTTCTTTACCGGAATTCTATAGCTTAAAATGATGTTTTTTACTTTTAAGTACGATCCGTCTTCAACATAAGCGGAGTTGCTTGACGAGAAACCACCTGAAAAACTGTCTCCGTAAATTAACTTAGGAACGTCTGTAACCTGTCCCGGAGTAGTCCAGCGATCTTTGATGAAAGTTCCGTTATTAAAGAAACGCTGATCTGATAATGTAGATCTTGTACCATTGTACAATTTGTTTCCGCCGGAAAAGGTTAAACCAATCGTTAAATCGAAATTTTTATACGATAAATTATTGTTCAATCCTCCGTAATAAGTGGGTAACGAAGGCCCCTGAATACGTCCGTCACGATAGTTATCGATTGCCGGAGCCGTATTTCCGTTGAGATAAGTAAAAGCTTTTGTAAGCGCATTGTATTGTACTTCTTCGTTGTTGGCATTTACGTAAACACGATTTCCGTTTTCATGATTTACTCCGGTTGTTGGCACAGCGAAAATAGATCCTACAGAATAGCCTTCTCTGGTAATATTCTGGATTCCGAAAGTGCTCAAAGCCGTTGGATAAATATCTCCATATCCGCCTAATGAAGTCACTTTGTTTTTGATAGTAGATAAATTTAAACTGGCATTCCATTGAAAATCATTGCCATTTATAATGTTGGCATTTACAGTAAGTTCAAATCCTTTGTTGTATAAAGATCCCACGTTTGCTGCAATCGAATTGTTAGGGATTCCTTGTGATAAAGACTGAGGCGCATTCAAAATCAAATCGTTGATGTTGTTTTTGTAATAATCCGCTTCAACAGTGATTCGGTTATCAAACAATCCAAAATTGATTCCGAAGTCAAACTTTTTGCTGGTTTCCCATTTCAAATTTGAATTTCCGGATTGCGAAAAATTAAGTGTTGGAACTCCGGCGTAAGTACCTGCTGAATATTGTGATAAAGCAGCATAATCGTTCAATTCGCTGTTACCCACAATTCCGTAACTCGCACGAACCTTAAACGCGTTTAAAACATTTTTGATAGAGGAACTTTTGAAAAAATCTTCTTCAGAAACATTCCATCCTACAGAAGCCCCGCCAAAATTTCCCCATTTATTTCCGGATGCCAAAGCAGATAATCCGTCTCTTCTGAAATTAAGGTTCAGCAAGTATTTTTTGTTATAATCGTAAGCAATACTGCTGAAATAAGAAAGCAATACATTTTCTGTCTGAACAGAAGGACCAGGCGCAATAGTTGTAAATCCGCCTTGATAACTGGTGAAGAAAGGATCTGTTAAACCTGTTTTTATGGCGCCCCAACCATCAATTTCACGAACATTTTTCTCTTGTCCCAAAAGCACTTTCAAATTGTGTTTCTGATCTAATACAGTCGAGTAGGTTAGGGTATTGGTCCAGTTTGATCTCGAGTATTTGGTGTTGGAGTTTGTTGCAGCTCCTTTAGTAGAGAAACCATCTCCGCTGTACGGATTTCTGAATTCCTTGTTTTCTACTACGAAATTATTGATACCGTAAACCGTTTTGAATTTCAGGTTTTTGATGATTTCAAGTTCAGCATAAACGCTTCCGATAAAAGTGTTATTTTCAGAAGTATTTTTATCCAGATCTAAAATCGTTTGCAAGTTGTAGGCATTAAAAACTCCTAAAGAAGGACTATTTGCACCGTATCCGATATTTCCGTTACTCGGATTGATGTTGTAAGAACCATCAGGATTGTAAACCGAAACATTCGAAGGTAAAATATAGGTAAGTCTTCCTAAAGGCTGCAAACCGATGTATTGTGTGTTAACCGCATTTCCGGCTGAAGAACCAATCGAATTGGGTGTCGAAGATCCTGAATTTGGACCTGAATTTACAGAGTTGTTATAAGAGAAATTAGTTCCTAAAGTCAGCGAATTGTTCAGCTTATGTTCAAAATTCAATCGGATTCCTTTTCGCACAAATTCATTTGTTCTTAGAATCCCTTCCTGATCGGAATAGCTGGTCGAAATAAAATAACTGGTAGAATTTGTTGCTCCTGAAAAGCTTAAATTATGATTTTGTGAAACTCCTGTATGATACGCCACATCGTACCAATTGGTTCCTATTGTCGATCCATCAGCATTTTGACCTAAAGCAAAACCGGGTGTAAGTCCTGCGTTGGTTCTGGCCTCGTTTTTAATGCTTACATAATCTTCGGCATTCAAAAGTTTTGGCAGATTTGTAGCTTTGTTCCAGCTTACCCAAACATCATAATTAACGTTTACTTTTCCTTTTTTTCCCTTTTTAGTCGTAATCACGATAACTCCGTTTGCGGCACGTGAACCATAAACTGCCGCTGCCGAAGCATCTTTAAGAACATCAATCGATTCGATGTCATTTGGGTTAATGTCAGATAACGGATTGTTGCCAATGGCACCTCCGGCTGTTCCTGTAAAAACAGTAACACCATCAACAATAACCAAAGGATAAAGTGAACTGGTGATCGAGTTAATTCCTCTAATTCTGATTACCGGCGTACTGTTTAATGATCCGCTGGGCTGCACAATGTTTAATCCTGAAGCCTGACCGCCTAACAATTGATCAAAACTTTGTGCCGGACGATTGGCAATTTGTTTCGCATCGATTTTTGAGGTTGCTCCTGTAAAGGTTTTTTTTGCCGATGTGCCGTATCCTACGACCACTATTTCGTCTAGTTTTTCAACTTGTTCCGTTAGTTTTATCACCACCGGACTTCCGTCTACCGTTACTTCCTTAGAATTGTAACCAATGTAACTGATGATTAAAGTATAAGGGAATTTTTGTCCGGTTTGAAAATAAAATTTTCCGTCGATATCCGTTTCAACGCCGTGTGTAGTTCCTTTTATGTTTACCGAAGCGCCAATAATAGGCTGATTTGATATTTGATCTACAATGGTTCCGCTTAGTTTCGATTGAATATTGGGTGCTGTGTCTTGAGCATTTATTCCGATGGAGATGAACAAAATGCTAATCCATAAAATAAGTTTGGTATTTTTTTTCATTCTTGGTTATTGATTTTTTGTAATTAAAAAATGACGGAAGATTGGATGTCCTGCGCATTGTTTTATTGAGTGATAAAGGTTCTTTTAGCCTTGCTATTTCTGTTGCCGCAGAAATATTAGGAGCAATTTTGTAGTGGTATTTGTGTCATGTTTGTTCGTATTAATTATTGTTTTTGGATGATTTATAGTTATGCGTGATACTTCTTCCTGATGCAAAAAATGCAGCAAAATGATCGTGTATTATTCAATAAGAAACCGTTGAGGTTTAAAAAAGACCGATTCTTTTTAGATAGAAATCGATTTTTAATGAAAAGGATGTGAGGGAATTAACAACAGAAGCACATATAACAAAAAGTGTTATAAGTATATTTTTTTGGAAGAATGTAAAATGATATGCTTTCGGTTGTTTTCAAAATTAAGTTGTTTTGGTTTTAAACTCTACTAATTCTATAGACAAAGTTAAATTTAATATAATAAAAACCAAAAGTTTTTTAATTTTTCTTTAAGTGAATAGAGGTAAGGAACTTATAAATTGAATAGGAATTTGTATTAATGTATTGATTTCTAGTGATTTGAATTTTGTTTTATTTCAATAAAAAAAACAAAAAAATAAGTATACGTTAAATATTTATACTTATTTTTCTGTCTTTAAGGGTTTTAAGTAAATAGAAATATAGGTTTATTTTTGTGGTGATTCTTAAAATGAGTATTTATTTTCACGCAGATTTGGCAGATTAAGCAGATTTTAAAATTCCTTAGTTTTTATTTTAAAACATCGAAATCTGGTTTTTATACCTATCAAAAAAGGAAAATATTTTTTTTCTATTAAAATCAATACAATAGATTAAATTTTTAAACGATAAAAAAAGAATCTGCTCAATCTGCCAAATCTGCGTGAAAAATTTAAACGTACAGCAAATAAATGAAACGCTTTTTTTCAATATTAAAAATAATTAATACCAGTTACTTTTTCAAAGCTGCACCGCCAGGCATAACCTCCGTTTTCAATTTGAATTTACTGTATTCAACCACTCCGGTTTTATCTGCCCAGTCAAAATAAGCAGCCGAAAGTTGGTTTACAATCGCGGGATTTTGTTGTGCGACATTGGTAGTTTCGCCACGATCTGTTTCGATGTTGTAAAGTTCCCATTCATAAGCAGGATAAGTCGAAACCAGTTTCCATTTCCCATCTCTTACGGCTCTGTTACCCGCTCTTTCCCAAAATAAAGGAGTTCCTCGATTTACTTCTGAAACATTATCGAATAAAACGGGCAACAGACTTTTCCCTGCTAACGGATTTGAATGTACTCCATTGTATTCCTTAGGATAATCAATTCCGGCCAATTCATAAAAAGTAGGTGCAAGGTCAATAATATGTCCCGTTCCTTTATCGATTCGGCCCGCTTTTATTTTTGAGGGAAACCACGCAATAAACGGCGAACTGAATCCGCCTTCGTGCATATTGTTTTTGTATTGCTGAAGCGGAGTATTCGATAAATACGCCCAGTTTTGTTCCTGATAATCAAAGGATCCCGAAGTTCCAACTGGCCCGTCGTTTCTTACCAAACCTCTTCCTAACGGATTATAGGTATTGAAACCACCTTGAGCACCATTGTCTGAAATAAAAATAATCAGCGTGTTTTTATCTTTCTTCAATGCTTTTAACTTTTCCAGAACTTTCCCCACATTCTGATCCATATTATCGACCATAGCGGCGTAAACTTCCATTTTGGCTTTCCAGAATTGCTTTTCATCATACGTTAATTTACTCCATTCCGGCACTTCAGGATCTCTTGCAGAAACCGTTTGATTGGCGGGTAAAATGCCATTTGCTTTTAGTTTTTCAATTCTTTTTTCTCTTAAAATATCCCAGCCTTCATCAAATTTCCCTCTGTATTTGGCAATGTCAACGGGTTTTGCCTGTAATGGCCAATGCGGAGCCGTAAACGCTAAATACAAAAAGAACGGTTTATTTTCTTTATTTTGTTCGTCTAAGAAAGTCACTGCATTGTTCCCGATTTCATCTGTAAAATAATACGAATCATCTTTTGGATGCAATTCTTCATTATTACGAATCAGTTTTACCGGATAAGGCGTTTTCCCGAAAGGCAAAGGTTTGGTATCAAAATAGTTCGATGCTCCTTTCAGGATGCCGTAAAATTTATCAAATCCTCTTTGATTGGGCCATTGCGCTTTATCTTCAGAACCTACGTGCCATTTTCCCGAAAGCAAAGTGCTGTAACCACCGGAACGAAAAACTTCTCCCAATGTCAGAGATTCTTTGTTGAGATAACCCTGATAGGCCGGTAATCCTAAATTAACATCAAAAAATCCCATTCCGGCTTTGTGCTGATATTGCCCAGTAAGCAAAGAACCGCGTGTTGGCGCACAAATCGAGTTATTGTAAAATTCGCGTAAGCGTAAACCTTCAATGGCTAATTTATCAAGATTAGGGGTTTTAATTTCGGAACCATAATTCCCCAAATCAGAATAGCCCATATCATCAACCATTATTAAAATAATGTTCGGTTTTTCAGAAGTTGTTTTGTTTTGTGCATTTAAAGCCACTACAGCAAGTAGAAGGTTTAGTGTAATAAGTGTTTTTTTCATTATTGTTGATATTTTAAAGTGTCGAAAATTATATTGTAGGGATGGATTTTATAATAAAACCAAATCTTTTTTTAGGAGCTAATCCCGCTATCCGTTCCAATCTTTTGTGTCCGCCGTGGCGGACACAAAAGGATTTCCACTTCTATCGGGGCTAGGCACTTGTTTCATAAGAACGATTTCTCATTTTTGTCATCCCGAGGAACGAGGGATCTCCGTGAGTAGCTCCGCAAAGAAAATGACAAAACTTTGTCGAGCTACTTGTGTGTCCTTCGACTTCGCTCAGGATGACAATGATTGTGGTAACTTTTGTCTAAATAATTGAATTTTAACTTTGTCAAAATATGGTTTTACATTCCCATTGCTATGTGTTTAAAAAAAAAAATCATTTCCCAAACAGTAAAAACGCAATAATCAGCGTAACAATCACATTGAATAATTGTGCGATTAAAAACGCATACAAAGGTTTTCGGCTATTGTTACTCAATAAATCTTTAAAGTTCGTTTCCAAACCAATACTTGTAAAAGCAAGAGCAAACCAAATTCCCTGAAGGTTCTTCAAACTGTCTTTTACCGCATCTCTGGTTTCAGCAGTAAGCAGGAAAGAGAAGAGCAAAGAAGCAGCAATAAAACCAATTACAAACTTTGGAAAACGGTCCCAAATAACACTTAAAGTAGGTTTTGATTCGACAACTTCCGCCGAATTGTTGTGTGTATACGTCCAATAAACCGAGATCGCGAAAGCGGCTATTCCTAACAGTACATTCTGGGAGAATTTTACAATGGTACTAATCTTCAAAGCCGTTTCGCCAACCAAAGATCCTGAAGCCACAACAGCACCCGATGTATCGATACTTCCGCCTAACCAGGCTCCGGTAACTTCTTCGGGAAAATTGAAATATTTGGCGATTATGGGCATGAAAATCATCATAGGAATTGCGGTTACCAGCACAATCGAGATTACATAAGACAGTTTTTTCGAATCTCCTTTTATAGCTCCCGAAGTGGCAATAGCTGCGGAAACTCCACAAATAGAAACCGCGCTCGAAATCATCATGGTCAATTCGTCGTCGACTTTTAGTTTTTTACACAACCAAAAAGCAAAATACCAAACGGATAAAACAACTACCAAAGCCTGAATTAATCCTAGAGAACCTGCTTTTAGAATATCCGAGAAAATAACACTTGTTCCCAGTAAAACCAATCCAATTTTGACGAATACTTCTGTCGAAAGTGCTGACTTGAACCAATCCGGAAGTTTGAAGAAATTTCCAATCGCTAAACCAATTGCCAAACTGAAAATTACAGCTTCGAGATTTAATCCTTTTACTTCGGTATTTCCGGCAATGATCAGGGCAAGAACAGTCAGGATATAAACAACAGGAAATCCTAATAAAAAGTATTTTACTGATTTCCCAATTAAAAAAGCGCCTAAAGTTCCGATGGAAATCAGGTATAAAAACTGTAATCCAAGGACTTTTAAGTTTTCAAGATCGAATACATCATGAAATAAATCGGTTCCGGTTGACCATTTGAAAACGGGAACTTCGGGAAGAAAAACAAAAAGAGAAATCCCGATGATCATAAATCCGAGAATTACGACCGTCCAGTCTTCGTGAATGTTGAATTGTTTGGTTGGGGTTGACATTGTATTATTTTATTATCCTAACAATCCCGAGGCTTCGGGACTGCTAGGTTATTTATTTGTTCGTTTTTTTTGAATAGCCTCCAGCTTTAGCTGGAGGTTATTGTTGTGTAATTGACATTGGCTTTAGCCGAACTTTTATATTTGGCTAAAGCCCTGAAATATTATTAAATCTAATCTCCAGCTAAAGCTGGAGGCTATTCAAAAAATCGAATTAAAAGATATTTTGAATTAAACCCGACAGGTTTTTAAAACCTGTCGGGTTTGTATGATGTTAACTATAAATCAACAAAATATTTTTGTTTGCCAAAATCGAATTCATAATGCGTTAGATTTGGCCATAAAGGTTTTACCAAACCTTTTTCCCAATTTTTTAAAGCCACATGTAATTCTTTTACTTTTTCAGGATTTTGTTGAGCCAAATCTGTTGTTTCAGACTTGTCATTTGCTAAATTATAAAGCCATTCTTCATGCGTTTTTCCGCTGATAATTAGTTTCCAGTCACCGCTTCTGATGGCTTTTGCATCGCCGGATCGCCAGTATAATGTTTTGTGTACTTCTTTATTTTCGTTGACTGTATTGACAAGATCAACGCCATCATAAACGCGGTCTTTTGGCAAATCAGAATGTATGGCCGCGGCAATTGTAGCAAAAATATCTAATGTACTTACCGGAGTTTTATAAATAGTATGCGGTTTGATTTTTCCCTTCCACGAAAGTGCAAACGGAACATTTACTCCGCCTTCGAAATGAGAAAACTTTCCGGCTTTTAATGGCGCGTTTGTGGTGGCGAAAGTATAATCGGCACCGCCGTTGTCGCTGGCAAAAACGATTAGAGTGTTATCTTCCAGACCTTCTTTTTTGACTTTAGCCCTGATTCTTCCCACGGCATCATCTAAGGCGCTGATCATCGCAAAATAAACACGTTTGTTTTCGTCTTTTACATTCGGGAAACGATCGTAGTATTTTTTACGAACCTGAAAAGGTGTATGTGGCGCATTAAACGGAACATAAAGCAAGAAAGGTTTCTTTTTATTTCTATCAATAAAAGCTTCGGCTTCATCTGCAAATGTTTCGGTTAAATACGCTTTATTGTGAATAATCGTAGTATCACGACGAATTTGCCCGATGCCAACGCGGCCATTTCCCCAAATCATTTTATCGGTGAAATCTTTGTGATGGTGGTTGATAATATCCGGATTATCATCTTCGGGAGTGTAAAGCGAAAATGCCTGATAAAAACCGTAATGATAATCGAAACCTCTGTCTAAAGGAAAAAATCCCTTGTTGTGTCCTAAATGCCATTTTCCGATAATTCCTGTACTGTAACCTTTTCTTTTGGCAAGGTCAGCAAACGTAATTTCAGATTGTGGCAAACCTTGTGTGGCGATCGACGCTTCGTTTGGGTAATTGATTTTATCATTTAATCTCCAGTTATTGGTATTGATTAAATATTTGAAACCGTAATATTCCAGATTGTTTTTTGGATAACGATCTCCGGGTTGGTATTCATGACCAAAACGTTCCTGATAACGCCCGGTTAAAATTCCGGCACGTGAAGGCGAACAAATCGAAGCCGAAACATAACCATCCTGAAACGTAACTCCTGATGCCGCCAAAGAATCTATTTGTGGCGTTGGTGTGGATTTTCCTCCGTACAACGAAATATCATATTTTCCTAAATCATCTGCCAGAAGAATAATGATATTTGGTTTTTTGAAAGAACTGTCTGCGGGAACTTTTTCGGATAGAAATGCTGCTTTTCCTGCGAGTAGTTTTGCGTCTGGTTTGATTAAAGTTCCATCGGTATTGATGGGCCAGAATAAAAACACCGCCAATAGAAAAAGTATCACTACAATTGGGAGAATAATCTTTTTTGCTTTTGATAATGCCATGGTTTTTATTTTTGTTATTTAAAATGACGATTATAATTGCGAAAGATGGATTAAAATCCATCCCTACAATATGATTTGTTCCTCTGGAACTTCTTGTATAAAATTCCCGAGGAATGATTTATTTTGTGGCAACGGATTTTAATCCGTTGAAAAAAATTTCGATTATTTCACAGCCAAAGCCACATCAACATCATTTTTCAAATCGCCTAAACCTTCTTTTTTGAATACAATTTTCCCCTCTTTGTATAAAATCAAAGTAGGGAAAACTTTTACTGTTTTGAGATCTGCGATTACTTGAGGGCTGTCTTCCAGTTCTATTTCTACGATTTTAAGATTGTTTCCGTATTGCGCTTTGATGGTTTCTAGAATTGGTTTTACTTTTTTGCAAGGCGCGCAATATTTTGAACCAATATCAACTAAAACATCTTTGTTTTCTGCAATGATTTTTTTGTATTCGGCCAGAGTCAATTTACTTTTAGAATTGGCGTAAAAAGGTTTTCCGTTTCCAATCCAGTTGGCAATTCCGCCTTCAAGACTATACGCTTCTTTGAAACCTTTTTTTAGTAAATCATCAGCCAGCCAAACACTTCTTCCTGCACCAATCGAGTAAGTAAATACAGGTTTTGATTTGTCTAATTTTGCTGCTTGCGCCGCATAATCTTTAGATTCCAGATTAAAATTTACTGCGCCATTGATATGGTTCAGCGCAAATTCTTCAGCACCTCTTGCATCAATGATCTGTGGATTTTTTTCGCTTTGAATTTTAGAATAAAATACTTCTAACGAAACTGTATTAGAGCTTTTTTCCTGAGAAAAACCTACGATTGTAAAAAGTAAAATTGCAGTGACAATACTATTTTTGAATATTTTATTTTTCATGATTTTGATTTTAAGGAGTTACAATATTCCAATACGGATTTGCCGGTTCGAAAGTGCTCGCCAATTCTCTGAATTTAAACGGATCACCTTCAAAACTAACGCCGTCAGAAGTTAAAATTTCTCTTGCCGTGTCTGGATTGGACAATAAGGCTACCAACTTGGCTTTTGGAATGGTTAAGGTAAATTCGGCTTTATCATTTGGTCGCGTTTGACTTTGGTGTAAAACGCCGTTTTTAAGATAAACCAGGATGTTTTTATTGAGTTCCGGGAAAATGAAACGCAATTTCACGTCTTTTCCGGCTGCTTTAGTTCCGTCAACAGTAACCGATAAATAATCAAAAATAGCTTCCGGAGTTAGTGCAGACAAAAATCCAACAGCGCGATTCACAGGATTTTTAGGAACAATTACCCCTTCGCGAAGTTCTTTGGCTCCGGATAAATATAAATCTCTCCAAATTCCTGATTCACTTTGATAGGCAATTTGTTCGAAAGCATCGGCCTGTAAATTTTTAGCTGCAACATTCTCGGGATTCGCAAAGATGACATGTTTCAGCACTTCGGCAACCCAACGGTATTCTCCTTTTTGGTAACTTTCGGTTGCTTTTTTCAAGGCAATTTCTTCGCCGCCAAACCATTCGACATATTTTTTAGCCGATTCGACTTGTGGCAATTTATCATAATCAGCAGGATTTCCGTCCCACCAACCCAAATAGAATTGATAAGTTGCTTTGGCATTGTGTTTTACCGTTCCGTAAAAATCACGATTGTACCACTCTTTGCCTAATTCGGCAGGAAGTTTTATTTCTTCGGCAATCTCATCTTTATTCAAACCTTTGTTGGCCAAATGAACGGTTTGATCGTGCACGTATTTGTATAAATCTCGTTGTTTTTCCAGAAAATTAATTCCTTTATCATGTCCGTAAACCGGCCAGGTGTGCGACGGAACGATAAATTCGGTTTTGTCTCCAAATAAATCAATGGCTTCGTCCAGATATCCTGCCCAGGCTTTAGCATCTCGGGTTTTGGCACCGCGAGGCGTAAGTACATTATGATAGGTATGACTGGCAATTTCGGCCGAAAAGAAAACTTTTTGGGCAGGAGCAAAGACCGTTAATTCGGCTGGAGCTTCGGAATTCGGCGTAAGCTGAAAAATTAAATCCAGTCCATCAATATTGATCGTTTGTCCGGTTTTCTCCACTTCAAAATTAGGCTGCAAAAGAGAGGAAGTACCTCCGCTTAAAAACGGTTTTCCTAAACCCACATCCACCTGACCTGTAGCGCTTCTTTCTAAACTTAAACCAAATTGATATCCGGCTCTTCGTCGCATTACGTTTCCTAAAAGCACATTTTCGCTTACGGCTTCTTCGTAGAAACCTTTTGGTGTAATAAATTTTACTTTTCCGGATTTTATATCCTCGGCAGCAACTAAACCTTCAATACCTCCGTAATGATCACCGTGACTGTGCGTTACGATTACAGCCAAAATAGGTTTATTGACAACGTGTTTTTTGACCAATTCATAAGCTGCTGATGAAGCTTCGCCAATAGTTAGGGCATCAATGACAACATAACCGTTTTTAGTTTCGATAAACGAAATATTGGCAACATCAAAAGATCGAACCTGATAAACGCCATTGGTAATTTTAAATAATCCATTGATGTTGTTGAGTTGTGCCTGACGCCATAAAGCGGGATTTACCGTTTCAGGAGATTTTCCTTTAATGAAGGCGAAATCGTTTAGGTTTACAGCGACATTTCCGGTTTTAGAAAGAATTTTACCGTCGGCAAGAGTGGCGATAAAACCTCTCTTGGCGTCGGTAAAATCGGCAGTATCATCAAAGTTTAACTTTGAATATACTGCCTCATTTGATTTTTGGGTAAAAGTTGAGGCCTGTTTTGGCGCTTGTGCGTTTGCAACAATGGTGAATCCTATTAACAGGGTCGTTATTTTATTTTTTTTCATGGTATTTTAAGATTGAGCCTGCTCGTAATATACCGGGCTCGGAGAAACTGTTTCTACTTTGGCTTTTAATGGGACAGATAAAACTCCTTCTGCCAAAGCACTTCCTTCTTTTTTAGATTTGAATATTGGCCACAAAAATTGCGCGTACCATTCTTCTTGCTTGTATGATTTCATTCCGTACGAAGTTGGATATTTACGGGTAATTAAAGCCGTTCCAAAAATCACATCCCAAAGAAAAAACATGTTCCCAAAGTTGCCTTTAAAGTGTCCAACGCCATCTCCGCTAGTATCTGCATGATGTGCGTGATGTGTTGCAGGAGTCGAAATTAAGCGTTCCAAAACCCATGCAACTGGATGTAAGATTCTGTATTTGTAAAATGGTTTGTCCCATTTGATGCTTGAATGCGCACCAAGAGTGATGAAACTTTTGATCACCAAAACAAACAATGCAGGTAATCCTAAACCTAAATACGTCAAGGTAGCCGTTAAATAAATTTGAGAAAAGAAAACCGTATAAATAAAGTTTTGTCTCGATGCCATCGCCATTCCCATGTATGGAGCCGAATGGTGCGTTCTGTGAAATCTCCACAAAAACGGAACCTGATGATGCAGTCTGTGGTACCAGTATTGTGTTAAATCATCTGCAATTGCAATAAGGAAAAATCCTCCCCAAAACGGCACCCATGAAAGGGAGTTAGATAAATTCGGGATTAAATATGGTAATGCCGTTAAGCTGAAAAATGCGATTACCGGTGGTAAAAGTAATTTTGGTGCTAAGAAACAAACGATATCTATTTTGCGTTCTTCGCCTGTCCATTCGTCATCGTACAAACCGGCTGTAAATTCTATAATTCCCAGAACCAACATAAAAATAGTTAATCCCCAGGTGCGAATATTTTCGAAAGCAGGTTTTGTAAATTCTAAAAAGGAAGGTAAGGTAAGGTGCGATTGCGTTATAACACCATTTGTTAGTTTGAAATAAAGAAATATTGCCACTACCGGCAGTGAATATATTACGAAACTAATACTTAAATCTCTTATTAATCTGCTTCTTGAATTGTGATCTATTATTGCCATGATATCTTATTTTAAAAAATTACTAATTAATGCTAAACCTCCCGCCAAAATCACTAACGGAACTAAAAAAACAATCACTCCCACGATGATTTTTTTTCCTATAATTTCATAGTCTACTCGTTTCATATTTGTGAAATTTATTTTTTAATTGTCAAATATGTAATCGCCATTATTGCTGTTTGTTTTGCACAGATTTTGTTTTAGAGGCGATTTCATGATTTCTAATTTTTATGTTTATAACTGTATTGAAAATCAGTACGTTTTTAATAAATGTAAAAATAAATAAAATACTACTTTAATTCTATTGAATTAATAGAGTTTTATTTATTGATTTTTTCCAAATTTGTTATAATACGTATTGATTATTATTTTACTTTTTGAATGGTTGGAAGCGTCTCCACCGTTAAATTTTCTCTGAGTTTTTCAGAAGGCAAGTACAAACGAATGATCAGACTTGCTTTTTGAACATCATTGATTGGCAGCCAGTTTTCCTTTTTCTCTGTTCCTGAAAGATTGATTTTATACGAAGTACTATCAGCTTCATATTTTACATCTTCAAGATTATAGCTGTATTTGTTGATTGGGTTTTTAATTAAAAAACCATTTTCGTCATACGCTGTAATGCTCCAATATTTCGCATCTAGTTTTTTTCCGCTAATGACATAATCAGCTTTTGGGTCTAATGCGTTTCCTTCGCTATCAGTATTTGTGCTCAAATAGATAACTTCTTTTTTAGTCAAGGCATAAGGTCCGTAAACTGCCACTTGTGCAATGGTTAGCAAATCGGCTGAGTTGAGGTCTTTGTCTTTATCAACCGTTTGCCAATTGCTAATAATGCGTTGTGAATCGCTTTTGCCGGATTTGATGTTGTAAACACCAACGGCACTCCCAAATACAATAGCGAGAATGATCAATGCTACCGCAAGTCCTATCTTTTTAATTTTTTGATTTAAAGCCATTTTAATTTTTATTTAAATTGAATGTTGTGTTTTTTTAGGAGCTAATCCCGCTATCCGTTTCAATCTTTTGTTCCTCCCGATAGTTATCGGGACCGGAACAAAAGGATTTCCTCCCGAAGCCTCGGGACTATCGGGGCTAGGCCAATCTTTGTGGAGTTACTTGTGTGTCCTTCGACTTCGCTCAGGATGACAAACTTTGGGTTACGATCGCGAATGATGGATTAAACTAAAAAATCCGTTTAAATCCGCGTCTTTGCAAAGCAAATCCGTGTCATCCGCGTATCATGACAAAGCTTGTGCGGTTACGATCTGATGGATTAAACTAAAAAATCTGTTTAAATCCGCGTCTTTGCAAAGCAAACCCGTGTCATCTGCGTATCATGACAAAGGTTAAGCTTACTTCCCTAATTTCTCTACCGTTACGCCATGTTGCAATTCCGCCAATGTTTTTACCGGATATGCTTTCGAAACCAAATAACGAAACAGAATCAATCCTTTAGTCGTTGGACTGTAAATGATTTTTTCCTTCGGAATATTTTTCAAGATTTCAGAAGTGCTTCCTTCAGGAGCTAAATAATATTCGAATTTGGCTTTTACTTTTTCTTCGTTTTCAACAAAAAAATTGGTGGTGTTTTCCTGATAAGCCGAGATGGACCAATAAGTAGAATCGGGAACAATTCCTGAAATTTTCAATACATCATCTTTCAAATCATAATTGATTGTCGAATACAAAAAGTCAGGATTTGGTAACGGAATCACTCTGCTGTTTTCAGCATTGGGCTGGTCTCCAAATCGGGGAGTATTGATAACACCTAAGCTTTTTTCTGCAAACTTTTTTTGCACATAATAAGGAGTTATCCAGATCGTGAGGTAGTAAAAACTTACTGCAATTACTACAAGAATCAAGGCAAATAGGCCTTTTTTCAAAATTGGTTTTGTTGCTGCCATAATTTACTTGTTTTGATATCAGTACTATTCATCATTCTTTACAGCGTGATGAATAGTACTGAAGGATTTCTATTTATTTTTCTTGTGAACGCGTTGTTTCAAAACATCCTGCCAATCGATAAAAGGGTAGATGTTGTTTTTCTTCGCCTGATCGTCAAAAGCCGCCTGAAGTTCTTTTAATTTTTCAGGATTCTTTTTGGCTAAATCGACTCTTTCGTTAAAGTCAGTATTAAGGTTGTATAATTCCCAAACATCATTATCATACGTGCTTGGTCCTGTATTTTTTGCCAAAGCGCCATTATCAACGATATCGATAAAATCAGGATGATGCGGTGCCGCAGCTTTCCAACCGTCTTTGTACAAAGCTCTTGAACCAAAAATATAATAGTATTGAATCTTATGTCTTGAAGGCGCTTTTGCATCAGCATAAGAATACGCTAATGAAGTTCCCTGAATAGAATCCTGTGCAATTCCCCTGATTTCCTTTGGAGCCGTAATACCAACTGTTTCCAGAGTGGTTGGCAAAATATCGATCACGTGACCGTATTGGTTACGAATTCCCGGAGTTTTGATTCCTTTTGGATAATACACAATCAACGGATTTCTTGTTCCTCCTTCAGAATGGGCATCTTGTTTCAGATTTCTAAACGGAGTGTTTGCTGCCAGGGCCCATCCGTAAGGATAATTACCTTCGATAGCTTCCGGAGTCCCGAGAAGATCAATTTTGGCAAGGTTTTCTTTTAAATCAGCTTCTTTAGAATTGTTTCCAAATAGTTTTTTCAGTAATGGCTGATCGATTGTTCCGGATTCGGTTCCTTCTTTACTGGCTCCGTTATCACCCAAAACAACGTAGAAAACGGTATTGTCTAACTGGTTTATTCCTTTCAGGTGATTTACGATTCGGCTTACTTCATAATCTGTATATTCAAGATATCCGGCATAGATTTCCATGAAACGAGCGTATAATTTCTTTTCGTCAGGAGATAAAGTATTCCATGCTTTTACGTATGAATCACGCGTAGGCAATTTGGCATCAGCCGGAATTAAACCTAACTTCTTTTGGTTGGCAATTACTTTATCACGGTAAACATCCCAGCCTTCATCAAATTTGCCTTTGTATTTGTCGCTCCATTCTTTGGCTACCTGATGAGGTGAATGTGTTGCTCCTGGCGCATAGTATAAAAAGAAAGGTTTGTTTGGCGCTGCACTTTTCTGGCGATCGATATAGGTAATGGCTTTATCCGTGATCAATTCGCTTAAGTGTTTCCCTTTTAGATCAGCTGTAAATTCATTTTTCGATTTATCTTTTCCTGAATTGTTAAGTCTCGTGTTTCCGTTTAACCAGGTTTGATCTTCAACTAAATCAGGATTGTACTGATCGGTTTCTGAACCCAGGAATCCGTAGAAATGATCGAAACCTTTTCCGGTTGGCCATCTGTCAAACGGACCTGCATCTGTTGCATCTTCGTCTGGAGTAACGCCGTATTTTCCAACAGCAAAAGTATTGTATCCGTTGTCGCGTAAAATCTCAGCAATTGTTCCTGCCGAAGACGGAATTCTGCCATCGTAACCCGGAAAACCGGCTGACATTGCGGTATGCGAAAATCCACCTACGTGAACTGCGTGTGCATTACGACCAGTTAATAATCCGGCGCGGGTAGGGGCGCAAATCGCTGTGGTGTGAAAGTTGGTATAACGCAAACCGTTATTGGCCAGACTCTCGAAAGTAGGCGTGTTGATCAAACCTCCAAAAGTACTTGTAGCGCCGTAACCCACATCGTCTAATAAAATCCAGACTACGTTTGGCGCACCTTCAGGAGCTTTTACAGGATCTGGCCAATATTCTTTAGAATCGGCTAAGGTTTTGCCAATTACACCTTTGTAGTTGGGATCTGGTTTTATTTGCGCAAAACCTAATTGCGCCAGTATGAGGGCAGTAATCAAAAGCCCTTTTTGCGGACTTTTGATTGTAGTATTCAATTTTAAATTTTTCATAACTATAGTTGTTTAGATGTGGTTGTATTAATAGCCAGGATTTTGTGGTAAACCTACCGGATCGATACTTCTTTCGCTTTGCGGAATCGGATATAAATTGTTTCTTTCTGAAACAGAGTTTTTAGCGGTTACCTTTTTTACTTCGGTAACCAAAGTTCCCCAACGTACCAGGTCAAACCAGCGTTGTCCTTCCTGAACGAATTCTTTTTTGCGTTCTTCCTGGATCGCAGCCCTGAAAGAGGTTTGATTTAATCCTGATAAATCGATTGCAGGGTCCGGTGTTGCAATTGGTTTGGCAAAAGCTCTTCTTCTTACCTGATTGATTAATTCGTAAGCTTCCGGTGTTGGCGTTCCCTGCTCGTTAATGGCTTCTGCCAAAGACAGCAGAATATCAGCATAACGAATAATAGGAAAATTGATGGCTACGTTACCCGGCGTTGCCAAATTGGTAAAGTCGATGTATTTTTTGAAGATTGGTTTGGGAAAAGTATAAATGGCTGCAGTTCCGGCAATCGGCAATTGTTTTGCATAACTTACATCTCTTCTGGTATCTCCGGGTGCATAAATATCATAAAACAAAGCAACATCTGAGATAATATCCGCCGGTTCTGTAGCAGTATATCCTATAAATGAAGTGGCCTGAAAAGTGCTTCCGCTTGATCCGTTTCCTGCCTGATTAGGCTCGAACTGAACAGAGAAAATATGCTCTTTTCCGTTCTTTTTTGTTTTAGTAAAAATATCCTGAAAGCTTTCAAAAAGTCCATAACCATATCCTCCATTGATTACTTCTCTGGCTTTTAAAATGGCATTTGGATAATCCTTTCTGGTCAGATAAACTTTGGCTAAAATTGCTTTTGCAGCTCCTGATGTAGCACGTCCGGCATCACTGGCAGGATAAGTCGCCGGTAAAGCTTCGGCAGCATTTAAGTCTGAAATAATTTGTGTGTATACCGCATCTACAGTTTCCCTTCTTGATTTTAAACTTTCTAATTTTATAGAAGTAGGTTCGTGCAATACAATTGGAACTCCGCCCCAAAGACGAACGGCCTGAAAATATAATAAGGCTCTGATGAATTTTGCTTCATTGATCAATCTTGTTTTTACGGCTTCTGTACCTGCTACTTTAGGGATATTATCTATAGAAACGTTGGCTCTGTTTATTCCGTTGTAAATCTGGCGCCAGGCGACCTGAACACGATCTGAAGTAGCATCGTGAGTTAAACTGCTCAATGCCCTTACTTGCGGATTCGTAGCAGAAACTCCTGCTGCTGCATAATCAGTAGCCATGTCGGTCAGGAAATAAAGGTTTCTGCCAAATAAACTTTGCTCACCCGGATCAAGACTTAAAGAAGCATAAGCAGCAGTTACGCTTGCAATAGCATCATCCTGGGTTTTAAAATAATTGTCTTCGGTTACAAAAGAGGTAGGTGTTACCTCTAAATCGGTGCACGATGCAAATAAACCGGCACTTATTAGGATTGTTATTATAATTTTTTTCATTGTATGTATTTTTTACTTAGAAAGTTATGTTCAGACCCGAAATGAACGTTTTAGAGTTTGGATAAGAACCAAAATCAATTCCGGGATATAAGTTGTTTTGTTCGTATGAACTTACCTCTGGATCGTAACCAGTGTATTTTGTCCATGTGATTAAATTTTCAGCAGATACATAAAATTTAATGCTTTTGGCTCCTAATCTTTGAGAAGCGCTTTTAGGCAATGTGTATCCTAAAGTGATTAATTTTAATCGCAAGAAAGAAGCATCTTCTACATAACGTTCTGAAACGATTCCCAGAGGAGAACTTGTTGCTCTCGGAATTTCATTGCTTGGATTTGTTGGTGTCCAACGATCTTCCAGCGTAACATTCGCATTCGTTCCAAGAGTAGAAATTTCTAATTGCTGATTTAAAGCATTAAAAACTTTTCCACCATACGATCCCTGAAAAGAGAAATTAAGATCAAAATCGTGATATGAAATCGTGTTCGTAAAACTTCCAACAAATTTAGGCTGCGAAGTTCCAAGATTTCCCTTATCAGCAGCTGATATTACACCGTCTCCATTAGTATCGACATATTTTCTGTCGCCCACTTTTGTATTGGCTAAACTGTTTATTTTTGGCTGCGTATTTACTTCTTCCTGAGTCTGAAAAATGCCGTTGGTTTTGTATCCCCAGAAAGTTCCCAGAGGCAATCCTACTTTTACCGTTACAGGCTGTTGTTGCAATAAAGAACCATTTGGCACAACCGGGAAAAACTGATCAACACCATTTCCTATTGACACCACTTTATTTTTGTTGGCAGAAAACACAAAGTTAGAGTTCCATGAAAAGTTTTCTGTTTTCAGGTTTTCTGTGATCAAACCAATTTCAACACCTTTATTTTCAACACCACCAATATTCTGAAGAACAGTTGCATATCCTGATGTCAATGGAACGGGGACATTGATCAGTAAATCATTTGTTTTTTTGTAGTAAACATCAAACACAAAATTGATTTTTCGGTCTAATAATGATAAGTCTAAACCAACATTGTACTGATTGGTTTTCTCCCACTTCAAATCCGGATTTGCCAGTCGGGTAGGCGCAAGTCCTGTGTACAATGTACCTCCAAAAGAGTAGTTTACAGAACCCATTGAAGCAAGTGGAAGATAGTTTCCTATTTCCTGATTTCCTGTAGTTCCGGCTGTTATTCTAAGTTTTGCTTCAGTTACACCTTTGATGTTTTTTGCAAAATTCTCATCAGTAATATTCCATGAAAATCCTGCTGACGGAAAATAGCCCCAAAGTGATTCAGAACCAAATCTTGACGAACCATCCGCACGTGCTGAAAGCGTTAAATTATATTTTCCCTTATAGGAATAATTGATTCTTGTTAACCATGATTTCAGTACACTTTCGAATGCATCTGTATAAGGTTTTACAGGAACGCCATCCTGAAGCGCATTAAAAGTGTTGGCATCATTTACAAAAGTATTTGCGCCTGCATTTACAACTTCACCCTGAGTGTATTGAAGTGTGTATCCGCCTAAAGCAGAGAACTTGTGGTCTTCGCCAAAAGTAGTATTGTAGTTCAGCGTATTTTCATTCAAAACAGAGCTTACCAATCTGTCTCCAACAGATGCCAGACCTTTTGTTCCCGCACCTGCCGTAGTAGTAGTCGGAGCATAATAATTTTGTTTTGTATTCAGTACATCACCACTCACAGCCACTTTTGCAACCAGTTTTTTGGTTATTTTATACTCACCAAATAAACTGGTCAAAATTCTGTTAATTTTGGTTTCATTAATGGTACTTACCAGGTCATTGATGGGATTCCCGATAATACCGTTGACAGGCGTTGCATAAGGGTTGTTTGTTAAATTATAACTTCCGTCAGGATTTTTAATAGGCACTACCGGCGGCTGATACAGCGCAACAACTAATGGGCTTGGCGATCTTCCGGCAGCAGCACCGCCATTTGTTCCTACACCATTAGAAACCGAATTACTGTAGTTGGCGTTGACACCAAACTTAAAATTCTGCGAATAATTTCTTTCGTAGTTAACACGTAATGAAATCCGTTTGAAATCAGAAGCAATTACAATTCCGTCTTGCTGAAAATAACCTGCTGACACCGCATATCTTGATTTTTCATCCCCACCGGAAAATGACAACTGATGATTCTGAACAGGAGCTGCGGTTCTGAATATTTCAGACTGCCAGTCATATCCTCCTGACGTTTTTAGCGCTTCGATCTGAGCATCAGAGAAAGAGGGAGCCTGACCAATACTTGCCTGAACGTCATTGCGTAAGCTTGCCCATTGGCTGGCATTCATTAAGTTTAGCTTTTTTGAAACATTCTGAAATCCAAAATAGCCCTGATACGAAATATTATCCTGTCCTTTTGTTCCTTTTTTGGTAGTGATAATTACAACACCATTTGCCCCACGGGATCCGTATATTGCCGTTGCTGATGCATCTTTTAGTACTTCGATAGATTCAATATCGCCGGGATTTATGGTCGACAATACATTGATTGATGAACCGGCATTCGTAACTCCGGCTGTACCATTATTATTGTCATTATAAATCAATATTCCATCTACTACATAAAGAGGTTCGTTACCAGCAGTAATCGAATTTCCTCCTCTGATACGTACACTTGATGAAGCTCCCGGACGTCCCGAACTTTGCGTAACTACCACTCCGGCAATTGCGCCTCGTAACAGATTATCTGCAGATGAGGTGACCTGTGATAAATTTGCTTTGGGAACTGAAGCTACAGATCCTGTAATGTCTTTACGTTTTTGAGAACCATAACCTACCACTACCAATTCATCTAATTCCTGACGTTCTTCTTTCAGGTGAATGGTAACCGGATTTTTATTGACTACGACTTCTGCTTTTTTATAGCCAATGTAGCTTACGATTAAAGTATAAGGGAATTTTTGTCCGGTTTGAAAATAAAACTTTCCTTCTGCATCCGTCTGAACCCCGTGAGTTGTACCCTTAATATTGATAGAAGCGCCTATAATTGGTTGATTTGTAACATCATCTACAACAGTTCCGTCGAGTTTGGATTGTATCAGCGGTGTGGTATTTTGGGCATTAATTCCTGCCGAAAGCAGCAGGATAAAAAGCAATGAGTATATTTTTAAATTTTTTTTCATTTCTTTGTACTGGTTTTAAGTAATTAACAAGGCGCCTTGAAAGTTGAATTTTCAACTCTCTAATGGGATTCTTGATTTAGTGATAAATGTTCTTTAAGCCTTGCCATTTCTGTTGCCGCAGAAATGGCTTTTTTTATTTACAGCAACAGCTTTGCATTTTTTTCATCTTCTTGTTTTTAGTTATTAGTCATTTTCGTTTTAATTTTCAGGTATAGTTTCAAGAATCCTTCTGATACAAATAGAGGTATCAAATAGACTTTTGTAATTTCAGTAAGTAATTTTTATGATGTTTTTGTAAAGATTCGTTTTTTAATCAGCCTGATGTAAAATGAGAAACTGATGTAAACGAAAAAAGGCTAAGAATTAGCAACAGAAGCACATATAACAGAGAGTGTTATAAGTATATTTTTCAGAAAAAATGTAATGCGATATGCTTTCGGTTGTTTTCAAAATATAATTCTTTATAGTTTTAAATATTTTTATACTCTACTAATCCTATAGACAAAGTTAATTTTAATATAATAAAAACCAAAAATTTGTGAAGTTTTTTTTTAAATAGTAAAACTAAAGAGGTCTGTTTTATGTGTGTTGTTTATTTAATGTATTGATCTTTAAGTGTTTAATGTTGTTTTAAAAATAGATGACAAATGTTAATTTCTACTCCTGAAACGATACAGAATGTAGTATTTTATACTTATTTTTTTGATTTTAAACTTCTTTGTTTTTTAAAATAACCAGTGTAAAACGTCTCTAGAAGATCAATTAAGGATTTAAAAGATGTTTTTAAGCAAAAAACTAGCATCCTTTTTAAAGTTGATTTTGAATAAATTAGACTAATTTTATAGACATTAAAATAATTTTAAATTTTTTACTCATACTATGAATTAATACTTATATTTGTAATAAGTATTAATACTTAGTTTTATCAAAACAAATAATGATACAAGTTAAAGAAGCTTTAGCGATTGTGGCAGAGAACAGCTCAAATATGCCTGTTGAGAGAATACCAGTGCACAAAGCACTTGGTTATATTTTG
Organism: Flavobacterium frigidimaris; assembly: GCA_900129595.1. Lineage (GTDB taxonomy): Bacteria > Bacteroidota > Bacteroidia > Flavobacteriales > Flavobacteriaceae > Flavobacterium > Flavobacterium frigidimaris. The sequence goes on along the minus strand of FQWG01000008.1, from coordinate 134,705 downwards.
GCAGAGACTATTTATTCGCCAATTGCCATGCCGCCCTTCCGACAGTCGGCGATGGATGGCTATGCTATTATTCATAGCGGTAAACATCAATATGATATAATAGGCAGCTCGCAGGCAGGAGATCATTCGAGTTTAAAACTAAAAGAAAATGAAGCAGTTCGCATTTTTACCGGTGCATTTGTGCCTCATAATGCAGATACAGTCGTAATGCAGGAACATGTGATGGCAAATGAAAACTCCATTCTAATTACTATTATGCCCGAGCAATTTGCTAATGTTCGAAATAAAGGGGAACAAATTGGTAAGGAAGATGTCGTTTTTGATGCCAATACTTTAATTACACCAGCTGCAATTGGTTTTTTGGCCTGTTTAGGAATTACTGAAATACCGGTGTATAAAAAGCCAAAAGTAGCCATTTTAGTAACAGGCAACGAATTGGTAAAACCAGGAAAGATATTGCCTAAAGGAAAAATTTACGAAAGCAATTCGGTCATGTTACAGGCGGCACTTCAAACGATCGGAATTAAAAAAACGAAAGTTTATAAAGTAAAAGACAGCCTAAAGGCAACTAAAAGAGCTTTAAACAGTATATTATTAAAATACGATATTGTTTTAATTTCCGGCGGAATTTCAGTTGGTGATTACGATTTTGTAAAAGAAGCATTATTAGAAAACGAGGTAAAAGAGTTGTTTTATAAAATCAATCAGAAACCTGGAAAACCAATGTTTTTTGGTTCTAAAAATGAAACTTTAGTTTTTGCTCTGCCCGGAAATCCGGCGTCATCGCTAACTAATTTTTATATTTATGTCTATCCGGCGATTAAAAACAAAATGGGTTTCTCTGAAACGCATTTACAAAAGCTGACCAGAAAATTAAGCGAAGATATTACAAACACTTCAGGGAAAACATTGTTTTTAAAAGCGTTATACGATGAAACTCATGTAACAGTTTTAGACGGACAGAGTTCAGCAATGCTTAATACTTTTGCCATAGCAAATAGTTTATTAATTGTTCCTAATGATACAGAAACTCTAAAAAAAGGAGATTTAGTGACTTTATTGCCGATAGATTAGAATTGGATAATGAGATAATTTGATAATGAGATAATTGTTTAATGCAGTATGTAAAATTAAACATACAGCACAAACTGAAACCAACCACGAGTAATTCTCGGGAATGACAAGATTCGTTGAACCTGAAACCTGAAACAAAATAAACCTGAAACAAAGAAAACCTGAAACAAAAAATTAAAACCTGAAACAAAATAAATGAATCTCTTGAGTTCGGAAAATATTATCCTGTTTAGCTTCGCCTTAATCGTAATTGCTTTTTTATATTCTAGCGTTGGGCACGGAGGAGCGTCAGGCTATTTGGCTTTGATGACGATTTTTGCTTTTCCGGTTTCGATTATGAAACCATCGGCTTTGTTGTTGAATTTGTTTGTGGCAAGTATTTCGTTTTTCTTTTATTACAGGAAGAATTATTTTAAACCAAAGCTGTTTTATCCGTTTGCAATAGCTTCTGTTCCCGCAGCTTTTATAGGCGGATTTGTGACCTTGGACAATACAATTTATAAAATTATTTTAGGAATTGTATTGGTTTTTGCAGCATTGAGATTGTTTGGAATATTCAATTTTAAAGAAAAAGAAGCCGTTCAGATAAAATTACCTTTTGCATTGGCAATAGGATTTGTCATAGGTTTATTATCAGGGATGTTGGGTATTGGCGGCGGAATTATATTAAGCCCTATTTTATTGTTTTTAGGATGGGCTTCTGTCAAGGAATCGGCGGCAATTTCGAGTTTATTCATTTTTGTGAATTCGTTTGCCGGAATGCTGGGATTCTTTTTGGGAGGAAAAACAATTCCTACAGAAAGCTTTTATCTCGTTCCAATTGCGGTGGTGGGAGGCATTTTAGGAGGATTTTACGGAAGTGGATATTTCTCTAACAGAACATTAAAATTTGTTTTAGGAACCGTGATCTTAATGGCAAGCATTAAATTGATTTTTCCATAAAATGAATTTAATTTTTAAACACATAGAAACATAGGTTTTTATAGTTTGAAAAAGAAGATAATATCGATAACACGTTGCTATGTAAATTGATGCAAGTGAAACGCCTTTTTTAACGTTGCAAAAAGCTATGTTTCTATGTGTTTAAAAAAAGGTAAGATTGCAAAACCTGAAACAAAAATTAATCATGGAAGCACTAACAGTATTTATTCTTTGTGGTGGAAAAAGTTCCCGAATGCAGTCGGAAAAAGGACTGGTACTGTTTCAGGAAAAACCCTTTATTGAGCATATTATTCAGGCGATTTTGCCTATTACCGATGAGATAAAATTGATTACGGCTACGAAAGAATATGACTATCTGCCGTATCAGAAAATACCGGATATTGTTTTGGATAAAGGACCTTTAGGTGGAATTTACACTGCATTAACCCATTCTGAAACGGAGTTTAATTTGATTTTGAGTTGTGATATTCCGTTAATTTCTACTGAATTATTATCAGAGTTAATTTCAAAACACAATAAAGAAGCTGAAATTACGATTTTTGCTTCAGAAAGCAGAATGCATCCCTTAATTGGGATTTATTCTAAAAAAGTATTGCCCGTTATCAAAAGCGCAATTGATAGCGAGGATTTAAAAATGATGAATTTGCTGGTGAGTATACCGCATCAAATTATCAAAATTGAAGAAAGTGAAAACTTTCATTTGACCAACATCAATTCGGCAGACGAATTAAATGACCTGAATATCAATTTAAGTTAAAAGTTATGCGAAACTCAAAAATACCAAAATTAACAATTGTAGGCGCAGGTCCGGGCGATGCTGAACTGATCACTTTAAAAGCAATTAAAGCTTTAGAAAATGCCGATGTTGTATTGTACGATGCGTTGGTAAACGAAGAATTATTGCAATATGCTGTAAAGGCTGAAATAGTTTTTGTGGGTAAACGCCTGGGTTGTCACGCGTATACGCAAGATCAGATCAACGAATTGATTGTTTCAATGGCAAACCGTTTTGGTCATGTAGTACGTTTAAAAGGCGGAGATCCTTTTGTTTTTGGAAGAGGAAGTGAAGAAATTGAATACGTAGAAAAATTTGGTGTAGAAACCGCTGTTGTTCCCGGCATTTCATCGGCTTTAGGCGTTCCTGCTTCAGTAGGAATTAGTTTGACACAGCGCCAGGTAGCCGAAAGTTTTTGGGTAATTACCGGAACGACATCGAATCACGAATTATCTAAAGATGTTTATTTAGCTTCAAAATCAGCCGCAACAGTGGTTATTTTGATGGGAATGCACAAATTAGAAGAAATAATTTCGATTTATAAAGAAAACAGAACCGATGATTTGCCCATCGCAATTATTCAAAACGGAACAAAAAATACGGAACAAAAAGTAGTGGGAACGATTCGTTCAATTACTAAATTAGTAGCAGAAAATAAAATTTCTTCACCCGCCATTATTGTGATTGGTGAAGTAGTGAAAAATACATCAAAATTGACTTCTTATTTTCAGGAACACTTTGAAGATGAATTTATTTTTCAGAATTTAAATTTAGAATAATGATCGAGATTAAATATTTTGGAGCTGTCGCAGAAAAGACAAAATGTGAATTCGAAAAAATCCCTTTTTCTGAAGTTTCGCTGCAGGAATTACTGCAGGATTTAGACGAAAAATACCAATTCGAATCCTTGTCCTTTAGCGTTGCAATAAACCAGAAAATAGTTCCAAAAGCGACTCAATACATCTTGCAGACAACTGATATCGTTGCTTTATTACCTCCTTTTGCCGGAGGATAAAATTAATTGTATGAATGATTCAACACGTTATAACCGACAAATAATGCTGACTGAAATTGGAGACAAGGGTCAGCTCAAATTATCGAAAGCCAAAGTTCTGATTGTAGGAGCCGGAGGTTTGGGAGCGGCTATTTTGCCTTATTTGGCTGGAGCAGGTGTTGGGGAAATTGGAATTGTGGATCACGATTGTATCGAAATTTCAAATTTGCATCGTCAGGTGATTTACAAAAGTTCAGCTCTTGGAAAATACAAAGCCGAGGAAGCAAAATCAATGATTTCAGAATTGAACCCTTCCGTGAAAGTGAATGCCATAACGGAGAAATTATCCGGAAAAAATGCGATTACTTTATTTGAAAAATATACTATTATTGTTGATGCAACAGATAATATTTCGATAAAATATCTCATAAATGATGCTTGCTTAGTAACAAATAAACCAATGGTTTATGGCTCCGTTTTCAGGTTTCAGGGGCAGGTTTCGGTCTTTAATTATCAAAACGGACCCACATACAGATGTTTGTATCCGGATGAAAAAAGTACAGCTACAAATTGCGAAGATGCAGGAGTTATAGGAACGTCTGTTGGAATTATCGGAATGTTACAGGCCAACGAAGTAATCAAAATGATTGTGGAAACAGGAACCGTTTTGACAGGAAAAATAGTGGTGTACAATATTCTGAATAACGAACAGCAAAAGTATGATTTTGATAAAAGTGATGTTCTATTGATGAACAAAGAGATTTTTGATAAAAAGTATGGCATAGAAGAAAATCAGATTGAAGAAGTGAATTTTGAATCTGTTTTAGATGAAATTAATGATGTTGAAGTTTTATTTCTGGATGTTAGAAATGAAGTTGAATTTCCGAAAATCAATTTCAAAAATGGAATTCAGATTCCGCTCATGAATTTAGAAAATGAAATGGAAAAGCTGGATAAAAGCCAAACCATTTACGTTTTCTGTCAATCCGGAATCAGAAGTAAGATAGCAGCTCAATTGCTTCAGAAACATCAATTTAAAAACATAAAAAATATTGTTGGCGGCGCATTTGCAATGAAACAATTACTACAAGAAAAATTTACTATTTAATTTAATAATGTTATGAAAAAAATATTTTTTGGATTGTTTTTGTCTCTCTGTTTTAGTCAATTTGGTTTTTCCCAAAAACATGTTGACGCAACTGGTGAAACAGAAATTTATGTAGCTTATGAAAAAGCGGATAAGGAACTGAATGCAACTTATAATCAATTAAAAAATAAGTTAGGAGCAATAGATCAGGCAAACCTGATCAATTCTCAAAAAGACTGGATAAAATTTAGAGATTCAAATTGCAAATTTAAAAGCTATCCGGAAGGTGAAGGTGGAGTTATAGCCAATAAAATGTATGCAGATTGCAGAATGCAAATCACAATAAGCAGAACAAAAGAATTAAAAGGTTTGTTGAACGGTTTTTAAAAATGATGATTTTACAGATTTAAAAAGATAAAAATGTAAAATGTTTAATTAGTGAAAACGTTTAATCCTGGGCAAAAAAAATAAAAAAATGAGTAAAAATGTATTTGTAGAAGGGCCAATAGCTCCTGAATTTATTGCAGAATCAATCGCCAAACATCAGTCGAAACACACTATTGGTGCGCACAATATTTTTTTGGGACAAGTTCGTGCCGATGTAATTCACGATAATATAGTTGTTGCGATCGATTATTCGGCTTATACCGATATGGCGAATGAAGCTTTGTATGCGATTCGGGAAAAAGCTTTTGCTAAATTCGACTTAACCTGCATGCACATTTATCACAGTTTGGGAGTTGTAAAAGCAGGCGAAATTTGTTTGTTCGTTTTTGTTTCGGCAACACGACGCAAACAAGTTTATGAGGCGACAGAAGCGATCGTAAACTGGATAAAAACAGATGTGCCTATTTTTGGTAAAGAAATGTTTGAGAATGATACATTCACCTGGAAACAAAACAATAATGGTTGATATTACGCATAAAATAAGCACATTAAGAGCTGCAACAGCCACAGCAATTGTCAAAGTTAGTAAACAGGAAACAATTGATGCCGTGGTGAATAATTTGGTTCCGAAGGGAAATGTATTCGAAATGGCCAAAACAGCCGGATTATTTGCGGTAAAAAACACCCACTTATCGATTCCGGATTGTCACCCGATTCCAATTGAATTTACATCGGTAGACTATAAAATCGAAGGCTTGACGATTGAGATTATTTTTAGTGTAAAAACAGTTTACAAAACCGGAGTTGAGGTTGAGGCCATGCACGGCGCATCAATAGTAGCGTTGACGATGTACGATATGCTGAAACCTATTGATAAGGAAATAGAGATTTCGACAATTAAATTAATCAATAAAGAAGGAGGGAAATCTTCTTTCAAAAATAAATTCCCGAATGTAATAAAGGCGGCAGTTTTTGTTTGTTCAGATTCTATTTTTGCCGGTGATAAAGAAGACCGCTCCGGAAAAATCATTGTGGAGAAATTAACTTCTTACGGAGTTGAAACAGCGCATTACGAAATTATTCCGGACGAAATAGCTATTATTCAGGAAAAAACTAAGGCTTTCGCCAAAGAGCACCAGTTGGTCATTTTTACGGGAGGAACAGGTTTGTCTCCAAGAGATGTTACACCGGAAGCTTTATCACCAATTTTGGAAAGCAGAATTCCCGGAATCGAAGAAGCTATTCGTGATTACGGCCAACAAAGAATGCCTTATGCGATGTTATCGAGAACCGTTGCAGGAACATTAGGAAAAAGCCTGGTTTTGGCTTTGCCGGGATCAACCAACGGAGCCAGAGAATCTATGGATGCTGTTTTTCCGCATGTAATGCACGTTTTTCATATTTTAAAAGGAAAAAATCATGATGCCCTCTAACACAATTTTGACGGATGATTTTGGGCGAAAACACAATTATTTGCGTATTTCGCTGTTAGAAAAATGCAATTTACGTTGTGCATATTGCATGCCTGCTGACGGAATCGCATTATCTCCCAAAGCCAGTTTAATGACGGCAGATGAGATTTTTGCTATTGCCCGGACTTTCGTTGAAAACGGTGTTGACAAAATAAGATTAACCGGAGGCGAACCACTTTTAAGAAAAGATTTTCCGGAGATTATTTCTAAACTGGCTTCTCTTGATGTTTTGCTTTCCATTACGACAAACGGAATTTTAATTGACCGCCATATTGATGTTTTAAAGCAGTTTAAAATCAAAAAAGTTAATTTGAGTTTAGATACTCTGGTTTCTTCTAAATTTCATTCGATAACGCTTCGAAATCAGTTTGAGAAAGTAATCGATAATCTGCATTTGCTTTTGAATAATGATTTTCAGGTTAAAATAAATGTGGTTTTGATGAAAGGCTTTAATGAAAATGAAATTGTAGATTTTGTCAAACTAACTCAGTTTCTGCCTGTATCAATTCGGTTTATTGAGTTTATGCCATTTGCCGGAAACGAGTGGGACAGGAGTAAAATGGTTTCGCAAAAGGAGATTCTGGCGCAAATAGAAAATGTCTTTTCTTCTGCAGAAATGGAGAAATTACAAGATGAAAAAAACTTCACGGCCAGAACGTATACAATAAAAGGTTTTCAAGGCGATTTTGGAATTATAAGTTCGATTACTAATCCGTTTTGTGATGGCTGCAACAGAATTCGACTTACAGCAAACGGAAAAATTAAAAACTGCCTTTTCTCTAATGCTGAAACCGATTTGCTGACCCCTTTTAGAAATGGTGAATCGATTGCCAATTTGATTTCTGAATCTATTAAAACTAAAAAGAAAGTCAGAGCAGGAATGGTCACGATCGAAGAAATAGACGACCCTAAACTTCACTTTGATAATCGTAGTATGATTGCGATTGGAGGATAAAAAAAGGTCTGACTTTTTCAAGTCAAACCTTCTTTTAATTTTATTTCTTCTTTTTAGCTTTCTCTTTTTTCTTAGATTTCGCTTTCTTTTTGGCTATTTTTTTAGCCTTTGCTTTTTCTTTCGCTTTTTTAGCTTTTTCTTTTTTCTTAGCAGCAGCTTTTTGTTTTGCTTTTTTAGCTTTTTCTTTCTTTTTGTCTTTTTTAGCCTGATCTTTTTTCTTAGCTAATTTCTTTTTCTCTTTTTCCTTGTCTTTGTCTTTCACTTTTTTCTTCTTTTTATCTGTTGATTTATCTTTCTTACTTTCTCCTTTTGTTTTTATCACGTCATCAGCTTTACTTTCTGATATTTCTTTTTTTGTTGGTTGCTTGATCGTTACTTTTGGAGTTATTATTTCTTCTGTTTTTTCAATAGCAGCCGGAGTAATTTTTCTTGCCGGAGCTCTTCGTGCTGCGGGCTTTGGCGAAGTTGCAGCTGCTGTTTTTGTTGTGGCTTTTGGAGTTGTGTTGGTTGGTGCAGCCGGTTTTGCAGCAGTTGTTGGTTTAACTGGTGCTGCTTTGCGAACTGGTGTTTTTGTAGCCGTTGTTTTTGTAGCTGTTGTATTTGCCGTTTTTTTATTTTCTGTAACAGGCTGAGTATTTTCAGGTGTTGGTGAATCAGTTTTTTCTGGGGTAATTTTTTCGTTCTCGTTTTCCATATTGATGCGTTTTTAGATGAGTAATTACTACAATGTAACTAAATTGTTAATTAACAGTTAAGTAAAGATAAACATAAAACAAGTCTCTCAATGTTAAGTTTTTACTTAAAAATTAACGATAAGGATCTTATTTTTAATAGATTGAGTTTTTGTTAAAAAATAAAGACTAAAATCTCTTAACAATTCTACTTGAGAAATAATGTAAATTACTTTGTAAAGATGAAAGAATGATAACGTGGTAGTTTGCTAGATTTTTCTCTTGAAAACGAGTGCCATAGCCCAGATGGAAGCGGCATCCTTTTACTTTTTTCTTTAAAAAGTAAAAGATATAGCGGACAGCTGGATTAGCTCCTGAAAATACTAATGAAAGAAGGCAGTTTAATTCTCAGGAATTTCTAAAATTTTAAAATTGCTTTTAGGCGCTTCGCATAACGAACAGCAATAAGTTTCGGCTAAATCAGTAAATAAAATACCTTTCGGGATACCCTGGTTTTCATCTCCGTATTCTGATTTGTAAAGCGTTAAACATTCCTGACATTGATAGATGTCTAATTGTTTTTTTTCTTTTTTTTGTAGCTTTTCTGTTGCTTCCGGAATCGAATTTCCGAGTTCATCGAAATACTTTCGGCTTAATTCAATTAAAATTGTTGGTAATTCCAGTTTATCAATATCTTGTGAATGCACAACGTATTCTCGTGTATTGGCATCGAAATTTTTTGCAAATAATACATTATAAGTATCCCGAATTTTAATGGATTCTAAAGCTGCGGGCAATTCATTTTTTTCGACTACGATCGAAGTAAAATAATGCCCGTCACGATTGTACTCAGAGATACCAAAAGTCAAACCATATGTACTAATGTCGAACTGATCAAGTGTGCGGACCAGAAAGGTTTTAAGATTTAAAGCCCATTCTGATGCGACAGGTAAATGCCAATTCAGTTCTAATAAAGAATGACGGACATTGATTCCTTTTTTACCTAAGAACTTTTCCCATTCCAGTTTTCTGTCTTTTGGAATCCCTTTTATAATAAACGATTTCCAGGGCGTGATACATATTTTTCCAATTTTGCAATCGAAACATAAATCACACATTTCTTTCAGGAAATCCAGATTGTATAAATTATTTCTCCAGTATAATCCGAGCCAATATTGATCAATTCCCATTCGGTTCATGCCTTCGTAATAGGGAAAAGGATAAAACGGAATATTCAAAGGTTTGTCAATTGTTCGGTTATTGGTATCCAAAGCTTCGCTGACAAGAGCAAATATCAGGTCGATACCAATTGATTCCTCAGCGGTAATTTTTTCGATTTCATAGTAAAACTGGGCAATATCCCAACTGTAAATTAGAATAGGATATACTTCCATACGTTGCCATTTAGGCAAACGAATGTATAAATACCAATAATCTTCGTGTTCTGAGGCAATAAAATTAAGGTGACCGGTAAATAAGGGAACTAATTGCTGCTTTGGGTCATTGATGTTGACTTTTAGCTTTGGCTGTTCTTTAAACTGTTCTAAAATATATAAAAATTTGTTTCCGGTAAGCCAATTGGTATTTCTGAAAATATCTGTAGAAACATACGAAGAAACAATATTGTTGCCGCTTTTTTCTTCCGGAAAAACAAAATGATGTTTGCCCAGTTTTTCTTTATCTAAAGATTTAAATCCGCTTGGAAAAATAATATCTTGTCTTGAACCAAATGAAATCGAATCTAAACCCTGATGCATTGCCATATTGACTACTTCCCGTAATTCACCCGGCGAAATAACGCCTCCTTTTACTATTAATCTTGTTAGTTCCATAACTTTTGTTTCAGGTTTCAAGTTTTTTAGTTTCAAGTTTCTGTACGTTCCAACAACTTGAAACTTGAAACCTGAAACAAAAAAAACTAAATTTTACACTTTGCAAGTATTTCTTTTACTTCTGTTTTACAGCTTCCGCAGCCTAACCCGGCACCGGTATTTTTGCACAAATCGGTAAAATTGTTTACGCCGCTTTTTATTGCTTCTTCTATATTTCCGGCTCCTACCTGACTGCAGGAACAGACTAATTTTCCTAAAACAGGTTTTGCGTTTGAGCTTCCTCTTAGCAGTGTATTTCGCTTATCAGACAATTCGATTTTACTTTCGATCATGGTTTTAAATTCGGCGAACTCGTTTTTATCCCCCATTAAAATGGCCCCAACAAGCAAATCGTCTTTTACGATGCATTTCTTGTAATAGCGTTTCTTTAAATCGGCAAAAATAATTTCTTCATAAGAATCATCATTTTCAGGAATAGTCAAATCGCCAATACTGCAGAGGTTAATGTCTTCTAGTTTTAAAATATTCATTAAAATAGAGCCTTTGTAAAAACTGCTGATATCTCCCGCTAAAAAGTTGGCTAAAATATCAGCCTGTTCTTCGGCAGCAGAAGTGATTCCGAACAATTTATTTTCAAATTCAGCAATCTCACCAATAGCATAAATGTCAGGATTTGAAGATTGTAAATACTGATTTACCTTTACGCCGCGTCCGCAGGCAAGTCCGCTTTCGCGTGCAATTTCAATATTCGGAATTGTTCCAATGGTATAAACGATGGCATTTGCGGTAATGATCCGGCCACTTTTCAAAGCGATTTCTATTTCATTTTTATTATCGGTTTCAAAAACAGTACTGACTTCATTATCAAAATAAATCTGAATGTCGCGAAGCTGAACTTCTTCTGCCAATAATTTACTTGAGACCCGATCGAGCTGACGTTCCATCAATCGGGAAGCTCTTTGAATTATGGTTGTTTTTACTTTTTTATGTTTGAGGGCAGCGGCCAATTCCAAACCTAATAAACCGCCTCCAATAATGACAACGTGTTGTTCCTCGGACGGCAAATTCGTGCTGTCAAGATGTTTTTTTAGACGATCGGCATCTTCTTTCCGTCTTACGGTAAAACGTCCGGGAAGATGAAGTTGGGCATTTTCAGGAACAAACGGACGGCTTCCGGTTGCGATGATCAGGGAGTCATAAGTATGTGTCTCACCCAAACTGTCTAGTACGTTTTTTTGAGGGGCATCGATTTTCGTAATTGCTACACCGGCTTTCATGGTAATTTTTAATTTACTTAAAGCTTCACCATCTTTTACTTTTAAAAGTTGTTCCCACGTAAATTCCCCCGTCATATATTCCGGAAGCAAAACGCGATTGTAAAACGGGTTTACTTCATTCGAGAAGACAATTATTTCATCGGTTGTATTGAATTCACGATAGTTTTGAATGAATCGGAAAGCTGCTGCTCCGGCACCTACAATGACGATTTTTTGAAAAGGCTTTACGTATTTGGAAATGGCAACCGTAGTATATTTGAAATCAGGTTCTTTTGAAACAGGATCGACAACTGTATTCGTTAAATTATTGGTTCTGTTCAGATCATTTTCGAGTTGTTTGCCCCAATGCATGGGCAGAAAAACTACTTTTTCTTTGATTGAATCGGTTACTTTTGCTTTTACACGAACTTCTCCGTTTTTGCTTGTTACAACGACAATATCCCCATTTTTTATATCATTTTTAAAAGCATCAATCGGATTGATTTCTAAAACCGGACTAGGCGTATGGGGCATCAAACGAGATACTTTTCCGGTTTTCGTCATCGTATGCCATTGGTCGCGAACCCTTCCTGTAGTTAGTATAAATGGAAATTTTGGACTTGGTGCTTCTGAAGTATTTTCGATATGGGTTGGTAAATTGAAAATGGCTTTCTGTGATGGTGTATAGAATTTTTTATCCGTAAAAAGGCGTGGAGTTCCCGGATGTCCATAATCAGGAACCGGCCATTGAAAAGTGCCTTCGGTTCTTAAACGATGGTAATTTAAAAATGAAATGTCAATATTAGTATTTTTGGTTAACGCGCAATGTTCTTTATAGATTTCCTCGGCACTATTAAAATCGAAACCATCGAAATTCATTTTTTTAGCAAAACGAATTAAGATCTCAATATCCGGAAGTGCTTCTCCGGGAGCATTTATTCCTTTAGGCAAATACGAAATACGACGTTCTGAATTTGTCATTGTGCCTTCTTTTTCCAGCCAGCCCGCAGCAGGCAATAATAAGTCGGCATATTTTGAGGTATCTGCATTGTGCGAAATGTCCTGAACGACTACGAATTTAGCATTTTGCAACGCTTTTTCGATACGGCGTGAATCAGGTAAACTCACCATAGGATTGGTGCAGATGATCCAGACCGCTTTCATTTTTCCTGATTCTAAGGCTTCAAACATTTCTGTTGCGGTTAAACCAGGTTGGTCTGAGATTTCATCAACTCCCCAAAAATCAGCTACTTCTTTGCGATGTTCTGGATTTGCAATGTCTTTGTGTGCGGCCAGTAATGTTGCCATTCCGCCCACTTCACGTCCGCCCATTGCGTTCGGTTGTCCGGTCAAAGAGAAAGGACCTGAACCGGGTTTGCCAATTTGGCCCGTCAATAAGGATAAGTTGAGCAAAGCGGTATTTTTATCAACACCAACGGCACTTTGGTTAAGTCCCATCGCCCAAAGCGAAATAAATCCTTTTGCTTTTCCGATACTATCTGCGGCAAGTTTAATGTCGTTTACAGAAATTCCGCAAAGTTTAGAAGCTTTTTCAAAAGAGGTATTTAAGACTAAGTCTTTATATTGTTTGAAGTTTTCGGCATGATTTTTTACAAAATCGTTGTCGACATATCCTTTTTCGATAATGCGCTTGGCAATGGCATGATATAAAATAATATCAGTTCCGGGAAGAATTTGCAAATGCAAATCGGCAAAAGCAGCCGTATCTGTTCGCCTTGGATCGATAACAATGATTTTTGTTTTTGGATTTTTCTCTTTGTGTTTTTCAATTCTTCGAAATAAAATGGGATGACACCAGGCAGGATTTGCTCCTGTAATCAGGAAAGTATCCGCCAGTTCAATATCGTCGTAAGCAATGGGTACAGAGTCTTCGCCAAAAGTCTTTTTGTAACCTACTACGGCAGAACTCATGCACAAGCGCGAGTTGGTGTCGATATTATTGGTTTTCAAAAAGCCTTTTACGAGTTTGTTTACCAGATAATATTCCTCAGTTAAACATTGCCCTGAAATATAAAAACCAACGCTGTCCGGTCCGTGTTTTTTTATAATAGAAGTAAAAACAGCAGCAGCGCGATCAAGAGCAGTATCCCAGCTCACACGCTCTAACGGATAGGATTTGCTGCCTCGCATTTCAGGATATAAAATCCTGTCTGAAGTATCATTGACAACGTAATGCAAATTCATTCCCTTAGAACACAACATGCCTTTGTTTACCGGATGGTCTTTATCGCCGGTTACCATCACACCGTTTTTAGCATCGTTGGTGACGATAATCCCGCAGCCAACGCCACAGTACGAACAGGTAGTTTTGATTTTGGTATTTTGCATTACAACTGTTTTTTTGGATACTACTATTATTGATTGGTGCAGAATTCTAAATAATTCACTTATTTAGTTTTATGTAAAAATAAGTATTTTTACGTATTAATACTTATTTTTAGAATTTATTTTTCTATTTTTGATTAAAATAAAAGAGCAGCGCCCCATTTATTTTAATCTGATAAAATAGAGGACTCATGAAAGAAGAATCAGCAATTTGTTATACCTGTATCAATGAAAATTGTTTTATCAAAAAACACCTGCACTTAGAGCAAATGAGACAATTTGTTTTGAAGAAGAAGAGTTTTGTCTGTAAAAAATCAGAACAGTTTATTACTGAAGGTGCTCCATTACAAGGGCTTTATTTTATTTGCAGCGGGAAAGTAAAAACGGTTAAAACAGGTATAAACGGTCGGGAGCAAATTGTGCGTCTGACGAAAAACGGCGATACAATTGGTTTTCGCGGATTTGGAACTTCAAAACGTTATCTGATTGGCGCTTATGCTCTTGAAGATAGTGTTTTGTGTAATTTTAGTAATGAAACGATGTTAGAAATTCTGCAAACCGTTCCTGAATTTACGTATGCTTTAATGTTATTTTATGCTGATGAACTCAACAAAAGTGAAAATAACATTCGGAAAATTGCTCACATGAATGTGCGTGAGCGTGTGATTGATTTGTTGTTGTACATCCATCGCAAATTTGGACAAGTAAACGGTTTAATTGACATTGAACTCTCGAGAAAAGAAATTGCTGATTTTGCGGGAACTACTGAAGAACAAGCGATCCGAATACTTTCGAGCCTTAAAAAAGAAACACTAATTAAAACGGTGGGAAAGAGAATTGGTATTTTGGCTATTCCTGAATTACGAACTGAAATTATGGAGCATAAATATTTTTAGATTTTAGAAGTAAGTATTATTACTTAAAATCTATTTTGTGCGTTTAATTTTTAACGGATTTTGTCTAGTATCAAAAACATCAGAGATTTTAATTTGCTTATTTTCTTGATCGAGGCAATAAATAATTTTGTAGTTATTGCAAGTTAAATAATGATACTTGTTTTCTCGATCAATTAAAAGATCTTCGATTTGAGTAGAAAATGTACTGCTAGTAAGTTTGTTAGGTTCAGAAATTATTTCTTTGATAATTTTTTTTTTGCAATTCTGGTTCCTGCTTTTTGAAGGTAATAGTCATAAAATTCATCAATTTGATTCTCTGCGAATTGCGACCAAATAATTTTCAATTTCATTATTTGTATTTTTCCAAAAGTTGAGAAGTAGTTTTGTGTCTTCCATTTTTAAAATCATCTTCAGATCTATCAATTCTATTATTAAATTCCTCAACTGACATTGCGGTAAAAAAGTTTTCATCATCAAAACCTTTTTTGTTTCTGTTTAATAAATTTTCAAGTTGAGAAATCAATTCTTCGCTTTGAATTTTTAAAAACTCTTGTACAAATTCTATTTTTCTAGTTTGTAAATCCATCATATTCAATATTTTTTCAAATTTAGGAATTATCTTCTAAGGGAATGTTTTTTTTAGATTTTTTTAAAAGAGCGAGTTGCAGAGGCACACCGCAGTGCATCTACGCCGAGTACAATTATTTTTTTCTGCCAACGAATCGAATTACAGAACCTTTTCCGTTATGGAATAAGCCTTCGCTCAATTCAATTTCTTTTTCTTCTAATGCGATGATTTCATAGTTTGGGAAATCAGCTTGAATTTCTTGAATAGAGAATAAAGATTCGATATCTTTTGGTCCGCCAACTTTATCGTTAATGGCCAGATATTCTAAGTGTTTTTTACTGAAAGCTTCAAAGATAATCATACCGTCTTTGCGTAAATAAGTTTCAAGTGTTTTGTGAATCGCCGATTTAATTTCTGCGGGAAAGTGAGCGTAAATTAAAGCAATAGCATCAAATTGTTCTGGTTGATAGTGTAGCGTTTCTAATTCTCCAACCTGATACTCAATAGTTATATTACTGGCTTCGGCAAGCTTAAGAGCTTTGTTTTTTCCTTCTTCGCTTATGTCAAAAGCGGCAACTTTCCAGCCTGATTTCGCTGCAAAAACAGCATTACGTCCTTCGCCTTCGGCGGGGAAGAGAATACGTCCGGGTTCTAGTTTTTCTAATTGTTCTTTTAGATAATTGTTGGGTGCTGTGCCGTAGGCAAATTCTTCGCTGCTGTAGCGGTTGTCCCATCTTTGAGTCCAGTTGTTCGTCATTATATATTGAATTTAATTATTAATGGTTCGTGATCGCTGTGTATTGTCTCTTAATATTAGAATTGAAAGTGAATGCCATATTGCAATTCCAAGCTATAATTTTCATTGATTGATATGTTTAGATAGAATTTGAGGATTTAATTTTGGTTCTATTCTCAATTTGATTTTTCCAAATCTCTCTATTTGTTACAACAAATTGTTCTTTTGAGTCATTCTTAATTCTTATTAGTATTCCATTATTAGCTATTCCTAAAGTTTTTTCAAATTCTACAGCGATTATATCTTCAATATTGATTATGCATTCGTGTTTTTGCAGAAAATTAATAATATTGGTTTGAAACACAAGTTGATTATTTGTTATATAAAGACTTCCTCCAACTGCAATACCATTTAAATAATGATTAGCTCTTCCGGAATAGATTATGTTTTTTAATTCCAGAAAAGTGATTTCTTCATTATTTATATGCGAGAACATCTTGAAGTAAGATATTACTGTCATGAATATAGTTATAAATACTGCAATAACCAGCAGGACATCAGAGGGAATATTTTCTTTAAAATAAAAATATGTGGTAAAAAACAGACTTGTTCCTAGTCCTAAAAAAAGTGAATATTTTAATCTCTTCATGTCTGCTTATGTATACTATTTAGTTTATGAAAAAGTTATTTATATTGAACGAAAATACAAATTAAAGTGTAATATATGTGATATTGCAGGATACAAAAATACCCTTCTTCCAAATGAGAAAAAGGGTAAAATGTATATCAGATTTTAAGAATGGTTTTACTTCTTCCAGCTGAAAATTCTCGGATTTACGGAAATCATTAACCAGGCCCAGTTGTTGGTATGTCCTGCATATCCGGGAGCTTTTAAAACTTCTAAAGTTTTAGTACCAAACATTTGAGAATAGCCTCCTGTAAGTATAATGTCTTTTTTGAAATTGAATCCGGCCGTAAAGTCGATCTCAGTTCCTAAATACGAATCCATTTTTTTGTTTGCTACAACTACATCAGCAGCAGAAAGGAATACGTGTGGCATTAAGGCAAATTGCCATTTTTTTACATTGTAGTTGAATTTCAAATTAGCATCTTGTAAACCAACGCTGTTTTGATGACCTCCGCCAACATAAAAATAATCCATGTAACCATTAAAAGCGTGATTGGTACCAAAAATAGGATTAAATGATTTGATTACTTTACTTGCATCGTTCATGTCTTTTCCTGACAGGTATTCATAACCAATTCCGGCTTTAAAAGAATCGGTTAGATTATAGGCAAAGTTTACAGCGCCATCCCAGGCACTAACTTGTTTGTCTGCACTTTTTCCGGTTTGACCGTAGAAACTCAAGTTACTATCTACTTTTTTGGTTTTGTAAGTAAGGTAAGTTCCAAAAGTTTGTTTGTAATCTACGAGTAACTTTTTATCCGGGTTGGCATATTCATAACCTGTATTCAAAACTAACAAACTAACGCCTAATTTGTCTGCATTAGCATGATACCAGGCATATTGCATGGCTTTATAATTGTTTACTGTATAAGGAGTCTGAAAGTTGTTTTCGGCATCAGAGTTATAGGTAAATCCCATGTCAAGCTGATGGTTTTTTGGATGAAAGGAAACCATTACGGCATCGTGACTTTGTCCCTGTTGCAGCCAGTCAATTTCTCCCATAATACGTTGGTTATCATAAGAAAGTACTTGACGGCCCGCTCTTGCACTCCATTTTTCACTGATATCATATTGTGCCCAGGCTTCAAAAACAGCTACAGCATTTTTATCTGAAGTTGCGGTTGTTGCCACATCTCCCCATGTTCTGACATTCTGAAAAGTTAATTTTACAGTTAATTGATCCTGTTTGTAATTAAAATTTAGTCTTGAACGCTGTGAGATTTGAGATGTTGCTTCTGTACCTTCCGGTATAAGAGTTTTGTATCCGTTACGATATTCAAAACGAGGTCTTAATTGCAAATTTACATCTAGTTCCTGTGCCTGAATATCGTAACTTATTCCTGCTAAAAGCACTAAAAGTGCTATTTTTAATTTTTTCATAATTTGGCTGGTTTAAACAAGATGTTAAATTAGAAGAAAAGGATATGGTTAGGAATGATAAAAATCATATTTCACCACTAACTTTTTTAAACTTTTACGATGACTTATTGCCTGTCTATTACTTTGGCTAAAACAGGCTGTTTTTCGTTCATAATTTTGGTGATGGTGTAGTGCATCCAAATCAGGCAAATTACTGAAAGTAGTAAAATAAAAATCCATGAACTTGACCAGATTCCGGTTGCTGTTAATAGATATCCGAAGATAATTGGCCCGAAGAAACCGCCCAAACCGCCAATCATTCCGACCATTCCGCCTACAACGCCAACTTCTGTCGGGAAGTATTCCGGAATGTGTTTGTAAACCGCTGCTTTGCCAATTCCCCAGGAAATTCCGATCAGGATTACCAAAACCAGGAAAACCCACATATTGGCATCAAACTTAATTACTGTAATTCCTTTGGCTAATAGTTCTTTTTTCTTCACGGTCTGATTTTGTTCAACCACAACTTGCTGCCATGAAGTTTTGGTTGGGAAAATTGCATTTTCAGATTCGGTTTCTTTTTTCTGTGCAACAGCAAAATCAGTATTCCCGATTTTTATTTTTTCATTAGATACTTCCGTTATTGTTCCTTTTTTAGTAGCTAAAACTCCTGGTCCGGTTGTGGTAATTTCCATTTTTGGAATCATCAATAAAGCGCTCAGAATAACGGAAGAACTCAAAACCCAGTACATTACTTTTCGTGCACCAAATTTATCCGATAAGTAACCTCCAAAAGCTCTGATTACACCAGATGGCAAACTAAAAAGTGTTGCGAACAAACCGCCCATAACCAAACTGGTTTGATAGACATTCATAAAATTGGGAAGCAACCATTGCGAATAAGCTACAAAACATCCGAATACTAAAAAGTAATAGGCTCCAAAACGCCAAACTCTGGCACTTTTTAAAGATTGAAGCATTTGTGAGACTGTTTTGGTATTGTTCTCAATCTTTTTGTTTGTGGCGAAAATCAAAAAGGCAATTCCGATTACGACTAACGCAACAGCATAAATAACAGGAAGTATTTTCCAGCCATTTTGAGGATTGTCAATAGAAAAATGATTCAGTAAAGAGGGTGCTAAAAAGGTAGTGATTGCAGCTCCGGCATTTCCCATTCCGAAGATTCCCAAAGCGCGTCCCTGCCATTCTTTTGGATACCAAATCGAAGTATATCCAATTCCAACCGCAAAACTTGTTCCTACCATTCCGAATAAAAAGCTTAGTAAAGCAAACATAAAAAAGCTGTCAGCAAAAGGCAATAAAAACAGTGGAATCGAGCAGAGCAGAAGTAAAAGGGAGAAAATATATTTGCCGCCAAATTTATCTGTCAGGATACCAATAGGCAAACGCATGATGGAGCCTGTTAAAATTGGGATTCCAAGAAGCCATCCAACCTGTACAACGCTCCAATGAAAAATTCCGTTATCGACTAAAAAGGTAACGAGAACCCCATTTAATGTCCAACAGGCAAAACACACTGTAAAGGCAAGTGTGTTCAAAAATAAAATCTTGTGTGATTGCGATAATGAGTTTGTGGTTTTCATAGTACTTATAATTTTTGATAAAAATAAGTACTATAGCTTAGTTTAAAACTGCTAAAACGCAGTTTTATGAAAATAATTACGTATTTATACGTATTTTTTTAAAGCAGTGAATATTCAGCTGCTTTGTTCGAAAGTTCCATTAGGTTCTTTACTTTTAGCTTTTTCATTAAATTGAAACGGTGCACTTCAGCAGTTCGTTTACTGATTTCAAGAGCTTCAGCAATTTCTTTATTTCCTTTTCCGGATAACAAAAGAGTTAGGATTTCTTTTTCTCTTTTGGTAATCATCATTTCCCCGGCTAAATTTTGTTTAGGCTCTAATGAAACTGAAGAGCTGGTTAACTGACCAATTAATATAGAAGAGATATCGCCGCTAAAATATTTTCCACCTGCAGCAACTGTGTATAATGCTTTTAAAAATTCTTCTTTACTGGAACCTTTTAACAAATAACCATCGGCTCCGGCTTTAATTGATTTTAAGACATATTCTTCAGATTCGTGCATCGAAAGCATGATGATTTTGACATCATTATTATCGTTTCTAAGTTTTTCTACTACTTCGATCCCTGTCAGGTTAGGCATACGAATATCTACTATAAGTAAGTCCGGTTTATTGACTGCTACGACTTCAAGAGCGTCAGCGCCATCAATAGCTTCACCTACAACCTCAATGTTGGCAACGTTTTCTAACAATGATTTTATGCCATCTCTTACAAAAACATGGTCATCAGCCAGGACTACTCTAATAATATTACTCATGGTTTACTTAATTTTGAGTCTGATTTTTTACGTATATTCATCTATAAATATGAGGCTAAGATACGTAATTACTTAAAGAAAATCCAAATTTTTGAAATTGCAAAATCCAACTGCAATATCAAAAATCAATCGAAATCACAATTTCTAAATCTTTGTCAAAGTTTTGGTTGGTAAAGTTTAACGAGGTTGATTGTGTTTTTTTGCGTGACTTCTCCCAAAGTCTCGGATCGCTCAGTGTGATAAAAATGCGATTAATTGCTGTTGTTCCCAAATATCTTCTAATGCTCTCTCGCCCAAAGATTGTCTTTTAGTTGTATTTTACAGAAAATTATTTCATTCTCTAATTATTTAAATCGGAATATTGAAGGTGATCCTCGTTCCTTCTCCGGGAATTGATTTGATGAAAACGCGTCCGTTGATGTATTGGATTCTTTCCTTCATAAACAATAATCCCATTCCGGATTCGCTGTTTCTTTTTTTGTCTGCCGCATATATATCGAAGCCTTTTCCGTTATCATCAATAATGATACTCAGCAAAGTCTGGCTGTGGGAAAGCTGCACGATAATATGAGACGATTCGGCATATTTTATGGCATTATTGATGGCTTCCTGCGCGAGACGGTAAATATTGATCTCGATTAAAGAATCCAGACGCTGATCAAAATCAGTTTTATTGTAAAAGAGGATTTCTTTTCCCGTTAATTTTGAAAGTTCCAGTGCAAGTTTAGCCAGCGAAGAAACGATTCCGTGATCGCTCAGTTCCGGAGGCATGAGGTTGAAAGTTGCTGTACGGACTCCTTTGATAATATCGAGTGATAATTTTTTTAGATATTCGATTTTTTGAGCCGACTTTTCTTTATCGTCCAGATTGATACTTTCTAGACTAAATTTTAAACCTGTAAGCATCTGGCCAATTCCATCGTGAATTTCTTTGGCAATTCGGTTTTGTTCTTTTTCCTGATTTTCTACAATTTTACTCGAAATAATCTTTTGCTGGTTGATTTTTTCCGTACTGTTTTCCAGGTTCAGGCGCTCAACTTCTCTTTGTGCTTTTTTACGTTCAGTAATATTGAAGCAAACGATCAGAAGTTCTAATTCGCCCTTTTTGATCATAACCGGAACCATTGATAAATCCAACCAAATCGTATGGTGTTCTTTATTGATAATTTTAAGCTCACCCTGCCACCCGCTGCGTTGTTTTTCAAATATAATACGGTCAATATTGAGCTGGTCCTTTTCGTCGATTGTTAAAATCTCAGAGAATTTTTTATTGGATGAAAATTTGGTGTAATTTAAAAGTTTAGCAAATTTTTCACCAACATGAATAATGGAGCCATCCGGGGCAATACGGCAATAAAGGAGCGTATTTTCCATGGCGTGATTCAGCGATTTCAATTCTTTTACTGAATTTTCTTTAATTTCGCTTATGATTTCTGTGTCATATGCGAGTTTTAAAGCTTTCTTTTCAGACGATAATAATTTTGAAATAAGATTCTCGATTTTTTTGTTGGTAGGTCTAAAAATAAAGAAGAATTCTAAGAGCAAAACAAAGAGGGTAAAGGCAAAAATCCAGTATTCTATTTGGCGTTGTTTGGTAACTTTTTCGTGAGCTTCGAGATCGTACTGACTCACAATTTCATTCATTTTCGAAAGAAAGGCATCTTCGTTTTTTAGAATGATTTGTACCAATTTTTGATTTTCGGCGAGATTGTTTTTTTGTTCTAAATTCAAAAGAAACAAATCCGTTGCCTCCGTAATACTATTGAAAATGGGGTTGATTGCTGAATATAATGTGCTCAGCGTTTCGCTTTTTTCTTTTGGGAAAGCCAAGCTGTCACTGCCATTCTCAAGGGAATTTTGAGTAGTTTTCCAAAGAGACAAAACGTTCTTTAAATGTGAGATTTGCTTTTGCGAAGGTTTGTCCGAAACATAATGTAAAATCAGAATCTCTTTGACGATTTTCTGACTCAACATTCGCTGTTTTCCGGAAATATTGATAATCTTAGAATCGCTTAATTGTTGGTTCAGATTGTATTGTACTAAAATCTGGCT
Organism: Flavobacterium frigidimaris; assembly: GCA_900129595.1. GTDB lineage: Bacteria > Bacteroidota > Bacteroidia > Flavobacteriales > Flavobacteriaceae > Flavobacterium > Flavobacterium frigidimaris. The sequence continues at coordinate 112,253 of FQWG01000008.1, read as the reverse complement.
TGCAATTATGGTTACGGCAATAGTAAGAAGTGCAAAAAAATACAGTCGGCGTAAATTTTTAAACGTGATTTTATCAGCAGCTTCCGGATTGTTTTTTTTCATTCGAAGATAATATTTGTCTTTTTATCGGAAAATGAAATTCGCTTGCGCTCATTTCATAAAAAAAATCAGATTACAATCCTAAAGAAGCTTTTATCAGGTTTAAATTTTCTTCGGAGTAGTTGATTTTTAACGCTTCCTGATGTCCTTTGTCAGACATTTTATCCCAGGTTTTTTTGATGATGTTTTTCAGCTTTTCTTCATCGTGTTTGTGTACAAAAGGATCTAAATAATATTCTAAAAAGACCAGACAGATGACATCTTCGAGTAATTGAGTTTCAGCATCTTTTTTAAGCAGTTTCTTTTCAATTAAAAAAGAAACTCTTGCAATAAATTCCTGATCATAACCTGCTTTTTCTAAAATTTGGGCAGCAGTTTTGGCATGAAATTTTTTAAGGTCTTCTCTCCATTTCAAATATCCTACACGATCCATTGGGTATGATTCGCGGGCTACTTTCCATCGGCAGATGTGTTGTGCTTTTGAGGCAATCTGAACTTCTTCTGAAGCATTTGGTTGAAATTGCATCAGTTTTTCGTACATTCTGTTGGAGTACAATAATTCCTTTGGATATTCGGTATTCTGGTCGATTTCGATATTAGGATCCTGTGCGTTTTCAGCATCAATCCATTCGCTTGCTTTTTGAAAAGGTGTGTTCATTTTTTTGGTAAGATAATAGAATTTCAAAGATACTGAATTAAGTCTTTTGCTTTTATTTTTGCCACAGATTTCACATATTATAATGATTAATCTTTTTAATCCTTTAATCTGTGGCAAAATGATTTGTTAATCTGTAAAACCTATAAATACTTCGTTTTCAATTATTTTAACAGGGTAGATCGCAATTTTAAAATCGTCGCCGTTTAGGTTAGAACCATCGACTAATGAGAATGTTTTTTTGTGCATTGGGCAGGCAATTTTTGGGATATCATCTGCAGATCCTGTCATTCCTCTCGCCAAAACCATTTCCATTTTGTGCGGGCAGGCATTTTGACAAGCATACCATTCGTTGCGACGTGTAAAATTGAAAATGGCAATTTGTTTGTTTTTGTATTTAATGCATCCGCCACGATTGGTTGGAAAATCTTCTACGTTTCCGGCTTTGAACCAAATTGTGGCATCGTTTGGATGAACTGTTTCGTATTGATTTAAAATTTCTTCCATTTTAATTTTTTTTGATTTTTTTACCACAGATTTTACAGATTACAATGTTTCATCTTTTTAATCCTTTAATCTGTGGCAAAATAAATTAACACTTATTAAATCTATGTTTCTATGTGTTTAAATATATTTTAAGTCCACGCCTTTGGTGCTTTTTGATCCCTTAAAGGAACAAAAACAACATTATCATCTTTCTCATCAGAGTTTACAAAATGGTTGAAACGTTTTAATAATCTTGGTTTCTCTAAAACTTGTTTCCATTCGCATTCAAAAGTATTAACCAAAGTCTGCATTTCGGCTTCCAGCGTTTCGCAGATTCCTAAACTGTCTTCCAGAATTACTTCTTTCAAATAATCTAAACCTCCGTCTAATTTTTCTAGCCAGGTTGCCGTTCTGATTAGCGGTCCGGCTGTACGGATGTAATACATTAAAAAGCGATCGAGGTATTTAATAACCGTTTCTTTGTCTATTTTTTCGGCCAATAAAACGGCATGTTTTGGGTTGGCGCCACCATTTCCGGCGATGTATAAATTCCATCCGCCTTCAACGGCAATCAGTCCAAAATCTTTTCCTCGGGCTTCGGCACATTCGCGAATGCAAGCCGAGACGCCGCCTTTTAATTTATGCGGAGAACGAATTCCTTTGTATCTGTTTTCTAATTCGATGGCAAATCCTGCGCTGTCGTCCATTCCGTAACGGCACCATGCATTTCCGACACAGCTTTTTACGGCACGAAGTGATTTTCCGTAAGCATGACCACTTTCGAAACCATTATCAATTAAGATTTTCCAGATTTTGGGTAAATCATTCAAATGTGCCCCAAATAAATCGACACGCTGAGCACCGGTAATTTTGGTGTATAAGTCGAATTGTTTCGCAACTTCTCCAATAACAATTAATTTCTCGGCTGTAATTTCTCCACCGGCAACTCTTGGAACAACAGAATAAGTTCCGTTTCGTTGAATGTTGGCCAAAAACCGATCGTTTGTATCTTGAGTGGTAACATGTTTATTGGCGGTATCGTTGTAAATACTGGAGAAAATAGAAGCTACAACTGGTTTACAGATTTCGCAGCCATCACCTTTGCCATGATGATCGATAACTTCATAAAAATTTTCGTATTTATTGATTTTTACCAAGTCGAATAATTCCTGACGTGTGTAGCTAAAGTGTTCACAAATAACATCTTTGACTTCTTTACCAAGTGATTTTTGAGTGGCCTTTACCAAATCTGAAACCATTGGTTTACAGCCTCCACAACCGGATGTCGCTTTGGTATGTTTGACAACATCTGAAAAACTGAAACAGCTTTCGTCTAAAAGTGAACAGCAAATGGAACCTTTGGTCACATTTTCGCAAGAACAGATTACAGCGGTGTCGGGCAAATCTAAAACACTTCCTAAACCTGAACCCTCTGAACCGTCTCTGGAACCTAAAATCAAATCTTCCGGATTTTTTGGCAAGGCCATTGCGTTGCTGAAAATCTGAAAAAGTGTATTGTAATCGCTCGAATCTCCTACTAAAATTCCGCCTATTAAAGTTTTGGAATCTTTGGTAACATTGATTCTTTTGTAAATGCCGCTTAATTTATTCTCATAAATAATGGCCGTCACATTATCATTTTCGATAAAAGGATCACCAAAACTCGCCACTTCAACACCAATTAGTTTCAATTGTGTTGACATATCGATGGATTCTCTCATGGTTTTGGAACCGTTTAAGATTTGTTCAGCAGCAACATCAGCCATTTCGTAACCAGGAGCAACAAGTCCGTAAATATTTTGATTATAAAGCGCCACTTCGCCAATGGCAAAAATGGAAGGATCTGAGGTCTGCATCTGATTGTTTACTACGACACCGCCTCTTAAGCCAACTTCTAATCCTGAAACCCGTGCCAGCTCGTCGCGAGGTTTAATTCCGGCAGATATCACCAGCATGTCGACTTTTAATAATTCATCTTCAGCAAACATCATTCCCGTTATGCGTGCTCCTCCATCGATATATTGTGTGGCTTTGTTAAGGTGGATTCCAATATTTAATTCTTCGATTTTAGATTGCAGCATATCACTTCCGCCTTTGTCCAATTGTCTTGGCATTAAGCGCGGTGCAAATTCTACCACATGCGGATTCAAACCTAAATCCCTAACGGCTTTTGCGGCTTCGAGACCCAATAATCCGCCTCCTAAAACAGCGGCTTCTGTAGCGCCTTTTTGCTTTATTTTTTTGGCGTAGGCCATAATTGCGTCCAGATCTTCGATAGTTCTGTAAACAAAAACGCCTTCTTTTTCAACTCCGTCAATAGGAGGAACAAATGCTGATGATCCTGTTGCGAGAACTAAGTAGTCGTACGTATGGGTTTTTTCTAAATGTGTGTGTATTGTTTTTTCTTCCCTGTTAATATCAGTAATTAATTCAGAAGTATTCAGAGTAATATTGTTTTCTAAGTACCATTCACTTGTAGAAAGCGAGAGATCATCTGCGGTTTTGCCTCCAAAGTATTCACTTAAGTGAACCCGGTCGTAAGCACGTCTCGGTTCTTCACCAAATACCGTGATCTGATACTTTTCCTGTCCTGATTTTGCAATGAATTTTTCGCAAAATTTATAACCAACCATGCCGTTTCCAACTACTATTACTCTAATCATGATTTCTTTAATTAAGTATTATTACGCAAATATAAGTATTTGTACTTATTAAAATACGTAATATTGATATTTTTTTGTTAGAGAAACAGGAGTTATAAATACGTATTTAATTATAATCTTATAAGTAGTGCGGTATTGATGCCCTTTTTTGATGGTATAATTTCTTTTAAAACTGTATTATTTTTCTTAAATTTGAAATAGATCTAAATAAGTATTTCAAAAAACGCCTCAAGTTTGGCTTAGTTTTAGACTCCATTTTCAAAGCAAATTCATTCTAAAAACAAATTATATGAAAAAAGTACTTTCTCTATTGTTATTGTCATCTTTGATAATTGGCTGTAAAACAGCAGCAACTCAAAGTTCTGAAACGAAAGAAACAAGTTCGACAACGAATTCTCAGGAAGATGATATGGCAATTTATTTTAAAGCGACCGGAAATGAGCCTTTTTGGGCAATAACAATTGGACAAGAGAAAACAGTATTTACTTCCCTGATAGAAGGAAAGGAGAAGCTGACTTTTTCATCTGTTGACCCCATTAAAGCTATGGATGCTAATGTAAAAATGTATAAACTGAGCAATTCGACTGCGACGGCTACAGTTACGATTCAGCAACTGGATTGTCAGGATTCAATGTCCGGAGTTATTTCTCCCTATAAAGTTTCGGTTGAAATAAAGAATAATTCAGAACTTGAATCGAAAAAATTAGACGGTTGCGGGAAGTATAATACTGATTATCGCCTTCACGATATTTGGGTTTTAGAAGAGCTAAACGGATTCAAAGTTTTTATTACGGATTTCCAAAAGGAATTGCCAAGAATTGAGATTAACTCATCCGAAAATAGATTTATGGGGTTTGGCGGTTGTAACGCTATTAGCGGCAGTATTTTTTATGAAAAAGACGTTTTAAGATTTTCTAAGGTAGCTTCGACAATGATGGCTTGCGGACCTGGAAATAAAGAGGATCAATTTACAAAAGCACTTCAAAGTACCACAACGTATTCGATTGGAGATAATCGATTGACATTGTCTAATCCGTCAGGAAAATTATTGGTTTTTAGAAAGGTCGATTAGAGTATTCTTTTTTTTTGATGATTAGCTTGTTATCTGTAAAGTTTAATCTGCTTAAGCAAGGAGATTTGCGTAATTATCTTTGTCAAAGTTCAAAACTTTGACAAAGATTTGTCGCTAAAAAATAAACAGGATATTGAACGATTTTCATTAATCTAACAATTCCTTAGGATCTTCTTCTTTTTCTTCTCCTTCTATAAAATCTAATTCTAAGGCTCGTACAGTCTGAACGGCATTTCCGGCAATACCACGAATCGATCCGTACATTCCCAGAGTGTTATGAATAACTTTTTCGATTTGTTTTTCACGCTGTTTCCAGATACGCTGCATGGCTCTTTTTTCAGAATCAAGATCACTCTGCATTTGGGTGAAACCTTCAACAATTCCTTCTATCTGCAAGCGAAATTCATTGCTCGTTAAGAAATCATACAGCATCGACATTTTGTCGCCTTTGTTTTCCTGCGCCTGAACCGCCTGACTTACCTGAATTAGCGATTGACGTAAAACGGCACTTAAACCTTTGAATTCTTCATACGTACAAATCCAGATACCGTCGCGCATTCCCATTCTGTCCATTCCAGCCGGCATAACTTCAGTTACTAAAACACCAATATTGGCTCGTTTAGTTCTGATATCATTTTTAAATTTCTCGATCCAGGCAGGTTGAAAAGCTTTTGTGCGTTTACTTTCGTAATAAATAGAACCGCAATTTTGTAATTCGCGGGTATTGACAATCTGGAGGCAATCGGCGCCATTTGCGCCTTTTTTGATTTCGTCGATAGTATCGAGCGGAAAATTATTCGCCAGCCATTCTTCGATCGCTAATTCCATTACTTCGCCTTGCAATTGCATAGAACCTTGTTCCTGCTTGCGTTTCATTTCTTCAATCAGCTTTTTTTGATCGTCAGATTGTTTTTGGTATTCCTTTATTTTGAGTTCGTTTTTTTCTTCTTCCTGTTTGCGGATTTTGTCCCGTTCTAAAACCAAGGTCGCATTGAGTTGTTTCTCGGCTTCGGCCTGAATTGCGTCTTTCATCTCCAGTTTTTCACGTTGAAGTTTCGCAATTTCACCTTGCATTTTACTAAGTTCACGAAGTTTCTCTGATTTTTCGGAAAGTTCTTTTTCCATCAATAGCAAACGATCTTTGTTTTCTTCGTCGAGTTTGGTTTTTAGTTTTTCGGTAATTTCTTTTTCAGCTACCTTTTTTTCGCGTTCCAGACGTTCTGCAAAAAGTTCATTTTCATGTTTCTTTTTAGCTTCAAATTCAGTTTTGGCCTTTTCGAATTGTTCGTTTTTAAGTTCCAGTTCTTTTGCCTGAGCATTTGCTTTTTGTTGAAACTCTTTACGGATGCTGTCTTCTAACTGATGCTTCAGAATGTCATTTACATCGATAGTTGTTCCGCAATTTGGGCACTGAATTGAAGATTGCTCCGCCATTTTTATTGATTTTGTTTAGGTATTGTAATAATCTGCTAAGGTATTTAAAAGTTCGTTCTTTTTAGAAGATTTATCTGTGATAAATTGTAACTTTTTTGCGCTAATTGCTTAGTGTTTTGTGTATTTATTGTGTGCAATTTAATTCCTTTAAGGTCTTGTTTTTTACGGATTTCCATAACTTTAATTAATCTCGGCAAAGTCGCAGAGGCGCAGAGTTTTTATATCGTTCCTCGAAATGAGTAGATTGGGGTTACTTTGCGTTTCAAGGGATTTTAATCCATTCTACGCACGCAAATTACCAATCTTTGTCGAGATTCTTGCGAGGATCGCTCGTTCTCGAAATGACATAAAATGAGAAAAAACTTTGCACCTCTGCGCCTCTGCGAGATTATTTTTTAAACTGCAATAAAAATTCAACTGCGGATTTCGTGATTTCTGAATCGTCTTCTTTTGAAGTGATTAATGAAACATCAGTGTATAAATTGACTTTCTTCAATTCGATAAAACCAATTTCAGAATACTGATTGTTTCTGGCGATATTTGATGGAACAATCGAAATTCCTAAACCGTTTTTGATCAGTTGTACAATCGAATTGATGTTGTTTGATTCGTGAACAACTTTCGGTGTAAAGCCATAAAAGGCGCAAAGTTCCAGCAAAACTTCATGGTAATGCGGCGCGTAATCTTTATTGAAAAAAATAAAAGTTTCATCTTTCAGTTTCGGAATTTCTTTCTCAGAATTAATTTGAATTAAACCTTTATTATAAACTACTGAAAAACCGTCCTGAAACCATAATTTTGAATTTATTTTAGGTGATTTTATGGGAGATCGAATAATTCCCAAATCAATTTTTCCTTGTTCTAAAGCTGAGATTTGTTTGGTTGTCGAAACTTCAAAAAGTTTGAAATTCACGTATGGATATTCGGCTTTTAGATGTTGTATCAATTCTGAAATTACACTTGAATAAATCGAACTGATATAAGCGATCCTGAATTCTCCGGAAACATTTTCGGCTATTTTCTGCGTTTTGATGGTGATGCGTTCCAGATGCTGGAAAAGTTCCCGTACTTCTTTTTCGAAATATTTCCCGGCTTCGGTTAATTCGACTTTTTTATTGTTTCTAATGAATAAGCGCGCCTGGATTTCTTCTTCTAGTTCGATAATCTGGCGACTCAAAGGCGGCTGTGAAATAAAAAGCTTTTCTGCGGCTTTGGTAAAGTTTAATTCTTCGGCTACAGCCAGAAAATATTTCAAGTGTCGTAATTCCATAAATACCTATTAAGTATTAATAATTGACAAAATAAGTATTTTTGAAGTATATATCAAAAGAATACTTTTGGAAAAAATGTTTCACGCAGATTCTACTGATTGAAGCAGATAGTCGCAGATTTTTATTTAGATTGTAATAAGTAAAAAAGACAATCATTTTAAATCTGCCTTAATCTGTAAAATCTGTGTGAAACCTAAAACAAAAAGCGATGAAAAAATCAACTATTGCAGAAATCAGAGAGCGTTTTGACAATGATGTCGAGCGATTCTCAAATTTAGAAACAGGGCAGGTCGCGACAATTGACGCAACAATCTCTTTAGAATTAATCACAGAAGCTTCGAAAAGAATCGTTCCTGATGCTAAAAATGTCTTAGATATTGGTTGTGGAGCAGGAAATTATACTTTAAAGATGTTGTCTAAAACACCTGATTTGAATTGTACGCTGGTCGATTTGAGTTTGCCGATGCTGGATCGGGCTTTTGACAGGGTTTCAAAAGAAACAAACGGAAGGGTAGAAGTAAAGCAAGGGGATATACGTGAAGTAGATTTGCCCGAAAATCATTTTGATATTATTTTAGCCGGTGCCGTTTTGCATCATTTACGAGATGATCAGGATTGGGAAACGACTTTTGCCAAGATTTTTAAATTATTAAAACCAGGCGGATGTTTTATGATTTCGGACTTGATAACACAAGATACTGAATTGTTAAACGAATATACTTGGCAGCGTTATGGTGATTATTTAGAAGGAATTGGTGGTGAAGAATACCGCCAGAAAGTTTTGGATTATGTAGAAAAAGAAGACACGCCAAGATCAATGAATTACCAGTTAGATCTAATGAAAAAAGTAGGTTTCACGAGTGTCGAAATCCTGCACAAAAATATGTGTTTTGGCGCTTTTGGCGGGATTAAGTGATTAATTTTTCGCCACGAATTTCACGAATTTTCGCGTTTTTTTTATTTTTAATTAAGCTTAAATTTGTGAAATTCGTGGCAAAAGAATTATAGAATTTGAACCGTTTTGTAAACCTGAATGGGTACAGCTACAAGATTTTCGCTTTTGGCAATAAAATCCAGTAGATAAGGCTGATTGTTGTGTATGTCAAGACCTGGCTGATCTTTCCATTCTTCCCAGATAATAAATACATTTTCAGAATGATGAAGGTCGTAACGTACACAGGCAGCTTCTTTTCTGGTTTCGGTAACCAAATGATTTAACATGCTTTGTAATTGTTCTTTATTTTCTGGTTTACTTTTGAATAGTGCTGTAATTGAGATCATAATTGTGAAAAGTTAAAAGTTTTTTTTAAGTGTTTGGTGTAATTTTCTTTAAAGATGTCAATGTTTTCTGCAGTTGCACCTTTTTCAACGTCGTGAAAGTGGAAACCGTCTAATTTTTCCATACCTGTAAATTTATTCATTTTATGGAAACCAAACATCGCTCCATCATCTACAGATGTTTCTTCGAAAAATTCTCCCGGAAGTGTAAAAGCTGCTGCGGGTGCATTCCAACTGGTGGTTAACATGTATTTACGTCCGTGCAATTGTCCGCCGGTTCCGTAATTAATGTCCGGATTTGTTCTGGTTCTTCCGTCGCTTTTGTAAATTCCTTTGTTGTGTCCGGCGGTGAAGACGTCGTCGATGTATTTTTTAAACTGGTTGGGTAATTGAAACCACCAAACCGGTGTGTGATAAATGATGACGTCTGCCCAGACGAATTTTTCAACTTCTTCGTCTAAGTCAAAATCTTGTTTGATGTCGGTGGTTTTAATTTCGAATTGCTTGCTGTTTTTGAAGTATTCGATTGTCCAGTTGGTAACCGTTTCGTTGAATTTTCCGCCTGAATGCGCAAAATTTTGACTTCCGTTGATGATAAATATTTTCTTCATTTTCTTGTTTTCTTATGAATTCGTAAGTGTGAGGGATAGCAGTGGAAATCCTTTTGTGCCGGGGTTCGGCATAAAAGATTGCAACGGATAGCCCGGTTCGCCGCGGCGAAACACACCCAAATTATTTTTATTGTTTTTTAATTTGTTGCGTAGAATTTTAAACACATAGAAACATAGGTTTTTGCTTTGTGTTTAGAGAATGTAAAAAGAAACTAGTTTCTAACACATAGTCGGTGACAAGCTTTGTCAAAGTTCAAAACTTTGACAAAGCTCATAACAGGCTTTTCGTTACAGCTATGTGAATTTAAATAAGTGAAACGCCTTTATGCATTTCTATTGGCTATGTTTCTATGTGTTTAAATATTTTTTAAGAATTCGATTATTTAACTTTTGCAATAGCCTGATTGATAAAATCTAATTCTGAAATTGATAAATCAAAGTCAAAAGTTTTTGCATTAGAAATGGCTTGTTCTGCGTTTCTTGCTCCGGCTAAAACGATGGTAATTCCTTTTTGTAAAGTCGTCCAGCGTAAGACCAATTGTGAGATTGAAATGTGTTTTGCGTTTGCTAATGAACTCAATTCTTCGACCAGAGTTTTTACTTTTTGAAGATCAAACTGACCAAAATAACCATTTCTGTGATCGTTGTCTTTTAGTTTGCTGTTGGTGAAATATTTTCCGGTTAGCAAACCTCTTTCCATTGGACTGTAAGCAATGATTCCGATGTTTTCTGCTGTGGTATACGGAATCAAATCTGATTCGATAGCGCGGTTCAACATACTGTACGGAACCTGGTTGGATGCTAATTGAATTGTTTTTTGTGCTTCCTGAACTTGCGAAAGGCTATAATTGCTCACTCCGGCAGCCCTGATTTTTCCTTGTTGGATTAAAGCTTCAAGTGCTTCCATTGTTTTACTTATTGGTGTTGTAGCGTCCGGCCAGTGAATTTGTAATAAGTCGATATAATCGGTTTGAAGACGTTTTAAGCTTTCTTCAACTTCTTTTATAATGCTGTTTTTTGAAGCGTATTTATAAACCGGTATTTTTTTTCCGTTGTCTTCTGCATCAAAAAAGAATTCTCCTTTTTGGTTGTTGCTTCCGTCCCAAACCAAACCAAATTTGGTTAACAATTGTACTTTTGATCGGTCTTGTGTTTTTAAGGCTTCACCGATCATTTCTTCGCTTAAGCCAAATCCGTAAAAAGGAGCGGTGTCGATTGTAGTAACGCCGTGATCGATTGAAGCATGAATTGAGGCAATTGAATCTGCTTTTTCGTTTCCGCCCCACATGTTTCCTCCTATGGCAAATGCGCCGTATGTAATAGTTGATAATTCAAGTTCAGTATTGCCTAATTTTCTATATTCCATGACCGTTGTTTTTTATCGTTTAAAATTGTTTGGCAAAATTATACCATTTTTAAGAGTGTTAAATGGTATATATTTGTGTTTTTTATGTAAATTTGTAGCCGAATTAATAAAGACCATTATGAAAAAAGAAAATTTATACGAGCCGTTTACCGTTTCCTTTGAGACTTTAGATGAATATCCGGATGTTGGAGATCGTCATAATTTCTTTGAATTGGTTTATATTTTGGAAGGAACGGGTAGGCAGTGTATCAACAAAAATATTTTTGAATATGATGCGGGACATATGTTTTTACTGACGCCTGAGGATTGTCATAATTTTACTATTGAGACAGAAACGAAATTTTTCTTTTTGAGATTTAATGATATTTACTTGAAAAACTCGAGTTTGCAAAATGAAAATATTCAGCGTTTAGAATATATTTTACAAAATGCAAACCATCAGCCGGGTTGTATTTTGAAAAATGAAGCAGATAAATGTCTGGTAAAAGTAATGATTGAAGCGATTATTCGCGAACGTCAGGATAAGGATGTTTATAATAAAGAACTGATTCAGCAATTGGTAAATACTTTAATTATTATTGTGGCTCGAAATATCGCGAAGTATTTGCCGGAACAGGTCAATATTGGCTGTGAGGCGAAAGCAATGGATATTTTGCAATACATTCAGAACAATATTTATTATCCGGAAAGAATTAAAGCAGAATCGCTGAGTGAGTATTTCGGGATTTCGAATACGTATTTAGGACGTTATTTTAAGAAACATGCGAATGAAACCATGCAGCAATATATCAGCAATTATAAAACAAAACTAATTGAACATCGTTTGCAATTCAGTGATAAACGAATCAACGAAATTGCTTATGAATTTGGTTTTACGGATGAAAGTCATTTTAATAAGTTCTTTAAAAAACAGAGAGGGAATAGTCCTTCGGAGTTTCGAAAAGTGATTCGTATTAGTGCGTGATAAATTGGCACGCGGATGACACCGATTTGCAAGCAAAAACACGGATTATTGCGGATTTTTCTTTTTTTTGGCCACAGATTAAAGGATTAAAATGATTTTTTAATCTGTGTGAATCTATGTAATCAGTGGCAAAAAAATTATATAATCTTCTTGATTACTCTAAGTTTATGCGTGTGTTTGTTTAATTCTGGATTGTAAATTCCTAAATGGTCTAAACGGTCGATACGCACTTTTCCACTTGCGTGAATGATGTAATTATTGTCCATAATGATGCCTACATGAATGATGTTTCCTTCGTCATTATCAAAAAAGGCCAGATCTCCTGCTTCGCTTTCTTCAATAAAACTCAAGGCTTCTCCTTCACGTGCTTGTTGTGAGGCATCGCGGTGAATCTTGTATCCGTTTAGTTTGTAGACCATTTGGGTAAAACCCGAACAGTCGATTCCAAAAGGTGTTTTTCCGCCCCAAAGATAAGGTGCGTTTAAGTACATAAAAGCAGTATTTATTAAAGCGCTTTTAGGTTTTATGCCACTTGTTTTGGTGCCTTCGAAATCAAAGTTTGAAATATTGATTTCATTATTATTCAAAAAGGATAATGATGCACCAAGCGGAATTGGTAATAATAAATTATCCGGTGCACTGATATAATCAATCAAATCAGCATTAAGAATAATGGCATCATTGCTAAGCTGATTGTAATTTGCTTCTGAAATTACCTGATATTGTTTGGAATCTACCCAGCCTTCGTAATCATCGTATTGCATTTTTATTCGGGCCCATTGATTTTGGCGTTCTAAAATCTGGAGGTGTTCTCCAAACAAAAGTTGTGTAACGATTTCGCTTCTGTCACTTGGTTCAGCTCGAACGGGTACTATGGCTAAATTGCAAATTCCGAACATTTAGTAATGTATTAGTTTGAAACATTAGGAGTTATTAAAATTAATAACTCCTAATGTAATATTATTTAAGCTCTTTCGATAACAATTGCAGATGCGCCACCGCCACCATTGCAAATTGCAGCTGCTCCGGTTTTGGCATTGTTTTGTTCTAAAACATTCAGCAAAGTTACGATGATTCTCGCTCCGGAACACCCTAATGGATGACCTAATGAAACGGCGCCACCATTTACGTTTACTTTGTCATTATCCAGACCAAGAATTTTTGAATTGGCTAGTCCAACAACTGCAAAAGCTTCGTTGAATTCGAAATAATCAACATCGCCAATTGTAATTCCTGCTTTGTCTAACGCTTTTGGTAATGCTTTTGCCGGGCTTGTCGTGAACCATTTTGGTTCCTGAGCTGCATCAGCATAACTTTTTATATAGGCCAGGGGTTTAAGCCCTAGTGAGATTGCTTTTTCTTCAGACATTAAAACTAAAGCTGCGGCTCCGTCATTGATTGTAGATGCATTTGCGGCAGTAACTGTTCCGTCTTTTGTGAAAACGGCAGCTAATGAAGGAATTTTGTCCAGTTTTACGTTGGTGTATTCTTCATCTTTTGAAACGATAATAGGTTCGCCACGTCTTTGAGGAACTTCTACAGGAACAATTTCGTTGTCGAATTTTCCGGCATCCCAGGCTTTTGCACTTCTTTCATAAGACTGAATGGCAAAATTGTCTTGTTCTTCACGGCTAATGTTGTATTCAGACGCACATAAGTCAGCGCAAACTCCCATTGCGTTGTTGTCGTAAGCATCTGTCAAACCATCTTTTTGCATTCCGTCAAGCATTGTTGCAGGGCCAAATTTAGTTCCGTTACGCATTTGTACGTAATGTGGAATCAAACTCATGTTTTCCATTCCTCCGGCAACTACTATTTCAGCGTCTCCACAAGCAATAGCCTGGGCAGCAAACATAACTGCTTTCATTCCTGAAGCACAAACTTTATTTACGGTTGTCGCAGCAACTTCATTTGATAAACCGGCAAAAAGTGCAGCCTGGCGCGCTGGCGCTTGTCCAACTCCGGCTTGTACTACATTGCCCATAAATACTTCATCAACTAATTTTGGGTCAAGGTTAATTTTTTGAAGTGCGCCTTTTATAGCGGCAGCACCTAATTTTGGTGCGGGTACGGTAGATAAACCTCCCATGAAACTTCCGATAGGTGTTCTAACGGCAGAAACGATAACAACTCTTTTGTTCATTTTCTGTTAATATTAGTTAATCAAGCAAATTTACTGTTTATTTGAATAAATTCAAATTTTGGTTCAATTCGATTGAATTTTAAATTTAATATGAATTTTTTGTTAATTCTATTCGTTTGATTGTGAAGTGTTTTAGAAAAAAGATTAAAAAAAGATAAAAAAAAGCACCAAAATACTTGTGAGATATGTAATGTTGTCATACCTTTGCAACCGCAAAACAGAACACGTTTCTTGAGCTTGGAGAGGTGCCAGAGCGGTAATGGAGCAGATTGCTAATCTGTCGACGGGTAACCGTCGCCAGGGTTCGAGTCCCTGTCTCTCCGCTTAATAATTTTGCCTTCGGGGTGTAGCGTAGCCCGGTTATCGCGCCTGCTTTGGGAGCAGGAGGCCGCAGGTTCGAATCCTGCCACCCCGACGAAAACTTTGCCATAAAGTTTTAAAACAAATGGACGCATAGCTCAGCTGGATAGAGCACCTGCCTTCTAAGCAGGCGGTCGAAGGTTCGAATCCTTCTGCGTTCACATAAAAAGCCACTTAAACGAGTGGCTTTTTTGTTTTATTATGAAGGACGCATAGCTCAGCTGGATAGAGCACCTGCCTTCTAAGCAGGCGGTCGAAGGTTCGAATCCTTCTGCGTTCACGAAAAGCCACTCAAATCGAGTGGTTTTTTTGTTTTATATTTGAATTGGTTTCTAGTTTCCCTGTATGCACCATCAAAAACTATTAAGTCTCACTGCTAAGCTTTTTAAATCCTGTTCAAGCGAACGAATCGTTGCTTGTAATTCGTTTAGCATATTCGCTCTGGAATGTAGATCATCGGCAGAATAGATGCCGCCATCGTCAAAGAAAAGTTTTTGGGTTTCAGAATCTATTTTTCCATTGAAATTGTATTGCAGCCATCGATTTTTAATACTTTCCTGTAAATCATTTTCTCCGGAATTACTAAATTGTTTCTCGTTTATAATTGTCCATATCGAGTTGGGATATGTTTCGTTTGAATTGTCATTGTACCAAATATTCCCCAAAAGGTTTCTTTGAAGTCTTAGGTTGATCTTTTTGCCTTTTGGTGAAATGGTCAGGGCTCCTAATCCGGCGCTTAGTAATCCACCACTTACACCAACTATATTACTGGCATTGTTGTTCTTTATTAAAACAGTCGCCACGGTCGTCAATGCACCTAAAGTGACAGAAGCAACAGTTAGATTTTTGGTTCTTTTATTATTGATGTCATCAACAAAGTCTGCTAGCTTATTGATGCGTTCGCCATTACAGTCTAGTTCTGATGCTAATGCGTTTATTTCTATGGTGGTAAGCATAAGACGATCAGTGATTTTTTGTTTTAAAACCAATTTTTTCAAAGTGTCTTTTTTTATTTGAAGATATTCTGCCAAATACGTTTCAATGCCAATAGCTTTGCTGACCAACAGATCGTGTTTGGATATATTGGCATTTAAAATACTGTCTTGTTTTTGTATTTTATGCTGTGGCGTTTCAAGTTGAGAATAATCATATTGAATGGTAGGCTGACAATAGTTACTAGTCAGATAATCAATTTTTGAGCTCTTCAAAACAGTAGAGCAAGAAGAAACAAAAAGCGCCAGTATAAGTAACAAAGTAAAAAGTTTTGGTGGTTTCATGTTGATTTTGTTTCGGCGTTATCAATTATCAGCTGACTTTTTAGTGTTAAAAGTAAAGTTGATTCAAGCAGAATATTTTCAGTTAAACGAAAATACAAATTATAATTTTAATTTCATTCAGCCGCATGAAGAGTAGAAAACAAGCAAATTTAAGAAGGCTTTAAAAAACGAAAATGTAGTAAACTATTCAAACGACAGTATTTTTGATTTGGAATTTGGTGGGTCTTCTTCTTAAAGTTTCAAATTATGTTTTCTGGCGAAGGTTACAGGTTATTAGTCGAATTTTTGATTATTTACATTGTCTGTTATTTAATTTTATGCTAAATAATAAGAACAATAGGCAAATGATTAAAGAAAATATAAATTTTAAGGAAGCAGGAAAGTTCGAAGAAACCCGTTTTGAGAAAATTCATAATGTGATTTTCGAGTCATCTCAGGAGGCTTCGGTTTTAGTAGCTCAGGAAATAGCCAATATAATTCAAAGAAAAGAAGAGTTAAACGAGCCTTGTCTTTTAGGACTTGCTACAGGATCTTCACCTGTAAAAGTATACGAAGAACTGGTAAGGCTTCATAAAGAAGAAGGTTTGAGTTTTGCAAACGTAGTAACTTTCAATTTAGATGAGTATTATCCAATGGATAAAAAAGATATTCAGAGTTACTGGTATTTCATGCATGAACACCTTTTTAATCACGTCAATATTTTACCTCAAAACATCAATATTCCTGACGGAAATGTCAGCAACGAAGACTTGCAGCAATATTGCATTGATTACGAAATGAAGATTAAATCCTATGGCGGATTAGATTTTCAACTTTTGGGAATTGGAAGAACGGGACACATTGGGTTTAATGAACCGGGATCTCATATTAATTCAGCAACACGAAGTATTACACTGGATCACCTGACACGTCAGGATGCCGCTTCTTCATTTTTAGGAGTTGATAATGTACCCAGAAAAGCAATTACAATGGGAATTGGTACAGTAAGAAATGCCAAACGAATTGTGCTTCTTGGATGGGGAATCAGCAAAGCGGAAATTATAAAGAAAACAATCGAAGGCGAAATTTCCTCTCGTGTTCCGGCTACTTATTTACAACAGCACAACAACACAACATTTGTTTTAGATACTGAAGCTTCATCGGAATTAACGAGAGTGAAAACGCCCTGGCTGGTAAAATCGGTAATCTGGACAGAAGAGTTAAAGTTAAAGGCGGTTGCCTGGTTAAGCGAATTGACTAAAAAACCGTTCCTGAAACTGACAGACAAGGATTATAACGATAACGGAATGTCGAGTGTTTTAGAAGAAGAAGGAACTGCGTACCATTTGAATATCAAAATGTTCAATAAAATGCAGCAAACGATTACAGGCTGGCCGGGAGGAAAACCAAATGCTGACGATACATACAGACCGGAACGTGCCACTCCGGAGAAAAAAAGAATTATCATTTTTAGTCCGCATCCGGATGATGATGTCATTTCGATGGGAGGAACTTTTGACAGATTGGTAGAGCAGGGGCACGATGTTCATATCGCTTATCAAACCTCAGGGAATATAGCGGTTTCGAATGAGGAAGCTTTAAAATTTGCTGAAATTTCAAAAGCATTAAATGCCAGTTCTGTAGCATCTGAAAAGATCATTGACTTTTTAAAAAATAAAAAAAGTAATGATATCGATTCTTTGGAAGTTAGAAAATTAAAAGGGCTGATTAGACGAAGTGAATCTATGGCAGCGACCAGATATCTTGGTGTGCCGGATTCTAATGTAAATTTCCTTGATCTTCCGTTTTATGAAACTGGAACGGTGAAAAAGAACAATCTGGGTGAAGCTGATATCGAAATTATGTGTGATATTATTGAGAGGATAAAACCACATCAGATTTATGCCGCCGGAGATTTGGCAGATCCACACGGAACGCACAAAGTTTGTCTGGACAGTTTATTTGAGGCTCTGAAACGATTGAAACATAAAAGTTTTATGGACGATTGTTGGGTTTGGCTGTACAGAGGAGCGTGGCATGAATGGGAATCGTACCAAATTGAAATGGCGGTTCCTATGAGTCCTGATCAGGTGCTTAAAAAACGCCATGCTATTTTCTATCACCAGTCTCAAAAAGACGGTGTAATGTTTCAGGGCGATGACAGTAGGGAATTCTGGGTGAGAGTAGAAGACAGAAACAGATTAACGGCCGAAAAGTACCACGCTTTAGGTTTAGCAGATTATTCTGCAATTGAAGCTTTTAAGAGGTACTATTTCTAAAATAATCTTTAAAATAAAATAGACTATTTCATGTGGTTTATTTGGTTAGTTACCATTTTTAAATGCAGCCGTGGTTGGCTGCATTTTTTTTTGTTCTGTATTTTATGAGTTTAGCTGCTGGTAAATTTAATTGAAGAATATAACCCGGACGATTAAATTTAAAAGCCTTTGTCAGTGTTTTAAACTTGACAAAGGCTTTTTTATAGAAAAGATCTTTGGTAATCTAAGGATGAGATTAGTTTAAATCGAGGAATTTAAAATTTTATGTTTTACAAGATCAATATAAGATCGGCCAATTACATACCTAAGTCCTTCAATTTCGATGCTGTTTCCTTCAACTGCATCAATTTTATCAATCGCAATGGTGTAAGATCTGTGTATTCTTAGAAAGTTCTTTTCCGGTAGTAAATCCGTAAAGTCAGACAAAGTACTGTGAATAATGTATTTACCCGTTAGTGTATTTATTTTTAAATAATCTTTCAGGCTTTCGATAACCAAAATCTCGTTGAAAAAAATCTTCTTCATTCTCTTTTTATCAATTTTGACAAAAATAAAAGGGCTTTCTGTAGTATTTTCGGGAACAGGATTTGTTTTGTTTTCGAGTCTTTTACTGATTTTATTCAGCGTTTTCATTAACCTTGGAAACTCGATTGGTTTTACTAAATAATCTAAAACATCCAATTCATAAGTTTCAATTGCAAACTGGCTATAGGCACTCGTGATTACAAGCAATGGTGGATTTTCAAGACTTTTTATGAAATTAATACCGTCCAGAACAGGCATATTAATATCAAGAAAAATGACATCAACTTTATTGTTTTTAAGAAAATTTAGCCCTTCTATCGGATTACTGAAAGTCTCTGTCACCTCAAAATTTTCAATTGGCTCTAAGTAGCTTTTAATAACATTGATTGCCAATGGCTCATCGTCAATAATCAAACAATTTATTTTCATTTCTATAATCTTAGTTATTTGAGCGAAATAATTTAGCAGGTAATTTTAATCACTTGTATAACGACAAAAATATCTTTTTTATTTTTAAAAGAAGGCTTATGGTCATTTTTTATATATCATCCCCGCTCATTTTTTTTGCATTTCCGATACATATACCACTTAACTTGTTAAAATTATGCTGATGTTACATAATTTCAGACATTGAATTGGAAACAGAGACACGTAGAAAACCTCCTACTGTGTTAGGTTGAATGCTGATGGATCTGTTTTACGCATTTTTACTTACCTCATGTTTAAAATTATCTTCATTTAAAAGTGGAATATCTAAACACTACAAGATTATGTGAATTGGAAAATGTAAATAAATTGGTTTTTATAGAATGCCAATAATCATAAAATTAGCTTCCTCTCTCTTAAAAATATAAAATAAATAATTATTGAGCCAAAAATAATATGATAATGCAACAGTATTTGAAATTACTTATTAGAATTGAAATTCATATAAGAGGATTTTGTTACTTTTTTTGATGTTGGTCTGAGTTTAGATGTTGTCCGTCTAAATTACTTTTAATAAAAAGTCAGTTTGTTTAAATTTAAAGTTAAATTAATGTTGTTTTAAATGAAGAAAATTCTACTGTCTGTTTTAGTTCTGGTTTTTATTACAAGTTGTAAAGTAAAATCGTATAAAAATAAGAATCAGAAAAATGTTTTTGCTGATTACGTTGATCCATTTATTGGAACCGGAGGACATGGACATACTTATCCGGGAGCGACAGTTCCGTTTGGAATGCTGCAGGTAAGTCCGGACAACGGAATCTCGAGCTGGGATTGGTGTTCAGGATATCATTATTCAGACTCGATTGTGTCTGGTTTTAGCCACCTGCATTTAAGCGGAACAGGAATTGGGGATTTGGCAGATATTTTATTTATGCCAACAAACAAAAAAGTCGATTTAACAACCAAAACAATTTCACGAGATCAATTACCTTATAAATCATCCTATAGTCATGCTAACGAAAAGTCAATATCGGGTTATTACCAAGTTTTTCTTAAAGATCCTAAAATCAATGTAGAATTAACTTCTTCTCAAAGAACAGCTTATCATAAATATACATTTGCAAAAAACGACAAACAATCTGTAGTGATCGATTTGGGATTTGCGATAAATTGGGATAAGGCCTTAAAAACAGGAATTACAATTGAAGACCAATATACTATAAGCGGTTATCGTTACAGCACGGGCTGGGCAAAAAATCAGAAAGTATTTTTTGTCGCTGTGTTTTCAAAACCCATTAAAGAATCTGTTTTAACTGCTGATAAACAAATTGTAAATACTAAAAAAACGGATGGTGAAAATACAGCAGCACAATTATTTTTTGATGCTGGAAATTCAGATGAATTATTCCTAAAAGTGGCTTTGTCATCTGTAAGTGTGGCAAATGCGAAAGAAAATTTAGATGATGAAAAATCAAATTTCAAGACTGTAAAATCGCAGGCGGCTTCTATTTGGAATTCGGCTTTAAGCAAAATTGAAATTGAAACACCAATAGATTCTCTTAAAACAATTTTTTATACGGCTTTGTATCACGCACAGGTTGCACCGGTTACATACAGTGATAAAAACGGTCAGTTTAGAAAAGAAAATGATGAAATAGCTACTGCCAACAATTATACAGCCTATTCTACTTTATCGCTTTGGGATACCTTTAGAGCCGAAAATCCTTTACTGACTTTATTGGCTCCGGATAAAACGTCGGATATTGTAAATTCAATGTTGGCGTATTACGATACCAAAAAAATATTACCGGTCTGGACATTGTATGCCAACGAAACCAATACAATGACAGGATATCATTCGATTCCGGTAATTGTTGATGCCTATCTAAAAGGCGTTAGAGGTTTTGATGCCGAAAAAGCATTTTCTGCTATGAAAACCACCATGATGCAGGATGAACGCGGTTTAAACTTTTACAAAAAATACGGTTATATTCCGTATAATTTACTTGACGAATCGGTTACGATTACGTTAGAATATGCTTATGACGATTGGTGTGTAGCGCAAATGGCGAAAGCTTTAGGTAAAAATGAAGATTATCAGTTTTTCTTAAAAAGATCACAGGCCTATCAATATTTATTTGATCCGAAAACAGGATTTATGAGAGGTAAATCTGAAGATGGAAAATCGTGGAACGAACCTTTTGACCCGAAACATTCCAACCACAGAGAACATACGGATTATACCGAAGGAAATGCGTGGCAGCACAGTTGGTTTGTACCTCATAATGTCGAAAATTTTGTTTCGCTTCATGGTGGCAATGAAATTTTTACGAAACGATTAGAGCAATTGTTTACAGAGAGTTCAGAAATTACAGGAAACAATGTTTCGGCAGATATTTCAGGATTAATCGGGCAATATGCACACGGAAATGAGCCAAGTCATCATATCGCCTATATGTTCAATCATGCAGGGCAGCCCTGGAGAACACAATATTGGGTGCGTCACATTTTAGACACACAGTACAATACAACACCAAATGGATTGAGCGGCAACGAAGACTGCGGACAAATGTCGGCCTGGTATATCTTTAGTTCAATGGGATTATATCCTATGAATCCGGCTTCGGCAGAATACGAAATCGGAAGTCCAATTTTTGAAAAAGCAACAATTAATCTGGAGGGCGGTAAAAAGTTTGTAATCGAGGCAGAAAATGTCTCCGATAAAAACTTTTATATCCAGTCAGCTACTTTAAACGGAGCAGACTTTAATCAAACAGCAATTTCACACCAACAGATTTTAAAAGGCGGTGTTTTACATTTTGTAATGGGAGCACAGCCAAATAAAAACTGGGGAATAAAAAAATAAACAAAAACAAAAAACAAAACTAACCTAACAACAAATAGACTTAATGGATATCATTGACGTATCGATAATTGTGGCTTATATTCTACTCTCTGTGAGTATAGGAATCTGGATTTCAAGAAAAGCAAAAAAAGGATTAGATGATTATTTTCTTGGCGGAAAAACAATCAAATGGTATTTCTTAGGTCTTAGCAATGGATCAGGAATGTTTGATGTATCCGGAACTTCCTGGATGATTGGAGTACTTTTTCTGTACGGTGTAAAAAGTTTCATGTTTATGTGGCTTTGGCCGATCTGGAACCAGATTTTTGTCATGATGTTCCTGGCAGTCTGGATTAGAAGATCAAAAGTAATGACGGGTTCTGAGTGGATTCTGACTCGTTTTGGAAGCGACAGGGCCGGAAAAGCGTCTCATATTATTGTGGCCGTTTTTGCTATTATTTCTACGATTGGTTTTATCGCCTACTTTTTTGAAGGAATCGGAAAATTCGTTACCATCATTCTTCCGTGGGATTTAGCACTTCATTATGGAGATATGATTTTGCTGACTTCAGAGCGTTCTTATGCCTTGATTATTATATTTTTAACCACTATTTATACCGTAAAAGGAGGGATGTTTTCTGTAGTAGCCACAGAAGTGGTGCAGTATATTATTATGATTATAGCCGGAGTACTGATTGCCGGATATGCTTTTATCAATTATACGGACATTCAGATTAATTCGGTTATTACAGAAGAGTGGAAAAATGTTTTCTTCGGATGGCAGTTTGAAACTCAATGGAGTGATAAATTTCAGACCTTCAACAATTTAATTGATTCTGAAGGTTATAAAATGTTTGGTGCTTTTATCGGAATGACTTTGTTTAAAGGATTTTTTGCGAGTATTGCAGGACCAACACCAAGTTACGATTTACAAAGAGTTCTTTCTACAAAATCGGTAAAAGAAGCGGCATATATGAGTGGTTTTACCAACTTAATTTTATTCATTCCAAGATATTTATTAATCACCGGAATCGTAGTCATTGCTTTGGTCAATATGGCGCCGGAGCTGAATGCGAATACAAATTTAACGGGAGCTGATTTAGAATTATTAATGCCAAAAGTGGTGAATCTGTACATTCCTGTTGGAATAAAAGGGATTTTATTAGCCGGTTTATTAGCCGCATTCATGTCCGGATTTTCAGCTTTTGTAAACGCGGGGCCGGCCTATATTGTAAATGATATCTATAAAAAATACTTTAAACCTGTTGCGACAAACGAACATTATATAAAAGTAAGTCAGATTTCTTCTTTTTTGGTTGTAGGTTTAGGGGTTTTTATGGGATTCTTTGCAGACTCTATCAACTCGTTAACACTTTGGATTACAAGTGCTTTGTACGGAGGTTATGTGGCAGCGAATTTCTTAAAATGGATTTGGTGGCGTTTTAACGGTTGGGGTTATTTCTGGGGAATGTTCGCCGGATTAGTTGTGGCTTCTTTACAATTTGCCCTTGGTCAGGCCAAAGGAAGTTTAGCAGAAGGCTCGTTTTTATACGAGTTAGCACAAGTGCAGGCAATTTATCTGTTTCCAATAATATTTGGATTCTCGATTTTGGGTTGTATTTTGGGAACTTTTTTAAGCAAACCAACAGATATGGAAGTTTTAAAATCGTTCTATTCTAATGTAAGACCTTGGGGATTCTGGCATCCGGTGTATAAGGAATTAAAAGCAGAAGATCAGACTTTCGAAAAAAATAAAGATTTTGGACTGGATATGATGAATTGCGCTATCGGAATTGTATGGCAGTCCAGTATGATTTTGCTCCCAATATTCTTCATTATCAGAGATTATCCAAAAGCAATAGTGGCTTTAATTGTATTTTTAGTGACTATGGCAATCCTGAAATTTACGTGGTTGGATAAAGTTCGAAAAATAGCGGATTAGATGATTGGATAATTGGGCAATTAGAAAATTAGAAAAGTAGACGAAGCTCTTAGGAGTTTTAATATATAGAAACCTAGTTTTAAGTGTGTATAAAAAAGAATAAAAAAGGAACAAGTTTCTGACGGCTATGTGTATTAATGCAAGTGAAGCGTCTTTTTATGCAGTTTCAAAAACTATGTTTCTGTGTGTTTAAAAAATACGACAGCTCTATCAAAGCCCGAAAATTTGACAAAGTTTAAAAATAAAAACAAAAAATAATAAACAAAAAACAAAAAACAAAAAAGATGAGCAGTATTCCATGGCAAGACAGACCCGAAAACAGTAATGATGTAATGTGGAGATATTCTGAAAATCCAATTATACAACGCAATGCAATTCCTTCTTCAAACAGTGTATTCAATAGTGCTGTAGTTCCTTTTGGAGATGGATATGCGGGTGTTTTCAGATGTGATAACAAAGCGGTTCAAATGAATATTTTTGCCGGATTTAGTAAAAACGGAATCGATTGGGATATCAACCACGAACCAATCGTAATGCAGGCAGGAAATACAGACATGATCGAATCGGCTTATAAGTACGATCCGCGTGTTGTTTTTATCGAAGACCGTTACTGGATTACGTGGTGCAATGGTTACAACGGACCCACAATTGGTATTGGATATACTTTTGATTTTAAAGAATTTTTTCAATGCGAAAATGCCTATTTGCCTTTCAATAGAAATGGTGTTTTGTTTCCACAAAAAATAAACGGAAAATATGCGATGTTAAGCCGTCCAAGTGACAACGGACATACGCCTTTTGGAGATATCTGGATCAGCTACAGCCCGGATATGAAATATTGGGGAGAGCACCGTTTGGTAATGAAACCGTCTCCTTTTGAAGACAGCGCATGGCAGTGTACCAAAATTGGCGCGGGACCAATCCCAATTCTTACAGAAGAGGGCTGGCTGATGATTTATCACGGTGTAATCAATACCTGCAATGGTTTTCGTTATGCAATGGGAGCAGCACTTCTCGAAGTTGATTCCCCGGACAAAGTAAAATACAGAACACAGCCTTATTTATTAGGTCCTGCAGAACTTTACGAACAAGTTGGCGATGTGGCAAATGTGGTTTTTCCATGTGCCGCTTTACACAGTATCGAAGAAGATAAACTGGCCGTTTATTACGGAGCAGCAGATACAGTGGTAGCACTTGCATTTGGTAAATTAAGTGAAGTAATTCAGTTTACAAAAGATAACAGTTTATAGAAAAAAAGATGCGTTTAAAATTTCAATCGTTAACAGTTGTTATAGGTTTTCTTTCGGTTGCAGGTTTTTCCCAATCAAAAAAAAGTACCATTATACCTAAAACGTATGTGGCGTCAAAAACTGCAACTCCAATTTTGATTGATGGCGACGAATCTGATGCTTCGTGGGCAAAAGCAGAATGGACGGCTCTTTTTGAGGATATAGAAAATAACGTAAAACCAAAGTATGCAACAAAAGTAAAAATGCTCTGGGACGAAACCAATTTTTATATATTGGCAAAAATGGATGAACCGCATGTTTGGGCAAATTTAAAACAACGCGATACTATTATTTTTTATAACAATGATTTTGAGGTATTTGTAGATCCGGACAACGACACTTTTAATTATTATGAATTAGAAATAAACGCCTTAAATACAGCCTGGGATTTGTTTTTGTCAAAACCTTACAGAGAAAATGACATGGTTGTTTTGAACGACTGGAATATTCCGGGTCTGAAATCAGCAGTTAAAATTCATGGTACCCTCAATAATCCCAATGATATTGATGAGGGCTGGGTCTTAGAAATGGCAATTCCGTGGGCTTCTTATAAAACATCCTATTTCGACCAAAATGTTCCTGCGGATAAATTCTGGAGAGTTAATTTTTCAAGGGTAAACTGGGAGCATACAATCACAAACGGTAATTATGAACGCAAAAAAGGTGCTGACGGAAAATTTCTTCCGGAGTACAATTGGGTTTGGTCGCCAATGGGCGTAATCAATATGCATGAACCTGAAAAATGGGGATATGTCTACTTTTCTTCAAAAGAAGGCAAAGACAGCTTTACGATTCCACAGGACGAAAAAGTAAAATGGGAACTTTATAATTTATACAGGACCCAAAAAGAATATTATCAAAAACATAAAGTCTGGGCAAAATCAATTACGGATCTTACGAAAGAAACGATCAGTATAGATCATAAAATTTTAAAACCAATACTAGAAAATCATGCATCAGGATTTAATATATTAGTAAAAAGTCCTTTCTCTAATCAAACATTCGTGATAAGGCAGGACGGGAAAATAATCACAAAATAAACCACTATGAAACTACCAAAACTATTATTTTTTTTATTGGCACTTACTATTTTTTCGTGCGCCAGCAAAGAGGAAACCACCACATTTAAGTTTGGCGTCTGGACAACCGCAGATGCTAAAAAATCAGACGCAGATTACACCAAAGAATTCAAAAAATATAAAGATGGCGGTATCGATGAAGTATTAATCAATACGACAACAGATCCAAAACTGCTAAAAAGATTAGTGCCTTTAGCGACCAAAGAAGGACTAAAAGTGCATGCCTGGATTATGGCAATGAACAGACCCGGAGACTCCATTGCTCTGCAGCACCCGGAATGGTATCAGGTAAGTAAAGATGGAAAATCTTGTTTTGATAATAGACCTTACGTTGATTATTACCAATGGTTATGTCCAACCAGAAAAGAATCAAGAGAACACGTTTTAGCCCTGGTGGAAGAACTGGCAAAAGTAGACGGAATCGAAAGTGTTCACCTGGATTATATTCGTTTCCCTGACATCTTTTTACCCATCAGTTTATTGCCAAAATACAATCTGGTTCAGGACGTAGAATTGCCTCAGTTTGATTTCTGTTATTGTGATGAATGTGTAAAAGCATTTGAAAAAATTCACCATAAAAATCCAAAAGAAAGCCACAATACCTCTATCGATATGGAGTGGAAAAATTTCAGATTAAATGCGATACAAGCCGTTGTTAACGATGCGTATGCAATTGCACACAAACACAACAAACAATTGACTGCAGCGGTATTTCCTTATCCGGAAATGGCAGATCATATGGTGCGCCAGCGTTGGGATAAATGGAATATTGACGAAGTATATCCAATGATTTATCATAGCTTTTATGATGAAGAAATTGACTGGGTGGGTTATGCTACAAAACAAGGTGTGGCTGATTTAGAAGGTAAAAAAACAAAAATCAACACAGGAATTTATATTCCGGGACTTAAGAATGATGCAGAACTAAAAGAAGCCATTTTGTTAGCAAAAGAAAATGGGGCAGTGGGTGTTTCATTTTTTGACGGAAATGCATTGTCTGAAAGTAATCTGAAGACAATCAAAGAAACAAAAGCGAGCTTAAAATAGCAGATCAAATATTAGTACGTACAGTTTGAACTTTGTCAAAGCTTTAAACTTTGACAAAGTGTTACGTCCTGATTGTAAACACAAAATTGTCATTTCGACGAAGGAGACGCGAGTGATATCGAACAGACGAAGTAAATCACACAGGAAACTCTTCAAAGTCATTCGTTGATCATTGTCGATGAACTAATGCGATTTCTCCTTGAAATGACGAACTTATAGAAGGCCGAATTGTGTATCAATTTAAACACATCAAAACAGGTTGCTATCGCATAGATAGGTTTGTTTCAATAAGTGAAACGCCTTTTTAGATTTAAAATGTCCATTTCTATGTGTTTAGAAAAAAGCACAGGCAGAATAAAAAAATAAGGAATGAAAAAATCAATATCCATATTATCAGTATTAATTACCTCCATTTTAGCTGTAAATGCACAGGAGAAAGTTCCGTTTTGGCAGAATGAAAAAATCAATGAAGATAATAGAGAGCCCATGCACGCCGCCTATTATGTTTTTGAAAATGAAGCATTAGCGGACAAAAACGAATGGAGACAATCTAAAAATTATCTGGACATCAACGGAGCCTGGAAATTTAAATATGTGGATAATCCGGCTGCGCTTCCAAAAGATTTTGAGAAAACCAATTTTGACGATAAAGCCTGGGACAATTTTAAAATTCCCGCAAGCTGGGATGTAAACGGTTATGGCTATCCGGTGTATGTCAATACATCTTATGATTTTGATTATTTAATGGCGCCAAATCCGCCGTTTGTTCCCACAAAATATAATCCGACAGGAGTTTACAGACGAGAAATTACAATCGATAAATCGTGGGAAGGAAAAGATATTTTTCTTCATATTGGTACAGCAAAATCCAACCTTACGGTTTGGGTAAACGGTGTATATGTTGGTTATGGCGAAGACGGAAAACTTCCTTCTGAATTCAACTTAAATAAATATCTAAAAACGGGTAAAAATACGATTGTACTGCAGGTGATGAAATGGAATGACGGCTCGTATTTAGAATGTCAGGATATGTGGAGAATGAGCGGGATTACCAGAGATTCGTATTTGGTGGCGAGAAATAAAGCACATTTGAATGACTTTGAAATCATTCCGGATTTAGATGCCAATTACGTAAACGGAAGTTTGAAAATCTCAACTGAATTTTCAAATTTAGATAAAAAAGAAAGTTACACTTTTGAAGTACAGCTGAAAGATAACGGAAAAATTATCGATTCAAAAAAAGCAGTTTTATCATCGGAAACTAAAAAATCAGGATTTGATTTTTCAGTTAATAACCCGAAGAAATGGAGTGCTGAAATTCCGAATTTGTATCAGGTCAGTTTTATTTTAAAGGATAAAAAAGGAGCTGTTGTTGAGGTTATCAATCACAATGTTGGTTTTAGAAAAGTAGAAATTAAGGGCGGACAGCTTTTAGTAAACGGAAAAGCAATTTATATAAAAGGTGTTAACCGACATGAGACAGATCCGGTAACGGGCCAGACGATTTCGAGAGAACGCATGGAGCAGGATATTAAAATCATGAAAGAGTTTAATATCAATGCAGTACGAATGTCACATTATCCAAACGATGAATATTTTTATGAATTGTGCGATAAATACGGAATTTATGTGGTTGATGAAGCCAATATAGAATCTCACGGAATGGGTTATGATATTACCAAAACTTTGGGTAATAAACCCGATTGGGAACTGGCGCATTTACAGCGCATGCAGCGTATGATCGAGAGAGATAAAAACCATACATCGATCATTATCTGGAGTATGGGGAACGAAGCCGGAAACGGTTATAACTTTTACAGAGGTTATTTATGGATTAAAAACAGAGATAAATCAAGACCAATTCAGTACGAAAGAGCTACTGCAGGCGCCTGGGACGGAAAGGATTTAAAATTTGACTGGGATTCTGATATTATTGACCCAATGTACAGTTCGCCGGACAAAATGGAAGAATATATTCTGGCAAATCCAAATCCGTCAAGACCTTATATTCAGTGTGAATACGCACATGCAATGGGGAATTCGATGGGGAATTTTAAAGATTATTGGGATGTCATTCGTAAGTATCCAAATTTTCAGGGCGGGTTTATCTGGGATATGATCGATCAGTCTGTATATAAAAAACAAGCGGACGGAACTACAATTTTAGCTTACGGCGGGGATTTTGGGCCTAAAGATGTAAAAAGCGATAACAACTTTGTAAACAACGGTGTATTTACTGTTGACAGGAAACCAAATCCGCATGCTTTTGAAGTAAAAAAGGTGATGCAGAACATTCTGACTTCCTGGGAAAATCAGGAGACAGGAACAATAAAAGTATACAATGAATTTTCGTTTAAAGAGTTAAGCAATGTTACTTTGCATTGGGAATTAATTTTAGACGGAGTTACAGCAACAACAGGCGTTATCGATTACTTGGCAATCGACCCAACACAGTCAAAAACATATACATTGCCAATAAATTTAGGCGATAAAAAATACCAGGAAGCTTTTATTAATATCAGTTATCAGTTAAAACAAGACGAGCAGTTTTTACCAAAAGGTTTCGAAATTGCAACAGAACAGCTGGCATACAAAGGAATCTGGAAAAACGATATTAAAATTGAAGGCGCATCAAAAATTACCGTTGAGAAAAAAGTAAACAGCACCGTGTTTAAAAGTGATAAAGCGGAGATTACTTTCGATAAAAAAACCGGATTTATCAGTGGTTATTCCTTTCAGAATCTTCCGGTTATAAAAGACGGTTATCAATTGCGTCCCAATTTTTGGAGGGCACCAAACGATAATGATTTTGGGGCCAATTTTCAGCTAAACCTGAAAGCCTGGAAAGACGCAACAGAAAATCCAACGTTGGTAAGCTGGACGTCTTCGGCAACAAAAGACAATAAAATTCTGGTAAAAGCAACGTATAGTTTACCACAGGTTACGGCGACTTTAGAATTGAATTATGAGTTCAACAGTAATGGTGAATTAGTTGTAAAAGAAATTTTAAATAGGGATAAAACCAAAGAACAGCCCATGTTGCCAAGATTTGGTATGGAAGTAATTGTTCCGAAGGATTTTAGCAATTTGACCTATTACGGAAGAGGACCGTACGAAAATTACATCGACAGAAACTACAGTTCTCCCGTGGGACTTTATACACAAACGGTCTCAGAGCAGTATTATCCGTACATCCGTCCGCAGGAAACCGGAAATAAAACAGATGTACGTTTCTTAGCATTATCAGGCGATAAACTAAAATTGACCGTAACATCAGATAATCTGTTAGCGATTACAGCTTTACATTTTTTAAATGAAGATCTGGATGACGAACTGCAGAAAGACCAAAGACACGCTGCTGAATTGAAAGAAAGAGATTTAACAAGTTTAAAAATCGATTACAAACAGATGGGCGTTGGCGGAATCGACAGCTGGCAGGCATGGCCAATGGAAAAATACCTTTTGAAAGACAAAAATTATCAGTATCAATTTAAAATAACACCTTCTTTAAAATAATAATTATGAGAGCATTAAAACCACTTTTTGTCTTACTCTTCTTTGCTGTTTTAAGTTCAGGTTATAGCCAGAAAATTTTCACGGAAAAAGACATTAAGATTATTCCAAAACCAAATCAATTGGCAGTGCAGCCGGGAATCTTCGAGTTTTCTAAAAACACTGTTTTTGTTGCCGGCAGCGATTTTCAAAAAGAGATTTCGAATGCCTTAATCAATAAATTCGGGATTGCTGCAGGCTGGCGTCCGGTTTTGGGCGTAAAAGCACCGCAGCGTAATTTTGTTCAGTTTAAGGTGGATCCGGCCTTTCATAAAGAAGCTTATAAACTGGAAGTAAACAATGACATTATTACCATTACAGCAAAAGGAAACGCTGGTTTTATATATGGACTAGAAACAATAAGACAATTATTGCCAACTGCGATCGAAAGTAATGCTGCAATAACAACTGCAAAATGGCAGATCCCGAATGTAACGATTACAGACGAACCGCGTTTTCAATGGAGAGGTCTGATGCTGGATGTATCGCGTCATTTCTTTGATAAAAATTATATCCTGGCTACAATCGATCGTCTGGCCATGCATAAAATGAATGTTTTGCATCTGCATTTGGTTGACGATCAGGGCTGGAGAATTGAAATTAAGAAATATCCAAAACTTACCGAAGTCGGGGCATGGAGAGTCGATCAGGAAAACCTGTCATGGAATGCAAGGCTAACGACAAATCCGGATGAAAAAGGAACCTATGGCGGTTTTTTTACACAGGAAGAATTAAAAGAAATTGTAAAGTATGCCGCGACAAAAAATATCGAAGTAATTCCTGAAATCGAAATGCCGGCACACGTAAGTTCTGCCATTGCATCCTATCCAGAACTCTCTTGTTTTGATCAGCGCATTGGTGTTCCTTCAGGAGGATTATGGCCTATTACAGATATCTATTGTGCAGGAAAAGAAAGCACATTTGAGTTTCTGGAAAATGTGCTGGCTGAAGTCATGACCATTTTTCCATCAAAATACATTCATATCGGAGGAGATGAAGCGACAAAGACCAATTGGACAAAATGCCCGCATTGTCAAAAAAGGATGAAAGATCTGGGGTTAAAAGACACCAATGAACTGCAGAGTTATTTTGTAAAACGAATTGAAAAATACATTAATTCTAAAGGCAAAAAAGTAATTGGCTGGGATGAAATTGTCGAAGGAGGTTTAGCTCCCGAAGCAACCGTAATGAGCTGGAGAGGAACAAAAGGCGGTATTGAAGCAGCAGATCAGGGACATGATGTTATTATGACTCCGGAATCACATTGTTATTTTAATTTTTATCAGGGACCTCAAAACGACGAACCTTTGGCTTTTGATGCTTATACACCCTTGAATAAAGTTTATGAGTTTGATCCTGTGGTACCAACAATGTCGGCTGTCGAAGCCAATCATGTTCTGGGCGGACAGGCCAATTTATGGGCAGAACATCTTGCAGGACCAAAGGATTCAGAATACATGATTTTTCCGAGACTGGCTGCTATGGCTGAAGTTTTATGGAGTTCAAAAGAAAGCCGCAACTGGAATGATTTTACAACGAGATTAATGCCATTATTGACACGCTACGATTATCTGGGAATCAATTATGCAAAAAGTGCTTATCTGGTTACCGCTTCTTCAAGTGCAGATTTGGTTAAAAAACAAATCAATGTGGCATTGAAAAACGAATTTCCAAATCCGGATATCCGATATGTTTTGGGAGATAAAAGTATCGATCGCCATGCAGAAAAATATGTGAACCCAATTGAGTTTAAAGCCACAACTGTTCTAAAAGCATCGCTGTTTCAGGATGATAAACCCATTGGAAAAACGTTTACGGATACAATTGTTTTTCATAAAGCAGTGGCGCACAAAGTAAGATACTTAACAGCATTCAATCAAAACTATAAAGGAGATGCCAATACGATGGTCAATACCATTCGCGGCAGTAAAAATTTTCATGACGGACAATGGCAGGCATGGCTGGTAAATGATATGGAACTGGTGATTGATTTTGAAAAACAGGAAAGTGTTGAGCAGGTAATCATTGGAACTTTAGAAAGTCAGGGCGCGGGTATATTTTTTCCTGTACAGATTAAGGTTTTGGTTTCGAATGACGGAATCAAGTATAAAGAAGTTGGAAAAATATCCCGTGATTATGCCGCAAATGTGACATCAGAATTGAAAAGTTTCAAAATCAATTTTGTAAAAACGAATGCCAGATTTGTAAAAGTAATTGCTTATAACTTAAAGAAAAGTCCTAAAGGCGAGGATTCATGGTTATTTGTAGATGAAATTTTAGTGAATTAAACTTTGTCAAAGTTTGAATTGCAAATAAAGGTTTAAACACCTAGTAACATAGGATTTATTTTTAGAGTGAATAAAAAAGAGTAGTAAAGAAACCGGTTTCTCGCACAATAGCTCATTGCTCTTTTTAGCTCTGAAATGTTAGAAATCACAACATAAAAACAAAACAAAACAAAAAACGAAACCAAAAACCTTTAAAAAGAATAAAAATGAAAAGAGGAATATTGATAATTGCAGTATTGTTTTCAGTTCAAATGTTCTCACAGGCCATTTATGAAGACGAGCGTTATATACCGGAAACAGATCCGCTGGTATTGAAAAATCTGGAGGAATGGCAGGGAAAAAAGTTCGGATTGTTGATGCACTGGGGAACTTACAGTCAATGGGGAATTGTAGAATCCTGGTCAATTTGCCCGGAAGATTACGGATGGTGTGAACGCAAAAAAGGAAGCAATCCGGGAAATTATACAGAGTATGTAAAAGAGTATGAAGGTTTGAAAAAGACCTTTAATCCAACAAAATTTGATCCGGCCAAATGGGCCAAAGCAGCCAAAGCAGCAGGAATGAAGTACATGGTTTTTACAACAAAACACCATGACGGATTTAGTATGTACGACACAAAATATTCTGATTATAAAGTAACAGACAAAGATTGTCCGTTTAGCGCCAATCCCAAAGCAGATATTCTGAAAGAAGTTTTTACTGCTTTTAGAAATGAGAATATCTCAACGGGAGCTTATTTTTCTAAACCGGACTGGCACAACGAAAATTACTGGGATCCTTATTTCCCTCCTTTTGACAGAAACGTAAACTATGACCCGTTATTGTATCCAGAAAAATGGCAGAAATATGTTGATTTTACACACAACCAAATTTTAGAAATCCTCACCAATTACGGTAAAGTAGACATTTTATGGTTAGATGGCGGATGGGTTCAAAAAGATAGTCCACAAGATATTAAAGAATACTATGATGGCAAATTTGCAGAGAATACCTCTAAAAATGGTTTTATCAAACACAGAGCTGTAGATCAGGATCCTAAAATGGACGAACTGGTGGTAAAAGCACGTCAGAAACAACCCGGATTAATCGTAGTCGACAGAGCAGTTCACAGTAAAAACCAAAATTACCTGACTCCTGAAAACAGAGTTCCGGAAAAAACACTTCCTTATCCCTGGGAATCTTGTATTACTTCCGGCGGAGGATGGTCGTATACTCCGGATGCAAAGTATATGACAGGCAGAGAAGGTATTCAGATGCTTGTTGATGTGGTAGCAAAAGGCGGGAATTTATTATTGAATGTTGCTCCAAGTCCTGAAGGAGAATGGCAAAAAGGAGCTTATGATTTACTGGCAGCTTACGCAGATTGGATGAAAGTAAACAGTACCGCCATTTATAACACAAAACCAATTGCTCCGTTTAAGGAAAATAACATTTGTATGACGCAAAATAAAGCCGGAAATGTATTCTTGTTTTATTTGGCCAAAGAAGGAGAGAATAAAATCGCATCTGAAGTGGTGGTAAAATCGATTAATCCTAAAAAAGGAACAAAAATTACGATGTTAGGTTCTAAAAAAGCCTTAAAATGGACTAAATTTGCTGACGGATTTAAAGTCACAATTCCAGAAAGCTTACTAAATAATTTACCCTGTAAAGAAGTCTGGACTTTAAAGATTGAAGCCATTAACAGATAGAAGACTAAATATGATTTTGACTAAAAAAATAACCATACAGGCAGCATGTGTTTTTAACATGCTGTTTTTTGGCATAAATGCTTTTGCACAACAGCCGGCAGAGTTCGTAAATCCCCTTATCGGAACTTCAAATTATGGCGCTACGTCTCCCGGACCAATTGCACCAAGAGGTATGGCAAGCATTAGTCCGTTTAATGTGGCGGGCGCTCAAAATCGTTTAGAAAAAGACAGTCAATGGCTGTCTAACCCTTATGTAAATGAAAATACGTTTTTAACGGGATTCAGTCAGGTTAATTTAAGCGGAGTAGGTTGTCCTGATTTAGGTGTTATTTTATTAATGCCAACAACAGGCGCAGTCGAAACCAACCATCTGCAATATGGTTCTGCTTATTCGAAAGAAGTGTCTAAAACGGCTTATTACAGTGTTAATATTGATAAATATAAAGTCAAAGGCGAATTTACAGCTTCAAAAAGAGTAGGAGTAAGCAAATTCACTTTCCCAAAAGGGCAATCTAATATTTTGTTGAATCTTGGTTTAGGTTTAACAAATGAAGAAGGAGCGATGGTAAAAGTAGTTTCTTCGACAGAAATAGAAGGAATGCGCACCGTGGGATCATTTTGTTATAACAGTCCTGAAGATGCTTATCCGGTATATTTTGTAGCTAAATTTTCAAAACCCGCAGATAAATTCGGAGTTTGGAAAAAAACACCAAAATATGAAGGCGTAGAAGCACAATGGATGGGATATAACGGGAAAACCAGAATGATGGACAACACCATAAAAACGGTTGTTGGCGACAGTATAGGAACTTACTTTACGTATAAATTCGCTAAGGAAGAAACCGTTGAAGTAAAAATTGGAGTGTCGTATGTAAGTATCGAAAATGCCCGTGAGAATTTAGAAAAAGAAACCGGAAATAAAAATTTTGATGCCGTTTACAAAGAAACGTATGACGAATGGAACGAAGAACTTTCGAAGATTTTAGTCGAAGGAGGTTCTTATCAGGATAAAGTTATTTTTTACACCGCATTGTACCATACTTTAATACATCCCAATACTTTAAATGATATTAACGGGGAATATCCGAAAATCAAAAGAACTAAGATAGGCAAAACCACAGGTACGCGTTATACCGTGTTTTCTTTGTGGGATACCTACAGAAATATGCATCCGCTAACGTCTTTAGTTTATCCTAAGCAGCAATCAGATATGATAAAAAGCATGCTGGATATGTATGATGAAAACGGCTGGCTGCCAAAATGGGAATTAAATTCAACAGAAACATTTACGATGGTAGGAGATCCTGCAAGTATTGTTATCGTTGACGCCTGCTTAAAGGGAATTCAGGATTTTGATATTTACAAGGCATATTACGCAATGCTGAAAGGGGCCGATCAGACAGAAAATAATCCGTTGCGTCCCGGACTTAAAGAATATATCGAAAAAGGATATTTATCGACTAATTATGCCGGTCCGGTTTCTACAACTCAAGAATACAATACGTCAGATTATGCAATTTCACTTTTAGCGAAAGCGTTAGGAGAAAAAGACGATTATAAGCGTTTTACCAAACGTTCGCTTTCTTACCAAAAGTTATACGACAAAGATTTAAAATTACTTCGCCCAAGATTGGCTAACGGAAAATGGTATGAACCTTTTGATCCGGAAGCAGGATCTAATTTTCAGACAAATGTAGGTTTTATTGAAGGCAATGCGTGGCAATATGCTTTTATGGTGCCGCATGATATCAAGGGGTTGATGAAATTAATGGGCGGTGAAAAAGCGTTCTCAGATCAATTGCAAAAAGTTTTTGATATCAAGCAATTTGACATGGCAAACGAACCGGATATCGCTTATCCTTATTTATTTAATTATATAAAAGGCGAAGAATGGAAGAGTCAGGAAATGGTCAAAAAACTGGTACGTGAATATTTCAGAAATGAGCCAAAAGGATTGCCCGGAAATGACGATACCGGAACGATGTCTGCCTGGTTGGTATATTCTATGATGGGAATTTACCCAATTTCTCCGGGAGATCCAATTTACACGATTACAACGCCAATGTTTGATAAAGTGACCATAAAATTAGATCCCCGATATTATAAAAAAGAAAGTGTTGTCATCGAAAGAGAAATCAATAGTGACGACAAAATCAAACAAATTCAATTGGATGGAAAACCATTGAACAGTTATTTTATTTCGCACGATGCTTTTGTGAATGGAAAAACGCTCAAGGTGATTCAGTACTAAACACTCACAACTATGTTACAATTAAAAATCAAAAAAACAGCCATTATTTTTGTAATGGCTGCGGGATTCTTTTGCCCAATTCAAGCCCAGAAAAAGTACCCGTATCAGGATGCAAAACTACCTGTAGAAGAAAGGGTAAGTGATTTATTAAGCCGAATGTCACTGGAAGAAAAGGTACGTCAGATGGACATGTACAAAGGCGAATTTTTTAAGGAAAAAGAAGATTTTTCTAAAACCAGGTCTGCGGCAAAAATTGGAAATCTGGGAATTGGAGCAATTCATGATATTTATCCACGATCTGCAAAAATGATTAATACACTTCAGAGCGAAGTAATCAAAAGAAACAAATGGGGAATTCCTGCACTTATCATGTGCGAGATGCTTCACGGTTATTTAGATGACGGTAGTACGGCGTTCCCAATGAATATAGGTTTAGGTGCCACCTGGGATACTAATTTGATGAAAAAAGTGGGCGGTGTAATTGGTACCGAAGCCAGGGCACACGGAGTTCATTTTGGTTTAGGACCCAATCTTGATGTTGGCCGCGAACCACGCTGGGGCAGAGTTGCCGAAACATTTGGTGAAGATGTCTATCTGGTTGGCGAAATGGGAACGGCAATGATAAAAGGAATGCAGGGAGATGATCTAAAATCAGATCGTTCTATTATTGCAGAGCCAAAACACTTTGCAGTTCACGGTATTCCGGAAGGCGGAGCAAATTCTTCGCCTGTATTGGTGGGTGAGCGTGCAGCACGTCAGGACTTCTTGCCGTCATTTGAAAAAGCATTCAGAAAAGGCGGTGCATTGGGAACAATGTGTGCATACTCTGAATTAGACGGGATTCCATGTGCGGCAAATCATTGGTTACTAACTGATGTTTTGAGAAAAGAGTGGGGTTTCAAAGGAATTGTAGTATCTGATTTAGGTGCAATAAAATATTTACAGACCACACATTATGTGACAAATTCTCCAAAAGAAAGTATTAGAGAAGCCGTTGCAGCGGGAGTGGATATGCAGTTCTATGATTTTACAAATGAATTCTGGCAGACCAGCATCGTAGAACTGGTCAACGAAAAGAAACTGACAATGGAGCAGATTGATCGTGCTGCGGGAGGAGTTTTGAGATTGAAGTTCTTATTGGGATTATTCGAAAATCCGTATACAGATAAAAATTTAATTAAAGAACGTTTTCATACCAAAGAAAATCAGGATGTTGCTCTTGAAGCGGCGCACAAATCGATTGTTTTATTAAAAAACGAAAACAACATACTGCCTTTAAAGAAAGATATTAAAACAGTTGCCGTTATTGGTCCAAACGCAAATGCTTCGAGATTAGGAGGATATTCCGTTAAAAACAAAGTGGGAACAACGGTTTTAGAAGGAGTTCAGGAAGTTGTGGGTAAAACTGCCAATGTACTTTATGAAGAAGGAGTTTCTTTAATTGTAAAAGGGCAGATTATACCGTCGAAATATTTATTTACGCCGGATGAATCCCAAAACGGATTAAAAGGGGAGTATTTCAATAACAGAAATGTAGAAGGAGCTCCGGCTTTGACCCGTATCGACAGCCAATTAGAGTTTGACTGGCCTTGGTCTCCGGGCGATGGCGTTACAGATGATGATTTCTCTATTCGCTGGACAGGATATCTAAAATCAGATAAAGCCTTTGATGGCTGGCTGGGTTTAAGTTCTGATGACGGAATCAGAATGTGGATTGACGATCAATTGGTGATTGACAACTGGACGAAAGGGGCGACAAGCATGGTGACAACTCCAAAAAATATCGAAGCGGGAAAAAAGTATAAAGTCCGTATCGAAATGTGGGAAGGAGGCTGGGGAGCCAGAGCGCATTTGCGTTGGAATCTGGAAAAAGTAAACTTTCAGCCGGCGATCGACATTGCTAAAAAAGCCGATGTTGCGATTGTCGTTTTAGGAGAATCTAACGAATTGGTGGAAGAAAACAGAGATGTTGCTTCATTGGATTTACACGGGATGCAGCAGGAACTGATTGAAGCGATTCAAAAAACAGGAACACCGGTAATTTGCGTATTGCTCAACGGACGTCCGCTTTCTACCAATTGGATCAGCGAAAACATTCCGGCAGTTATCGAAGGCTGGTTTCCGGGAGAATTAGGAGGAAGAGCTGTAGCCGATGTTTTATTTGGAGATTATAATCCGGGCGGAAGACTTCCCGTAACAGTTCCAAAATCTGTTGGGCAGCTGCCTATATATTACAATCAAAAACCATCTGCGATTCATAAATATGTGTCAGAGAGTGAACATCCTTTATATACATTCGGTTACGGATTGAGTTATACGAAGTTTGAATATTCAAATCTTAAAATCAGTTCGCCTGCAATCCAAGCTGACGGAGAACTGAAAGTGAGTGTCGATGTCAAAAATACAGGAAATCTGGATGGCGATGAGGTAGTGCAATTGTATCTTCATGATAAATACAGCAGCGTAACAACTCCCGCAAAAACCTTAAAAGGATTTAAGCGATTACCTATTAAAAAAGGAGCAACTGCAACAGTTGAATTTACGCTTACTCCAGATGAATTATCGATCTGGAACCGTGAAATGAAAAGGGTTGTAGAGCCCGGAGATTTTGAAGTTATGGTAGGAGGAAACTCCGTTGACGTCCTTAAAACAGATTTCAAAGTATTGAACTAATTCCTGTAAATGGAATAAAATGTTTAGTGAATAACATGTTAAGCGAAGAATGCTATTGAAAAAAGGGAAAATCATTTCGATTACCTCGAAATGAGAATTATTTATAAAGAAGATTAAGATTACAATTTAAAACGTTTTCGTGATCAAAAAGGATAAATGTATTCCCTACACCTTTTCAAACCTGTCATTTGTCGAAATTATATTTTGTTAACAAAATGTATTCATAAGTTTAACATGTTATTAACTCAAAACAACTAAACATGATTAAGGACGTACTAAAATTACTGTTTGTAATTTGCTTATTCGGATTTCAAGGTCTGCAGGCACAAACAACAGTAAAAGGAACGATAACAGATGCTCAAAGCGGAATTCCGATCCCAGGGGCAAATGTTATTGTTAAAGGAACAAAAACAAGTGCATCATCAGATTTTGATGGTAAGTACAGTATTTCAGTTCCAAACCAATCTTCAGTTTTGGTTTTCACTTACGTTGGCTCAGAACCAAAAGAGGTAGCCGTAGGAAATCAAAGTACTGTAAATGTAGCATTAGGTGCAGCCACTCAGCAATTGGGTGAAGTCGTAGTAACCGCTCTGGGTATTAAGAGGGAGAAAAAAGCGATTACCTATTCTGCGCAAAACATTTCGGTAGATGAACTTTCAGAAGCAAGATCACTAAACGTTGCCAACTCACTTTCAGGTAAAGTTGCCGGTCTTAACTTCTCTACAACTTCAAACGGTGTGGGTAGTTCCTCGAGAATTACATTAAGAGGGAACAGGTCCCTTACCGGAAACAACCAGCCAATGTATGTGGTAGATGGTGTACCAATCAGCAACGGAACAACAAACACAAATCCTGACATTGATACAGGAGGAACAACACAGCCTGATGGTATCTCAAACATTAACCCTGAAGATATTGCTTCGATGACGGTTCTTAAAGGACCATCTGCAGCAGCACTTTACGGAACAAGAGCGAGTAATGGTGTCATCGTAATTACAACTAAATCCGGTAAATCCGGTAAAACATCGGTTTCGTTATCGTCTAATTTTATGGCTTCATCAGCTTATGATTTGATGAATTTGCAAAATCAATACGGACAGGGAACTTTAGGTGCTTATAATGCCACTTCAAGCTCAAGCTGGGGAGGAAAATTAGACGGAAGCCAGGTTTCGGCATGGCAACTTGTTCGTAATCCTAACTATACAGGACCGGCAACAACAAGTTACAGCCCTCAGCCCAACAACGTTATTGATTTCTATAAAACAGGTTATAATTTAGCCAACACATTAACTGTGACAACAGGAAATGAAAAAGCGCAGGGTTATTTTTCTTATACCAACACAAAAGCTGAAGGTATTGTTGGAGGAAATCAATTAGACAGACACAATGTTAACTTAAGACTGACAAGTAAAATATCAGACAAATTATCATTAGATGTAAAAACAAACTACATCGTTCAGGATATTGATAATTTATTGAGAACAGGGGAAGAATCTATTGGTACTTCTGCTTACTTACTACCACGTAGTATCAAATTCAATGAGTATAAAGATTTTGAATATTTTGATGCTGCAGGACAAAGACAAATGAACTATTTCTTAGATGAAGCCGGAGCTCCGGGCGGTAACCCATATTGGTCAGCCTTGCGCGATGATGCACGTACAGACAAAAGAAACAGATTTATAGGTCTTGCTTCTCTTAAATATGATTTTACAAATAAGATCAGCTTACAAGTAAGAACAGGTTTAGATCAAATGACCAACAAGAATGTCAGAAACAGATATGCCACAATTGCATTCAACAACAATCTTGGTTCATACAGCGAATCGTATGAAACAGTAAGCGAATTCAATACAGATGCATTGCTTTCTTATAACGAGAAAGTGGGTGATTTTACTATTGGAGTAAATGCGGGAGCCAACTCCTTGCAACAAAGAAGTTCTTCATTATATTCAGGCGGAGTTTTAAGTAAAAGAAACTTTTTTGCCTTATCAAATGTGGCTACAGTTCAGTCAACATCTACTGCTTCAGAAAAAAGAATTAACTCTGTTTACGGTTTCTCACAAATTGGATTTAGAAATTATTTATTTTTGGATTTAACTGCCAGAAATGACTGGTCTTCTACATTACCGGCAGCAAACAGATCTTTCTTTTATCCTTCTGTAGGTCTATCGGCAGTATTATCTGATATGTTTACATTTCCGGAAGCGATTAGTTATGCAAAGCTAAGAGGCTCTTACGCAAAAGTAGGTAATGATACAGATCCTTATCAAACAAGTTCAAGATTGTCTTATATTGGTGGTAACGGAGGTATGCTGTATGCTCAAACGACAGCTGCAAATCCTGATTTAAGACCGGAAATGTCAAGTTCTGTTGAGTTTGGTGGTGAAATTAAATTCTTCAAAAATCGTTTAGGATTAGATGTTACTTATTTCAAAACCAATACAAAAGATCAGATTTTCTACATCAATACTCCGGAATCTTCTTCGACTTCAAGAGCGGTAGTAAATGGTGGTGAAATTCAAAATAATGGTATCGAGGTAGTTCTTACTGCTACTCCTGTTCAAACAGAAAACTTCTCCTGGGATGTTACGGCAAACTTTGCCACTTACAAATCTGAAGTAAAATCTATTTATGGAGGAAGAGAAGAATTGGTTCTTGGTGAAGGACGTTTGGTAAGAAGTAAAGTAATTCAGGGTGGAGAATATGGAGATTTATATATTAAAGGTTTCCAAAGATCTCCTGACGGAAAAATTATTGTAAACAGCGCGGGTCTTCCGCTTGCCACAAATAGTTTTGATGTGCGTGCCGGAAACTTTAACCCGGATTGGACAGCAGGTCTTAAAAATAATTTCAAATACAAAGATTTCTCTTTAAGTTTCCTTGTTGATTTTAGAATTGGCGGTGAAGTTATTTCATACACTCAGGCAAGACAAGCAGGTCTGGGAGTAAGTGATGTTACCCTTGCAGGAAGAGAAGGCGGAATCATTGTTGATGGTGTTGTGGCAACCGGAGGAGGAAATTATGTTCAGAATACAACAAGTATTAATGCTGAACAATACTGGACAGCAATTGGACAAAGAACTCCTATCGCAGAACCTTTTATTTATGATGCGACAAACATCAGATTAAGAGAACTTGTTTTAGGATATTCTTTACCAAAACGTATTTTGGCGAACTCAGGTTTTACAAATATTGACTTTTCACTGGTAGGAAGAAATTTATTCTTCTTCGTGAATAAAGCGAAATACTTTGATCCGGAAGCCGGTGCCGGTACAGGAAACTTGCAAGGTATAGAGTCTTTCAACATTCCTTCAACGAGAGATTATGGAGTAAATGTTAAATTCGGATTTTAATTAAAAAAGAGACATCATGAAATATAGTTTTAAAATAAAAACACTAGGAGTTGCATTAATGGCAGTTTCTATTTTATCAGGCTGTACAAGCGACTTTGATAAAATAAACACCGATCCTAATTCGCTTACAGAGGATCAGTTAGACCCAACTCTTGCAGGACCGTCTTTTGCATCTGCTGTTTATGCAGGAATCCACAACGGATCTTACTCATCGCCAGGTGTAGATGATCAGGGAACGTGGGGTATTGCAACAGGTATTTTATCTTCTACTTTTATACAATATCTGAATTGCGGATATGGTACAGAAAGAAATGCATTCGTAAATGGTTACGAAGGACGTGGATGGACAAGATTTTACACCGTTGCTGTTCCGGCTTTAAACAATGCGATCAAAGCATCTGAAGGAAATGCCGAAGCTTTGGCAATCCTTAAAATATGGAAAGTGTTCATGTACAATCAAATGGTAGATGCTTATGGCCCAATTCCGTACACAGAAGCAGGTAATAAGAAAGAAAAAGTACCTTATGACAGCGTAGAATTTATTTATGAAGACTTCTTTAAGCTATTAGATGAAGCAAATGCGACATTAAGTGGTTCTGCTGTAACAACAGTGGCTTCATTTCAGCCTAATGACCGTCTTTATGCAGGTAACGTTTCGAACTGGAGAATATTTGGAAACAGTTTAAGACTACGTTTAGCCTTAAGAATTTCTGATATCGAACCTGCAAAAGCAAAAACACAAGCCGAAACTGCGGTTGCTGCGGGTGTTATGCAAACCAATGAGCAGGGAGCATTCTTTAAAGCGAGTAACATTACGCCAAACAACTTAAACATGATCGTAAACAGCTGGGGATATACTATGACTGCTTCTATGGAAAGTATCCTTGTGGGATATAATGATCCAAGGTTAGCAAAATGGTTTGCTCCAATTGATACCGGTGTTTATCGTGGTCAGCCTATTGGAGGTTTAGAAGATCAGTTTGGAACCACTAAATTCTCTGCATTCAACAATGATGTTATGGGTAATGGTGCAGCAGGAAATCTAAGCGAATCTAAAAATATTGAAGTATTCATGGCTTCTGAAAACTATTTCAGCAGAGCAGAAGGTGCTTTGAACGGATGGAACATGGGCGGAAGTGCTCAGGATTTATACGAAGAAGGTATCAGATTGTCATTGAGACAATGGGGAATT
Source organism: Flavobacterium frigidimaris (assembly GCA_900129595.1). Taxonomy (GTDB): domain Bacteria; phylum Bacteroidota; class Bacteroidia; order Flavobacteriales; family Flavobacteriaceae; genus Flavobacterium; species Flavobacterium frigidimaris. The sequence continues at coordinate 68,160 of FQWG01000008.1, read as the reverse complement.
ACAGATGCCGCTACAATCAATGCTTATGTTGCTGGAAATACATTACCGGTTTTACCTAATGTTCTAACGGTTTATCCAACTTTAGACCTACAGGATATACCTGTAAAACTTCCTGTGGCATGGTCTTCAGCTGTTGCCAGCCAACGTACGCAGATTGCAGTTCAAAAGTATCTGGCTATATTCCCTGAATCCTGGGAATCGTGGGCAGATTTGCGCAGAAGCGATGCTAAAATAATTTATCCGCCGCTTAACACCGATAACAATGATGCCGGAGTTGGTAAAAGTTTGATGAAAAGAATTATTTATACAACAAATGAATATTCATCGAATAAAGATGCTGTTGCAGACGGAATCGTAAAATTAAAAGGTCCAGATACCGGAGGAACAAAACTTTGGTGGGATACTAAATAATTAATTTGGTGAGTAAGGAAACCACACATTCTTTACTCAAAAAACGCAAAAGGAGAGGGAACTCTCCTTTTGTTATATATAACAATCAGCTTATGAATTTTAAAATCTGTTACTCATTTGTTTTATTCCTGTTTTTTCTTTCCTGCGCTTCGCTTAAGAAAGAACCCAAAGCAGTAAATATTACTCAAAATTATATTGCGGACCATCCGGTTACGGCTGCGAGTCACGCCTCGACATTAGCAGAACTGGAGCCCAATACACTTTTGGCAGCCTGGTTTGGCGGAAAATACGAAGGAGCCAAAGATGTTAGTATTTATGTTTCCTCTTATAAAAATAAAAAATGGTCTGCACCTAAAAAACTGATAGAGCCTTTGATCAAAGAAGGCGATACCTTGCCTTGCTGGAATCCGGTTTTGTTTAAAAGCAAAAGCCAGAATCTGTATTTATTTTATAAAGTCGGTAAAAATCCAAGAGAATGGTTTGGCGCTATGATTGTTTCAAAAGACAACGGAAATACCTGGAGTAATCCCAAATACCTTCCAACAGGAATATTAGGACCAATTAGAAACAAACCAATTGAAACAGCTCCCGGAATTATCCTGTGCGGCAGCAGTACCGAAAGTATCGATGATAACAAATGGCGCGTTCATTTAGAAAAGTATACAGAAAACACAGATACCTGGGAAAGAATTGACATTAATGATCCAAAACAATTTGATATTATCCAGCCCACATTCCTTGTGCATTCCGATCAGGAAATTCAGATTTTATCCAGAAGCAGGCACAACAAATTAATTTCAAGCTGGTCTGAGGATAATGGAAAAACATGGCAGCGAACAGATAGCATTAATGTTGTCAACTCAAATTCAGGAGTGGATGCCGTAACCCTGTTCGATAAATCATTTTTGTTGGTAAATAATCCGCTGAAAATGGGAAAAGACTGGTTTAACGGACGCAATGTACTCGACGTAGAATATTCGAAAGATGGCGTAAACTGGAAAAAAATATTTGATCTGGAAAACCAGACAGAAGGAGAATTCAGTTATCCCGCAATCATTCAGACCTCAGATAAAAAAGTACACATTTTGTATACCTATAACCGAAAGTTCATCAGGCATACCACATTCGATTTGAAATAATCAGAACATGTTTGATGCAATTCCCGAAAGTAATCTCAAAATCATAGCAGCATAGCTTACAGTTTTTGCTTAAAGATTAGCCTGAAAGTCACTCCACTGAGTGGCTTTTTGTTTTTATCCCGGTAAAAAAAGAAACAATCCTAAAACTTCCGAAGCATGAAATACCTGTATATATAACATTTTACAGCCCATACAGGATATGTCTATAGTTTTGAATGATACGTCCATGATGGAAACATTGATTCTGTATAATTTTAGCCCTGATTCAATATTTAATTAGTACTGTCAGAAACGAATTGTAAAAGTTTTAGATGCTAATGCCTCATAAGAATATTGGATTGGAATTTTGGTTTTGTTTAATAGGGAGATATCATCTCCCTATTTTTTGTTTCAATTTCAGAAAAAACACCGGATAGTAATTACCTAAATATAAGACAATATGAAAAGAGAATGTCTCACAGTTAGAAGCTGCCATTTCTTAAAAATTATAATTCCATTTTTTGCAATCCTCCTTTTTTCAATACCCGATGTGTGCGGACAAAACGGAGCAGATACAAAAAGTTCAAAAGCAGTATTAGAAAGACTTATTGGCAATCGGGCCAGTGAATTTGAGCTGACAATTATCGAAAATAAAAATCAGGATCAGTCAGATTCGTTTGAAGTTGAAACCCAAGGCAACCGCGTAAAAATTCAGGGAACTTCGAATACCGCCCTTTGTTATGCCGCCTATAATTTTCTTAGGGACATTTGTGCTGTTTTGGTGAGTTGGGAAGGCAACAGAATAGATTTACCCAAAAGCTGGCCCAGGTATTCAAAAAAAGAATCGACTCCGTTTCAATACAGAGAATATCTAAACGCCTGTACATTTGGTTATACGACTCCGTGGTGGGACTGGAAACGCTGGGAACAAGAAATAGACTGGATGGCTTTTCACGGTATTAATCTGCCTACTGCCATGGAAGGACAGGAAGCAGTATGGCAGGAATTATGGAAAGGGTACGGATTGACGGATAGCCAAGTGGCAGCACATTTTGCCGGACCTGCATTTTTACCGTGGCAGAGAATGGGCAATATAAACAGTCTTGAAGGACCTTTGCCTCAGGAATGGATCAATAAAAAAGGCAATCTTCAAAAACAAATACTGGAAAGGATGAGAGCTTTGGGCATGCATCCCGTTGTACCCGCCTTTAGTGGTTATGTGCCAAAAGCATTTGCAGAGAAACATCCGGAATCAAAGATAAAAGAACTAAAAACCTGGTCAGGAGGTGGTTTTGCAAGTACCTATTTGTTAGATTCTAAAGATCCTTTGTTTAAGGAAATAGGAAAACGCTTTATCGAAATGTACACTAAAGTATACGGGCATTCAGATTTTTATCTGGCTGATTCTTTCAATGAGATAACACCTCCTGTTTCTGAAGAACACAAATATGAGGAACTCTCGGATTACGGAAAAACGATATTCGAAACTATTAATGAGGCGTCACCCGGAGCAACATGGGTCATGCAGGGATGGCTTTTTGGAGACAATAAAGAGTTTTGGACTAAAGAAGCTACAAGCGCTTTCTTAAGTAAAGTTCCTAACGACCGACTGATGATTCAGGATTATGCCAATGACCGCTATAAAGTCTGGGAAAATCAGGAAGCTTTTTATGGTAAGCAATGGACATATGGTTATGTACATAATTACGGAGGATCTAATCCTGTTTACGGCGATTTGAATTTCTACAGAAATGAATTGACCAGTTTATTAAAAAATCCAAATAAAGGAAATGTTGCAGGGTATGGTGCAATGCCGGAAGGTCTAAATAATAATTCGATAGTATACGAATATATTTACGATCTACCTTGGACACAAGGAAAAGAACCGGTAAAGGACTGGCTGAAAAATTATTTGAAAGCACGATACGGTAAAAATATTTCCAATTCGGTTTTTGAGTCCTGGCAATTATTAATTGAATCTGTTTACAGCACAAAGTATTGGGAAACGCGTTGGTGGAATGATAGGGCCGGAGCGTATTTGTTTTTTAAGAGACCAACTTTAAAAATAACAGAATTCAAAGGAAATCCCGGAGACAAAGAAAAACTCAAACAAGCCTTGGATATTTTACAGCTAGAAAGTAAAAATTTTGATAAAAACAGTCTTTACAATTATGATTTACTCGACGTGTCAAGACACTATTATTCACTTTGTATTGATGATTTACTGATCGAATGTGTAAAAGCGTACCAACAGAAAGACCTGAAAAAAGCCGATACCTTATATAAAGAAATAGAAAAACAGGCTTTGGCTATAGATAAAATACTTTCAGGACAGCCGTTGAATGATTTAAGCTATTGGCTGCAATCGGCTTGGGATTACGGAAGCAATGCCGAAGTATCAAAACTATATGTAAAAAATGCAAAGACACTAATAACACTTTGGGGCGGTGAAGGACATTTGAATGATTATGCTTCCAGATCATGGCGCGGTATGTATGCTGAATTTTACTGGCCAAGATGGAAAATGTTTTTACAGGCATTAAGAGCATCAGAGATTAGCAAATCTCCATTTGTAGAAGAAGACGTAAGAGCATCAATAAAAAAATGGGAAATAAAATGGTGCGAAAGCCCCGAAATGTACAAAGGCCGTTAACAGGGAGTTCAACAAAGATCATTATAGCATAATAACTTTATTGTTTCAGCGGACTCCAAAATACATTTGTCAGGATATATTTCTTTTTTATGTTAATGTGTTACGAAAATAAATCTCTGAAACCCTTATTCTTGCTGGATTTACTAAAAAAATCCATGTTTGTGAATAACCTGTCCATTTCTTAACAATTCATTAATACTATTTTCGCTTTACTATTTAACCAATTAACCAAATAATAATATGGAAAAACTTAAGCTTTTATTACTAGCCTTTTTTCTGGGCTTCTCAATTAGTTCATGGGCGCAAAAAACTGAGATATCAGGTGTGGTTCAGGATGAGAAGGGTATGCCGTTACCAGCAGCCAATGTGCTCGAAAGTGGTACGCCGAATAATATTGTAACAGACTTTGACGGGAAATTCAAAATGACTGTTTCAAACAAAAATGCGATATTGATTATTTCTTTTATAGGATTTGATGAACAGCGTCTTAAACTGGACGGCTCAAAAACAAATTATACTATTAAGCTGAATTCCGGCTCTACTAATCTGGAACAGGTTGTAGTGGTTGGTTACGGAAAAGGATCCCGTAAAAACTTAACAACTGCTGTTGCATCTATAAAAGGAGATCAACTGAACAGAGGGGTAATCAGTGATGTAGGACAAATGCTTCAGGGAAAAGTTTCGGGTCTTAATGTTTCAACCAGTGGGGATCCAACGAAACAGTCTTCAGTAGTTTTGCGTGGAGTATCTACATTAAATGGCTCTCAGGGACCTTTTTATGTAGTAGATGGTATTCCGGGTGTTGATATTTCTGTGATTGCATCAGAAGATATTGTGAGTATTGATGTGCTGAAAGATGCTGCTGCAACGGCCATTTATGGTAACCGTGCTGCAAATGGAGTGATCATGGTTACTACCAAAAAAGGAAGTAAAGACAGAAGTCAGATTACTTATAGCAATTATTTTGGTGTCGAGAATGTTTCGAACCAGCTTGATATGATGGATGCAAATCAATTGAGAGCATTTACAGTTAAGAACAATTTAAATTTTACTCCTGAAAATGATAAAGGGGCAAATACAGACTGGCAAAAAGCAATTCTTAGAAATTCCGGAGCGCAATCAAGCAGCCATAACCTTTCGTTAAGCGGAGGTGGTGAACATGGTAATTATTTTGCAAGTGTAACCGCTGTAAACAAAGAAGGAGTTCTTTTGAGCAGTGATTTTTCGAGAATTATTGCACGTCTGGCTGTTGAGCAATTTGCATTCGATGATAATTTAAAAATTGGTCTGAATGTAACCAACTCTAATACGAAGTACACCAATGTTCCACAGCGTAATACGGTACTTCAACAATCGATAAGCCACCTTCCTGTATCGCCAATCAGAAATGCAGACGGATCATTTTTTGAAAATTTCATTCAAACCAGTTACTTCAATCCGGTAGCTTTAATAGAGCATGGAGATGATGATACCAAAACCAATAATTTTGTGGGTAGTCTTACGGCAGAATTAAAACTTCCTTACGGATTCTCTTATAATTTGAATTTATCGTACCAACAATTAAATTCACTGCACGGAGAGTTTTATGACAGTTATTATCAGCAGTATAATAGTGCTACTTTCTACAATAATCCAGATCCGCCTCAGGTAAAACAATTAGTAAATTTTGGTGTAAACGGATCAGCAATGAGAAATTCTTACCAAAACAGTAATACTATCGTTGAGAGCTTTTTAAACTGGGACAGAACTTTTGGCGACCATAAAATTAAGGCTGTAATTGGGTATTCCTGGCAGGAAGATATTCTTGGTGACGGATTTCAGGCATCAGCAACTAATTTTCCTGTAGATAATGTGAGTTATAACAACCTTGCTTTAAGTAATTATACTTCTGTAAACGGTTATGTTGTTAATTTTGGAGACAGTAAAGCGTATCAAAAAAGACGTTTGATTTCTCAGTTTGCCCGTTTAAATTACAATTACAAAGACAAATACCTTTTACAGGGAACCATCAGAAGAGACGGAGGTTCAGTATTTGGTACCAATAATCAGTGGGGTTATTTTCCTTCAGTGGGGGGTGCATGGAGAATTGACAAAGAAGGATTCATGAAAAATCAAAATGTTTTCAGCGATTTGAAACTTCGCGGAAGCTGGGGACAAACAGGTAACTCTTCAGGATTTAATGCTTACACGGCGCAGTTTATTTCGGGAAGCCTTGGAACATTCTATTACAACGGACAACAAATGGGTGCTTATGGACCCAATCAGGCCGCTAACCCGGATTTGAAATGGGAAAAAACAGCAACCGCAAATCTTGGTCTTGATTTCACCATATTAAAAGGAAGAGTATCGGGTTCTGTTGATGTGTATGAAAAGAAAACCACAGATATGATTTTCAATTATGCTGTAAATCCTGTATTAGTGCCGGTAGGAACAATTGTAGCCAATGGCGGTAATATGTCAAACCGTGGTATTGAAGGCTCGTTGAGTATTAATGCTATCAAAACTAAAAATTTCAGCTGGTCGACCACTATAAATGGTTCAACAAACAAAAATGAAATCACCAAATTGAAAAACCCATTATTTGTGGGAGGAGATTCAATACGAAGAGTACAGCCTGATGGAGGCGGTCAGACAGGAAGTACCCTGCAAATTTTTAAAGAAGGAAAACCTCTTGGACAATTCTTTACACTGCAATATGCAGGTAAAAATGCCAATGGCGTTTCCCAATATGTTGCCAGAGACGGAAGCTTAACAACTACTCCGGCAATTGGTACAGATTACCATTATGCAGGAAGTGCACAGCCTAAATTTTTATTGGGATGGGATAATAATTTCACTTACAAAAAATTCGACCTGAACATCTTTTTCAGAGGTGTATTTGGCAATAAAATTTTCAATGCAACGCGTGCAGATTTATTCAGGCCAAGTACTGCCATGACCACCAACATTCTTGTTGATGCCCAGAATGAATCTCCAAATGATTTAAATGCCTATAAGTATTCGACGCGATTTATAGAAGACGGAAGTTACCTTCGATTAGACAATTTGACTTTAGGATATGATTTTGGTAAAGTGGGGAAATACATTAAGAAGATCCGTATTTACGAAACAGTAAATAATCTGTTTGTTATTACAAAATACACCGGAATTGATCCTGAAATAGAACAAGGAGGAACTGCTCCGGGTGTAGATTCAAATAACTTCTATCCAAAAACGAGAACTTTCCTGTTTGGTTTAAATGTGATATTCTAAAAAATAAATGATAAATACGATGAAAAATATAGTAAAATATTTAGGGCTTCCAATCCTTATGGTTGGTTTATTATGGTCTTGTGAGGATCTTGATGTGCCCATTACAACGCAGCTTACACCAGAAGTATTCCCTCAGAATTCAACACAATATATTCAGACTGCAGGTCCGGTATATGCAGCTTTTCGCGGTGAATTTTCGTTTTCTTACTGGTTTACACAATCCTTAAGTACAGATGAATCTATTTTGCCCGCCAGAGGAGGTAACTGGTATGATAATCAGGGTTACAGAATGCTGCATTACCATGACTGGACAGCAGATAATGGTAATATCGGAAGCCTTTGGGATTGGTCTTCAAAAGTAATCGGGACCAGTAATCAGGCCATTTCGATCTTAGATAAAACAATGCCGGCAGGTGCTGATAAATCTACAATGATTTCAGAATTAAAAACCATGCGTGCGATCTCTTATTTTATTATGATGGACAGCTACGGCAACGTGCCTTTGGATACCGTTTACGGAGATTTTACAGCTCACGCTAAATCAGACAGAAAAGACGTATTCAATTTTATCGAAAGAGAATTAAAGAAAGCTCTTCCTAATTTAAATCCGGTTGCCGGAATAACAACATACGGAAGACCAAACAAACAAACAGCAAATGCTTTGTTGGCTAAGTTGTATCTGAATGCTGAGGTTTATACCGGAACACAACGTTACAACGATTGTATAGCAGCTTGTGATGGCGTTATCAATTCAGGATTGTATGCCATAGAACCAAGAAGCACGTACCTTCAGATGTTTTATCCAACAAACGGACCGCAAATGAAAGAATTCATATTTGCTGTTCCTTATGATCCATCGGCTGTTACGGTAGGCTACAACGGACAAATGTATCATTCGCGGTATGATGTTCCGCGTTCTGAAAGAGCAAAATTCGGACTGTCTTTTACTCCTAGTGCGCCAAGAAGTACAATACCTTCATTTTATGCTTATTTTAATGATGTGAATGATATTCGTAACAAACAATGGTTAACCGGTTTGCAATTCATGAATGACGGTGTTACTCCGGTAATGGTTAGTACTACAAAAAAAGGGTACGACCAGTTCTATACCGGATCAGATGGTGCTGCTGCTTATACGTATCAGTTAAATTTAACGCCGGATATTCTACTGCGTCAAAACCCTGCTTTATTCGATTGCGGAAACGATGAGATTGCCTGGAATATGGGATACAGAAATATTAAGTTTTATCCTGATGCAGGTTCAACAAGCCGTAATCAAAATAACGATGTACCTTATTTACGTTATTCAGATGTTATCCTGATGAAAGCCGAAGCAATCCTTCGCGGAGGAAATGAAACTTTAGGTCAGACAGCCGTTTCGCTGGTAAATATGGTTCGTTCTAACAGAACTACTTCTGCAGCATGGAGCGGTGTTACTTTAGAAGAATTGTATCAGGAAAGATGCCGCGAATTTGCTCACGAAGCATGGCATAGAAATGATATGATCCGATTTGGAAAATTTGAAGGGCAATGGGGATTCAAAACAAACTCAGATACCTATCGCCGTATTTTCCCGATTCCAACCAATGCTTTGGTTTTAAATCCTGCACTAACACAGAATACAGGATATTAATGAGTATTAATCTGAAAGCAAATCTAAAATAGATTACAGCTTTATAAAAGGAGAAGAGGATGAAAATTCCTTCTCCTTTTTTATTAAAATTCCAAATAGTACAGAATGTCTTTTTAAGACCGCGTTTTCAGATTTTGAGAATGACGACAGTAAAAAGCGAATATCATTTACTAATGGGCACCCAAAAAAGATAATTCCATACCAATAAAACTGTAGTTCCTGTCAATACAATACAATAAATGAAACCGGATAAAATTTATAAAATAGGCCGTATAGGAGTAAGTCTCTTTCTTATTTTTTTAGTGTCATGTAAAACCGAAAAAAATGCTGCTGAAAAAAAGAAATCATTAGTAGATATGGTGTATCCTCAGCTGGATACCGAAAATTCAAGGTGGTTCTTCTTTTCCTCTGCAAGTCGTCCGTTTGGTATGGTCAACTTAAGTCCCGATACAGAAATCAATGGCGATTGGGGAGGCGGTTACAAGTACACAACAGATACGATAAAAGGCTTCAGTCATATTCATGAATGGCAGATGTCCGGAGTTTCGGTAATGCCCGTAACACGTTCTAAAGAAGAAAAGACCACTATTTTTACTAATTTTTATTCTAAATTCAGTCATGAAACTGAAAAAATAACTCCGGGATATCATTCGGTAGTATTAGATAAATATCAAATAAAAGCAGAACTGACCAGTACAAAAAGAGTTGGTTTTCATCGTTATACATTTCCCGATCAGGAACAAAAATCAGTTCTTTTTAATCTCAATACAGTTCTTGGGCCTTGTGATAATACCAATGGGATATTAGATAAAAATAGTAATGACGAGCTTTCAGGATCATTAGTATTAAGCACTAATTTCAGACGTCCGAAACCATTGACCGTATTTTTTAAAATTAAATTCAATACTCCAATTACTTCGATCGAGCACGATAATACCACCCATAATTATTTAGTGAATTTAGAGAAATCGAATAAAAAGGTCTTAATGAAAGTGGGGATTTCTTATACTTCTGTTGAAAATGCCGCTGCTAATATTCAGGAAGAATTGCCTCATTGGGATTTTGATAAAGTCGTTTCAGAATCAAAAACCGAATGGAATAATTTACTCGGAAGAATTGAAGTAGAAGGCGGAACAGCAACAGACCAAAGAAGATTTTATACCGACCTCTGGCATGCTTTGCAGGGAAGAAAAATGATTAGTGATGCCAATGGTGCCTATCCGGACAATACAGGAGAAAAATTCAGAATAGGACAATTGCCTGTGGATAAAGACGGAAAACCTAAATTCAATCAATACAATTCAGACTCCTTTTGGGGTGCACAATGGACAATAAATACGCTGTGGGGACTTGCATATCCTGAAATCATGGGCGAATTTGTACAGTCGTTAATGCAATATTATAAAGATGGCGGTATGATCCCGCGCGGACCTTCCGGAGGTAATGATACTTTTGTAATGACCGGCGCTTCGACCACTCCTTTTATTGTTAGTGCAATTCAAAAAGGAATTATAACAGAAGATTTAGAAAACATCTATACCGGGCTCAAAAAAAATCATATGCTCAATGGTATTATGGGAAAAGCAGGTTATGAACATACTACAGACAGTGGCGGAGGATTAAAATATTATATAGAAAAAGGATTTGTTCCTTATCCGATTCCAGAAGGCGAATTTGGAAGCCATCAGGACGGTGCAAGCCAAACTTTAGAATACGCTTATCAGGACTGGACATTGGCACAATTGGCTAAGAAACTGAACCATCAGTACGATTATAATTATTTTATGGCGAGAGCCAAAAACTATCAAAATGTTTTTGATAAAACAGTCGGATGGATGCGTCCCAAAGATAGTAACGGAAAATGGCTTGAAAATTTTGATCCTTATAAATATGAAAATGGTTTTATAGAATCTAATGGTGCACAGTCGACCTGGTTTGTGCCACACGATATAGCCGGTCTGATCGCTTTGATGGGAGGAAAAGAAAAAGCGGCGGAAAAACTAAACAAGCAATTTGAAGTTTCTCAGCAATTGAAATTTACATCCGGTACCTCACACGATGCCGAGTTGCATCCCGAGTTCAGCCGTATTCCCATAAATTTTGGAAATCAGCCATCCATACAAACCTCTTTTATTTTTAATTTGTTGGGAAGGCCGGATTTAACACAATACTGGACCAGGAATGTAGTAAAAGAAACCTTCAGCGGATTGTCTCCAAACACAGGTTACAACGGAGATGAAGATCAGGGTTTAATGGGAAGCCTGAGTGTATTGCTTAAAATTGGTCTGTTTCAAATGAACGGAGGTACAGATGAAAATCCGGAATACCAGATCGGAAGTCCGATATTTAATAAAGTGTCCATTCAATTAAATCCAAACTATTACAAAGGCAAAAAGTTTGTTATTAAGGCGAACCATAACGGTCCGGAAAATATCTATATAAACGAAATACAATATAACAATAGTCCGGTACAAAACTTTACTATTTCTCATTCGGCTATTACGGGAGGAGGAGAATTAAATTTAGAAATGTCCAGCACACCAAAACACTAAATAAATTTGTCGGGTGATTAAATTTAAACACATAAAATCTATGTTTTAAAAAGTTTATATAAAGAAATGTATTTCTCTCACATAGTTTAACGATGTGTATTTAGAACAAGTGAAACGCCTTTTTTAAGCGTACAATATTGTTAAAATAAGAACTGTTTATTAAAAAATATATCAGATAAAGCAAATGAAATTATCTATTAAAATCATCACTTTTCTAGGAATAGCATTATGCTGTACCCATGAAATAAATGCCCAAAAGCCGCTTCATAATTATGTTGATCCCATGATAGGATCAGAAGGTGTTGGCAGGGTTTTTATCGGGCCTTCATGTCCGTACGGAATGGTGAAACCAAGTCCTGATTGTACTGTTAGTCCTAATAGCGGCTGGCTTCCAATGCCAAAAGAAGTAACCGGATTCAGTCAGGTGCATGTGAGCGGTACCGGTGGCGGGCCCAAATACGGGAACATTCAGATCATGCCTTTTTCAGGAGCTTTAGACAAATTAGATCAAACGTCGCACAGAGCCGAAGAAAATGTAAAACTCGGATATTATGAAACTGTTTTCAAAGAAAATAATATTAAAACAGAAATAACAACAGCCGAAAAAGCCGCTTTTTACCGTATTACTTATCCAAAAAATGCATCTAAAAATGTAAAGATTGATCCGGGTTTTTTCCTGGGAGAAGAAGCAATACCAGACGGAAGGGAAGCGCAGCAATTTGTAGGCTCTCAGATCGAAATCGTTTCAGATACTGAAGTTCGCGGTTACAGCAGAATTCGCGGCGGATGGAATAACGGCCGCGCCTATACCGTTTATTTTTGGGCAGTTTTTGACCAGCCAATAGCAAAATATGTAACCTGGAAAGACGGAAAATTTTACAGCAATCAATCTGCTCAGTTTGATTCAGGAAAAAAAACAGCCGCACTACTTTCTTTTGGCACTGAAGGAAAACAGGAAGTAAATATTAAAATCGGAATTTCTTTTTTAAGTGAATTAAAAGCAAAAAATAACATCGAAGTAGAAATTCCACACTGGAATTTTAATACCGTTTTAGCTTCCTTAGAGAACAAATGGGAGCAATTATTAAACCGTGTTCAACTCTCAGCGGATACCTCTGAAGAATATAAAAAAATGTTTTATACAGGTTTATATCACACCATGATAATGCCGGTAGACAGAACGGGAGAAAACCCATTATGGACCAATGACGAACCGTATTACGATGATTTTTATTGTGTTTGGGATACTTTCAGAAGTTCCAGTCCATTGATTACATTAATCGATTCCAAACGTCAGGTCGAAATTATCAATGCAATGTTGAACATATACAAACGTGAAGGTTACTTGCCCGAAGCCCGAAGCGGAAATGATAACGGTCGTGTTCAGGGAGGTTCTAATGCTGAGGTCGTTCTGGCCGATGCTTTTGTAAAAAACCTAAAAGGAATCGATTATGAACTGGCTTTGCAGGCCATGCTTAAAGATGCTACAGTACCACCCGGAGGAAATGAGGAAAAAGAAGGCAGAGGCGGATTATTAGATTATCTGAAATTGGGATACGTGCCCTACGGTACAGATCGTGCAGGAAACAGAACTATTGATTACTCGTATAACGATTATAATATTGCAACAGTTGCAAAAGGATTAAATCATACAGAATTGTACAATAAATACATAAAACAAGCAGATAACTGGCAAAATCTATGGCGTTCCGATTATGTAAATAACGGATCAACAGGATTTATTATGCCAAAAGATGCCTCAGGAAAATGGCTCGATGATATTGTTTTTGGAGAATCAAAAATTCAGAAGCCAACCTTCAGGTATACGCCTGTCATTATTGATTCTCCCTGGTATGTTTGCCATTGGTGCGTCTTTTTTTACGAAGGCAATTCCTGGGAGTATTCTTTGAGTATTCCACATGATGTTCCCGAGCTCGTTCGTAAATCCGGAGGTGAAGCGGCTTTTCAAAAAAGACTGGATACTTTTTTTGATACGAAATTGTATAATGTAGCCAACGAGCCATCATTTTTGACCCCGTGTTTGTATCACTGGATAGGAAAACCGTATTTGAGCAGCGACAGAATCAGAACCATCATAAAAGAAAATTTCAATAGTTCCCATGAAGGTTTGCCTGGTAATGACGATTCAGGCGCGATGTCTTCGTGGCTGGCATTTCATATGATGGGATTGTATCCTAATGCCGGTCAGCCGTATTATTTACTGAATACGCCCCTGATTAAAGAAACCACTTTGAAGTTAGAAAACGGAACGTATTTTAAAATCTCGGCAAAGAAAATGAGCGATAAAAACAGGTACATAAAATCAGCTTTATTAAACGGAAAGTCTTACAACAAAGCCTGGATTTTACACGATGACGTTGCCAAAGGAGGAGAACTGATCCTCGAAATGGACTCGAAACCCTCGGCTTGGGGAACAACAATAGTACCACCAACAAAATAAACAGGCAGATGAAAAAGATACTTTTAATCCTTTTCTTGTGTGCAATGCATCAAGTAGGAACAGCGCAAAAATATATTCCAATCCTTAAAAACAATACAACATTAAGTTATATCTGTAAACTGCACGGGCAGACCAGAACCCTAACGCTAACCGCGAGAATAACAAGCGATAAACTGATTTTGGATTTAGATACAAGAGGTGTGAAAAGCAGTATCGTAACGTTACCGGAAGCATTGAAAAACGGTAATGCCTTAAGTTTTAATCAGGGAGAATATGCTCCGGTTTTGAACCTGAAACCAACAGAAACATTTTTTATGATTTCGCAGTCTGCTTATCAGGATGTAGTAAAAAACAACAAATTTATTTACAACAATACCACCTATGTGTTAGATCAGAATCAGGGAAATAACAATGTTGAGATAGAAGGAAAAGGAGTCGACGCATTGCACGTAGTGGCAGAGATCGATGAAACAGAAATGTGGATTGTGAAAAATCCGGAGTTTCCGTTGATCTGTAAAATAATGAAAAACCCGTTAGGAATAAATTTTACATTAGTGAAAGTAGCAGATAAAAATTAGTCAATTCCTATCGGGACGACATATTTATAGATTTTAATGAATTTATAATAGAACCTATCGGGGTTGAAATATTTGGATTTAGATGTCGTTCCGCTGGAAATTTATATCAAAGAATAGATAAGAAACCGCTTCATTCAAAACAATAAAAAATACAATATGAAACCTATCAGCCGTGGAGAATTTATTAGATTATCAGGCCTCACATTAGCGGGAGCACTGGTCAGTGATGTTATTTTTGCCAATGATATGCTTCTAAATCACAATGAGGGGAAAGAAGATATTCAATTAATGAAAAAGCTCATTTTGAATAATGACGCCAAAGTCAAAAGCATATTGAATGGAAAACCGATTGACCCAACGATCAGGATCAGTAATTTTCGGGCAATTGCAAGTGGTGTAACCGTGATGACAGCTTCGATATCAAATCCGAAATCCGAATATTATAAATCCGGACTTGTGGCTGAAAAGCTGCATCAGGCAATAGGTATTTTATTAAAAGAGCAATATGCAGATGGCACATTAGACGCAGGAGGAAACAGACAATCACCACCAGATACTGCTTTTGTTTTAGAATATATTTGTCCGGCGGCAGTTTTATTAAACAGAGACAAACAGAAGAACCTTGCAGAAGTAAGAGATAAAATCAAAAGATTTATTCTAAATGCCGGCGAAGCCATGATAACGGGAGGAGTTCATACCCCAAATCACAGATGGGTTATTTGTGCGGCTTTAGCCAGTATTAATTCCCTTTATCCCGATGAACGATATATCAAAAGAATCGACGAATGGCTTGCTGAAGGTATTTATATCAATGAAGACGGACATTATGCAGAGCGAAGCGGGGTTTATTCCGCAGTTATCGACAAAGCATTAATTATAATGGCAAGATTGTTAAACAGGCCGCAGCTGCTCGAAATAGTCAATAAAAATTTGATTACCTATTTTTATTATACAGAACCCAATGGCGATTTAGTAACCGTTGATTCCAAAAGACAAGATCAGTTCATGTCTTTAAAAGTTACCAAATTTTATTTGCAGTACCGCTATATGGCAATCCGGACCCGTAACCCCATATTTGCATATATGGTCAATACGATCGAAAATCTGCCTGAATTTACAAACGATATGTTATCAGATTCGTTGGCTTTCTTTATGGAAAATGAGGAGCTTCAGCAGCCACTTTCTGTGAATGGAAAGATCGATAATGATTTCGAAAAGTTTTTTGCAATCTCTAATCTGGCCAGAATCAGGCGTGGGAAAACGTCATTAACATTATTTGGAGGAAACGATCAGCCGGTTCAGATTGTATCCGGAAGATCTTCAAATCCCAATTTTTTAATGTACCGAAAAGGAAATTCAATATTAAAATACATGCGTTTGTCTACCTCATTTTTCAGAATGGGATATTTCAGCAGTAATGGTATTATAAAAGAAGGAAATAAATACATTTTGAAAGAAACCAAAGAAGCCGATTATTATCAGCCTTTGGCCCACGAATTCCGTAAAGCCGATGGCGATTATAAATTATCGGAATCACAAGATGGCCGGTTTTGGAATAAAATGGACTTTGATTCGAGAATAAAAAGCAATGTAAAAAAACAAATTACGACAATCGAAATCACTGAAAACAACGGAGCACTAAGTCTCGATTTTACAGTAGAAGGACCTCCAAATGTAGAAGTAACCATTGAAATGTGCTTTAACGAAGAAAGCACCATTCAGGGAGACGTAAAAGAAGAGAAAAACAATTATTTTCTCAAGTCCGGACTTGGAGAAATTGTTCTGGCAGGAGATGTAATACAATTTGGTCCGGGAAAATGTGAACATCTAAATGTAGAAAATCTGGATAGTGAAGAATATACCTATCATCAGGGAACCCTTAGAACCAGTGGGAAACATGTTTATATAACAGGATTTACACCATTTCATCACAAAATGAATCTATTTTAATGATAAAATCTTTGGGTAATATTGAAATCTTAGTTTAATTTCACGAAAATTAAATATTTAAAATAAAAATCATGAAATTATCATTTATCACTGCTTTGTTGTTTGGCTCTATTTGCTCTGCACAAAATAATACAGACACAAGTTTGTATATGAAATCTGAGAAAATAACGTACCTGACAGACATAGGTTCAGAAACAGGGGATTTATATAAAACAATAGGACATCACGGGCCTGCAATCGAAAACGAGTGGATGGCATTGAGAATCTATTTTAGTGATAAAGTAGCGATCGATGTTTATTCTAAAGCAAAACCGGGCCTGGAATTAAAAAAAGCACAATGGTATCCAACTCCACAACAGCAAAAAGAAGGATGGGGAGCAGATTATTATAAAGTAGCATCAACTGTAGGTTTAGGAGGTGTAAAACTTTGGGACGGAGACAAACTGGTACCGTTGAACCCTGTAACCAATCGTCTGGCACGTGTGGGAAAAACAGATACCACTTCTTGGATGGAGATGATTTCAAGAGGAGTTCCTTACAAAGGAAAGAAAGTTGATATCCTGGTTCGTGTGACTGTTACTTCAGGAAAAAGAGAAGCAAAAGTAGAAGCAGTTAGTCTGACTGGAGAAAAAGTACAATTTGCTACCGGAGTAAATTATTTCAAAGATTTCGAAACAAAAAAAGGAGCTAATTATATTGCAGTCTGGGGAAAACATCCTGAAGATGTTGCAGCAGAAATTGTGCCTATTGGTGCTGCAATAATTTACAATCCAAAAGATTATGAGAAAAATACAGATGACGGAACGCAGTATTTGCTGATCTCAAAACCAACTAAAAATTTAGAAACAAAAATCATTTCTTCAAGTACCAGAGAAACGGAGTTAAATACTTTGGATAAATTAGAAGCTTACATCAAATAGGCTGACTATCTCTGAGATAAAAAATAAAAATACATGTTAAGAGTATCGTGTTTAATAGTGCTAGTACTTTCTTTATTTGCCTGTAAATCAAAACAGACAGATCAAAAAAAGGCTGTACAAATAGCCTTTATTGCCGATGCTCATTTACAGGATATTTTTGCAAAATTTGAAGACAATGATTATCAGGGAATCAAAAATCCTGTAACAGGGGAGTATGCCAATATTAGAACGATGAGTTCGCAATTGCATTCGACCAGAATCTTCAATGAAAATTATTTTGCATTTTTAGAAGCATTAAATGATATCTCAAAAAGAGGCATTAAACAGGTTGTCCTTCCCGGCGATTTTAGCGACGACGGACAACCTGTTCATGTTCGCGGACTGAGAAAAATACTCGATCAGTATGCAAAAGAGAAAGGCATGTCGTTTTTTGTAACCACAGGAAATCACGATGCTGTAAAACCTTTTGCACAAGAAGCTGTAAAGACTGATTTTTTGGGAAAAGACGGTCAGGAACAAATTATCAGCAGTTCTAAAACCAATTTTAAAAAACAGGATAATCAATTAGCCCCGATAATCACAGCCGACATAAAAAACTGGGGATACAAAGAGACATTAAACGAAATGGCTGCTTTTGGATTCTTTCCGCAAAAAAAAGATTGGTATTGGGAAACTCCTTTTTCAACTTATACGTACGACACCTATAATTTTGATACAGCTACAGCAGAATCTGTTCTTGAAAAAAGAACCTATGCAGTAAAAAACACCAATTTATCACTTCCGGATGCGAGCTATTTGGTCGAGCCCGTAAAAGGGATCTGGCTTTTGGCAATCGATGCCAATGCTTATGTTCCCAATAAAAATTTATCTGGTCAGGCAGACAATCCCAATGATTTTTCCGGAGCCAGTATTGGGTATAATAATGTGCTTATTTATAAAAATCATTTGATCAACTGGGTAAAAAAAGTCTCGGCAGAAGCCAGACAAAAAGGAAAAATACTAATCGCCTTTAGTCACTATCCTCTGGTTGATTTTAATAATGATGCCTCACCAGAATTAAAATTGCTTTTTGGTGCCGATAAAATGCAATTGTCAAGAGTTCCCAGTGAAGAAGTGGCCCAAACATTTGCCGATGCAGGAATTCAGATTCATTTTGGCGGGCACATGCACATCAACGATACAGGAGTGCGGACGACTGCAAAAGGCAATACGCTATTTAATATTCAGACACCATCATTGGCGGCTTACATGCCGGCGTATAAAATACTCACGATTCATTCTGATTCAGAAGTTGAGGTAGAAACCGTAATAGTAGGTTCCGTTTCAAAATTCAATAGTTTATTCCCTTTTTATGAACAAGAATATGCGCATTTGCAGAATATAAAAAGTCCCGCTATTTGGAATAAAGAAGTTTTGAAAGCTAAGGACTATAAGAATTTTACCGAATGGCATCTGAAAGAATTAGTACGTCTCAGGTTTTTGCCTGAAGATTTTCCGGCTGCATTTTTAAAATCAATTCAGGATCTTTCCGGAAAAGATTTACTGCTTCTCCATAAAAATAATGCAGAAGTTGCAGCAACATTAAAATCTAATTCCTTAACCCTTAGGGATTTTGAAACATGGAACGGTTTTGATATGATATTTGATTTTTACCGATTAAAAAATGCAGACGAATTAGCACTTCCCGAAATAGGAAGCAGCAGATTAAAACAATATGAAATAGTCTGCAGAGCGCTAGAAAAATCAAATGATAAAAATCTCGTGTTATGGTCTGCAATATTTTTGAAAACCATGAAAGGACAGCCTGCGGATCATTTTAAAATTAACTTAAAAACCAATAAAATTGAACGAATAACTCCTTAAAAAGATAATAATAATTTAATCTAAAAGAGTATATTGCAGTTATAATTCATTTTATGAAACAGAATCCCTATATCTTATTTTTTTGTTTGATTGCGTTTTTTTATTCTAATTCGCAGAGTATAAAATTTACGCATTATAATGACAATAATGGCTTGTCTCATAATTCTGTGAGACATATTGTGCAGGATAAAAAGGGCTTTTTGTGGTTTGGAACATTTGCCGGACTGAATCGTTTCGACGGATATCAATTCAAAAATTATCTGAGTACTGCTTCCGGTACAAATAAGTTAAAAAACGATGATATAACTGCTTTAGAACTTGATGAAGCATCGAATCATTTGTGGATAGGCACCAGAAAAGGACTAACCCTTTTTAAAATGGACACGCAGGTTTTTGTGACTTTTCTCAAACAAAAAAACAATCCCAACAGCCTGCCCGAGGAAGAGATTCGCTCGGTTCACGTAGATAAATTCAAAAGAGTCTGGGTAGGAACCAAAACCAAAGGAGTCTATATGTTTTTCCTGAAAGAAAACAGATTCGAAAAAATCCCGATAAAAGGTTTTGACTATGTAAAAGAAATCTTTGAAGACAAAAAAGGCAATATCTGGATTGGAAGTTATGACAAAGGTTCAGTAGCAAAAATAACTTTCGACAGTAAAGGAACGATTGTAAAAATGAATAATTATGCGCTTACTGTTCCCAATTCGAACGTCAAAAACCCGTATATCAATTTTATTTACGAAGACGCCAAGTCTGATATTTTTATAGGAACCCGTGAAGGATTGTATAAATTAGATAAAAAGAACGATCAGTTTATTAATTTATATATCGAAAACAAAGAAATCAGAGGCAGTTTAGGGCCTTATTTTTTGTCGGTTGCACAGGCACCGGATGGTAAATATTGGGTAGGAACTTTAGGCGGATTATTAGTTTGCAAACAGTTAGAAGACATTAAAACCGGCGATTATAAATGGTACTATTCTATATTATCAGATGATACTTCGATAGTAGATAATTTAGTTTCGGCACTTTATTTTGATGCATCAGGCGTTTTATGGATAGGAACCGAAGATGGTTTGGATAAGTACGATCCGTATGAAAATCAGTTTACACTCAACAAAGATATCTCCCGTTTTATAGGCAATCAGGCGCCTCGTATACGTGGCTTTTCTAAAACCTACGACGGAAAAGTAATTGTGGTCACAAGTCATAACGGACTTTTTATTTCGAGCGCCAAAGGATTTGTCCCGCTGCACGATAAATCAAAAGATATTGCCAGTATTTACTCCGATGATGGCAGGATTTTTTATTGCGGTCTTTGGGATGGCAATGTGCTGGTTTATAATTACAGTACCAATTCATCAAAAGAAATTAGTGTTGGTTTTGATACATCGCCCGTATTTGCATTTAATAAAATAAACGAGCAGTCGGTTATTGTTGGATCATTTGGAGAAGGAGCTGTTATACTGAATACTAAAACTTTAGAAATTCAGACATCCAAAGGCAAATTATTACCCGGTTTTCAGATTAATGCCATCGAAAAAGACAGCAAAGGAAATGTATGGTTTGCTACAGAAACAGGCGTCGTACGATACCATTACCCATCCGGTAAAATAGAAACGTATAAAACACTTTCTAAAAAAGAAAACGCTTTACCGCATGAAGACAATGTCAGCGATATTATTGTAGACAATAAAGGCAGAATATGGGCTTCAACCCGTTTTGGATTATGTTTTTATGAGGCTAAAAAGAACAGTTTTACAACCGTTAATAATTTTAAGGAATTGTCCGGCAAGTGGATTACAGATATGGTATCTGATGTAAACGGAAATTTATGGCTCAACATCAATAACAATAGTATCGCCTGGGTAAAATCAGACTTGAAAGACATCAATATTTATCATGTCAATAGTGGGAACAGGCTCGATGTTTTTAGCTCCGGCGGTTTTTTCAATTTCAATAATACAACTATTTATTTAGGAGGTAAAAACGGCATTATTTCTTTTTCTCCACAGGCAATGAAAAGAAATAAATGGTCGCCGGAACCGGTTATTACCGAATTTAAAATTCAGAACGAAGAGGTATTTCCCGACATGGAAATCAATGGACAGATTCCGCTTTTGAAAGATCTGAATTATGGCAAAGAAGTAGAACTCAACTATAAAAACCGCAATTTTTCGCTTCAGTTTTCGACACCTTCATTTGCAAACGAAAAGCTCAATAAGTTTCAATACATGCTGGAAGGTTTTGATAAACATTGGATTACAGTCAATAGTAACTCCAGAATTGTTCAGTACACCAATCTTTATCCGGGTAAATATGTTTTTAAAATAAAATCGAGCAATAGTGACGGACACTGGAGTAAAGTTGTATCGTATCAAATTAAGATTTTGCCGCCTTTCTGGCTTACACCCACTTCATTTGTGCTGTTTATTTTAGTACTTTCCTGTATTTTTTATTTTATTCGAAGAGAGATTAAACACCGTATCCGTCTAAAACAGGAATTGCTTACTGAAAAAGTAAACAGGGAACACGATGTAAAGCTGAACAATGAAAAACTAAGGTTTTTTACCAATATCTCGCATGAATTAAGAACGCCGTTGACACTTATTTTAGGTCCGGCCAAGCAGTTATTAGATGAAAATAACAGCAATGCAACCGAATACGAAAAAAGCAGGTACAATCTTATTTATCAGAATGCCAGCAGACTTTTGAACCTTGTCAATCAGGTGCTCGATTTTAGAAAAGCACAATCAGGCGAATTAAAACTTAAAGTTTCAAAAACGGATATTCTGGTGTATTCAAAAAATATCTTTGATTCGTACAAAGAAATGGCCTACAACAAGAAAATCAAATTAAATTTTATTGCCGAAGTTGACAGTATTAACGGTTGGATTGATAATGACAAATACGATAAGATTCTTTATAACCTCTTGTCTAATGCCTTAAAATTCACCAACAAATATGGAAATGTAGATTTGTTTCTGAGACTAAAATCAGGAACAGAAGGCGTATTAATTATTGAAGTAAGTGACGATGGAATTGGAATCCCGTTGAAAAGTCAGGAAAAAATCTTCAAACGATTTTATCAGGCCACAAACAGCAAAGCAAATAATACGGGATCGGGAATTGGTTTGTCGTTAGTCAAATCATTGGTGGCGCTTCATAAAGGATTTGTAGCTGTAGAAAGTACACCGGGAAAAGGAAGTACTTTTAGAGTTGAGATTCCAATAGATCGTGCCTCTTACGACAGTAAAGAAGTATTTGAATATGCTTTGAAAAATGATAATCTAAGCATGCTTATTCCTGAAAAAGCAGCTAAAAAAATTATCCAGAATACAGAACTAAAAGAGAAAATACTGGTTATAGAAGACAATATCGAACTTCGAAAATATCTCGTCGATTATTTGTCAGATTATTATAAAGTTTATGATGCCGAAAACGGTGAAGAAGGCCTGAAAATCTGCCGACAAATAAAACCTATTTTATGTGTTGCAGATGTCATGATGCCTGTTATGACAGGATTAGAATTTTGTAAAGAGCTAAAAAGCGATGAATTTATCAGTCATATTCCGGTTGTTTTATTAACCGCATTAGCTGAAAACACAGATAAGGTAAAAGGATATGATATGGGCGCAGACGGTTATTTAGTAAAGCCTTTTGAACCTTTATTGCTAAAAACGGTTATTGAAAATATTATTAAGTCGAGATTAGAGCTCAAAGTAAAATTCTCCGGTGAAGTAGAAAGTAAAATAAGTTTATTGACGCATTCACCAATTGATGAGGAGTTTATGGAAAAAATCACAACATTAATCAATGATAATCTGAGTGAAGTAGAGCTGTCGACAGAATTTCTATGCGATAAACTGGGGGTAAGTTCCTCTAAATTATACCGAAAAATCAAAGAATTGACAGATTTGGCCCCCAATGAATTTATCAGGACAATTCGTTTGAAAAAAGCGGCAGAGCTTCTAAAAACCAAAAAATACAATGTTTCGGAAGTCACCAATTTAGTTGGATTTAATGATCCGTTGTATTTCAGCAGATGTTTCAAAAAGCAGTTTGGTTTCCCGCCAAGTAAATTGATAAATTGATCTGTTTTTTTTACAAATTGCTTCTTTTTATTGCCACAGATTAAAATGATTCCAAAAAGAGTAATCATTTTAATCTGTGAAATCTGTGGCAAAAGCAAAGCAGGCAAATACTGCAGGTATTTTTTTTGCCACAAATTGTATCAATTCATCATAATCAAATTCGTGATAATTAGTGCATTTCGTAATGAACTATTATAGTGTTCAATGCATTATCTGCAAATGTTAACACTAAACGCAAAAAACAGACCTTAAAAGGAGAAAAACTTTTTTTAAAATTGATTTAAAAGTATAATTCTTACATTAGCCGATTCTAAATTTATACTATGGAGAATTTTATTCTTTTGGCATTAATCGCCTGTATTGTTATTTTGTTTAATAATTTTTCCAATTTAAAAAAGGAAAACGAATACCTGGATTCTCTCTGTAGAAAGAATAAAGAAGATTACAACTCTTTGAGAAAAGAGATCGAGGAGATCAAAAAGCAAATCACACAGCCGGATTTTGTTGCTGAAACGATAGCGCCAAAAGTAGAGAAAATAGAAATAATTCCCCAACAAACTCAGGAAGTTCCTCCGCCAATTATATCCGTTACCGATCCTGTTGTGGAGGAAGTTGTCCAAAATGAGAAAGATACAATACCTGAAGAAGTTCTTGAAAAACTAGCTCTGAGTATAGAAAGTCCAACGATTTATATCAATGACAAAAAAGAAAATATTGCAGAAATAAAGACACCGGAACCGGTAGAAAATATCGAAAAGCAACAAACTCAGGAGTTATATGAAGCAGAAGAAAAGCCTGAACCTCAGAAATACGAAGAAGAAGTGTATGTAGAAAGTGCTTTTTCGATTCTAATAAAAAAACTCGAACAGCAATTTGCCGAAAACTGGACCGGAATTTTAGGAACAGCCATTATGGTTTTAGGAATTGGCTACCTTAGTATTTATACCGCCATGAAAGTTTCGCCAATGTTCAGAATTCTGATTCTGTGGCTTTACGCGGGAATTTTAGCGGGGTCGTATTATTTCCTGCAGAAAAAGGAAAAATGGCTTAAGACAGGACTTTGGCTTCGCAGTGCCGGAGCAAGTTTGTTTTTGTTTGGCTGTTTTGGTGCATCACAAATTCCGGCGCTCACTTTTATACATAATATTCCGCTCGCATATTCGCTCATCGGGATTGGGATCGCAATCAATTTATACGTAGGTTATATCATAAAGCAGCAGACTTTTTTATCCCTTCACGTAATACTGAGTTTCCTTATTTTATGTGTAATTCCCGAGAAACTCCTGATAACATTTTTATTGGCGTCGTTAACGGCAACAGCAGGAATAATTTTATCGTATAAAGAAAAATGGGAATATCATTTATTGATCGTTATTTCCGCCTTTATAATATTTGACATTTGGTTTACACAAGGAACAAGTATTTTAAGTCCGTCTCAGAATATCTTTGCGATACTTGGTATTGTTTTGGTTTCAGTAAGTTGTATGTACATGCAGTATCGCAGTATTTACACCAATACCCGTTTCGACCGAATTGCTTTTATAACGCATCTTGTCAATTGGGTTTTATTTGCTTTGGGCTTAATTTTACATTCTACGGGAAGCAAAATCAAAATTTTCGTTTTATTTACCGCCGCAATCCTTTGTCTTTGTGCAACTCTTTTTGCCAGAAAGAAAAAGATTATCTGGCTGTACCATTTAGATGGAATGGTTTCGTTTATACTCTTTGCGTTAAGTATCATCATGCTCAATGATTGGAAAGTAGGTTATGATATTATTGCTTGTGCATTGTACCTTTTGGTGATCGCTTGTCTGTTTGTCGTTTACAAAAGCAAAGAAGTGCTGTTGCACAAAATATTTTTAGTGCTCAATCACGTTTTCTGCCTGATGACTTTAGTATTTTTTCTGACGTGCATCAATCCGTCTTTTGAGCCAGCCCACATTACAAACTCATTTGCCACGGTCATTTTCATGACATTCATAACATTATTAGTTGCTGTTTTTTGTGCTGTCAAAAAAGAATATCTCGAAATTGACTCTTTTGTCTTTAAAAAAGATTTGAGTTTAAACGGAATTTTCTCCGTGCTGTTCTCCATATTGTTTTTTGTAAGCTGGTACCATACGATCGAAATTTCGTTTTATTATCCGCTTTTATTTATCGCTTTATTGTGGTGCCTTTTACGATTCAGATTCAAAACAAATACTTTTGATTTTGGAAGATTTACCTTTTTAATCATCACCATTGCCACAGGATTAATGTTGACCCTCACAGAGCCAAAATCGAATCTGGATATTGTCTTTGCTTTAGGAATTATGATTGTAGTAACGTTTAACTGGTTTGTGAAATTATTGTACAATGATGAATCGGTTGTCAAAACTATCGGAATCATTGGTATTAATCTATTGCTAATTTCGCTGTCGTATAAATATTTAGCACCGTATACTATTATCCAGATTTTTGGATGGTTTGCTATCGCTTTACTCAATCACGAGTTTTTATGGATTCAGTTCAAACGAAAAACCCTTACGAAAGATAATCAGGTCCTGCTCTACGGTTTTTGTCTTGCATTCTCAGTATTTGGAAGTGCTTTATTTGCATACAATACGCGATTTTTGAGCAATACTGAAATAGGATTAATAGCCATAGGACTTTCATTAATTGAAATTTATATTTTATTTGCAGATAAAATCAGAAACAAATCGAATGCTGTTATTTCAGGCTGGGCGAATTTCAATGTTATCAATTCAGAACTCATTCTTTTTAACGCTCTGGTTTTTGGATTTTCCTGTATTCAGCTCGATTATATTCCGGTTTATTTAGGAGGTCTGGCATTAGTTACTTTTGGGATTTTTCAAAAAATCGACAGACTTAAACGTTATAACATTTACTCTTTTGTGCTTTTAATTGGCGGGATATTTCTAAGCCTTTATTTAGCTGCTTTTGAAGCCAATACAGTGAGTGAAAATATTTTGTATGCGACACAGGCAATAACTGTTTTATTATCTGTTGGTTATAGTTACCTGCAAATGAAAAGCCAGAGAGAAGACGGTAAAATGTTTATTGCATTTTTGCCCATTATTCAGAACCTGTGGGTAATCGCTTTAGTACTTATTCAGGTAGAGGTAATTTATTTGGCACCACTATTTATGCTTTTAGCCATCCTGAATTTTGGTCTTATCTTATATAAAAAAATAGAATTGATTCCGGAATCCGTGATCATTATCGGACTTTTGTCTCTTTTGACTTCTGTTTTTTACAGTATCCGGGAACTAAATGATTTTACATTGTTGGCGTGGGTTTTACAACTTTCCAGCATTGTTTTATTGATTGTTTTAGTGCTGCTGATGAACAAAAAAGAGTTTATAAAATCACTTAGAATAGATTACCAAATCGTTATCAATATTTGGCTTTCTATCATTATGTTCTCGCAATTAGAACACAAATGGCTTCCGGTATTTTGGGCAGCAACAGCCATAGTAAACCTTTGTCTTTACTATAAAAAAATAGGGAACAAAAAAGAAATCAGTATTGTGTATTATCTATTGGCAAATTTCCATTTGGCATTTATTAGTTTCACGTATTACGAATCTAAATTCGAATTTGTTTATCTGATCATATTTGTCCTGTTGGCCTTATACATCTTTATTATTTATAAATATATTGAAGACTTCAGTTTCAGAAACAGTATTATTATTTATCCTGCGACATTTAGCATCGGATTGTTTTTGTTTCTCTCGTTCGACAAAGGAATTTTAACTTTCTTCTGGATTTTAGAATCTTTAGGATTGCTAATACTCGGAATTATCCTGAAAGAAAAATACTTCCGTTACGTTTCGCTCTCCTTAGTTGGAGTTTGCGTAATCCGACTTATGTTTTTCGATTTGTCAAATGCTGATTTCCTAATTAGGGCCTTGGTTTTATTGGGTGTTGGAGTAGTTCTTTTAGTAATGAATACTTTATTCAAAAAATACAAAGAGCGATTTGATTAAATAGAAATGATCTTTTTCTCGCCACGAATTTCGTAAATTATCACCAATTAATTCGTGTAGATTCGTACGATTCGTGGCGATATTTACACATTTTATACTGCAGAGGTACGTCTTGGCTGTATTTTTTTCACCACAAATTCTGCAAATTATCACCAATAAATTCGTGTAGATTCGTGCAATTCGTGGCGGAATCTACACATTTTATATGGTACAGAAACAAGCAGTGCGTCTCTGTAAAGTAATTTATCTAATACCAGTGTTATATCAAGTGATAAAACCCTTTACTCTTGATTTACAATTAGTTTGGTAACTGTTTTTTATTGAAAAAATCACATAAATTTAAAATCTATCCATGTTTTTGATGTATTAATCCATTTTGATTGCGGTTTGTAACTCTATTTTTGTCTGGTAACAATTAATTTTTAGATCTTATGAAAAAGCCAATAGACAGTAATAATCCGTTGCATAATCTGGATGAGTGGGAAGACGATTTGTTAGTACGCTATCCGGATCCGTCTGAACCTGTAAAGGAGAAAGATGAGTTTCGAAATTATGTCGATTCAGAAAGAGTAGAAACCGTTAAGGAGTTTTACAGAATAAATCACACCTATCAGACTTATGATTTTGTGTGCAGTAAAGAAGCTGAATTTTTACAGTTTAATAAAAAAGAAATGTCGATTTGGGAAGCTGTTGATTTTCTCAATACACTTGTAGACGACAGCGATCCCGATATAGATTTAGACCAGACACAACACCTTTTGCAGACCTCTGAAGCCATTAGGGCAGATGGTCATCCGGATTGGTTTGTACTAACGGGATTTATACACGATTTAGGAAAAATTCTGTGTTTGTTTGGCGAACCGCAATGGGCCGTTGTTGGCGACACATTTCCGGTAGGCTGTTCTTACTCCGATAAAATTGTATATCCTGAATTTTTTAAGGAAAATCCCGATTATACAGATGAAAGATTCAATACGAAATTTGGGGTTTATACTGAAAACTGTGGACTTGAAAATGTAAAAATGAGCTGGGGACATGATGAATATCTGTATCAGATTATGAAAGATTATTTGCCGGATCCTGCATTATATATGATTCGTTACCATTCATTTTATTCACAGCACAAAGAAAATGCCTATGCACATTTGATGAATGAGAAAGACATCGAAATGTTTGACTGGGTGCGCAAATTCAATCCTTATGATTTGTATACAAAAGCACCTGTTAAACCCGATGTAAAAGCGTTATTGCCTTATTATAAAGAACTAGTCGCTAAATATTTGCCTGAGAAAATGAAGTTTTAAAAGGTTACATAAACACATAGAAACATAGATTTTCTTTTTAGCATAAAAAAGATTTTTTTAAAGAAAATGGTTTCTCACACATAACTATGTGTTTTTATAATAAGTAAAACGCCTTTTGACACAAAGAAAAAACTATGTTTCTATGTGTTATAAAAAGAATTGCCAGCTATCTAAAACCAAAATAATGCATAAAAACCAAACCAAAATACTTTTATTAAGCCTGCTGTTACTTTGCATAACTTTTGTTTCGGCTCAGGAAACAGAACGTAACGATTGGGAAAATCCGGCGGTATTTCAGATCAACAGAGAACCGGCACGAGCGGCATTTCTTCCGTATGCAGACGAAGCATCTGCAATAATGGATCAGTACAGTAATTCTCCATGGTATTTTTCATTGAATGGAAAATGGAAATTCTCCTGGTCTCCAACACCCGATCAGCGCCCGAAAGATTTTTATAAGCAGGACTACAGTACTTTACACTGGAAAGAATTGCAAGTGCCTTCAAACTGGGAATTAAACGGTTATGGAGTGCCAATTTATACCAATATTACGTATCCTTTCGAGAGAAACCCGCCTTTTATCAATCATTCAGATAATCCGGTTGGTTCTTATAAAAGAGATTTTGTTGTACCTGAAAACTGGAAAAACCGCCATGTTTACCTTCATTTTGAAGCAGGAACATCAGCAATGTACATTTGGGTAAACGGAGAAAAAGTAGGTTATACAGAAAATACAAAAAGTCCGGCGGAATTTGATATTAGTAAATATTTAAAACCCGGAAACAATAGTCTGGCTGTCGAAGTATACAGATGGAGCGATGGATCGTATCTGGAAGATCAGGATATGTGGAGACTTTCCGGAATTGACAGAGACGTTTATTTGTACAGTACGAATGATATTCGAATTGCCGATTTTTTTGCAAAACCTGATTTAGATGCCCAATACAAAAACGGAAGTTTAAGTGTAGACGTAACTTTAAAAAACCTGACATCTAAAGCCGCAGGCAATCAAAAACTAGAAGCAAAATTAGTAGATGCTTCGGGTAAAAATATTTTTGTTAAGGATCTAAAAGTCAATTTTGAAAGCAATACAATTCAGACGATCAGTTTTCAACAAAACATATCAAATCCAAAATTATGGAGCAGTGAATCGCCAAATTTATACACATTACTGTTAACCTTGAAAAATGAAAGGGGAGATCTGATCGAAACAGTGGGTACCCAAATCGGGTTCAGAAAAGTAGAATTAAAAGGAGGACAATTGCTGGTAAATGGAGTTCGGTTAATGGTGCACGGGGTAAATATTCACGAACACAATCCTGTTACAGGACATTATCAGGACGAAGCCACGATGTTGAAAGACATCAAGATGATGAAACAGCTGAATATCAATTCGGTGCGCTGCAGTCATTATCCAAACAATATCTTATGGGTAAAATTGTGTAATAAATACGGTTTGTTTTTAGTAGATGAAGCCAATATCGAAAGTCACGGAATGGGAGTAGAGGGGCAGCCTCTTATTTATATGAATCCAAAAACTAATCCGGGCCATCTTCCGGAATGGAGAGAAGCACATTTAGACCGAATTTACAGCTTGGTAGAAAGAGATAAAAATATGCCATCGGTAATTATTTGGTCATTAGGTAATGAAAGTGCTAATGGACCTGTTTTTCACGAAGCTTACAAATGGATCAAAAAGAGAGACAACACCCGATTGGTTCAGTTTGAGCAGGCAAAGGAAAACGAAAATACAGATATCGTTTGTCCTATGTACCCAACAATTGCCTACATGAAAGAATATGCAGCCCGAAAAGAAGTTGCACGTCCGTTTATTATGTGTGAGTATTCACATGCAATGGGAAACAGCAGCGGTAATTTTCAGGAATATTGGGATATTATTCGCGGAAGTAAAAATATGCAGGGTGGTTTTATCTGGGATTGGGTAGATCAGGGTTTTGAAGAAACTGATGAAGCAGGTCGAAAATACTGGGCTTACGGAGGTGATATGGGAAGCCAAAATTATCTAAATGATGAAAACTTCTGTCATAACGGATTGGTTTACGCCGACAGAACACCGCATCCCGGAGCATTTGAAGTAAAAAAAGTGTATCAGGATATTTTATTTGAAGCTGTCGACCTCAAAAGCGGACTAATTGAAATCACAAACGATTTCGGCTTTACCAATCTGAATCAATACAACTTTAAATACCAGATTGTAGAAAACGGAAAAGCGATCAAAGAAGGAGCATTCAATGTCACTTTGAATCCGAAATCAAAAAAACAGTTTAAATTGGATTTGCCAAAATTGCAATCCAAACAAGGAGTAGAATATTTATTGAATGTTTTTGCTTATACCAAAAGAGGATCAGAATTACTGCCCCAAAATTTTGAAATTGCCAAAGAACAATTTGTTTTAGAAAGTGATCATTATTTTGAAAAAACGGCCTCGTCTTCTTCAAAAGTTCAGGAAGAGAAAAATGAGTTTATTTTAAGTAGCGCGAATGTTACCGTTAAAATCAGCAAGACAACAGGATTGATTTCAAATTATACAGTAAACGGTGAGGAATATTTTAAGCAATATCCGGAACCTAATTTTTGGAGAGCCCCAACGGATAATGACTTCGGAAATAAAATGCAGTTAAAATCGAATGTGTGGAGAACAGCAGGTAAAAACAGCACTTTAGAAGCGATTCAGGTAATCGAGGAAAACGAAAAAAAATATATTGTGGCAAAGTTGAAACTTAATGATGTCGCTTCAGATTATACAATCAAATATTTTCTGGGTAATGACGGAGCTTTAGAAATTATACCATCCTATAAAAAAGGAAATAATCCGGTACCGGAAATGCCACGTTTTGGAATGCTTTTCGTTTTAAAAAACAAGTTCGAAAATCTGGATTATTACGGAAGAGGACCTTTAGAAAATTATCCTGATAGAAAAACAGCAGCATTCAAAGGAATTTATCAAAGCAAAGTAGCAGATCAATATGTGCCGTATACACGTCCGCAGGAAAACGGATATAAAACAGATGTTCGCTGGTTTACACTTTCGAACAACAAAGGAAATGGACTTGAAATAAAAGGTTTACAGCCTTTAGGGATCAGTACTTTGAATAATTATCCGAGTGATTTTGACGGGGGCATCTCAAAAAAGAACCTTCATTCGAGTGATATTACGCCCAGAGAAGAAGTTGTGGTCTGTGTAGACTTAACCCAGCGTGGTTTGGGTGGAGACAATAGTTGGGGAGCATTCCCGCATGACAAATATCTACTGGACAAAAATGAATACAGCTACGGATTTATCATAAAACCACTAGAATCAAAATAAGAAAGGACAATTAAAAGCAGTAAAAGTACCTGTTGCTGGTTTTAATTGTCAAAATTTCTGCCATCATACAATCGCAATTTTGGCGATCTGTAGGGATATATCATGACTAAATAGAAAAAAATATTGATACTCAAAAAAGAGATCAATAGATAAAATATGCTTTTAAATAAAGTAGAATATGAGTAAAGCAATTACACCGGATAGATTAATTTCTTTAGATGCTCTAAGAGGGTTTGTTATGTTTTGGATTATGAGCGGCGAACATATCATGCATGCGCTGGCAAAGGCTGTGCCAATTCCGGTTTTTATCTGGATGTCCTCGCAATTGCATCACGCGGAGTGGAATGGAATTACGTTTTATGATATGATCTTTCCGATATTTTTATTTGTTGCAGGAGTTTCAATGCCGTATTCTTTCGAAAAGAAAATGAATCTTGCTGGTGTCAAAACTCCAAGGGAACTGCCATCAAAAGAAAAGAAAAAAATATACAGATCAATGCTTAAAAGAACCTGTATCTTATTGTTTTTGGGATTTGTTGTCAACGGATTATTACGCTTTGACGGATTCGACCAAACGCGTTTTGCAAGTGTTTTGGGACGTATCGGACTTGCCTGGTTTTTTGCCGGACTGATTTATTTGAATTTTAATCTCAAGTCACAATTGCTTTGGTTTACAGGTATTCTGGCAGGATATTATCTGGCAATGAAATTTATTCCGGTTCCTGATTTTGGTGCGGGCGTTCTAACCAAAGAAGGTTCCTTAGAAGGTTATATTGATCGTTTGTTTTTACCCGGAAGACTGCACAGCACAGTCTATGATCCTGAAGGTTTGTTTTCGACAATTCCTGCTGTTGCAACAGCTTTACTGGGCGTGTTTTTAGGAACATTTTTAAAGACGAACAACCATTTTTCATCAGGGAATAAATTGGCCGTAATGATTCTTGCTGCAATTGTTTTGATTGGGATAGGAGTTATTTGGGATTATGATTTTCCAATCAATAAACATTTATGGACCAGCTCTTTTGTATGTTTTGTAGGCGGATTTAGCATTTTGTTTTTTACTTTTTTCTATCTCGTAATTGATCTTTTGGGATTTCATAAATGGGCATTTCCTTTATTGTTGATCGGTTCAAATTCGATTTTGATTTATATAGCAGCAGAAGGTTTAGTTGATTTTGCACACACTGCCCAATACGTATTTGGCGGCATTATAAAGTTTACACCGCTTATTTGGCAGCCCGTTTTTACTGCACTGTCCATCACCTTTGTACAGCTTTTGTTGCTTTATTTTTTGTATAAAAAGAGATGGTTTTTGAAAGTTTAAGAAGAGAGAAGAGAAAAGAGTATAGATACATAGATTTAATATTTAAGCTTTGAGAAGCTTTATGATTTGTTTGGAGAACCAAACATTTTAAGAATACATTTTACTGACTAACCAAAAAATAACCACATCATTATGAATGCATTACAAACCGCAGATTACATTGTCTTCTTTATTTATTTCGTATTGGTCTCGAGTTACGGAATGTATATATATAGAAGCAAGAAAAATGCAACTACGAGTTCCAACGAGTATTTCCTTGCTGAAGGTTCCCTTACCTGGTGGGCAATTGGAGCATCATTGATCGCTTCTAATATCTCAGCTGAACATTTTATAGGAATGAGCGGTTCAGGTTTTGCAATCGGACTGGCGATTGCTTCTTATGAATGGATGGCTGCAGCGACACTGATTGTTGTCGCGGTATTTATTTTACCAGTCTATCTTAAAAATAAGATATTTACCATGCCGCAATTTTTGGCAAAAAGATACAACGGTACAGTAAGTACTATCATGGCCATCATCTGGTTGTTGATTTATGTATTTGTCAATCTTACCTCCATCATATATTTAGGTGCTTTGGCCATCTCATCGATTGCACCGGTGAGCTTTCAGTTTTGCGTTATTGGGTTAAGTTTATTCTCGATAATAGTAACGTTAGGAGGAATGAAAGTCATAGGATATACTGATATGTTTCAGGTTATCGTATTGATTATGGGCGGTTTGGTAACCACTTATTTGTCCCTGACTTTATTGTCAGAGCAGTTTGGTTTTGGAAAAGATATCCTGAAAGGGCTGATGGTCTTAAAAGAAGAAGCGCCGGGTCACCTGCATATGATCCTTGATAAATCGAATCCTCATTATGCTGAATTACCTGGAATCTCAGTACTGGTAGGTGGTATGTTAATTAATAATCTGGCGTATTGGGGCTGTAATCAGTACATTGTTCAGAGAGCTTTGGGAGCTGATTTGAAAACGGCCCGAAAAGGAATCTTATTTGCTGCATTTTTAAAATTATTAGTTCCTATTATTGCTGTTTTACCCGGTATTGCCATGTATGTAATGCATCAAAACGGCATGTTTCAAAAAGAAATGGTAGATGCTGCAGGAGTTTTAAAACCGGATCAGGCCTATCCAACCTTAATGAATTTATTGCCTGCAGGATTAAAAGGAGTTGCCCTGGCGGCATTAACCGCAGCAATAGTGGCTTCTTTAGCGGGTAAAGCCAATAGTATTTCGACTATTTTTTCCTTAGATATTTATAAAAAATATTTTAACAAAGAAGCATCAGAAAGAAAATTGGTATTGACCGGAAGATGGGTGGTTGTCATTGCTATGTTTATTGCAGCATTAGTAGCTCCGGCATTAAAATCATTAGATCAGGCCTATCAGTTCATACAAGAATATGTTGGTTTCTTTTCGCCGGGAGTTTTGGCTATATTCTTATTGGGAATGTTCTGGAAAAAAACAACGCCATCAGCCGGACTTGCAGGAGCATTGCTGACAGTGCCAATTGCAGCAGTATTAAAGTTCCTGCCGGTATGGACAAATGGCGCTTTTCCGGATTATCCTTTCTTAGACAGAATGACGATTTCTTTCTTTTTAATCGTATTGATAATGGTTGCCATCAGCCTTTTTAATCCTGAAAGCGAAGAACAGCAGAAAACATTAAAAATCGAAATAGACAAATCGATGTTCAGGGTGTCCTCAGAGTTTATTATTGGATCATTCATTATCAGCGGAATATTGATTGCATTATATACGGTCTTTTGGTAATTTTAAATTAATGCGTAAAAAAATAATTATGAATAATAATAAGAAAATTTTCAAAAGTTGTATCGTTTTACTTTTTCTTTTACAGTTGAGTTTTAATGTTGAAATGTATGCCGTTAAGAAAAAAGAGTATCGGGTTACTTTTTATGGAGCTGTGGCCGATGGCAAAACAGTAAATACTAAAGCCATTCAAAAAGCCATTGATGCGGCAAATAAAAATAAAGGAGGAAGAGTTGTCTTTTCAAAAGGAACGTTTTTATCCGGAAGTATCGTTTTAAAAAGTGGTGTGGAATTGTTTTTTGAAGATGGAGCGGTTTTGTTAGGAAGCACAGATCCGAATGATTATCCAAAATATGAAGGAATAAGAGCTTTGGTGCTGGCTCATGCCGCGAAAAATATTGCTATTTCCGGAAAAGGAATTATTGACGGACAGGGTAGGGAATTGGCACTTGCAGTTGACAGCCTGCATCATACCGGAGTAAAAATTGATCCCAATTATAACTACAGAAGACTGCGCCCTTCTGATGGAAGAGGAAAACTGGTTTCTTTTGTAAAATGTGATTCCATTACCATGACCCACATCACGCTCAAAAATAGTCCGGGTTGGGTGCAGTGTTTTGAGCAAAGCAGCAACATTGTAGTTGATTATGTAAAAGTAGACAGCAGGGCCTATTGGAACAATGACGGAATTGATATCGACGGCTGTGAAAATGTAAGAGTAACAAATTGCGATGTCAATTCTGCCGATGACGGGATTTGTTTAAAATCAGATTCTCCGGGATTGCAGAACAATAACATTTATATCGCCAACTGTACCATTAGATCAAGTGCCAATGCCGTTAAATTTGGGACAGGTTCTTACGGAAGTTTCAAAAATGTAACGATAGAAAATATTCAGGTTTTTGATACTTTCAGATCAGCTATTGCTATAGAATCTGTTGATGGTGCTGAAATTGAGAATATCAACGTTTCGAATATTACAGCTGTAAACACAGGAAATGCTATTCTGATTAGGTTAGGTCACAGAAACGGAGGACAGCCGGGTTATATTAAAAATGTGTCGATCAAAAATGTAAAAGCCCAAATTCCTTTCGGGCGTCCGGATATCGATTATGATTTGCGCGGCCCAGAAGTAGATTATTTCCATAATCCTTTCCCGTCTTCCATTGCCGGAATCCCGGGACATTCTATTGAAAATGTAACATTAGAAAATATCGAAATTACCTATCCCGGCAGAGCAACAAAAGGAATGGCCTATCTGCCTTTGACAAGATTAAAAGATGTGTTAGAGAACGTAAAAGGCTATCCGGAATTTACCATGTTTGGAGAATTGCCTTCGTGGGGATTTTATGTGCGCCACGTAAACGGAATCGAAATGAAAAATATAAAATTGATTCTAGAAAAAGAAGATTTCCGTCCCGCATTTGTTTTTGACGATGTAAACGGACTTGTCATGAAGGATATAAATGTGCCTTCAGACAAAACAAATCAAATTGTTTTTAAGGATGTCAGATCCGATAATCTGGATGCAGCTGCTGTAAAAAGAAAAATAGAACCCAAACAAAATACATTTGTATTGCCGTCAAAATAAATTCAATTACCAAAACTCACAAAGAGATTTTAAAGCAATCTTTTAATAAAAAAATAAAATGATAAAGCAACTTATAATCGGCATCACCCTTTTTTGTTTTTCTCTGACAGCCACAGCGCAAAAGGTTTATGATATAAAAAAATACGGAGCCAAAGGAGATGGCAAAACCAATGATGCAGCAGCGATTCAAAAAGCAATAGACGCCTGCAGCAAAACGGGCGGAAGAGTATTAATACCGGCACCGTTTACTTTTTTGTCAGGACCATTTGATGTAAAGTCAGGAATAGAGCTGCATATCGAAGCCGGAGCGAAATTACTCGCAAGTCCCGATGAGAAATTATATACCAAAAGTGCTTTTCGAAGCAATCCGGGAGAAGGGACAATCTGGATAGGAGGAGAAAATGTAGAAAATTTCAGCATTAGCGGAACGGGAGAAATAGACGGAAACGGAATTTCTTTTATGGGAAAGGAATTAGAAGATTCTTATGTTTTGAAACCTTTTACAGTTTTAGATCCAAGACCGCATGTGTTGACAATTATTGGCGGAAAAAATATCAGGATAAGAGATGTTCATATCGGGAATTCGGCCTATTGGACTATTCATCTTGTAGGTTGCAATGATGTTGTTATTAGCGGCATTACATTACTAAACAGTCTAAAAGTACGCAATAGCGATGGTATCGATTTAGACCATTGCAAAAATGTCCGAATCAGCGATTGTTATATCGAAAGCGGGGATGATTGTATCTGTCTGAAAAACAGACGTGAATTTGAAGAATTTGGAGCCTGCGAAAATATAACGGTTACCAATTGTACCATGACCAGCAGCAGCTGCGCAATAAAGATTGGTTCAGAAAATATGGATGCTATCAGACAGGTGGTATTTAATAATTGCATTATCAAAAACAGCAATCGTGCCTTAGGAATTCAGAATAGAGACGAGGGAACAGTCAGTGATGTTCTATTTTCTAATATCATTATCGAAGGAAAATTAACGACTGATACCTGGTGGGGAAAAGCAGAGCCTATTTATATTACGGCATATCGCAGGGCAAAAGGAAATCATAAAGATGCCAATTGGCGTTTTCCAAAAGGAGCTGTCGAGGGAAAAGTGGGCGAAATAAAAAATATCTATTTTACCAATATTCAATGCACAGGAGAAAATGGAGTATATGTAAGTGCAGAATCTAAAGACAAAATACAAAATATAGTTTTTGACAATGTCAGTGTTTTTATAGATAAAACAACCCCGCATCAGGGCGGTATTTATGATCGTCGTCCGTCTGAATTAGAAGGTTTTGTAAAAGGAAGTACAGCCGGTTTCTATTTTGATTCGGCAGAGAAAATCAAAATGCAAAACTGTTCTGTAGAATGGGGGAAAAATAAACCGGACTATTTTACATACGCAGTCGAAAGTAAAAATGTAGATTCGCTAATCATAAATAATCTGGAAGGGCAATCCGCTTTTCCTGAGAAGTTAAAAGCTGTAAAAAAGCATTAAAAATAAACCAATTTCCTTCACATAATAAACGATGTGTTTAAAATTAATTATCTCTTAGAAGATCAATTCAATAT
Source organism: Flavobacterium frigidimaris (assembly GCA_900129595.1). Lineage (GTDB taxonomy): Bacteria > Bacteroidota > Bacteroidia > Flavobacteriales > Flavobacteriaceae > Flavobacterium > Flavobacterium frigidimaris. The sequence continues at coordinate 29,797 of FQWG01000008.1, read as the reverse complement.
ATCAAAATGAAAAAGAATACTATTTCAAAATGGGCTATTTGCAGTCTGTTGTTCGGCAGTCTGTATGCGAATGCCCAAAAGGCAACATTAGAGGTTGATATTGCTAAAACGGTTACCAAAATACAGCCCACCATGTTTGGTTTGTTTTTTGAAGATATCAATTTTGCTGCCGATGGAGGATTGTATGCTGAAATGATTAAAAACCGCTCTTTTGAGTTTGACAAACCCTTAATGGGATGGGAGCAGCCCAATACCAAAAGGTCTTCTATGAATATGCAATCCGGTGTAGCAACACCTGTTAACGTTTCAGAAAATAAAAACAATCCTAATTTCTGTCGTATTCTGATCAACGACGATAAAGGATATGCCATCATCAATGAAGGTTTTAGAGGAATGGGAATTAAGAAAGATGCGAAATATAATCTTTCCTTAAAAGTAGCTAACCCTGACGGAACGATCAAAAAAATCATCTTTCAGTTTATCGATAAAGACCAAAAGGTTTTGGGAGAAACCAGCATAATTCCGTCATCAAAAGAATGGAACAATTATACCTCACAATTTACTGCCACACAAACGGAGGCAAAGGCCAGATTAAAAATAACTTTTGAAGGAACAGGAACCATTGATTTAGATATGATTTCACTATTTCCGGAAGATACCTGGAAAAACAGGAAAAATGGTTTACGCAAAGATATTGTCCAGCTTTTGTATGATATGAAACCCGGATTTTTGCGTTTTCCGGGCGGTTGTATTGTGGAAGGAAGAACCCTCGCAGACCGTTATCAATGGAAAAAATCGGTGGGGGAAGTAGAGAACAGAAAAACGATGATGAACCGCTGGAATGTCGAATTTGGACATAAACAGACGCCTGATTATTTTCAGAGTTTCGGTTTGGGATTTTATGAATATTTTCAGCTTTCGGAAGATATCGGGGCAGAACCGTTACCTATTTTAAGCTGTGGAATGGCCTGCCAGTACAACACCGGAGAACTCGCACCTATCGAAGAATTGGATCCTTATATAAAAGACGCTTTAGATTTGATTGAATTTGCCAATGGAACAATTGATACGCCATGGGGGAAATTGCGTTCCGATATGGGGCATCCAAAACCATTTAATCTAAAATACATTGGAGTTGGAAACGAACAATGGGGACCGGATTATATCGAAAGATACAAAGTATTTGAAAAAGCAATAAAAGCAAAATATCCAAAAATAATTATCGTATCCGGAAGCGGACCTTCGCCGGATGGGGAACATTTTGATTATGCCATGCAGGAACTTAAAAAGCTTGATGCAGAACTGATCGACGAGCATTATTATAAAAGTCCGCAATGGTTCAGAGAAAATGCGGGGCGTTATGATAGCTACGACAGAAAAGGGCCAAAAATATTTGCAGGCGAATATGCGGCGCAAAGTGTTTCAGGGGCAAATCCCAATAACAGGAATAATTGGGAATGTGCATTTTCTGAAGCTGCTTTTATGACCGGATTAGAGCGAAATGCTGAGGTAGTTACTCTAACTTCTTATGCGCCGCTAATGGCCCACGAAGAGGCCTGGCAGTGGACACCGGACATGATTTGGTTCAATAATCTCGAAACGTATGGTTCAGCGAATTACTATGTACAAAAGTTGTTTTCTCTCAATAAAGGAACAGATTTATTAGCGATTACCCAAGACGGAAAACCATTGACAGGACAAAACAATTTGTACGCATCTGCCGTAAAAGACAGTAAAACCAAAGAAGTAATTATAAAAGTCGTCAATACATCGGCAGAGGCACAGGATATTATTATTGATTTAAAAGGAAATAAATTAGAGTTTAAAGGAAATTTAACAACACTGACAAGTCCGAATTTACAAGATGAAAACACATTTTCAGATCCTAAAAAGATAAGCCCAAAAGAAAGCGAATACAAACTGAAAGGGGAGAAAGCGCAATGGAAATTGCCTGCATATTCTGTGAATGTTTTGAAATTGAAAATTAAATGAAATACAAGAGCTTTTTTTTAAACGATAAATCTCCAAAAGCCAAAGGATGTTTTACGTTAATCCAATAAAAATAAAATTTTAATTCTATTTGAAAAGTCTGGTATAAATTTACACCCAATAAAATTAGGATTATGACACGACAAAGTATATCATTAACAGCACCTAATGAAGAGTGGTTAAAAAATCAGGTTGAGACCTAAGAATTTAGCAGCAAAAGTGAAGCTATTAACTATCTGACTAAGAAAGCCCGTTCACAAGAAGAATACTATGAGTTTGTGAGAGCCAAAATAGATAAGGGAAAAAAAAGCGGTTTTGTAAAAAAACAAAGCAGAGAAGAAATGTTAGCAGAATTCAAAAGAGAGCTGCCTGATGTATAGCTGTTTTTTAAGTAGCGAAGCCAAAGAAGATTTAAAAAGAATTTATTATTACGAGGTTGGTCAATTTGGCATTGATCAGGCAGATAACTATCCTAATATGTTCTATGATTGCTTTGACAGAATTGAAGAAAATCCTTTTTTATTTCCATCAGCAGAACATAAGAAAATTTTACGTTAATGAGCTAAAACTTGTATTTTTTGAGTTAATATAATGCATCAATATATCTTACCTTAGTAAAAAAACTAAAAAAATAAGCTTCAATTTAAACTGTAAGAATGTATTTAAAATACCTGTTAACGTGTGTCATTTTGTTTTCGATCAACACAAATTCCCAAATTGTCGAAGATGCAAAAAATTTTCGGGCAGCAGATTCACTGCTGAAAGAACCTAGTTTTTCTGTTCACAAAGACAATTATTTTCTAACAGGCGTACCAATAAATACAGCTATAACCCGCAATACAGCCGATGTAAAATATCAGGTAAGTTTTAAGCTGAGGCTGAATTCGAAACCTTTGTGGGGTGGTTTTTTCCCGTATTTAATGTATACCCAAAAAGCTTTTTGGGATATTTATGCAAGCTCAAAACCATTTTCAGAAATAAACTTTAATCCCGGAGTAGCCCTCGTTCGCCCGTTTTATTTAAAAGGAGGAAGACTCACTTACGGAACTGTCTCGTTAGAACACGAATCAAACGGAAGGGATTCTATTTATTCCAGAACCTGGAACATGCTGGCTTTTTCATTAAAATCGCAAATTTCTCCGCGTTGGGTGGTTGGACTTAGAGGATGGATTCCGATTGTTGATAAAGAAGACAATCCGTATCTTACCCAATATGTAGGTTATGGCGAAGCCAGTGCAACGTACCAGATACAACCCGGAAGATGGAGTGCCGATATTCTGTTTAGAAAAGGAAGCGGTGTTATGAAATATGGATCGCTGCAGACGCAGGTAAACTGGAGACCCTATAAAAACGAAAATTATTATCTCACGCTTCAATGGTTTGTGGGCTATACAGAAAGTTTGATCGATTATCAGGAACACAGAAGTATGGTGCGCATTGGATTTACGATCAAACCTGAGAATATGGGGATTTTTTAAATAAAAAAGAATAATTCTTTTTAATGAGTAATTTATATATAATTCTAAACCATTTACAGATGCTAAAAGTTTTAAGCGTGTTACTTACAATTGGCTGGCTATTGCAGCTTTAATTTATTTATCAAAACCATATGATAAATACCTTAAAGTAGTGTAAAAAAGACTAATTCCTGTAATCAGGTTTTCTAAAATAAACTAATTTCGAACCTCAATAAAGCTTTTATTATTTAATAAAGAAAAGCATAATCCAAGAAAATGAAATTAATATCAAATTACCTTTTTACTCTTACGTCACTCTTTTTTATAAATAGTATAATAGCACAAAAGAAACCTCTGATAGTACAGCGTTATTATCCCAAAGATTCTGTAAAATACAGCAAGGCTGTTCCTGATATTGATTTTAATTACGAGAGCAAATTATATGGTAAAACAACCATGATTATTCATTGTGAAAGTGAGTATGGTCATTTTGAATTTGTTTTCAAAAAGAAAATAAATAAACTTAGCCGTATGATTGATTATAAAAATGGAGCTGTTGGTGAGGTTTATAACTTTAAAACAAAAAAATGGGTTCATGAAGAAGAAACCTGGAAGCATAGTGATATGAAAGGCAAACCTCAGGATACTATCATTTTTAGCGAGCACAATTTATATGCCTTTGTTTTGCTGTACGATCACGGAGGAATGATTGAAAAAGCCAAATTCCAGGATTTTGGCAACGTAGTCTATTGGCCTGAATTTGATTATCAAAAATGTACTATCAGCGATGAGGATAAAGATGGTAAACCAGAATTTTATTTATCGTATATGGGAGACAGCGATGGTTTGGATGCAAAACCTTTCAAGCAAATTATTTATACAATTCCTGAAAAGTCAGTCAGCCAAAATTTTATAAAATCGAAAGCAACAGCCTATTATCCTTCCGGAAATGAAGATGATGTTTACAGAATTGAATACGACGAAAATTGGAAACAATTATCTAAAGCGGTTAAACTCAAAAGCCAGAAAATAATTAAAGACCATAGTTTAAAGTATAAAGATTAATAAAGCATTATACAAAATGCCATTTTCCAGAGAATACTTTTATCTTTATATTTACAGGATACAATACATTTTTACAATGAAAATACACCCATCTTCAAAACTTCAGTTTTTATTATTCTTATCATTTATTTTGTCTGGAGTTGCTGTAAAAGCTCAAAACGAAGCCTATTCAAGTGAAACAACACAGGAAATTGCAGATACCACTTTTGTAAATTTAAAAGATTATAGTAGTGATTTTATCTACGATATGAAGTATGCGACCGAAGATAATTTTCTAAAAGCAAAAGTATATGATTGTGCTGAGTGTCTGTTGCGTTACAAGACAGTGCAAGCCTTAATTGCAGCCAATAAGGAATTTATGAAGCAGGGATGCAAAATAAAACTTTTTGACTGTTACAGGCCCTTGTCTATTCAGAAAAAAATGTGGGAGATTGTATCCAATCCCAAGTATGTTGCAGATCCAAAAAAAGGCTCCATCCATAATAGAGGAGGAGCCGTAGATATTACTTTAGTCAATGCTGATGGAACTGAACTCGAAATGGGAACCGCTTTTGATTTCTTCGGCATTCAGGCAAGTCATAATTATACAAAATTCCCGGTACCGGTTAAAGCAAATAGAAAATACCTTAAAACGGTAATGATAAAAAACGGTTTCAATTCTTTTGATTCAGAGTGGTGGCATTATAATTTAAAAGCAGGTTTAAATGATAAGGTTTCGAACGAGAAATGGAAATGCGATTAATTACTCCACACATCTCATGTTTTCCATGAAGTACGTATTAGGATGATATACCTTGGCATTTAACTCAGAAGTTAATTCTCTTTTTACAATATAATCTTCTGTAGTTGTCAGGTATTTGATTCGCATGATCGAAACAGGAGATTTTTTTAATTCGTCATAATTTTCTTTTTTAAACATGAAAATTCCTGTATTGATACGATTGTCAAAACCTTTGTCGTCACGAATAAGCGTACCGCAATTTTCTCTCTCGATATGAATCAGCGTTACTATTTTTCCATTTTCTAATTGTAGAAAAACCTTAGAGTTTTTATCAAAACAATTCGCTTTTATAAAATCTTTGCTTTTCTGGATAAGTTGTAAATTTAAGGTAGGCAAACCATCTGTCTGGGCCAGCGAAAAGAAGATATAATCAAAAGTACCACCAAAATATTTTTCGCTTATAAGGTATTCGTTCGTTACTTTATAACTGCCAATCGAGTCGTTTACATTGGTACTGTATTCACATGGTTTTTGGGCAAATGTGGTAAAGGTTAACAAGAAAAAGGTTAGTGTAATTAGTTGTTTCATATTTAAGTAATTTTTCTGCAAATTAAAACTATTTTGCTATCATTTTTATCAGTTGTAAAAAAACAATACAAATTTCCGCCATTTTTTATTTTCCACTTCTTGCGGATGTTTTCTACCGTCTCCGGAAAATTTCGTGTCGTGATATTGGCTTGCTGATTAGAGAGTGCAATTTTCATTTCGTTTTTGCTGTACGGAATCACTTTTTCAATTTGAAAAGTACGTCCCGGAAAATCAATTAAATCATCTGAAGTATATAAATGAGAGTGTTTGTGAAGTTTATTGATAGTAAAAATAGCACTTACTTCATCAAAACCGCCCGATTTCATAATAGCGGCATTAGGTTCATAGACATACTTTTGCGGCAGGTGATAATGCGCAGATACAGTTTCGTCATCTAACAGAAATTCAAAAGATTCTATTTTATCCTTTAATAAATTAGCTGTTTTGATCGTTATTTTGCCTGAGTAATGTTTATGAATTTCAAAAAGCAATTCCTTTACTTCATTTTCAAGTGCAATAATATGAATGTTTTTAACGAATTTAAGTTCGGATAAAGCAGCTGACAGATCCAGTAAAGGAGCCGTTTTGATTAAAATAGAATCTGTTTTTTCAAAATAAAAATCCAATAAATCAGGAACATTCGGCAAACAGTCTTTCAGCATGAAAACTTTGCCCTTTGCATCATTTCTGCGTGAAGGATCAATATAGATCCAATCCCATTTCTGGTTCAGTTCGTTTAATACATGAGTTGAATCCTTCGCATAAAAGGTACAATTATTCACATTAAGCTGTTTGAAATTATGCTGCACAATGGCAGATAAATCTTCGTTTATTTCGCAATGCGCTATGTTTTTGATTTTTTTGGCAAAGTAATAATCATCCACACCAAAACCTCCGGTAAGATCGATTAAACTTTCACCGGAAACCAAAGACGCCTTATAAGCCGCTGTTTTTTCAGATGAGGTTTGTTCAACAGAAATTTTACTGGGATAAATGATATTTTCAGTCAAAAACCAGGAAGGTAATTTATCCTTGGCTTTCGACTTGGCTTCTATTTGATTTAAAATTAGAATCCAGTCAGTTTCAGGAAACGGATTTTTCTGAAGAGCTAATTTTGCAATCGGTACACCAATATTCAGAGTTATAAAATCCTGAATATTTTGGTGCAAAATAGAAGTGTTCACTGTTAAATTCTTTCGGTTAATACGGAGACAATTTTATTGTTAGGAAAAAATTCTTTCAAAATTACCTTTACCATCGTAAAAACAGGAATAGCAATAATCATCCCAACGATCCCAAAAGTAATTCCACTAATCAAAGTAACGAGGAATATTTCTAACGGATGCGAATTTACACTTTTTGATGAAATTATAGGCTGACTCACATTATTATCAATTGCCTGAACCAGTAAAAATCCGATGATAACATATATTGTTTTCGGAAGGATTTCGGTTTGAAAATCGCTGCCAATCATACTGATCATCGTTAAAATCCCGGCCAAAGTAGTTCCAATGATAGGTCCTATATATGGAATAATATTCAAAATGGCACATAAGAAGGCAATTACAAAGGCATTTTTGTTACCAAAGATGACCAGAACAATTAGATATAAAATAAATACAACTGTTAGCTGAAGCAGCAAACCAATAAAATAACGGGTTAAAAAGTGATTGATCTTAGTAATAGAATTTATAATCTTATCTTCATTTGTATCAGGAAGTATTTTTCGGGCAGTTACCTTAAAGGATTCCTGATCTTTAATAAAGAAAAAGGTGATAAAGAATACAGATACTAAACCCATTCCCATATTGGCCATAAATCCTAAAATTGAATTTAGAAAACCTGTAAAATAGGTAAAATCAATTATAGATGTGATTTTAGAATCTTTCAGAACCTTATTCAAATCCACATTCTGAATATTGAAATAAGCTTCTATACTTTTTTCAGTTTCAATAAATTGCTGTTGTAAACTCTGCGTGTCCAGTAAAGATAAATTATTGGCCTGTGTAATAATTAGTGGTACAAATAATAATATAAAGCCCACTATCGACAATATAAAAAGAATAAGAGCCGTGGTAGCAGCTAAGGAGTTGCTGAATTTTAATTTATTCTTTAAAAATTGTATCAAAGGATTGGCAAGAAGGCACAAAAGCAGTGAGATGCACAAGTATACTATTACAGTTTGTATTTCATACAGAAAATATAAAATGCTCAGAATCACAATAATTGTTGCTAAAGCTCTTAGTATTCCGTTAGAAATGATTTTTGATGTTATCATGTTTCGATTTTAGGATATAAATATAGGAAAAAAGCTTTTAAAGCAGGGAGGTAAATAAAAAAAAGCGAGATGATATCATCCCGCTTTTCAACTTATTTTTTTAATCTGTTTTTTTAGATTCCAAATGCAGCTCTCGGGCCACCTGTAACAAATATAGCAGCCATTCTGTTTTTTTGCCCTTGTGAGAACATGTACATGGCATTATCATCAACATAATCCATATAGTTCATAGTCATTTCTACAGGAGTTCCCGTACATGTGCTGTAATGCGGATAGGCAGGTACACCGTAATTTTCTTCATTATGAGTTGGAGTGTCAGAAACTAAATCGCTTCCGCAATTAGCGTCTCCCCAGATATGACGTAAATTCATCCAGTGGCCTACTTCGTGAGTACCTGTACGCCCTAAATTAAAAGGAGCATTTGCGGCACCGGACAAACCAAAGTATTTAGAATCAATTACAACTCCGTCTGTAGCAGCAGCTCCACCCGGAAATTGGGCATATCCTAGTATTCCGCCGCCAATGGCACACGCCCATAAATTAAGTTTTGTGGCAGGCGAAGTAGGTGCTAAACCACCCTGAGCGACTTTTTTCATTGCGTCATTGGTACCCCATGAAGTTTTGGTAGTAGATTTTCTAATAATCTGATCCAGCACAAATGTAATTCCAACATTCGCTTTTACACCAGAGAATAAAGCGGGTACACTATTGTAATCTGAATTTAATGCATTGAAATCTTTGTTTAAGACATCAATTTGGGATTGAATTTGTGCATCAGAAATGTTTTGTGCCGCCGTTCTGTATAAAACATTCACGACAACAGGAATTTCGATTTTACCATTTACAAGACGATTAGTAAGGATACTCTTGTTGGTAAAAGCCTCGATTTCATTCATTCTGATGGCTAAAGTAGGATCAGCTCTCAGTTGATCATCTAAAACTTGTTGTGATGCACATGCGCGGCGCGTCGATGCAGCTGTTGCTTCTGAATCTGTTGATTCTGATTGGTCATTTTGACAAGAAAACAGCAATAAGGCTGTTACCGCGGAAATAAGAATTTTTTTCATAATAACTTGGGTTTTTGTTATAAAAAATTACATTTGGTTGTTTGTTCCGCAATTTTATAACAAAATCATTTTGTAGCCAAATTTTTATAACGATTTATTTGTCAGAAATTTATAAACCCTTGTATAATCTAGTTCTTACAAAAATAGCAACTTTATTTTTAATATGTTTTTTCTTAATTATTGTTTTTTAAAATGTATTTTAACGTATTTATTTGCTTTTAATCGAGGTTTTGGATAGTTTTTTTGAAGACTATTTTCTAATCAGTTGAAATTTAACAATATTTAGATCAAAAAATTAGAAGCTGGTAATCTCATACAAAGCAATACTGGCAGCTTGTACAACATTCATACTGGAGTTTTTTCCGAACATGTTGATGTGCACAATTTGGTTCGAAATTTTTAAAAGTTCGTCTGATATTCCGTCAATTTCACTTCCTATCAAAAGTGCAATTTTTTTATTATCAGGAATCACAACTTCTTTTAGAGGTTTACTGTTGCTGGCAATTTCCAAAGCAATGATTTCAAAGTTGTTTTGAAGTAAAAAGTCAACAAGTCCTGCTGTTTTTTCAATTATAGTATAAGGCACATGAAGATGCGTGCTTCGGGAAGTTTTATTGATTTTTCTGGGTGTTAGCGGAATATCTTTTCCTAAAAAAATAATATTCTCGACCCCAAAAGCTTCGCTGATTCTAAAAAGAGAACCTATATTTTGCTGAAAATAAATATGATCGCAAACCAATGTTATCGGAAACGTTTTTCGTTCAAATTGATTTTCTTCGTGAGTAAGTTGCACTTTTTAAAATTTAAGATTGGTTTGTATTATTTGTAAACTTTTATTTAAACACATAGAAACATAGATTTAATTTTGAATAAAGAAGACAAAAAGAAATATATTTCTTTCACATAGCTTTTCTATCTCTGTGTATTTTAAATAAGTGAAACGCCTTTATTGAGATTACAAAGCTATGTTTCTATGTGTTTAAAATAATATCAATTTAGTTGGTAAAAATATAATTGATAATGTTGGCACCCATTTTTAAGGCCTTCTCTCTAACAGCAATGGGATCGTTATGAACCTCGGCATCTTCCCAGCCATCGCCCAAATCGCACTCGTACGTATATAGGAGGACTAATTTATTTTCTACGAAAATTCCAAAAGCCTGAGCACGCGTCCCATCGTGTTCGTGAATTTTAGGTAATCCGTTCGGAAAAGGATAAGGTTTCTGGAAAATAGGATGATTCGCCGGAATTTCGATTAAATTATTATTAGGAAATATTTTTTTTATTTCTTTTCGAATGTATTGGTCCATTCCGTAATTGTCATCAATATGAAGAAAACCGCCACCATTAAGATAATTTCTAAGATTACTTACATCAGCATCACTAAAAACGACGTTTCCGTGTCCCGTCATATGTACAAAAGGGTACGAAAGCAAATCAGGATTACTTGGTTCCACAGTCGAAGGTTTCGCTTTTATTCGCGTATTAATGTTCGCATTGCAAAACTTAATTAAGTTAGGCAGCGAAGTTGGGTTTCCGTACCAATCGCCACCACCGCTGTATTTTAGCAAAGCAATTTCTTGTGAAAATGAAGAAATAGAAACGAATAAAAACAAGAGAAATATTTTTTTCATAGCTAGTTTAGCATCAATTAATTCGAACTTTCATTAAAAAACACCACACTATGACAGGCTACAATTGCAGCGGTTTCAGTTCTTAAACGTGTATTTCCTAAAGTTACAGGCTGATAATTATTTTCTAAAGCCAGTGCAATTTCTTTTTCAGAAAAATCGCCTTCAGGACCAATAAGCATTGTTACACTTTCGTTTGGTTTCAGGATATCTTTCAGTGATTTTTTATCTGTTTCCTCACAATGTGCGATCAGTTGCAGGCCTTCGTTTTTTTGTTTAACGAATTCCTTAAACGAAATGGCTTCATTTAGTTTTGGCAGATACGTTTCGTTAGATTGTTTCATTGCCGATAAAATAATCTTCTCAAAACGTTCCTGATTAATCACCTTTCGCTCAGAGCGATCGCAAATAATAGGCGTGATTTCCTGAATTCCAATTTCAGTAGCTTTCTCTAAAAACCATTCAAAACGATCGTTCATTTTGGTGGGCGCAACTGCCAGATGCAAACGGAATTTTGGCTCAGCCGTTTTTTTAATCGAAAGTACCTGTACAATACATTTATTATCAGATGCCAGGGTAATTTCAGTTTCGAATAATAAACCCGAACCGTTTGTAACATGTAAGATGTCAGAATCTTTCTTTCGTAAAACCTTTATAATGTGTCGGCTTTCTTCTTTATCAAAAGAAAAAGATTCCGTTGATTCATCAATATCAGGATTGTAAAATAATTGCATAATTAAAATTGAATTCGCGCTTTAGAAACTACTGCTGAAGTTTCAAAACGACTTGATAAATATTTTTGATATCCTACAATTCCTATCATTGCAGCGTTATCGGTAGTGTATTCGAATTTTGGAATAAAAGTTTTCCAACCGTATTTCCCTTCGGTTTCTTTAAGTTTTGTTCTGATTCCTGAATTTGCCGAAACGCCTCCGCCAATGGCAATTTGTTTGATTCCGGTTGCTGCAACTGCTAATTTCAATTTATCCATCAAAATTTCGATAATAGTATATTGAATAGAAGCGCAAATATCATTCAGGTTTTCCTCAATAAAATTAGGGTTCTCCAGTTTTTTCTTTTGTATGAAATATAAAATTGCTGTTTTTAATCCGGAAAAACTAAAATCCAGTCCGGGAACTTTAGGTTTGGTAAAAGCAAATGCTTTTGGATTTCCCAATTGAGCATATTTATCGATCAAAGGTCCGCCCGGATAAGGAAGTCCCAAAATTTTGGCACTCTTGTCAAAAGCTTCACCAACCGCATCATCAGTGGTCTCACCAATAATCTCCATGTCAAAAAAGCCGTTTACTTTCACGATCTGAGTATGGCCTCCACTAATAGTTAAAGCCAAAAACGGAAATTCAGGTTTGTCATAGCCTTCTTCATCTATAAAATGCGCCAAAATATGCGCATGCATGTGATTGACAGCGATTAACGGAATTTTTAGCGCGAGTGATAATGATTTGCTAAAAGAACTCCCTACAAGTAATGAACCCATTAAGCCGGGACCTTGTGTAAAGGCAATGGCAGTTAATTGATCTTTTTGTACATTTGCTTTACGAAGCGCTGCATCAATTACCGGAACAATATTTTGCTGATGTGCTCTCGAAGCCAATTCGGGAACAACACCACCATATTGATTGTGAATTAACTGATTGGCCACAACATTTGAGAGTACTTTGTCGTTATGTAAAACCGCGGCAGCAGTATCATCGCATGAACTTTCGATGGCAAGAATAAAAACCTCTGAATTTTGCATATAAAGGCACGAATTTTGAATTATATTTGACAAATCAAATATTTGATTTTCTTTGATTATAAGGAGAAGCCAAAATTAAAGAATTTTTATCAAAAACAGTCGTTCTTTGCCTGTTCAAAATAAATTTAAAAGAAAACTAAAATAAAAGCAGCTATCAAAAAAGTAAAGAAAATAATATCACGAACCCTAATTGGGTTGATTTTACTTTTGTTAGCACTCGCTATCATTCTGGCTTTGCCCGTTGTGCAGACTAAAATCGCACATTATATTACTGAAACTTTAAACACAGATTTCAAAACGAATATTAGTGTCGATAAAGTTGCCATCAATATTTTTGGAGGTGTAAAACTCAAGAAGGTGCTCATTTTAGATCATCACAAGAAAACCCTGATCTACTCTGATATCATTAACACTGATATTTTAAGCATTCAGAGATTAATGGAAGGCGATTTGCTTTTTGGGGATATTCGTTTAACTGGTATGATTTTTAATTTAAAAACCTATAAAAACGAGGACGAAAACAACATTAACAAATTTATTAAATTGTTTGAAACCGGAAAGAAAACAAAATCAGACAAACACTTTTTATTGACCGCCAGAAATGCCTATATCTCCAAAGGAGCATTTTCTGTTGTGGATGAAAACAAAAATAATTCCAGGTTTCTGGATTTCAAAAAGCTGAACGCGTATATAAGTGACTTCAAATTATACGGACCGGATGTCAATACTACCATTCACAGATTCTCTTTTTTAGATCATCGTGGTTTGTACGTGTCTAATTTTGCGGGTAAGTTCAGCTATACAAAAAAACAGATCAAAGTCGATAATCTGGCCATAAAAACCAAAAGATCCTGGATTTACGGACAAGCTATCCTAAACTATAAAGTAGAGGATTTTCTTAATTTTACAGATAAAGTAAAGTTCAATGTGGCGCTTGATTCCGCCTCACTTGCTTCAAATGATATCCGTTATTTTTATGATGGATTGGGTAAAAACCAGCATTTTAAAATAAAAACAAAGATCAAAGGAACGTTGAATGATCTTAATTTAAGACATCTTAATTTAACGGATACAAACGGCTCAAAGATCAGCGGAACAATTAATTTCAAAAATCTTTTAGGAAGCAAAACCCAGAAATTTGCTATGGACGGTAAGTTTGACCGGTTAATTTCCAGTTATGATAACTTAGTGGTTATATTGCCTGGAATTTTAGGTAAAAAACTTCCGAAAGAAATGCAAAGAGTAGGCAGGTTTAATATCGTGGGAAAAGCAAAAGTCTCGACAACTGCTTTAGATGCTGATTTTAAAATGAGTACTGATTTGGGGAATGGGCAGGCAAAATTGCACATGAACAACATCGATTTTATTGATAAAGCGTCTTACGACGGAAATATTATTTTAGACAACTTTAATATTGGGGATTTGCTGAATCGAAAAGATATTGGTAAAACCACTTTGAATCTGGATATTGATGGGGTTGGTTTTACAGAGAAATATCTGAATACAATTATAAAAGGAGATATATCGAAACTGGATTATAATAAATACACCTATAATAATATCGAAATAAACGGAAACTTTAAACTTCCGTATTATAAAGGGCAGGTTGCAGTAAATGATCCAAATTTAAGTTTGACATTTGATGGTTTGGTCGATCTGAGTAAACGAGAAAGTAAGTACGATTTTCATATTAATGTCGAAAATGCCGATTTGCGAAAGCTGAAATTTCTAAATGATTCTATTGCACATTTCAGAGGAGATGCTGTGGTTGCAGTTACAGGAAATTCTATCGAAAACCTTCAGGGGACAGTTTCAATCAGGGATGCCGTTTTTCAGAATCCAAAAGCCACTTATGCCTTTGATGAAATAACGGTAAACTCAAATTTCGACGCTGATAAATTGCGTACCATCACCATTAGTTCCAATGATGTTGTAAATGGGGAAATCGTCGGTAAGTTCCAGTTTGGGCAATTAGACAAACTTGTAATGAATTCCGTTGGAAGTCTTTATACCAACTACAAACCTTATAAAGTCAAGAAAGGACAGTTTTTGCGTTTCAATTTCCATGTTTATGATAAAGTGGTAGAAATGCTGTATCCTGAGATTAATATTGATTCCTCTACGGTTGTGCGTGGAAAAATTGATGCTGATTTAGGGGAGTTTAAGTTCAGGTTTAAGTCCCAGAAAATTACAGCTGCAAAAAATACATTCGATAATATCCGAATTAATATTGATAATAAAAATGCACTTTATAATGCTTATGTTGAGTTAGACAGTATCAAAACGCCATATTATAAAATACGTGATTTTAATTTAATCAATGTAACCTCAAAAGATACTTTGTTTGTTCGTTCTGAATTTAAAGGAGGAAGTAAAGGAGAAGATTATTTCAATCTGGATTTATACCATACCATCGATAAAAATAAAAATAACATTGTAGGGATCAAGAAATCTGAAATGAAATTTAAAGACTATTTGTGGTATTTAAATGAAAATGAGGAAAAAGACAATCAGATTGTTTTTGATCAGTTCTTTAAAAACTTTACCATTGATAATATTGTTTTATCACATGAAAATCAGAAAATTGATCTGAACGGAGTGATAAAAGGAAACGATTATAAGGACATTGTGCTGAATTTTGATGATGTAGATATCAATAAAATTACGCCGTTGAATTCTAAATTTGTTTTTAATGGTAATCTGAACGGGAATATAAATTATAAACAAAATAAGAATGTCTATCAGCCCACAGCTGCAATTTCTATAGATCATCTCAATCTGAACAAAGTAGATCTGGGAACTTTAAAATTTGATATTTCAGGAGATGAAACTTTTAAGAAGTTTACGATAAACTCTTCGATACAAAATGGTTTTACGGAGTCGTTTAGGGCAAACGGAACTTTTGCAATCGAAAACAAAGAGACTTTCTTAGACTTAAACCTAAAACTCGAAGGATTTAATCTGGCTACTTTAGGTACAGTAGGCGGGGATGTTTTATCGAATATCAGAGGTTCTGTTTCCGGAAATGCCGCAGTTGTTGGTAATCTTAAAAAACCGGAAATAAACGGAAGGCTTTATGTGGAGAAAGCCGGAATGACAGTTCCGTATCTTAATACCGATTACGAGTTAAGCGACAGAACAGTTATTGACTTAACAGATGAAAAGTTTTTATTCAGGAACAATCAGTTAACAGATACCAAATACGATACTAAGGGATTGTTGAACGGAAGTATTGAACATCATAATTTTGGAGACTGGAAACTCGATCTGACCATTACATCAAAACGATTACTGGCATTGGATACAAAAGATAGTGAAGATGCGGCTTATTTTGGTACTGCATTTATTAATGGTACAGCGAGTATAAAAGGCCCCACAGAAAATCTGTTTATAAAAGTAGATGCTAAATCAGAGAAAGGTACAGAGGTAAAAATACCTATTAATAATGCACAAAGCGTTGGAGAAAGCAGTTGGATACATTTTGTAACGCCACAAGAAAAATACAATCTCGCCAACGGTATTATCGAAAAAACAAGAAATTATAATGGTCTTGAGCTGGAGTTTGATTTTGATATTACTCCGGATGCCGAGGTTGAAGTAATTCTGGATCGTAATTCCGGCCATGGTATGAAAGGTAAAGGATACGGATCATTATTGTTTAAGATCAATACACTGGGTAAATTTAATATGTGGGGAGATTTCCAGGCCTATGAGGGAACGTATAATTTTAAATACGGCGGTTTGATCGATAAGAAATTCGCAGTTAAAAAAGGAGGTTCTATTATCTGGGAAGGAAATCCTATGAAAGCCCAACTGAATCTGGAAGCCATTTATAAGACCTCTGCTAATCCGGCCGTTCTATTAGAGAATTCTTCTTTTAATAAAAAAGTACCGGTAGAAGTGGTAATTGGTTTAAGAGGAGATTTAACAAGTCCGGAGCCTAATTTTGATATTCAGTTCCCGTCAGTGAGTAATGTTCTTAAATCAGAGATACAATATAAGTTAGATGATAAAGATGTTCGTCAGACGCAAGCATTGTATTTACTGTCGACAGGATCGTTTATGAGTCCGGACGGATTTAATCAAAGTGATTTATCCGGAACTTTTGCTGAAACGGCGGCAAGTTTACTGGGCGGAATTATTAAATCTGATAATGATAAAATAAATATAGACCTGAATTTTATCTCTGCTGACAAACGAATAGGGCAGGAAGCAGATGGTCAGTTTGTTGCCAATATCACCTCGCAGGTAAACGAAAGAATTACCATAAATGGAAAATTAGGAGTTCCGATAGGCGGTGTCAACGAGTCTGCGATTGTTGGAGATATCGAAATATTATACAGGGTTAATGAAGACGGATCAATGAACCTTCGTCTGTTTAATAAAGAAAATGATATCAACTATATAGGGCAGGGAATTGGATATACGCAGGGAGTTGGTATTTCTTATGAAGTCGATTTTGATACTTTTAGCGAACTGGTCAATAAATTGTTTAAAAACCATAAGTTAGAAAAAGCGATAAAAACGTCTTCAGATGATTTGCAGGACTCGTATCTGAATCCTGATTTTGTGAAGTTTTCGAATAAAAAAGACGCTGAAAAAAACAAAAAGAAACCCGATAAAAAAGAAGAGGAAAAAAAGCCGCCTCCACAAAATAACAATGAAGGTTTGATTCCTGATAACGATTTTTAAAAAGGATTTGTTTAAAATATTCTTAAAAGAAACCATCTGCTGAGGCAAATGGTTTTTTTTATGCTAAATTTAGAGGCTCATTTATTTTTTACAATGGCAAAATCCTTTGAAATTTTATAACACTTCATTTATGTATTGTTAATTTTAAAGATTTAATTAAAATAAGTGGCTTTTATTATTTTAAATGAATTTTTTACTATTGAAAAACTTATTAACGAAAACGTTTGAATTTAACATATTTTATTAATTTATTATAAACATAACCCGAAAAGTGGTGAATGTTTGCTAATTTTACACTTTAATACTTAAATAATGCCAAAAACAATAAAAAAAGTTGGTGTTCTGACATCGGGAGGAGACTCACCTGGAATGAATGCCGCAATACGATCAGTTGTTCGAACATGTGCTTATCATAATATAGAATGCATAGGAATTTATAGAGGGTATCAGGGAATGATCGAAGGAGACTTCAAAGAAATGGGTCCCCGAACCGTAAATAATATTGTAAACAAAGGCGGAACGATCCTGAAATCAGCTCGTTCAGTTGAGTTTAGAACCCCGGAAGGTAGAAAAAAAGCGCACGATAATCTTGTGAAAGCCGGAGTAGATGCTTTGGTGGTAATAGGAGGTGACGGAAGTTTTACCGGAGGATTAATTTTTAATTCAGAATATGGTTTTCCTGTAATGGGAATTCCCGGTACAATTGATAATGATATTTTTGGTACAAGCCATACTTTAGGATATGACACTGCCCTGAATACTGTTGTAGATTGTATTGATAAAATCAGAGATACTGCAAGTTCGCATAACCGTCTGTTTTTTGTAGAGGTTATGGGTAGAGATGCAGGTCACATTGCTCTTAACGCAGGTATTGGAGCCGGTGCCGAAGAAATTCTTATTCCTGAAGAAGATTTAGGTTTAGACAGATTGTTAGACTCTCTTCAAAAAAGTAAAGCTTCAGGAAAATCATCCAGTATAGTAGTTATTGCTGAAGGAGATAAAATTGGTAAAAACGTATTCGAATTAAAAGATTACGTCGAAGCTAATTTACCGGAGTATGACGTAAGAGTATCTGTTTTAGGACATATGCAGCGTGGTGGTTCGCCATCTTGTTTTGACCGTGTTCTTGCAAGCCGTTTAGGTGTAAAAGCAGTAGAATCCTTAATCGAAGGTAAATCAAATTACATGGTAGGTCTTCAGGCAGATAAAGTTGCCCTGACACCTCTTGAACAAGCTATCAAAGGAAAATCTGAAATTGATAGAGAATTGTTGAGAGTATCTGATATCATGTCAACATAAAATAAAAGTTTAAAAAGGAAAGAAGTTTATTGTGAGGAAATTAGACTTTAAAGTAGTGTAATAAAAACAAAAGCAAAAATTAAGTAAAATGTCAAAAGTAAAATTAGGAATAAACGGATTTGGACGTATCGGAAGAATCGTTTTTAGAGAAACTTTCAATAGAGATAATGTAGAAGTTGTTGCAATCAACGATTTATTAGATGTTGATCACTTAGCTTATTTATTAAAATATGATTCAGTTCACGGTCGTTTCAACGGAACTGTAGAAGTAAAAGAAGGAAAACTTTACGTAAATGGAAGAAATATCCGTATTACTGCTGAAAGAAACCCTGCTGACTTAAAATGGAACGAAGTTGATGTTGATGTAGTTGCTGAATGTACTGGTATCTTCACAACTATCGAAACTGCAAATGAGCACATTAAAGGTGGTGCTAAAAAAGTAATTATTTCTGCACCTTCTGCAGATGCCCCAATGTTTGTAATGGGTGTAAACCACGAATCTGCAAAAGCAACTGATTTAGTTGTTTCTAATGCTTCTTGTACTACAAACTGTTTAGCTCCTTTAGCTAAAGTTATTCACGATAATTTCGAAATTGTTGAAGGTTTAATGACAACTGTTCATGCTACAACTTCAACTCAAATGACTGCTGATGGTCCTTCTAGAAAAGACTGGAGAGGTGGACGTGCTGCAAGCATCAACATCATCCCATCTTCTACCGGAGCTGCTAAAGCGGTTGGAAAAGTAATTCCTGCTTTGAATGGAAAATTAACCGGAATGTCTTTCCGTGTTCCTACTGCTGACGTTTCTGTAGTAGATTTAACTGTAAAAGTAGCTAAAGAAACTTCTTACGAAGAAATTATGGCTGTTTTAAAGAAAGCTTCTGAAAATGAATTAAAAGGTATCTTAGGATATACTGAAGATGCAGTTGTATCTCAGGATTTTATCTCTGATAAAAGAACTTCAATCGTTGATGCTACTGCAGGTATCGGTTTAAATTCAACTTTCTTCAAATTAGTATCTTGGTACGATAATGAGTATGGATACTCTAGTAAATTAATTGATTTATCTGTACATATCGCAGGTTTAAAATAATATTATATATTTTTGTGAAATCCCGTTATCTCAAAGTAACGGGATTTTTCTTATTTTGTTACTTCTTTAATTAATGTAAAAAACACACTTTTTATTTAGCTAAAGAAAACTAATCCAAAAACTAAATAAAATGAAATTAATAGTTGACAGTGGATCTACTAAAGCCGATTGGATTGCAATTGATGATAATGGAAAAGTATTATTCACGACACAAACTTTAGGATTAAATCCTGAGATTCTTGACGGACCGGAAATTATCGAAAGATTAAATGACCGATTTGATATTTTACAAAATAAAAAAAATGCCACACATTTGTTCTTTTACGGAGCAGGTTGTGGAACTGACAGAATGAAAACAGCGCTTTCGCAAATATTCCAGGAGTATTTTGTAAACGCTATTGTTGAAGTTCATGAAGATACCTACGCAGCAGTTTATGCAACGACTCCAAAAGGAGAAGAAGCTATCGTGAGTATTCTGGGAACAGGTTCTAACTGTAGTTATTTTGATGGAAAAGTATTGCATCAAAAAGTACAGTCACTAGGATATATTGCTATGGATGACTGTAGCGGAAATGTTTTCGGAAAAGAACTGATCAGAAAATACTACTTCAATAAAATGCCTAAAGAACTGGCTGTTGAATTTGAAAAAGAATATGATTTAGATCCTGATTTTATCAAGAATAAATTATATAAAGAGCCAAATCCAAATGCTTATTTAGCAACTTTTGCCAAGTTTTTAATCAAACATAAAGACACAGAGTTTTGTAGAAAAATCATCTTCAAAGGGATGAAATCTTTCGTAAAAAACTACATCAAACAATATGACAACTGCAAAGAAGTTCCGGTTCATTTTGTAGGTTCTATTGCTTTTTATCTGAAAGATGAATTGCAGGAGATATTTGATAAGTATGAGCTTCAATTAGGGAATGTTTTAAGAAGACCTATTGACGGATTGATTGCTTATCATGTTGCTAATCAATAATAAAAGTAAATATGGAAATTGCTATTATAGCTCACGATGGTAAGAAAGCAGATATGGTTCAGTTTTTAAATAAAAACAAAACACTTCTTCTTCAGGAAAATATTAAATTGATTGCAACAGGAACTACCGGAAGCAAAGCTGTAAATGCTGGTTTTAAGGTAAAAAGAATGCTTTCAGGGCCCATGGGAGGTGATGCGCAAATTGCTGCGCGTGTAGCCGAAGGTAAAACGCAAATGGTTTTCTTTTTTAAAGATCCCTTAGCGAGCCATGCTCATGAAGTCGATATTAATATGCTTATTCGTGTTTGCGACGTACATAATGTGCCTCTGGCAACAAATGAAGCTTCTGCCCAGTTGTTACTAAATGCTGTTGCATTGCAGTTATAGAGAATTTCTATTTTTGATATAAAAAAAAACCGTTACAATATTATTTGTAACGGTTTTTTTTTGTTTAACCATTTCATGTTTCAAGTTGTTCTGTTCGATAATTATCCGCTTAAAATTTAGTTCAAAGTGATAAACCTGAAACTTGAAACAATTTTTTTATTGCACAGCAATTATAGAAATCTCTACGTTTACATTTTTTGGCAAACAAGCAACCTGAACTGTCTCGCGCGCAGGAGCCGTTTTTTCGTCAAAATAAGATCCGTAGACAGTATTTATGGCGGCAAAATTATTCATGTCCATAATAAAAATAGTTGCTTTTACCACATTTTCAAAAGTCATGTTTGCGGCTTCCAGAATAGCAGCAATATTTTGCATTACCTGAGTAGTTTCGTCGTTGATATTGTCTGTAATGATTTCTCCCGATGCAGGATTTATAGCAATCTGACCAGAAGCATAAAGTGTGTTTCCTGACAATACAGCTTGGTTATATGGGCCAATTGGAGCAGGAGCTTTGTCTGTAAAGATGATTTTTTTCATAGCAATAGTTTTTAAAATACTAAATTGAAGTTGTAAAAGATGATTATAAAAGTAAGGTTAAATACTTATACTTAATTTTAAAACAATCTAAAAAGATTATATGTTCAGCAAAGCAGTATTAGCGATTAGAAGTACTGCGTTTGTTCCATTTGATATCGCTAAGCATTCCTGATTTAATTCCGATAAAGAAGTTCCAGTTTGAGTTTAATCCAAGCGGACTCCAGTTAAAAGCCATCCTCCAGCTTAACAAATCTCTTTCGAAACGGAACTGAGTAAAAGTAACCCCCTTTTGTACCAAATCATAACCTGTCGAAATTCCGCCCTTCCATTTTGGGGTAATATCCATATTGGCAGAAATCATAATAGAGTTTCCGGTAATTTTATTTTCACGGTTTACGTTCGAATACGTCAGCGAATATGCCATTGTCATATCCCATGGGATCTTAGAATTAAAAAATTCAGTGATTACATCCGTATCGTCATCTTTTTCATTTGCAAACTGACTGTTTCGGCTGTCATTTAAGTCCGTGTTTGTTCCAAATAAATCATCCTTACGACCACCATTCCGCTCGCTTTGTTTGTTATCCTGGTCCTTTCCGGATCCCTTATTCGAGAAAGAGTAATTTAAAGTTACGTTAGCACTCGTCATTCTGAACAAGCTTCCGCCATTCTCGATGTTGTAAGTGCTGATTCTTTTTCCGCCATTATCGATTGCGTAAGGATCTAGTGTTGCACCAAAATTGACATTCATTTTATTGTCAAAAAATTGAGTTCCACCACTTACAAGAACCGGTTGCCATGCTAAGGTTTCTTTTCCGTCAGCATTAAAATTATAACTGGTGCTGAAGTTTAAGTTGTTCAGCAGCATTATTTTTTTAGGTTCCGTTTTTGTGCTGTCCCTGTCTCTTACTTTGGCTTCAAAAGTGTTGCTCAATGCAAATGATACAATGTTTGAGTTGCTTTTTCCGGGAGCTCCAAAAATACCGCCGTCGAATCTTGAGTACGTAGAAATTCTTCCTGAAGCGTCAACAGTATAATTGTTATAATACTGGTCGAAACTTGGAGTATAAGAATAAGTAACAGTTGGACGCATGACGTGACGAATAGACTGAATTCTTTTGTCGTCTCCAAAATTGAATGTACCGTAAATGGTAGTTCCTAAGTTGGTACTGAAATTATAAGTTCTGTAAGCGTCAAATCCGTTTACAACATTGTCTACGACTTTACCCTGAGAATTGTCGTAGTTTCTGTCGATTGTTTTAGTTACCCACGTTTCCTGATAATTGGTAGATGCACCGGCACTAAAATATTTGAATACTTTAAAGTTAGTACTAATCGGAATACTATGCTGCATTCCTATTTGAGCATCCCTGAACATTTGTGGTTTAAAAAACAATGAATCTGTTGTTTTGAAATTGTTTTTACCGCTTAAGTTATATTGTAAGTTGATGTTTTTTATGAATCCTTTTTTAACACCATCTTTTCCAACAAACGGATATACACGATCGACACTGGCTTGCAAAGCCGGCAAGGTCATCAGTATTTCTTCTGTTTGTGTATTTTGTTGGTGCGTTGCTGTTAACGAGATACGCGCCTGCGGAATAGTGTTAAAAGTTTTGTTGTAGGAGATCGAGGAACTTAGCGTATTGTTCAGGTTCGAACCTATGTTTGCCTGATTAATAGATCGTTTGAAGTATTTACTGCTACCCATATTTACAGAAGCAGAAAAACTCGAATTAGGATTCGACTTTGTATCTTTTGAGTGTGACCACTGAATATTATAAATGCTTTGTTTGCTATAGTCGGGATAACCACGCTCACTGCTGATTAAATTTTCAAAACGAACGTTAAGATTTCCTCTGTACTTATATCTTTCTGCGTATGATGATTCAAAACGCATGGCGTAACTACCATTGGTATAGTAATCTGCCAGAACCGTTAAGTCATAATTCTCGCTCAGAGCAAAATAGTATCCCATATTCTGCAACGAAAAACCTCTGGTATTAGAGTCATTGTAACTAGGTATGATAATACCTGAAACACTTTTTTCCTGGCTCATTGGGAAATAAGCAAAAGGCAGGGCAAGAGGAGTAGGTACATCAGCAATAACCATATTCGTTAAACCTGTGATTACCTTTTTGCCAGGAATAAATTTTACTTTGTTGGTCTGGAAATAGTATTCCGGATCGTCGATATCTTTTGAAGTGGTAAAACGAGCGCCTTTTAAAAAGTAAACAGAGTCATTTTCCTTTTTGGTAATGGCAGCTTTTATTTTAAATTCTCCCTGTTCTGTCCTTGAATTATAGATTAAAGCTTTTTTAGTTTTAAAATTAAAACGGATAGAATCGGGCTGAACTTCACTTGCGCCCTGTTTAAAATTGGGATATTGCGTCAAAACTCCGGCAGAATCTTTTATACGTCCTGCATAAACTTCATCTTTTTCCAGATTTAAAACAATAATTCCGGATTTTAGCTCTACATCCTTGTAGTATAATTCTGCCTCGTTGTATAAAGTAAGCGTCTTAGCTTTCTTATCGTACTTAGCATAATCCTTAGCTTTGTACTTAGTAACGGCATCTAAAATGTTCTTTTTGGCTTTTACCGTATCCAATTTTATAGTGTCAACAACAATAGGAGGCACGTCATCTGTAACAACAGTTTTGGGTTTATCTGTTTGTTTTACAGCTGGTAAAGGTTTTTTTTTGTTTTTTATCTCTTGCGAATATAAATTACCACATCCTAATGTTAGGAAAAATGATAATAAAACGATATTAAATAAGTTTGTATGCAAAGGTTTAAATGCTATTTTTGTAAAATTATGGCTTGTTTTTTGACATGTCAAACTTACATATAATTTTTTGGCAAAAATAATCAATTGTAAAAATTATAGCAGTTACGTTTTATTAAAATTAACTTTTAGATTTATGAATATATTTAACAAAATTAAAGTAATATTTACTTTTTTTCTAATGATATCGTCTTTTTGTGCCTACAGCCAGTCAAATGTTTTTAAGGTGACGCTTGATGCCGGGCATGGAGATCATGACTTTGGCGCTGTTTACAGCGGACGGATCGAAAAAAATATTGCTTTGGCTATTGTTCTAAAAGTGGGGAAAATTTTAGAGGCGACTCCAAATGTCAATGTCATTTATACCCGTAAAACAGATGTTTTTATTGATTTAGTTGAAAGAGCCAATATTGCAAACAGAGCCAATTCGAATATTTTTGTATCAATTCACTGTAATGCAAACAAAAATACCGCTGCTGACGGAACTGAGACTTATGTAATGGGTTTAAGTAAAATAGCATCCAATCTTGAAGCGGCGAAAAAAGAGAACTCCGTAATTACTTTAGAGAAAGATTACAAACGTAAATATGAAGGTTACGATCCTAATTCGCCCGAATCAATGATTGGAATGACCTTAATGCAGGAAGAATATTTAGACAATAGTATCTCACTGGCAAGTAAAATTGAAGATAATTTTGAAAAACTGGGAAAAAAGTTAAGACAAGGCGGAGTAAAACAAGCACCATTTATGGTACTTCATAAAGCTTATATGCCAAGAGTTTTAGTAGAAACCGGATTTATCTCGAATCCTACTGAAGGAAATATCCTAAATTCAGAAGACGGACAAAATGACGTTGCAAAAGCCATTGCAGAAGCCATTATAAGTTATAAAAAAGAATATTTTGGTACAGGATCGAATGAAGCTATTGAAGCAAGACCAGTAAAAGATACTTCTACTCCCGTAAAAAATAAAATTGTCGAAAGTGCTGCAGTTGCCAAGAATGCGCCAAAAGGTATTTTCTTTAAAGTACAGCTTATTGCCAGCATCAAAAAAACACCACTTGAACCTAAAAACTTTAAAGGACTTAAAAATATAACAATGTTGTACGAAAACAATATTTACAAATATTTCTATCAGGAAACTTCGGATTATGCAACGGCCAAAAAATATTTGGAAGAAGCTAAAGATAAAGGATATGGAGCTGCTTTTTTAATTGCAAATAAAGACGGAGAGAAAATCAGTATTCAAGAGGCGATTAAATAATAGCCTTTTGTTCGAATATTTATATTAATTTTGTACAAAACACTAAGAATTTTGAAACTAACAAGAGAAATTAAAACGGCTATTTTAGTCATCGCGTCGATTTTATTATTTATTTGGGGCTATAGTTTTCTAAAAGGCAAAGACCTTTTTACAAATTACCAGACATTATATGTAGAATATGATAATGTTGAAGATTTGTCAGCATCAGCACCCGTTACTATAAATGGACTTTCAATAGGTAAAGTAAGTAAAATCAAAATAAATGAAGTAACCGGTAAATTACTGGTGGAACTTCAGTTAAAAACAGATTTTCCAATTTCTAAAACAAGTAAAGCAGCTTTGTATTCACCAAGTTTAATTGGAGGAAAACAAATTAAGATTATTCCTAACCTTGCGGATAAAGACCCTGCTGTTGATGGTCAGACACTTGAATCTGTTGTTGAATTGGGATTAACAGAATCTTTAGGAGGTAAAATTGAGCCTATTCAGCAAAAATTAGATTTAATGCTTCTTAATATTAATACGCTGGTTTCCGGATTAAATAATGTTTTGGATAAAAAAGGTCAGGAAGATCTGAAAAAATCATTAGCTGAATTGAGTCAGACTATGGAGCAGTTTCACAGAGCTTCCGGAACTCTTAATACGATCTTAGATACTAATAAAGGTCAGATCAACGGTGTAGTGACAAACTTTAATAAAATGTCAGGTAACTTTAATAAAATATCGGATTCTTTAAGCAAAGCTGATTTAGGAAAAACAGTTAGAAACCTAAACCAGACACTGGCAAAAGTAGACGGTATTATGAGTAACTTAAACTCAGGAAAAGGTACTGCAGGAAAATTATTAAACGATGATGCATTGTATAATAATTTGGCTAAAACTTCAAAAGAGTTAGAGCTGTTATTGCAAGACGTTCGTTTGTACCCAACACGTTATGTAAATGTTTCTCTTTTTGGAAAGAAAAATAAACCATACGTGGCGCCGGCAGAAGAGGCAGATTCAACTACTAAAAAAGAATAAGAATGAGTTATTTAGATAATATTTTATTCGCGATACTCCTTATAATAGGTTTCGGTTTTTTTGCATCGAGCGTAAAAAAAATCATCCGAAACATTAATTTAGGAGTAGATGTAAATCGAAAAGATAATTCTAAAGCACGTTGGAAAAACATGGCATTGATTGCTCTTGGGCAGTCAAAAATGGTGAGACGCCCTGTAGCCGGAATACTTCATATTTTTGTATACGTAGGTTTTATAATCATTAATATCGAATTGATCGAAATTATTATTGATGGATTGTTTGGAACCCATAGAATTTTTGCTCCTTATTTAGGAGTGGTTTATGATGTTTTGATTGCTTCTTTTGAAATATTGGCACTACTTGTAATTTTTGCGGTTGTAGTTTTCTGGATCAGAAGAAATGTGATCAGGTTAAAACGTTTTATCAATTCAGACTTAAACGGATTTCCTAAAAGTGACGCCAATTATATTCTTTACTTCGAAACAGTTTTGATGCTTTTATTCTTATTGATGAATGCTTCAGATTTGCATCTGCAAAATGTTCCGGGAGGATTTTCGCATTTTCATAAAGCAGGAAGTTTTCCAATAAGTCAGTTTATTGCACCAATGTTTAACGGAATGTCAAACGAATTGGTTGCATTATTGTTTGAGGTTTTTTGGTGGCTGCATATTGCAGGTATTTTAGTTTTTATGAACTATTTGTACTTCTCAAAACACTTACACATCCTTTTGGCTTTCCCAAATACATATTTTGCAAACTTAAATCCGGAAGGACAGTTTGATAATTTAGCTTCGGTTACCAAAGAGGTCAAATTAATGATGGATCCAAATGCTGACCCTTTTGCGGCAGCTCCGGTAGATGAAAACGCTGCTCCGGCCAAGTTTGGAGCCAGTGATATTCAGGATTTAAACTGGGTTCAGTTGTTAAATGCTTATACGTGTACGGAATGTGGCCGTTGTACATCAGCATGTCCGGCAAATCAGACGGGTAAAAAATTGTCTCCTCGTAAGATTATGATGGATACAAGAGATCGTTTGCAGGAAGTAGGAAAAAATATAGATGCCAATAAAGGTGTTTTTGTTCCCGATAACAAAACATTATTAAACGATTATATTACTCCCGAAGAATTATGGGCCTGTACATCCTGTAATGCATGTGTAGAAGAGTGTCCTGTAAATATTAGTCCGTTGTCTATTATTATGGACATGCGTCGTTATCTGGTGATGGAACAAAGTGCTGCTCCGATGCCGCTAAATGCGATGATGACGAATATCGAAAATAATGGAGCGCCTTGGCAATACAATCAGCAAGACAGGTTGAATTGGAAGAATGAGAATTAAAATAGTTTAAAAGGTTATTTGTTTAACTGTTTAATCGATCAAAAAAAATAAATTTCGGTTTAGTTAGTAAAAAGGTTATGTCATGAGAGCGATTAACCAAATAAACCATTAACCGATTTAACAATAAAAAGAGATGTCAGAAAGTTTAGTAGTACCAACAATGGCAGAAATGCTGGCCGAAGGAAAACAACCAGAAGTTTTGTTTTGGGTGGGTTGTGCGGGAAGTTTTGATGATAGAGCAAAGAAAATAACAAAAGCATTTGTGCGAATTCTAAATCGTACCAATGTTTCTTTTGCAGTTCTGGGTACAGAAGAGAGTTGTACAGGAGATCCTGCAAAACGTGCCGGAAATGAATTTTTGTTTCAGATGCAGGCCATGATGAATATCGAGGTTTTGAATGCTTATGAAGCTAAAAAAATTGTTACCGCTTGTCCGCATTGTTTTAATACTTTAAAGAACGAATATCCTGAATTAGGTGGTCAGTATGAAGTAGTTCACCATACTGAGTTCCTGAAGTCGTTGATCGATGATGGAAGACTAACTATTGAAGGTGGTCAGTTTAAAGGAAAACGCATTACTTTTCATGATCCTTGTTATTTAGGAAGAGCCAATAAGATTTATGAAGCGCCAAGAGATTTAATCGAAAAACTTGATGTTGAATTAGTCGAAATGAAACGCTCAAAAGCTAACGGATTATGTTGTGGAGCAGGTGGAGCACAAATGTTTAAAGATGCCGAACCGGGAAACAAAGAAGTGAATGTAGAGCGTACAGAAGATGCTTTGGCAGTTCAGCCGGATATTATTGCAGCGGGTTGTCCGTTTTGCAATACGATGCTGACAGATGGTATTAAACACAAGGAGAAAGAGGGACAGGTAAAAGTGATGGACATCGCTGAGTTAATTGCTAATGCACAAGATCTTTAAGAAAGGTTCTAAGTTACTAAGGTTCTAAGTTTTTTAACTTGAAACCTGAAACCTGAAACTACTTTTGAATCTAAAATCAACAATCTAAAATCTAAAATTAAATGTATATACCTTTTGAAGATTTACCTGGTGAGTCCAAAATTTGGATTTATCAATCGAACAGAAAATTTTCTGAGGAAGAATTTTCTGAAATAGAAACTGACCTGAAAGCTTTTGTGGAAGGCTGGGCAGCTCACGGAACAAGTTTAGAAGCCTCGTATCAATTAAAATACAACCGATTTATTATTCTGGCTGTAAATCAGGATGTGCAGGCGGCTACGGGATGTTCTATTGATAGTTCTGTCGAATTTATTCAGAGTTTAGAGAAAAAGTACAACGTTGATTTATTAGATAAAATGAATGTTACTTTTAAACTAGGTGAACATATCGCGCACAAACCATTAATTGATTTCAAGAAAATGGTTAAAGATAAATCAGTATCTGAGAATACGATTGTTTTTAATAATCTTGTAAACAACATTGAAGAATACAACGAATCTTGGGAAGTTCCTGCTGCTGACAGTTGGCATAGTAGATTTTTCTAGGAAGAGTTTATATAATATTTGAAAGGCATGAAACTTGGGTTTTGTGCCTTTTTTATTTGAGTAGGTTTTTAATTTTGTTTCAGGTTTCAGGTTTTTGCCAAAGTTTGTGAAAATCTTTGGCAAAGATAGTTTGCTGTAAACCTGATAGTTTTTTAAAACCTGTCGGGTTTGGAAAAGAGTTCTTATAAAAACAAAAAACTCTAATCTAGCCCCGATGGGAGTCTACCGTCTGGACATATCTTGGAATAGTTGCCATCCTTGCATAATTGAGGTGAATTTTTGCACTCCAATCCAAAATGTAGTTATTCCAGGTTTTCGTTCTGAAGCATAAC
>FQWG01000003.1 GCA_900129595.1 Flavobacterium frigidimaris | reverse complement strand
ACTCTGGGTAATTTGACGAATCGAATGAACGCTATTCTTAAATAACTTATCTAAAATTATATTACCTCTCTTCAATAAACGCTGATCTTTTATATCCCTTAATTGTCTTTCTCTCAAAATTTATTTTTTGCCAAATATAAATATTTGTGTCCAGACGGTAGGTTGCCATCGGGGCTAGGCGAGAGGTTTAGAAATATTCCAGAAGCTCATTTTTCTTCTTGTGACAAAACCTAGTTTTTCATACAGACCAATTGCTCCAATATTACTTTCGACTACATGCAGGTAAGGCGTTTTGTTCTCCTCGAAAATTCTGTTCACCACATGTGCAATCAATTGTTTTGCGTAGCCTTTTCCGGTGTGATCAGGATGAGTAATAATAGCGCTGACCTCTGTAAAATCATTCATTTTCATGCGTTCCCCTGTAATAGCAATAAGTTGATTGTCTTTAAAAATGCCGTAATAATTGCCTAACGAAGGTGTTTTAGTTTTGAAATATCCCGGCTGAACCAAATTAACCAGCTGTACTAATGCATCATTATGTTCTTCAGTAAGTCTTACGATTTCAGTAGTAATTGGCAGATTTATTTTATTGTAAATAACCATTTGCAGACAAACTAATTCTTTTCCAATCTTTAGGGAATTACCGATTTCGGGTTTTTCGCCCACAATAAAAAAGCTTTCTGCCAAAGCAGAATATTGATTTGCGGCATCTAAAGTGCTTTCTGGTTTTACAAAACCTCCAAAAGGGCAATAATCGGGATTATAAAATTTAGTTCCATTATAATCAATAGTAAATGCGGTATGAGTTTCAGACAAAGAATTCCAAACCGGATTGTCTAATTTATGTTCTGCTGTATTTTTCATGTTTGTCAAACTTGTTTTTTCATTTCAAAATATTCGCTTTTATTCTTTGCCTTGCGGATAAAAGAATTTAAAGGAATTTGAAGCTGCAGGATGTAAAATAGTAGCATGATTTTCCTGAGGGAAATAATCAAAATACACCTTTATATTTTTACTTTTAGTAGCTTTAATTTTTTCGGCCAGCAGATTTGCATCTACTTCCATTACTCTTGGGATTTCTGTTGGCGTAAGACCTTCTTTACCAACAGCGATATAAATATCAGTTTGCTGTGTAAAATTCTCGTGCAAAATTGGACTGTCCAAATTTAATACAGCACCATTATCCCACCAGATACTTGGGCTTACAATGACATATTGATTAAAAAGAGTGGGTTTCCTGAATAAGATTTCGGTTTCTAACAATCCTCCTAATGATTGTCCTATAATGGTTTTAGAATGGGTAGTTTTGTATTTTTTATCAATAAAAGGCTGTAATTCCTTTTCGATAAAAGCAATAAATTTATCCGAATGTCCTGAAGTAGCAAAACGTTTTTGATCTTTTTCGATAGTGGTCGGAAAAGTAAAATCCCTTCTTCTGTCAACCGTAGCAATTCCCACAACAATTGATTTTGGAACCTGATTGATCCACTCAAAACTATTGAATTGTACTAATCCTGCAATATGAATAAAATCCTCGTCAGCTGAGCCATCCAGTAAATAGATTACAGGATATTTCGTTGCGTCTTCTGCTTTATAACCTTCAGGAAGATAAATGTTCAGGATTCTTTTTTCGCCCAGTTCTTTCGATTGTATTTCTTCAATCACACCTAACACAAAAGGTTTACTGGTATCTGTTGACTTGGATTTGTTATTTTGACTAAAAAGAAATGTTGAGGTAAAAAGGAAAAAGGTAAGACAAATAATTTTATTCATTTTGTGGTATTATTGACCATTTAGGTTTTGGTCTTATTATCTAAGCAAGATTTTTTTGTAAAACGAAAATACAAATTTAAAATCAAAAAAATCCCATTCGTTTTTGCCGAATGGGATTTTACCGAGTATGAATCAGATTTTAGTTTGTTCTCGGAGCAAAAATAGCATCCAAACCTTGCATAGCAATTGTAAAACCTTCTTTGAATCCCATTTCGATTATTTTCTCCAAATCAGATAATGTATCATGTTTGATTGCGATATCAACAATCGTTGAATCTCCCTGCTCTGAAAAACTCACATTCCAGTCAGAACGTGGGAAATCGTTGTTCAAATTTCCTTCATTATCCGAAAAAGCATCCAGATATTTGAAATTTGATTTTGGAGTTATAGAAGTAAAATCCGCTAAAGCCCAATGTTCTTCGCCTGCCGGACCAACCATGGCATACAGTCTTCGTCCGCCTTCTTTAAAGTTCATACTTTTTGTTTTAGATTTCCATGGGGCAGGAGCCCACCATTGGTCTAATATCTCCGCTTCTGTCCAGGCAGCCCAAACCTGATCAAGCGATGCATTGAACTCACGTTTTACATTCACCGTACTCGTTTCTTTGTTTACGGTAAAATTCATTAATAAACTAGATTTCATTTCTTTAGAGTTTAAATTTATTACTATTTAAATGGCATGACTAAAAACAATTTATTTTTGTGCTTCAAAGATTTTGTCCAAACTTTCCATTGCACTTGTAAATCCTTGTTTAAAGCCCATTTCAATTATTTTTTCTAATTCAGATAAACTATCGCGTTTAATTGCAATGTCAACAATGACCGAATTTCCTTGTTCAGAGAACGTTATATCCCAGTAAGAACTTCCCATATTAGAATCCGCGATTCCATTAGAATCACAAAAAGCAGCGGCATATTTGAAGTTGGTTTTAGGAGAGATTGAAGAATAGTCAATAGAGCCCCATCGTTCCTGATTGTCCGGTCCCACCATTGCATACAATCTTCGTCCGCCTACTTCAAATTGCATACTCTTGGTTTTAGATTTAAAAGGGGCAGGAGCCCACCATTGATCTAGTATCTCAGCTTCTGTCCAGGCTGACCACACATGATCGAGCGATGCGTTGAACCCGCGTTTCACATGCACCGTCTTGTTTTCTTTGTCCAGGGTAAAATTCATTAAAAGATTAGATTTCATGTTCTTTCGATTTTAAATTCATTAATACCTGATCGAGTTGACTGAATCGGTTTTCCCAAATTTCCTTAAACTGTTCCAGCCATTGGTCAACTTCTTTCATTTTGTCAATTTTAAGTTGATAATAAATTTCCCGACCTATTTTTTTTTCGTCTAGTAAATCGCATTCATTGAGAATTTTAATGTGTTTTGAAACGGCTTGTCTTGTTGTATTAAACCGCTCAGCAATTGCATTTGGCGTCAGGGCATTAGTAGCTACTAATACTAAGATGGCCCGACGGGTTGGGTCGGCAATAGCCTGAAATATATCTCGCTTCATTTTTATTGATTTAATGCGCAACTAATCAGTTGCAAATATAAGCAGACTTTTGGTTTCTAAAAAATATTTTGTAATCTTTTTTAGAAGGTTAGAGAAATGTAGTTGTTGATATACAGTGTTTTGACTTGTAAATGCCGATGGACTTTGATTGCTTCAAAAAGAAATCAATAAGATTTATAACAATGAAATAGGATTTAATTGTCCCAGTTTTCGACCAGGTTTTTATTCCATAAGTCTTTGGCAAAGTCCTGAAAGACTTTAGGCGCATTCTTAAAATTTGCATCAAATGTAAATTCACCACCTTCAAATGATCTTTTTCCATTTTCATCGATTCCAAATTCAACCTTGTTACGCCCTCTCATGGCATATTTCTGATTGCCTTCGTACATAATAATTTTCATGTCACAAGGGCTTACGTCGCCATGGCAAACGGTTTTGTACATTAACCATATTTCGGCAATACCATTTTTATTTAAGTCTGTAATTTTGAAAGTGTTTTTGACAAAAGCCGCTATAATATCAACAGGACAATCGGCAATAAAATCCTTAACTCTCCAGGTTTGTTTTGCTTCATTATCCGATATTATAAAATGATAGGCATACAACTCAGCGTCGCTGCTGTCTTCAAATTCGTGTGCCAGTTTTTGGTTTCTGTAAATGCCGGTTTCAGTCGTGATTACAATATTATCACCTGCATTATCTGTCCAGCGAACAGCATTTTTGATAAAACCTTCGTATTTAATTGAATTGGGAAACTCCGTCGAATCAATTTTAGTGACTGCTAAATTCTGGCTTTTAGCACCATTTTGTTCAGTGCTTTCAGATGCTTTCAGCTGTTCTTTTTTCTCCTCTCTGCAACCTGAAAATGTTATAATTAGCAGTGACAGAATTGCAATTTGTTTTATGTAGTTTTTCTTCAGCATTTTTTAAAAGACTATAGGATTTTGATAAAATACGCTTAAAAACAAGATGTTCTTACTGTTGCTTAATCTATTTGCATACCGCTTTCGGCATCAAATTGTTTTCTTTCGCTTTCAGGCATTCTGTTTCTCAGCACTTTTATGGTGTAACCGCCAAATAGTTTTCCGTTTTCAATATACATCCAGTCGCTAATGTTTTTACTGTCGACATTTAAAGTGTCTCCAATTTTATAATCCGTAATATATTCCGGTTCATTGTCTAAAATCCCCGAATATTTACCATCCTTAAACTGAACATCACTTAGCCAGATATGTTCTACATCAGTCTCGTTTTGAAATTTAACTTTCAGCGATTTAACTTCAATTTCCGCATTAAGTAACGCAGCATTAAAATCTGTCAGGGTCTGGTTGGCTTTTTCTATTGCTGCATTCATTTCTGTATCATTGCCTTTTACGTTGTAGATATCAGGCTGGTATTTTCTTTCCGTTTTTTCTGTCTTTTCAGAATTTTTACAGCTTATAAAACAAAATAGAATTAATGTAATAAGGATTTTAGTTTTCATTTTTTGATTGTATGGCGTTAAATTGTTTTTGGTTCAAATCAGGAATTTTATCACCTGAATTTATTTCGAACAATAATATCTTTGAGTCTCGCTTTCAAATCTTCGCCGGTATCGTACACCATTTGTTCGTTATTAGGGAATGGCACAGCACGTTTATTAAAATAATTCATGTAATTATCCTCACAAGCGCTTCTGTCTCCTTTGTAGGTAGAATAAATATTTTCAAAAATAGATTCGCTCGTGACCGGAAATGATTGTAACAGTGCATTTGTTTTTACATCAACATAATCTACTTTTGCCGTTATCTGGCAGGATTTAAACTGTCTGAATTCGTATACGTTTGCTCGAAGCCATCTGTAATTATCGACTTTTATTTCTTTGCCCAAACTATCTTTTACAGGTCTTCCGCGACTGTCTAAAAGCGTTTTTACACCATCTTTTACCTGTCTTTCTTTTATGAATTCTTTTTCTTTGATCTGTTCCGGAGAGATATTAATTTGTCTGAAATTAATCACCAGACTATAATCGTATATAATATTTTTTTGTCTGGCATTATGATAAACCGTCCATTTATCATTTAATCCGTAGGTTTTAAAATCTAATAAATCATCCTGAAGCATTTTCGGGATCACCATATTGGTTTCATTTGTAGCATAAACGTCTACAAAATCAGTTCCTTTAGACTGTGCATCTTCCATCAGTTTTTTGGTGTTTTTATATCCCGGACTCAGACTTTCCAGATAGAAAAAATCATCATAAGCTTGTCTGAAATCCAGTTTGTTTTTTGATTTTAAAAGAATGGAAGCTTTCTCATATAAATATTTTGTAAGCGCAATTTTACTGCTTACAATTTGGTTGGAGTAATTATCAAAAGCAAATGAAGCATTTTTTCCCTGTTTCAATAAAGGCAACGGCAATAAAGGCCTGATTTTTTCCTGACGGTTATTCAATTGCAAATAGGTATTGTAAACACGTTCTGCATTCGTAGGCGTAGCTTCTTTAATCATCAAATCAAGATCGCGCAAATCCCTGTCCTTTGCTTTTGCAAAAGCTTCTTCAAGTAAATAGACATAATCCTGTTTTCCTTTTGAGTCTTTTTTAGTTCTCAATGCCTCGACGGCACGATCTATGGCACCATCATAATTACCATCACTTAATAAGGATTGTGTCGTTTTTACGCCACATGACGAAAGGGATAAAAATAATATGGAGAACAGTAATGCTAATTTTTTCATTCTAAAGGCGATTGATTTTAAAGGTGTAAATATATCGGTTTTTAGATGAATTGAGATACTGTAAATTTTAAATTTAAGGAGCAGGAATTTTAGTTTTCATAAAGACCAATTGTCCCGCTTTTGCCTTTATCTCTTAGTTTTTATAAAGGGTAAGCCGCAATAGTGTATGTCTGATGGATTTACTGGAAGATCCTTTTATTTAGGCCAGTACAAGATATTAAATTTATGTCCGTCCGGATCAGAGAATCCAAAGAAATATCCTTTTTCAACAGTTTGAGGTTCAGCGAAAATCTTTCCACCTGCATTTTTCACATTCAGTAACCATTGATGTACTTCGTCTACGCTTTCGGCCGAAAGAGAGAAAATAATTTCATTCCCCAATTTTAAGTCGGCAGCTTCACTACTTATTGCCCACTTAAATCTTTCTTTTATAAAAAAATGAATTGTAAAATCATCCTCTCCAAAAGTAAAACTGGTCAATTCTGTATTGGTACCATTGGGTTTAAAACCTAGTTCACTGTAGAATTTGGTTGTTCGTGCCAGATCTTCTACACCCAAATTGGCCCATATTTTTTTAGTTTTCATAATAATGATTTAAAAAATTAGAACTTAGTTTCGACCATGAAATGATAATCGGACAATAAATTTATGCATTTTTAAATTAATAATTGTATAAACATTGATATGTAGTAGTTTATGCAAAGTATGGCGAGATTACTCCTGCTGAATCCATTCGTATTTGTTATTTTTAAGGTAAATGATTCCACCTCCGCAGCTTTCTTCGGCGTGAATAAATATTCCGTCATTTGGCAGTTTTATTTTGTCTTCTTCTTTTATTTCTTCGTCACCCATTATTTCGCCATCGTCACTTACATTATTCCAGTAAATTTCATTTTTTGGTGCTTTTTCGAATATTCCGGCCCAGTCAATTTCATCGAAACCTTGTTTTAAAACAACATTTCCCATTCCCAGATAATCAGTTCGTTTTCCGTTCCCGAATATGATTCTTAAGCCGCTTTTGTCATTATTGGTACTTCTGACAATTTCGACGGTTTCATTTTTTCCGTCGCCGTCTAAATCACATACCATTTTGTTTTTTTTATGTTTAGAAGATAGTACAATAGTATCTGAATCGCTTTTTGAATTTTCTTTTTCCGGAGCGATTTGTACAGTATCTTTTGCTGAAATTGCTGTTTTTTCGGTTGCTGTTTTTTCTTCTTTTTTGCAGGAAACAACGATTAATGCAGAGAGAATTAGAATTTTAATTTTCATGTTTAAAAAAAAAGTTTAATTAATAATTTCATTAGCGATTTCAGAGACTTCATTGTCTGTCTCCTCTTGTGTTGGATTTTTTGCAATCCTGTTTATTTCCTCAAGCACTAATTTATCTTTAGTGATTTTTCCGAAAGTTACGAGCATCCAATATTTCCAGACTTCATCTTTGCCCTGCAGAATTTTCAGTATTTCAGGTGCAATTTTTTCGGAAAACGGAAG
The DNA here is from genome assembly GCA_900129595.1 of Flavobacterium frigidimaris. Taxonomy (GTDB): domain Bacteria; phylum Bacteroidota; class Bacteroidia; order Flavobacteriales; family Flavobacteriaceae; genus Flavobacterium; species Flavobacterium frigidimaris. The sequence goes on along the minus strand of FQWG01000003.1, from coordinate 422,193 downwards.
TAAATATTCCGCGATAGGCTGACTAATTGGCCAATTCATATCCTGAAGCCATTCTAACAATTCCTGGATAATAGATTCGATTTGATCGTATGAACAGCTTTTCAGCCTGTCAACGGTTTCGTAATCAAATTTATCTTTTGGAATCAAGGTTTTAATATCCATATTTATAAGCGATCAGCAAGAGACAAGTTTCCGTTTGTACTTAAAATGATTACTTTTTTGCTTTTGGGATTGATGACAATATTGGCTTCATCTTCATATAAAAACGAAATCCAGTATTTGCAGATTAAGCGCCATGTAGTTTCTATTCCGGAAAATTTGTTCCAAAAGAATAGAACAGAGTCATCTTCATCCCAATCAATAAGATTTTTTACATTTTTGTTGAATGCGTCAATATTAGATTCATTCCAATCGTTTTGCCAGTTATATTCCTTTTTAATCTCATTTTTTATTTTCAATTCTTCAGGATGATTGATAAGCATCAAATGTCTTTTATTTTTCGAAACATATTTATCCCAAAGTTCAGAGCAATAATCATCTGTTAAAGCCTTTATTTTAGCTTTGTCATCCTTAGTTAATGCCGGAGTACAATATTCGTTTTCAAAACAATATAATTTTTCCGGAGCATCGTATTTATTTATACTCTTTTCCATTAAAAACTAATTTAGAGGTTTCTTTTCTAATGGTATCCTTAGAGATACAATCATCATTTGTGGGCGTGCTTATCGTTTTTACAATTTTAGTTTTGACTATAATATTGTTGAAATTATTCTTTTGCACTTTGTCCATATCAAAAGTCGAATTACGATCTTCAAATTCGCCGGCACAATTAGTGTCCCATTCTCCGTGTAATTCTGAAATGGTATAATTCTTAAGCACTTGCTTCAAAGAATTTTTATCTATAATGTATAAGGATAAATTGGTCTCACCAAACGGATTAGGCTTGCTGCTGCCATTAAAATCTACTCTGACTCCAAAAGCTCTGGTAGTTTTATTAAGAAGATACAATCCGGTATCAATCGTAATACCGGTCAGCAAAAAAGCATCAGATGTCCAGGCATGGGGCTCGACAGATTTACAGATTATTTTTCCTGTCGCATTATCGATTATTACAATATAAGCATCTAATACAAAATAATAATGACCTTCATTATCTTCTTCATTAATATCATATTTAGGAATCACCAAAACACTTTTTTCCTTATCGTAGGGTAATACTTTTTGAGTAAAAAGATTCAGATTTACCTGGCTTTCTTTTAGGTTAAGCTGTTTTAGAACAGTATTGAGATGATCGACATTTTGTGAAAACGAAAGTTGAAAACAAAATAGTAAGGCAAGAATAGATTTTTTCATCGTTTTGATTATTCTATACTGATTAGGTTGAATTTTTTAAGCTCAGGACTAAATTCATAATTAAAAATACTGCCTTTAAAACAATCTTTTGATTCTTCTAATAAATCAGAATCACTAATCTGTATTTTTTTTGTTCCAATGAAATCATAATCAAATAGAATTCGATTATCCTCCAGAAACTCCATGCATTTTTTATCATTTTTGTCAATAAGCAATGCTGTTAAATTGTCAAACAAGCTTTTGAACGGGATGTGTTTCAGTTCGCCGTTTAAGTATTCGAAAGCGTGAAGATCTTTTCCGTCGCCAACAACATCATTTGTAATTACAATATAATTATTGGCTTTTACTTTATAAATAGATAATACCCAATATCCGTCAACAACTTGAATTTGAAGCGTATTGGGTTGGGTGAGAGAAATTTTTGCAAAATGTTCTGCCGGTGTTGTCGTGTAGTTGAGTTTCTGTATTTGTTTTACAAATTCTATCCTTTCCTTTTTATCCCATCGCCAGCTTGCCATCGTGCTGTCCGGTAAAATAGTAAGAATATCAAAGAGATTTTTATGTTCTTGATAGCTGATTCTTAAAGTGTCTAACGCTCTAATGCCATCATTTTCTCTTTCTGAGCTTTCTTTTGTTTTTTCATCTGAAATTTTCGAATCTGCTTTTTCGTCGTTCTTTTTACAGGAAAATAGAAACACGACTAAAAGGGACAAAATTAATTGTTTCATTCTAAGAATGGGTTGGTTAGAAGTTATATACAAAAAATAGTGTTCGTGGGTATTTGAAAAATGGTTGACCAACAAAACGTATCTTTTGCTAAAATATAAAAATTAACTTACGCCATAGAGACTTTAGAATAGAAAGTTCAATTCTTATTTAATTTATAGCAGAAATATAGAATTTAGGATCAACTTTTTTTATCATTTTTATCAGGATAACGAAGATCTGCTTTATTGATAGTATGTCCTTCTTTTCGGTGATGCAGGAAATACAAAACCGAAATAGAAAAGACAGGAGAATTTGTTTCAATACAATAGACTTGTAAAATGCTTTTATTTTAGTTCTTTTCTGCTTTTTACCTGATACACAATTTCCCAGAACAAAATAGATAAAATAGCATTTGTAAATATTGCCGTTTTTACCAGATAAGGATCATAATTGGCAAGCAGGTGTAAATTTGCAAATTGTACGGCCAAATACAAACTTAGAGCAGCAATAGCGACAGCAGAAATCACATTGAGTAAAGGCGTCCACTTTAGGGCTAAGAAAGTATAAATCAGGTTTAAAACTGCAAAACCACAGCCTAAAGTAATATAAGGATCTGTTTTTAATACTTCACCCAGCGAAAGCAAAAGTGACGTTGTAGAAAGATATAAAAAGAAGAGTATGGAGTAAATTAGGATTCGGACTTGTAGTTTCATTTTGATGTTTTTTTATTTTGATAAAGGTCAAAAAAAATGCACAAAGTCCAAAGATATTTGTGCATTTAATAAGAGTTTTATTTTTCACGAAGATTACTTTCCTTTTAGTAATTTTTCTAAATATTCATTTTTTTCTTTTTCAACCTGTACCAAACGTTCGTAAAGTTCAACCACTTTATCAAGGGGATTGAATGTGCAATAATTATTTGAGTTTTCACCTGAATTATTACCTGCGTTGATTACGCTATCTTTTGTATCGTAATACGTATTGAAATAATTAAAAACTGATTCTTCCGAAAAGTTTTCAATAGCTTCTACCGTAACACCAAGAACTTTTGCAATTTCTACCAGTTTTTTGGTTTCGATTTCCTCGCTTCCTTCAATGCTTGAAACAGTTTGTTGACTTAAGCCAATGGCTTCAGCAAGTGCTTCTTGTTTCATGCCACGAAGTTCTCTGATTCGGCTTATATTTCTGCCAATATGCTTGGGTTTTGTTGCTGTGCTCATACTTCAAAGGTATTTAAAATTTTTTTTACAAAATAGTGCTTGGTAAAAAACAAGTTTTTTGGTACGATACTATTTTTGGTTGCACAAATATATGTTTTTTCGGACATGTAATTGATCTTTTCGTTTCAGGATTTCATCAACATTGTGAGCTGGGGTTCATTATCCGTTGTGCGTACAGATTTAGTTAGATTTCGAAAGCGATTCAATTGGTGGTTCAATATTGTTGCTTATTTCAGGCCTTGGCCCCGATAATGCTTTGTCTACATAACGATTGTACTCAAGAGAATAATATTTCTGCCCATCAGTTTGTGTTAAGCCATTAAGAGAGATGTTTTCGCCCGAATAGGAACTAGTAGGCAATTGATAGCGTTTGTTTCTCTTGCTATATTTGAATTTGTATGTCGGCAATGTTGAGATGAATTTTTTATAAGCCAATTCTGTTTTCAAAAAATATTTTATATTAAGATATTCACTTCCTTCTCCGTCTTCAATAAAGGTTAGTTCAATAATTTCCTTACTGTTTTGATTTTTAAAAATAAATTTTCTTTTGTTTGTCAGAATTGAATCCGTACTTAATTTAAAACCCTTTGATAAAAGCTGTTTGTGGTCTGTTGGATTATGATCATTATACGCTTTCCTAAAATCTGTTATTTTTAGGATTTGTCCAAAAGAGAAATTTACAAATAGTACTAAAATTAAAATACAAACATTCTGTTTCATAGTTCTTATTGAATAAGTTGTTCGTGTCTGTTTTGTGTTGGGATATCAGGCTGAGTTTCCGGCTCCAATTATCCACAATTTTGTTCATTTCGATCCCGATGCTTCGGGGAGAGAAATCTTCGCAAAAGTCTCTACAAAGATTGGAAATATAGCTTAGATAAAATTATAAGAATAAATCATTCAAAAAATCAAGATTTGGATTAATAGTCTTTATCAATTCAATTTTCTTTTCTCTTCGCCAGTTTTTTACTTCTTTTTCACGAGCAATTGCTTCTTGAACCCAGGTAAACTTTTCATAATATAGTAAGTATGTAGCGTGATACTTTGAGGCAAAAGTTTTATTTCCATTTAAGTTATTTTCTGCATGTTGGCTTAAACGAATTCTTAAATTATTTGTAACTCCAGTATAAAAAACAGTTTTATGTTTGTTTGATATTATATATATGTAATAACTGTGGTAGCCTTCTTGTAATTGCATTTTCAATTTTTGGCTAAAGTTAGAATTTAATTTTAAGATTTTTCTTTCTTTTTATTCTGGATTTGATATGCTTTGTAGAGTTTCTTGCGAGGATTTCTCCTTACGTCGAAATGACAAGATTGCGCTGAAGCTTCGACTTCGCTCAGCCCGACAAGATTGACTTTATAATATTATGATAAAAAAATCCGTTTCAATCTGTGTTTTCGCAAAGCGAATCCGCGTCATCCGCGTTCTGTTATTGACTATTTGCTTTGTCGAGTTTCTTGCGAAGATTCTTCATTCCTCAGAATGACAAACGTTATGGTTACTTTGCGTGAGCTTCGACTTCGCTCAGCCTGACAAACGTTTGCCAATCTAAAATCTAGAATCAGAAATCTGCAATAAAAAAATCCCGCCTCAATTAAGAAACGGGATTCAATAGATATTCTCTTTTTTTTTATTTTTAAACTGTTGCTGCAACTTCTTGTGGCAACGGAATTTGATTTTTAAGCAAATCTTCGAATGTTTCGTGTTGACGAATTAAGATTCCTTGTCCGTTCATCCATAAAACTTCAGCTGGTTTGTATCTTGAATTGTAGTTCGAAGCCATCGAGAAACAATATGCTCCGGCGTTTCTGAAAGCCAGAATATCACCTTCGGTAATTTCTGAGATTCTGCGGTTGTTGGCAAAAGTATCCGTTTCGCAAATGTATCCTACTACAGAGTAAAAACGCTCTTTTCCTTTAGGGTTAGAGATGTTTTCGATATGGTGTGACGAACCATAAAACATAGGACGGATTAAGTGGTTGAAACCACTGTCAACTCCGGCAAAAACTGTTGAGGTTGTTTGTTTTACTACGTTTACTTTCGCTAAGAAGAAACCTGCTTCGCTTACTAAAAATTTTCCTGGTTCGAAAATCAACGTCAAATCTCTACCGTATTCTGCGCAGAACGCATTGAATCTTTTTGATAGTTTTTTACCTAATTCTTCGATGTCTGTTTCGATATCGTCTTTTTTGTAAGGCACTTTGAATCCGCTTCCGAAATCTAAAAACTCAAGGTCTTTGAAGTGTTTTGCAGTATCAAACAAGATTTCAGCAGCATACAAGAATACTTCGATATCAAGGATATCAGATCCTGTGTGCATGTGAATTCCCACGATGCTCATTTTGGTATTCTCTACAATTCGCAATATATGCGGAATTTGGTGTACAGAGATTCCGAATTTACTATCGATGTGTCCTACCGAAATATTAGCATTTCCTCCCGCCATTACGTGCGGATTGATACGAATACATACCGGAATTTGTGGATATTTTGTTCCGAATTGCTCCAGAATAGATAAGTTGTCAATATTGATTTGTACACCCATTGCGGCAACTTCTTCGATTTCTTCAAGAGAAACTCCGTTTGGTGTAAAAAAGATTTTTTCAGGTTCATAGCCAGCATGAAGTCCCAATAAAACTTCTTGAATCGATACAGTATCTAAACCAGATCCCATGTTCTTTAATAACTGAAGAATCGCAACGTTAGACAATGCCTTCATGGCATAATTAACTCTCAAGTTTTCTACCTTAGAGAAAGCTTTAGTTAACCTGTTGTACTGAGATTGGATTTTTTCGGCATCATAAACATATAATGGACTTCCAAATTGGTCTGCTAACTGCAGTAAATCTTTTGCTTGCATTTTTTAAACTATTTTGAGCAAAGTTATTACACTTTTGACTAACGGCAAATTAATTGTAGAAAAATAACAAATTATAACAAATTGTTTGTTTTTAAACAAAAACTAGCTTATTTCGAATTTTTATAAAAATTTTAAGCCCACGGATTGTACGGATCAAACGGATGAACACAGATTTTTAAAATAAAGATAAAAAAAATCCGCGTAATTTCGTCTAATCTGTGACATCCGTGGGCAAAAAAACAAAACCCCTGAATGTAAATTCAAGGGTTTGTTAGTAGTTATGTTGTTTATCGGAATAAAGACTTTATAGTTTTAATCTTTAAGTTCTTAAGATTATAAGTTAGAAAGAAACCTTAGTTCCTCAGTACCTTAGCAACTTAGAACCTCAAAACTATAGACTCGGTAAGTCTCCGTTTCCTTTGGTTGGCAAGTTAGTAGAGCCCATTAAGAACAAATCTACTTCTCTTGCTGCTTCGCGACCTTCTGAAATAGCCCATACGATTAACGATTGTCCTCTTCGCATATCTCCGGCAGTGAAAATATGAGGTACATTCGTTTGATAATTTTTTGCCTTATAGTTGCTTCTCATGTCTAATTCAAGACCCAATTGCTCGCTTAAAGTTTTTTCCGGACCTGTAAATCCTAAAGCCAATAAAGCCAAATCACATGGCCAGATTTTCTCTGAACCTTCTTTTTCGATCAATTCAGGACGCTGACCCGGAGTCATTTTCCATTGTACCTCAACGGTTTTTAATCCAACTAATTCTCCTTTTTCGTTAGATAAGAATTCTTTAGTATTGATTAACCAGTTTCTGTCACAGCCTTCTTCGTGAGAAGATGACGTTTTCAACTGTAACGGCCAGAAAGGCCATGGCGTAGATTCACTTCTTCCAACCGGTGGTTTTGGTAAAATCTCAAAGTTAGTTACTGATTTTGCTCCGTGACGGTTTGATGTTCCAACACAGTCAGAACCTGTATCACCACCACCAATTACGATAACATCTTTTCCAGTCGCTTTTACCTGATCCGGAATTGATTCTCCGTATAACACTTTAGTTTGTTGTGTTAAGAAATCCATTGCCTGAACAACGCCTTTGCTTTCGATTCCTTTAGTTGGTAAACTTCTTCTTTCAGTTGCTCCACCGCATAATACGATAGAATCGAAAGCATTTAGTTCTTCAACGCTAAAGTTTACTCCAACATTCACGTTTGTTTTAAAAGTGATTCCTTCCGCTTCAAGGATTAATACACGTCTGTCGATGATTCCTTTTTCTAATTTGAAGTTTGGAATTCCGTAACGCAATAAACCTCCAATAGCATTGTCTCTTTCAAAAACAGTTACCGTGTGACCGGCTCTGTTTAATTGTTGAGCCGCTGCCAAACCTGCAGGACCGGAACCAATAACGGCTACCGTTTTGCCTGTTCTGGTTTTTGGCGCTTGTGGTTTGATCCAGCCTTCAGCAAAACCTCTTTCGATGATGTTTTTCTCTATGTTTTCGATCGCAACAGGTTCTTTGATGATCCCTAATACACATGATTTCTCACATGGAGCAGGGCATAAGCGGCCTGTAAATTCAGGAAAGTTGTTGGTAGACTGCAAAATATTTAATGCGCTCTGCCATTCTTCCTGATGTACCATGTCGTTGAAGTCAGGAATTAAATTTCCTAACGGACAAGCACTGTGGCAAAAAGGAATCCCACAATCCATGCATCTTGAACCTTGTTCTTTTATTTTATCTTTTGCTAACGGAATAGTAAATTCGCTGTAGTTCGAAACACGTTCTGCAACTGCTAAATTACTTTCGTCGGCTCTGTTATATTCTTTAAATCCGCCTATTTTACCCATGACATTTTTAATTAAAGTAAAGGTTTAAAATTCCAATCTTTTAAAATTCCAAATTCTAATTTTTTTTAACCGCAAAGAACACAAGGTTTTTGTTTTTGCTTTTTTGAGTGTTTTAAGTCCGCAAAGCTTTGAGGTTAGTTTCAATCTAAAATCTGAACTCTAAAATCTAAAATTCTAAAATCATTTATCCAGCTATTAATTCTTCTATTTTTTTCTCTTCTGCAATTCGCTGTAATGCTTTTTTGTAATCAGTTGGCATTACTTTTACGAAATGGTTTTGTTCATTTTCCCAGTCTGCTAAAATTCTTTTTGCTAATGGGCTGTTGGTGTACAAAGAGTGATTTTTGATTAGTTTTCTCAATTTCGTCACATCTTCTTCTTCGATAGGATCAAAAGCAACCATTTCCATGTTGCATAATGTTGCATCAAATTGTTGTTTAGGATCGTAAACATAAGCAACACCACCGCTCATACCCGCTGCGAAGTTTCTTCCTGTTTTTCCTAAAACAACCACTGTACCACCAGTCATGTATTCGCATCCGTGATCTCCAATTCCTTCAACAACCGCAGTTGCTCCGGAGTTTCTCACACAAAAACGCTCACCGGCCATTCCATTAATATACGCCTCTCCGGTAATAGCTCCGTAAAGGGCAACGTTACCAATAATGATGTTTTCTTCAGGTTTGAAAGTTGCAGTAGGAGGGACTTTGATAATCAATTTTCCTCCGGACAATCCTTTTCCTAAGTAATCATTACAGTTTCCGTGAATTTTAAACGACAATCCGTTTGTTGCAAAAGCACCAAAACTTTGTCCGGCAGAACCTTCAAAATCAACTAAAATAGTGTCTTCAGGTAAACCTTGTGCGCCATATATTTTTGAGATTTCATTACTCAAAATAGCACCTACAGAACGGTCTGTATTTTTAATTTTAAATGTAACTCTTGTTTTTTCTTTTCTATAAATAGAAGGAATTGCTTCTTTGATAATTTCAAAATCCAATACGTTATCTAAAGCGTGATCTTGCTCAGTTGTGTTGTGATTTGGAACCGTCTTAGCTTTTTCAGGTTTGTATAAAATTGATGATAAATCTAAACCATTGGCTTTGTAATGTTTGATCGCTTTGTTCACATTTAATTTTTGTGACTGACCTACCATTTCTTTTAAAGTTCTGAAACCTAACTGCGCCATAATTTCTCTTAACTCTTCAGCAATAAAATACATGAAGTTGATGACGTGCTCCGGAGTTCCTTTGAAATTTTTTCTCAATTCAGGATCCTGAGTGGCAATACCAACAGGGCAAGTATTCAGGTGACAGGCTCTCATCATGATACATCCTGAAGCCACAAGCGGTGCAGTAGCAAAACCAAATTCTTCAGCTCCTAACAATGCAGCGATAGCTACGTCACGACCCGTTTTCAATTGTCCGTCACATTCAAGAACCACACGGCTTCTTAAATCATTCAAGATCAAAGTTTGTTGTGCTTCAGCTAAACCAAGTTCCCAGGGAATACCTGTGTGCTGTAACGATGTCAATGGTGCAGCACCAGTTCCTCCATCATAACCTGAAATCAGGATCACGTCAGCTTTTGCTTTGGCAACACCGGCAGCGATTGTTCCAACTCCAACTTCAGAAACTAATTTTACGTTGACACGTGCTTCACGATTGGCATTTTTCAAGTCGAAAATCAACTGAGATAAATCCTCAATAGAGTAAATATCGTGGTGTGGCGGAGGCGAAATCAAACCTACATAAGGCGTAGAGTTTCTTGTTTCAGCGATCCAAGGCACTACTTTTTCTCCAGGTAACTGTCCACCTTCACCAGGTTTTGCCCCTTGAGCCATTTTAATCTGGATTTCTTTAGCGTTGGTCAAATAGTTGATCGAAACACCAAAACGTCCTGATGCAACTTGTTTGATAGCACTGTTTCTGGAATCTCCGTTAATTTCTTTCTGGAAACGTTTAGGATCTTCTCCACCTTCTCCAGAGTTACTTTTTCCGCCAATTCTGTTCATTGCAATTGCTAAATTCTCGTGTGCTTCTCTACTGATAGATCCGTAAGACATCGCACCCGTTTTGAATTTTTTCACAATTTCGGTCCATGGTTCTACTTCGTCAATAGAAATTGGATCTAAATTGTTGAATTCGAATAAACCTCTAATCGTCATTAAGTTTGAGCTTTGCTCATTGACCATGTCTGAGTATTCTTTATAGCTTTCAGGACTGTTCAGACGAACGGCCTGTTGTAATTTTGAAATCGTTGTCGGGTTAAACATGTGTTTTTCTCCGCCACGTCTCCATCTGTAAATACCTCCAATTTCTAAAGACAATAAACCTGCGATTTTAGAATTTGGAAATGCTTTCTGAAAACGTTTCTTCACTTCTTTTTCTACTTCCATCAAACCAATTCCTTCGATTCTTGAAGGTGTAAATGGGAAGTATTTATTAGTGAAAGTTTTGTTTAAACCTAAAATCTCGAAAATCTGGGCAGCTCTGTACGAATGTAAAGTCGAGATACCAATTTTGTTCATGATTTTAAGGATGCCTTTTGCAATCGCTTTGTTGTAATTTACAATGGCATAATCCGCTTTTACTCCTGTAATGAATCCCTGGTTTACCTGATCGTGAATGATCTCGTTTACCATATAAGGGTTGATGGCACTTGCGCCGTATCCAAACAATAAAGCAAAATGATGTGGCTCACGTGGTTCAGCAGATTCGATGATGATTCCGAATTTAGAACGAACCTGTAAAATGTTTAACGAGTGGTGAATGTAAGAACAAGCCAATAACATTGGTATTGGAGCCAATTCTTCGCTAACTCCTCTGTCTGATAAAATGATGATGTTACATCCTTCAGAAACCGCTTTAAAAGTAGCCTGAACACATTTTTCAAGCGCTCTTTCTAAACCGTTAACTCCTTTTTCTATTTTATATAAAGTAGAAATAGTAGCCGATTTAAAATCTGCATGATCAATGTTTCTGATTTTATCTAAATCTTCATTTGAGATAACCGGATTCTGGATTTTTAATTTTTTACATTGTTTTGATTCAATTTCAAAAATATTAAAATCTCCACCAATTGCTAAACTGATATCAGTAATGATTTCTTCACGAATACCATCCAAAGGCGGGTTGGTAACCTGAGCAAATAATTGTTTGAAATAGTTGTATAACAATTGAGGCTGTTCTGATAAAACTGCCAACGGCGTATCGTTACCCATAGAGCTAATGGCTTCTGCGCCCTGAGCTCCCATTGGGTTAATGATTGTTTTTAGGTCTTCGATAGTATAACCAAATAATTTTTGTCTTGTCAGGAAATCAAGTTTCTCAACAGGAGTAGGATTATTGGTATACGGTATTTTAGATAATTGTAACAAGTTTTCATCGATCCATTCCTGGTAAGGACGTTTTGTTACAATTGCTTTTTTAATTTCTTCATCTTCGATAATACGACCTTCGTTCATGTCTACAAGGAACATTTTCCCTGGCTCTAAACGACCGTGTTGTACTACATCTTCCGGCTCAACATCAAGTACACCAATTTCTGATGACATGATTACAAAACCGCTTTTTGTTAAAGTGTAACGAGAAGGACGCAATCCGTTACGGTCTAATAACGCACCAATTACGTTACCATCTGTAAACGGAATAGAAGCAGGACCATCCCAAGGTTCCATGATACAAGAGTTGAATTCGTAGAACGCTCTTTTCTCCGGAGACATTGTCTGGTGTTTTTCCCAGGCTTCAGGAACCACCATCATCATCGCTTCCGGTAATGAACGGCCTGTCATTAATAAAAGTTCTACCACCATATCCATAGAAGCAGAATCTGATTTTCCTTCTAGGATGATTGGGAATAACTTTTTGATATCATTTCCGAAAATTTTGCTTTCCATCAGCTCTTCACGAGCACGCATACGGCTAACGTTTCCGCGAAGTGTATTGATTTCACCATTATGACACATGTATCTGAATGGCTGTGCTAATTCCCATGAAGGGAAAGTATTAGTAGAGAAACGTTGGTGCACTAACGCCAGACGAGTCACTAAATCGGGATCTTTTAAGTCAACATAATAACGGCTGATGTCTTCCGGCATCAATAAACCTTTATATATTATGGTAGTTGTCGATAAACTAGAGAAATAAAACATGTGGCTTTCAGAGGTTTTAGATCCTCTTACGGCATGTTCAGCAATTTTTCTAGCTGCAAAAAGTTTTGCATTAAATTCGTTTTCAGTTAAATCCTGACCGTTTTTGCTAACAAAAACCTGTTTAACTGTTGGTTCTTTTTCTGCGGCAATCTGCCCTAAATTTTCGACTTCAACAGGTACATCTCTCCATCCCAATACTTTTAAGTTTTGATCCTTAATAGTCGATTCGAAAGCGTTGATACAAAAAGAAACCTGGTTTTTGCTTTTTGGTAAAAAAACCATTCCTACTGCATACTCACGTGTTTCAGGGATTTCAAAGTCACATACTTTTTTAAAGAAAGCGTGTGGGATATCGAATAAAATTCCAGCTCCGTCTCCAGTTCTTCCATCAGAACTAACGGCACCACGATGTTCCAATTTTATTAAGATATCCAATGCTTTGTGAATAATATCATTTGATTTAATACCATTCAAATTACAAATAAATCCTGCACCACAATTGTCGTGTTCAAATTCAGGCAAATAAAGCCCTTGTTCTTTAACTTTCATTCTTGATATTTTTTCTACAAAAATAAAGATTTCGTTAAATATAATGTATTGGAATTGTAATTTGACTTACATTTTTATTGTAATACTAGAAAAACGCTTCTTAATTGATAATAATATTATATTAACCATTGCGAATTGATAAAATGACAACGGCCGTTAAAATATATTAAGAAAAATCGCCGTAAGCCTAATAATTACAGTAATGTATTTGTTAAATATCAAACGTTTTAGTGGTTTTCCGTTAATATTAACAAATTGTTTTGTTAACTATTTCTTCGCATTGAAAAAGAATAAACGTTTTGTAAATATCTCATATGTTTTTTAATTGAAAAAGATTTTACTATTAAGTTGAATTTTGCTACTTTTGTCGCACTTTTATTCTGAAATAAATTCAGAACCAGACAAATTCTATATTATGAACATACACGAATATCAAGGAAAAGAAATTTTAGCAAGTTACGGAGTACGCATTCAACGCGGAATTGTGGCTAACAATGCAGTCGAAGCTGTGGCTGCTGCAAAACAATTAACTGCCGAGACTGGTACAGGATGGCACGTAATAAAAGCACAAATTCACGCAGGTGGTCGTGGAAAAGGTGGTGGAGTTAAGTTAGCAAAAAACTTGCAACAAGTGGAAGAAATTGCTGGACAAATCATCGGAATGCAATTGATTACACCTCAGACTTCTGCAGAAGGTAAAAAAGTAAACAAAATATTAGTTGCAGAAGATGTTTACTATCCTGGTGAAAGTGAAACTTCTGAATTTTATGTTTCTGTTTTATTGAATAGAGCTACTGGTCGTAACATGATTATGTATTCTACTGAAGGTGGAATGGATATTGAAGAAGTTGCTGAGCACACTCCTCATTTAATTTTTACTGAAGAAGTTGATCCTTCTGTTGGATTACAAGGTTTTCAGGCAAGAAGAATTGCCTTTAACTTAGGTCTTTCTGGAAATGCTTTCAAAGAAATGGTGAAATTTATCGATGCATTATACAATGCTTACATTGGTTCTGATGCTTCTATGTTTGAAATCAACCCGGTTTTGAAAACTTCAGATAATAAAATTATGGCTGTAGATGCTAAAGTAAATATCGATGATAATGCTTTATACAGACAACCAAAATATGCTGAGATGAGAGACATCCGTGAGGAGAATCCAATCGAAGTTGAAGCTAAAGAAGTAGGTTTGAACTATGTAGATCTTGACGGTACTGTAGGATGTATGGTAAACGGAGCAGGTCTTGCAATGGCAACTATGGATTTAATTAAATACGCTGGATTTGAGCCTGCTAACTTCTTAGACGTTGGTGGAACTGCTGATGCAAAACGTGTTGAAACTGCTTTTAGAATTATCTTAAAAGATCCTAATGTAAAAGCTATTTTGATCAATATTTTTGGTGGAATCGTTCGTTGTGACCGTGTGGCGCAAGGAGTTGTTGACGCTTACAGAAATATGGGTGATGCTATTAAAGTGCCAATCATCGTTCGTTTGCAAGGAACAAATGCTGAAATTGCAAAAGAATTAATTGACAATTCAGGTATGCCAATCTTATCAGCTGTTCAGTTTCAGGAAGCTGCTGACCAGGTTAAAGCTGCACTTTCTTAATCAAATAAGAAATCAATTATATAGAAAATCCCTTCGATCATCGGAGGGATTTTTTTTGGAGCAATAATTTAACCGGAATTCCGATAGCTATCGGAAGCAAGGATTTTTAATTATAGAATCTATATAAACGCAAAGTTCGCAAAGCTATATTTGATAAAGCTTTGCGAACTTTGCGTAATTCTTACCGCTCTTTGCGGTTAAAAAGCTTATTTCTTATTTTTCCCGTTTTTGTACACTACTTTTTCTACTACCTGTACTTTAGGAGCAGACTTAGTGTTGTTTTTCTTGAAAGGTTTTTTAGCGGCAGGTCCTGATTTAGAAGGAGCTTTATCGCCTCTTCCTTTTTCAGCATCTTTTGCACTGGCTTTAAATTCAGGTCTTTCTTTGGTAGTGTCTTTCTTTGGAATTTCCGCTTTATGTTTTGCTAAAACATCATTTGGGTTTTTCGGGTTTTCTTTCGTTCCTCTTAAATGAATTACCAATCCGTTTAAGAAATTACGCAAAACCTGGTCACCACATTCCATGTAGTTTTCATGATCCTCGGCTCTAAAAAAAGCACCCAATTCAGATTTTGTAATTCTAAAATCTACTAATTCTAAAATTTCAACTATTTGGTCGTCACGGAGCATCAAAGCCACGCGAAGTTTTTTTAGGATATCGTTGTTCGTCATTTTTTGTTTTTTTGTTTCAAGTTTCAAGTTCTCGCAATCTTTGCCTGAACAACAAACTATGCATTTATTTTTTACAAAGGTACGTTTTAAAACTAATTTGATTACAATTTTAGTTTAAGAACTAGAAGTGCTTTTACTGTTTTTTCGCCAGGAATTCACGAATTGTTATTAATCGCATCAATTTTAAAATTTAATTCGTGAATTCGTGGCTAATTTTTTTATTTTAATTTATGGAATTATATTCGTTTATAATGCTTATTAATTTGTCTAAATCTTCAGAAAGATGATTAGCTGTAACTACAATTCTGTTTAGATTATTCGCATTTTCCTGATATTTAAAATTGGCAATAATGATTTTATTGGCTTTTAATACATCAATCAGGTTATCATTTTTTAAATAAATTAAGGGATAAGTTTTGTCAAATTTGATCGTATGATTTTTGATTAACTTTCGATCAATATAATTCAGATTTTCTAATAATTTTTGATGTTGACTTTTATAAAGAGCAGCTGCATCAGCTAAAGTCTGAACAAAAGCAGGATTCATTCCTGCAGCAGAAATAAAAATATCCTGTTCTTTTATTTGATTGATAAAAGAAGTATCACTTGCAATTACGCCGCCGTTTAAACCAAAAGCTTTTCCTAAAGACGAAATCATGATTTTTCGTTTCACCGGAAGATCGATTTCAGAATAAATTCCACAGCCATTTTCGCCTAAAATTCCAAACGAATGCGATTCATCGATAACCAAAGTAATCTCTTTATGATCTGGAATTGCTGCTAAAACTGATAAATCAATTGCACGGGTTTGAAAAGACGGAACACCATCAGCGAGAATTGTAATTCTTTCGGGTTGAGGATCCAGTAATTTGGGATTTATTTTATCGTTTATAAAAACCGGTAAACTATTGGTTTTGATGGCTGTATGAATGTGTGAAAAATGGAAAAATCCATCTGTATTTTTATTCAATACATCAATAACTAATTTTCCGGCGAGCATTCCGGACGAAACCGTAACGGCGCTTTCTGCCTTTATATGTTTGGCTAAAAAAGTCTCACCATTTTCATAAGCCGTTAGTTTGATATTGGCACTTCTGGAACTTCCGTATGTCGTTCCCCATTTTCGTATGTTTTGGATTACCACTTCCTGAAAATCATTATTTGTTGGCAATCCCAAATAAGCCGTTCCGCCAAAATACAAGTATTGTTCTTTGTCGATTTCGATAATTCTGTCCGGAAACTGATTGACATTCATAAGATTTAAATTAAGGTAACTCCGGTTCCGTTAAGCTCAGAATAATGAATTACACCATTTTTTATCGTTACGCCCGTTGCAATATCTTCGGCTAAAAGTAATGCTCCATCCATATCAACATAATCCAATTGAGGCAATAAATGGGCAATGGCAGAAATTCCCACAGTCGATTCGGTCATACAGCCCACCATGGTTTTTAATCCCAATGTTTTTGCTTCTTCAATCATGCGTTTGCCTGGAGTTAATCCGCCGCATTTGACCAGCTTTACATTTACACCATGAAAATGGTTGAAACATTTGGCAACATCTTCTTCGATAATACAGCTTTCATCTGCAATTACAGGTAAAACCGAATGTTTAAAAACTTCCTTGTGGGCTTCCCAATTATCTGCTTTCATTGGCTGTTCCAGAAATTCGACGCCAAGTTTTTTTAGTTCAATGGCATTGTTTATTGTTTCCTCAACACCCCAACCGCAATTGGCATCAATTCTAAAAATGGCATTAGTATGTTTTCTGAGTTCCTTTACAATCGCAATATCTTCTTTGGTTCCTAGTTTGATTTTATAAATAGGCCACGGAAGTTCCTGCATTTTCGAAACCATTTTTTCTATAGAAGCAATCCCAATGGTATAATCTGTAAGCGGATTATTTTCGATCGTATAGTTCCATAATTCGTATAGTTTTTTGCCTTTCATGCGCGCATATAAATCATTATAAGCTAAGTCTAAAGCGCACAAAGCAAACATATCGTCTTTTAGATACGGATAGATTTTGGCCCAGAAAACTTCAGGAGTTTCATTTTCTGTCCTTTCAATAATGGTTCTGATTTTTTCTAAATCCTGCATCATCATTGGAACGGTTGTTTTGTAATACGGATTCGAAGTGGCTTCTCCAAAACCCGAGAAACCCTCACTTTTGAGTTCGACAATAAGTGAAGGCTGAAAATCAATAGATTCTCTGGAAATCGTAAAAGTATGTTTTAATTTGAGATTGTATTCTCTTAAAATAAGTTCCATAATATATTCAATTGAAATGTATTTTTTTAATAACCCAGCCAAAGAACTGCTTTTGCAAAACCATCCCGCCAGAGTTTCTCGTTATGTTCGCCGCCTTTTACAATTTTAGATTTGGTAAGATGCAAACAATAACACCGTTTAGTGTCTAATAAACGTTCCATTTTGGTCATGTCTTTTACCATATCATCGCTTTCTTTATCTCCGCATAAAAAGTAAATTTTGGTTTTGATTTTTTTGGTTTTTTCTGTCAGCGTATAGATGTCATTCGAAAACCAGAAAGAAGGCGAAAAAACGCCTGCTTTGCCAAATGTTTCGGGATATTTTAGAATGGTATAATAGGACAGCAATCCGCCAAGCGAACTTCCCATAATGATGGTATTTTTAGCTTTTGGTTTGGTTCTGTAATGGTTGTCGATATATGGTTTTAATGTTTTTACAATAAAATCAAGATAATTATCGGCATTTCCGCCACCATATTTTTCATTTTTAAATGGTGTTAATTCATCTGTTCGTTTTTCATTTCCGTGTTCGATTCCTACCACAATTACGGGAGCTTTCAGACTATCCAGTTTTTCATCGACATTCCATTCTCCGGAATAAGCGGTTTTAGAATCGAATAAATTCTGAGCATCATGCATATAAATCACGCTGTATCTTTTGGCTGAAGCCGAATAACCGTCAGGAAGATAAATCCAGATTTTTTTAGTGGTTTTTAATTGAGGTGCTTCAAGAGTAAAAGTAGATACATTTTTTGAAGCAGTACTTTTTTGTGCACTTGCAATAGAAGTGATCCATAACAATACAAAAAAGAAGAGTCTTCTAATCATGAGTTCAGTTGCGTTTTAGATTTAAAAACAATATTTTAGCTAAAAATAATAAATTGATGAATACCGAAACAGAAAAGAGAAGTTTACTTTTAGAAATGATTGCTTTTTCTACCGTTGATGGGCAATTGCATAGAAGAGAGTATGATTTTTTGTGGCTGGTCGCTCAGGAATTGAATATTGATTTAGCTGTTTTTAATGATTTATTTCATCAGGAACATTCTATTCAGATTATAAAGTCTGAGTTTCAAAGAATTCAGCAATTTTACAGACTGGCTTTGATCATGTATTGCGATGGTATTTTGCATGAAAAAGAAGCGAAAGCCATACAACAAATAGCAATAGAGATGGGGTTGAACCCCAATGCAACCAAACGCGTTTTAGATTTAATGAAAAACGCACCAAATGCTATTATTGATCCTAATGTTTTATTGAAGGTCTTTCAGGAACAACACAATTAAGCCAATTGTTCCTGTAGTTTTTTGATATCGTCACGCAACTTCGCTGCTTGTAAAAAGTCTAATTCTTTGGCCGCTTTCTCCATTGATTTACGTTTTTCACGGATCATTTTCTCTAATTCTGCTTTCGATAAATACGCCGTTTCCGGTTCTGCAGCAACAGATAATGTATGACCCAATTCGTATTCTACCAAAGGATTTTTGGTAAAGGCGCTATCAATCTTTTTATTCAAAGCCTGTGGCGTAATGCCGTGCTCTGTATTATAATTGATCTGTTTGGTTCTACGATATTCTGTTTCGTCTATGGTTCTCTGCATACTTGCCGTAACTTTATCCGCGTACAAAATTGCTTTTCCATTCAGGTTTCTTGCCGCACGGCCAATAGTTTGTGTTAAAGATCTGTGATTACGAAGAAAACCTTCTTTATCAGCATCTAAAATCGCAACCAGTGAAACCTCCGGTAAATCAAGGCCTTCACGAAGTAAGTTCACTCCAATCAAAACATCAAAAATACCTTTTCGTAAATCCTGCATAATTTCGATACGTTCCAGCGTATCTACTTCAGAATGTATATAACGACAACGAATGTTTACTTTGGTTAAGTATTTGGCCAGTTCTTCGGCCATTCTTTTCGTCAGCGTAGTCACTAAAACTCTTTCGTCTAATTCGCAGCGTACCTGAATTTCTTCGATCAGATCATCGATTTGATTCAAACTTGGTCTTACTTCGATGACAGGATCTAATAGTCCGGTTGGGCGAATAATTTGTTCTACATAAACACCATCTGTTTTTTGTAATTCGTAATCTGCCGGTGTTGCAGATACGTAAATTACCTGATTTTGTATGGCCTCAAACTCTTCAAATTTCAAAGGTCTGTTGTCCATTGCAGCAGGTAAACGAAAACCGTATTCTACCAGATTCTCTTTACGGCTTCTGTCGCCTCCGTACATGGCGTGAACCTGAGAAACGGTTACGTGACTTTCGTCTACAATCATTAAATAATCACTCGGGAAATAATCTAATAAACAGAACGGTCTTGTTCCGGCTTGTCTTCCGTCAAGGTATCTTGAATAATTTTCGATTCCGGAGCAATAACCTAATTCCCGAATCATTTCTAAGTCGAAATTGGTACGTTCTTCTAAACGTTTTGCTTCTAAGTGTTTTCCTATTTCTTTAAAATAATCGACTTGTTTCACCAAATCCTGCTGAATTTCCCAAATGGCACCTTGCAGTACATCCGGAGAAGTCACAAACATATTAGCGGGATAAATAGTAAGTCTTTTGAATTTTTCGATCACTTGTGAAGTCTTCACATCAAAGGATTCTATTTCTTCGATTTCGTCACCAAAAAAGTGAATTCTGTAGGCATCATCGGCATAACTTGGATATACTTCGACTGTATCGCCTTTAATTCTAAAAGTTCCCGGATTAAAATCGGCCTCGGTTCTGGCGTATAAACTCTGAACCAGACTGTGAAGTAATTTAGTCCTCGAAATAACCTGATCTGTGCTTATTTCAATTACATTTTTCTTAAATTCAACCGGATTCCCAATACCATATAAACACGAAACAGAAGCGACAACCAAAACGTCCCGACGTCCTGAAAGAAGGGAAGAAGTGGTGCTTAAACGCATCTTTTCGAGCTCTTCGTTAATAGATAAATCTTTTTCGATAAAAACCCCTGTTACAGGCATAAAAGCTTCGGGTTGGTAATAATCATAGTAAGAAACGAAATATTCTACCGCATTATTTGGAAAGAATTGTTTGAATTCAGAATATAATTGCGCTGCCAAAGTTTTATTATGGGCCAATACTATCGTTGGTCTTTGCACTTCCTGAATAACATTGGCTACCGTAAATGTTTTTCCGGATCCGGTAACGCCTAATAATGTCTGGTATTTTTCGCCATCGATCACACCTTGTGAAAGTTTTTCGATCGCTTGCGGCTGATCACCTTTTGGACTATACTCTGAGGATACTTGAAAATTCATTTTTGGATGATGAAAAGATTAGTTTTGTAAAGATACAAAGTTTGAATTCTATAAAAAAGCTAAAAAAATACTGCCGTAAATTATACGAATTATTAATCAGTAAATGTGTTGTATTCTATTTGTTTGTCATATTCTTTATGAAAAAGACAAGAAAAAATAGCCACGAATTCACGAATTTATATTAGCTTAATATAGATATGATTCGTGAATTCGTGGCGAATAATTTTAGAAGTTTATTCTAAAAAATCAATCATCGCATCATTTACAATTTTTGACTGATCGATGGATAAAAAATGCCCTGCGTCTTTTATCGTTTGCGTTTTGGCTTTGATTAAGTATTTTTTTGCCCTTTCTAAGCTTTCTTCTGAATTAATGACATCATGATCACCAATTAAAACCAAAACCGGACTGTTAATCAATTTTAACTCATCATCAGAAAAGGGATGCATTTTGAACATACTCGAATTTGATTTAGCATATTTATTGGCCAGATAAAATTGTTTTTTATAAACAGGACTAATTTTTTCCGGATGGGAAGAAAACGTATTTAATGTTTTTCCGAATTTCTTTTCACTCGGAAAAAGTTTTAGCATCAAAGCAGAAGTTGTTTTCCCAACTTTATCAATAAATTTAAATGTTTGTGCCGGACTCAGCAATACTACTTTATCAATTGAGTTTCCTTTTTGAGTGGCCAGTAAAGTGGCGATCCAACCGCCTCGCGAAGCGCCAACAATGTCAAATTTCTTTAACTTATAATGATTAAAAATTTCGTTGTATAAAATCACAATGTCTTCTGAAGAAAGGGATTTTGAAGTTAATGTGGATTTTCCGGGCTCCATCATAAAATCAATAGCGTAGATGCGATGATTTTTGGCTAAAGGCTTTATGTTGGGGTACCACATTGTTGAGCTGGCATCCATTCCGTGAAGTAAGACCAAGTCTTTCCCGTTTTTTGGTCCCGCCAGAATAACATGAGCAGTTCCGTATGAAGTTTTTATATTTTCTTCGGAATATGGAATATCCCAAAGTTTTAAGGCTTTGTCGTAAGAATTGATATAAGCTTGTTTTTCGCTTTTGGTTTTGAAAATATAATCGTCAAATTTTGCATTTTTAGTTGAAGAACAACCGGTAATTATAAGTAATAACAGTATTCTGAAGTATGTTTTTGGCATAGTAATAAAATTCAATTGATATTAAAGGTACGGAAATTGCGCGCCGATACAGTATCAGAATTTTATTTTAAAGTATTATAATTATAATGTTTTTCTTTTCCAGTTTTCAATTTTATTCTTCATTTCATTATGAGAATAAAATTCGCCATTTTGAATTTCATTTTCTGAAATCATAATGTCGTTATTATATAGGTCTGAATTACTTACGGATGTAGATAAATTGTCATCAATTTTTGAAATTTCATAGTTCAAAAGTTTTTTTGATTTAAGAGAATTCATATTATAAATATTACTCAATTTCAAATTTCCACGCTTTTTGCTGGCTTTCACTTAAAAAAGTCCAGGCTACAATACGGCTTGTTTTTTGGCCTTGAGCCATATCAATAGTTTTTATCGAAGAGGCATTTACTTTATTAAGGGTTTTGTAAATGCTCGAAAGATTTTCTCTTTTTGAAACCAAAGTAGTGAACCACAGGGTTTGCATGGCAAATTTTGCACTTTCGTAAATCATTTGGGTTACAAAACCAATTTCCCCGCCATCGCACCATAATTCGGCATTGTGGCCTCCGAAGTTTAAAACCGGATTTGTCTTTTTTCTTTCTTTGGTTAAATTGGAAACTTTACGAACGGTGCTTTGATTCGCGTCTTCGGCAGAAGAATGAAAAGGCGGATTACACATTGTGAAGGTAAAACGATCTTCGGGCGTGATGATATTTTTGAAAATAAAGCGTGATTCGGTTTGTTGCTGTAAACTTATAGCGTCAATCAATTTTGGATTGGCTTCGATGATTTTACTGCAATTTTCGATTGCTTTTTCGTCGATATCAGTTCCTACGAAACTCCAGTCGTAAATGGCATTTCCTAAAATAGGGTAGATGCAATTGGCTCCGGTTCCTATATCTAAACCTAAAACGGATGATCCTTGCGGAATGATTCCGTTATTAGTTTCGGCCAATAAATCGGCCAGATAATGAATGTAATCTGTTCTTCCCGGAATGGGAGGACAAAGATAGTTTTTAGGAATGTCCCAGTTTTGTATGTCGTAATAGGTTTCTAATAAGGCTTTGTTAAGCGCTTTTACAGCCAATGGATTACTGAAATCAATAGTTTCAATTCCGTGAATGTTGATCGCAACGTATGCTTTTAGTTCTGGACAATTCGCGATAAGAAGTTCGAAATCATAGCGGGAACGATGAAGGTTTCGAGGATGTAAATTGTTTTTTTCGGAATTGTCTGTTTCTTTCATTTTTCTGAATTTCCGTGCAAAGATAGTCATTCTTTTTGCGGTAAATGATAATTATGAAAACGATTGCCCTAGCCCTGATGGAAGCGGCATCCTTTTGTGCCGTTGTTCGGCACAAAAGATAAAGTGGACAGCAGGAATAGCTTCTGAAAATAATACTAAAGTTTAAAATTTCAATACTAAAAATCCCAATTCCAAATGCGAATTTAAACACAGAGACATAGATTTTCTGTTGTTATTTTTAGGATACAAAAAAAGCTCGCTTTCTCACATAGCTTGCTATTGTGATTTAAAGTTAGAGTGAAACGACTTTTTTATAGATTTTAAACTATGTTTCTATGTGTTTAAATGAAATTTTTGAGCCTTTTATTCTAATGAAATAATTAATCCATACACTCCATTAACAACAAATCACCATCGGTATGGGTGATACTGACCAAACCATCATGAAGAACAGCATTGCTGCTGCCGGTTCGATAGCCAATTGTTAAAGTGTCGTTTTTTAGTGGATATAATAAATTGGTCGAATTAATTCCGTTTACAACTCCAATAGGAATCAATGAAATAGGCGTTTTTGCCGTATACCATTTTTCGAATTTATTGGGTAACAAGAATATTTTTGAATGATCGTCGAGAATCACAATTTTAAGCAAATTGCGGTAACGAACAATATTAGTGAGGTTTGTAATGGTGTGATCGGCACGTTTTCCTGTCGCCCAAACAACGTTTACAGCGGGGATTTTTCTGGCGATCAAGTAATCAAAAGCTTTTTCTAAATCAGTTTTGTCCTGATCCGGTGTGTGTACAATTTCTATTGGATATTGAGATGTTTTGTAGATTTCGGGATCAAAACCATGATCGAAATCGCCTAAAAGGACATCGATTTTTATCCCTAAATCGACAACTCTCTCGATGGCAGAATCTAATACGATAACCAGTGGCGACCATTCGAGCAATTGTCCCAGTAATTCAGGATTGCATGCTGCTCCGTTGGCAATAATTAGAGCGGGTTCCTGGTCGTCGCGTACGATGTGGTGTGAAGACATTTAGATTTTTGATTTGAAATGTGCTGCAAATGTACGAAAGGAAAGGATTTTAGAGGTTAGATTTTAGATTTTAGATTTTTTTATCGCCGTGATGTTTTGTTTAACCATTAAGATATTAAGAAAGTTACGTTGGCGGGCTGAATATCTTAATGGTTAATTTTTTTTGCCACAGATTATTAAGATTAAAAGGATTTTAAC
Organism: Flavobacterium frigidimaris; assembly: GCA_900129595.1. Classification (GTDB taxonomy): domain Bacteria; phylum Bacteroidota; class Bacteroidia; order Flavobacteriales; family Flavobacteriaceae; genus Flavobacterium; species Flavobacterium frigidimaris. Next base: position 398,017 of record FQWG01000003.1, on the reverse strand, counting down.
GGGTTTGTGTTTAAGATATCCAAACTTAACTTTCTTAATATCTTAGTGGTAAAAACTATTTTGCAGCTTTAAAAGCGATAGCATCAACTTCGATCTGCATTCCGTCGATGGCTAGTTTGGGAACGGGAATTAAGGTACTTGCCGGAAATGGCTTGTCTTTCCATACTTTTCTGATTTCTTCATTCCATATTTTTAATTTTTCGGGTGAATGATCTACAATCAGAATGGTTATTTTCAGGATGTTTTCCGGTTTTAGTTTGTAGCTGTCTAAAACGATTACGATGTTTTGTAACGCAACCTGAGTTTGTTCTCTGAAGCCGGGGCTCAAAATGTGTTCTTTTCCTAATCCGCCACTTTGTCCTGAAATATAAACGAACTCACCCGGAGCAGTAACTGATGATGCGTGGCTGAAGCCATAAGGCGTTGGGTCGAATAAGGACTCAGGATTTTTGAAAGTCTGGGCTTTTGCACTAAACGCGCAAAGAGAAAATAGTGTAAAAAGTAAGTGTTTCATGTTTTCGAAATATTGAATTAATTGTATGCAAAGTTTGCTTAATTCTTATTTCTAAACCTTTACATATGTTGAGGTTTTTTTAGTATTCAGTCTCAGTATTCAGTCTCAATATTTACTGTAAACCGGGACTGCACGGTAAACAGCTACTAAATCAGTCTTCTATGGTAATTAATTTGTCCTAAATGATAGGCTAAATGGGTGGAGAGGTGTACTAAAAAGAATCCTGTTGTCATTTCTTTTTCGAATACAATTTGGGGATAGATGGCTTCAAGATCTTTTTCGGTTAAACTATTGAAAGCATTGTTTACAGCCAAAATGGTATTATTGATTTTGGTTATTAACTCAGCTTTTGGGATATCTTTCGATGAAAATTCTAAAGGACGATCACGGACATAACCGGTCTTTCCTATTTCGGCCCCAATATAAGTGTTGATGTTTCCGATAAGATGAAGGCAAAGATTTCCTGCTGAATTTGAAATACTTTTATCAATTGCCCAAATTTGACTTTCGTTTTGATACAATTCGATTTCAACTTTTAATTTGTTGAGATCACGGTTGAAGAGAGATTTTAGGGTTTCAATTAGCATAATGTTTTTTTTTTTTTTTGCCACAGATTTTAAAGATTAATCTGAGTTTTTTTAATTAAAAATTACAGGGAAATTCAAATTTTAGTCAATGTTGCGTAATTGTTTATAATCAGTAGATAACCTTTTTAATCAGTGAAATCTGTGGCAAAAATTAAGCTTTATTAATTATCGGAATCCAGATTTCTTCTTCAGAATCCGGATCTTCTTTTTTGTATTGATCACCCATAACGGCAAAATGTGGTCTTTCGTCTACTGTATACCCTGAATTGGGTAACCATTCGACAAAAATAGAATGATAGGTTTTGTGTCCTTCGCTTTGTGGGCCTTTATGAATAAATACAGCATACAAGCCAGTCGGAATTATTAAAGTTTCCATTTCTGAAGGGACTTTATCAAAATTAGAAACTTCAACGGCGGCCCATTTTTGAAAGCTGTTGCTGGGGTCAAAATTATTAAAATGTCCATCAGGGAAAACTTCAAGCGAATATAAATTAGAGTCAATTGAATTCTTGATCTCTTTTCGTTTTGGCATGAAGGAACTCCACAATTGAAACGTTTTATTTTCGATAAACGACATGACAATGTGTTTACCAATTAATTTTTTTTCGGATAATATCTCAATTCTCGCTTCCATTGTACTAATTATTGAATGGTGTATTTTTTATAATCTGTTTCGCTAAGCGAAAAATAACCTAACGGATAATTGGCTTTATCTATTGTATTGATGATGTTCCCTTTTACTGTAGCGGGTGGGGATTGAAATGGTCCGCCAACATTACTCCCGGCAATACTCACTAAGATGCTCATATAATTGTAGTATTGTTTTGAAATTCCATAATGCGTGATTTCGACTTCATTTCCAATTTTTAAATCATCATCATCTGATTTACTGAAATATTCGTTGCCCTGAAAGAATTTATCTTCACCAACATAATAAGTTGAGGTAACTTTATTAGAGTATCCGTATTTGTATAAGTAGAAATTATCTGCATCGGGAGGATCGTTATAAAAGGCTCTGATTTCGATTTCATCGCCTGTAAAACCACCTTCGTTATTTTGTTCTATGCGAGTTATTGGTGCTACAGATTTCATTGTTTCAGTAGCTGTATAAGTAATTCCGTTGCTAATGACAGTCAAAATATAAGTCTCGTCAATCACAGGGTTGAAGTTGGTGCAAACGTATCGGCCTGTTTTAGGAATTTCAATAAAATTGAATTGGTCATTGTGGCTGTTTTTTACAAAAATAGTTGCTCCGGAAACGGTTGGAATCACATTTTCAAAATAACCGGTCGTCGTACTCAGTTTTATAGTCTGCTGTTTTCCTGATGTTCCTTTTTGCCAGTTTATTGCGGCTTCTATGACCAATTTTGGCGGAGCAGTGTCGAGATCAACATCAACAACTTCCTCACAGCCAGTGAAGAAAATCGATATAAAAAATAAGATTAATAAGGTTGCTTTTTTCATGGTATATCTTTTGTTTTCTTTTTACAGAAATTGGTTTTTTAAAATTTGAAGTTATAACTAACGGCAGGAACAATTCCAAAAATAGAAGTTTGTACCGCTTCATTTGCTCCTGTATCGACGTTCTGACGGAAGTTGATAGAAGCTGCATTATGGCGATTGTATAAATTATAAATACTAAAAACCCATTCTCCTTTCAGTTTCCTGTCTTTGTTTTTTCTGGGTGTTAAAGTTGCCGAAACATCGAGATGGTGGTATGCCGGCAGACGATTTTCGTTTCTTAATCCGTAACTCGGAACTGTAATTCCCAAATATTCGTATTGACCGTTTGGATACGTAACCGGCTGACCGGACTGCAAAGCAAAGTTAGCGCCAAAAGACCATTTCTCGTTTAAAGTATAAGCAGATGTAACGGCTAAATTATGTGTTTTATCATAAGCAGAACTGTACCATTGCCCATTGTTGATTCCTGTTTCTTCAGGAGTTCTTCCCGGCGTCTGTTGTTGTGATTTTGACAGCGTATAAGAGATCCATCCGTTTAGTTTGCCTTCGTTTTTCTTCAGCATAAATTCAACTCCGTAAGAACGCATTCTTCCGTTCAGGATTACTTGCTCGATAGCGTCATTGGCAATCAGATCAGCGCCATCAATATAATCCAGTCTGTTTTGAATTTTCTTGTAATACGTTTCGACTTCTACAGAATAAGCGCCGTTATTAATATTTCTAAAATAACCCAACGCAACCTGATCTGCAATCTGTGGTTTGATATAATTATCACTTGGCATCCAGACATCCAGCGGGGTAGGTGATGAGGTATTGGATATCAATTGTAGATACTGCGCCATTCTGTTGTAACTCGCTTTTATCGACTCGTCATCATTTAGTTGATATGAAGCGGAGAATCGTGGTTCTAAATTATTATAACTCTGAATTTCTTTGTTTTTACCAAAATACTTGGTTGAGGCTGGTGTTCCTTTTTCATAAATCTGCATATCAGTATTGAAAATAACAGGTTCGTTATTGTCATAATAATTGATTGTAGAAGCACCTAAACGATAAAATAAGCTGTAACGCAATCCGTAAGAAACGGTAATTCTTTTCGAAATTTGATTTTCGGCTTCTATATAAACAGAAGGTTCAAACGCATATTTTTTATCCAGCTGATCCGGATTAATTCCCGATGTTTCATTACTTGGTTTGATTGTTCCGGGATTAAATTCGTAATAAATACCGTTTAAACCATAATTCAATTTGAATTTATCTGAGATATAGTTCTTGAAATCGTATTTGATATTGTAATTTTTAATCCCCGAATCCCATTTGAAACCTACGAAGTCCAGATCAAGTCCATAATAATAGTCGCTGTAAATCAAAGATAAATTAGCAAACAGTTTATCAGAGTACAAATGATTCCAGCGCAGGTTTAAAGTAGAGTTTCCGTAGATATTCGTAAAACTTTTGTTCAGGCTAAACACGTCACGGCCAAAATAACCGGATAAATACAAACTGTTATTGTCGTTTAATTTATAACTTAATTTTGTGTTTAAATCATAAAAATAAGCGGAATTGTCTTTTTGATCTTCTGATAATTTTAAAAACAAATGCGCATACGAAGCTCTTCCGCCAATTAAAAAAGATCCTTTGTCTTTTACTATTGGGCCTTCTGCAAGAATCCGGCTTGAAATTAATCCGATTCCTCCATTCACATGAAATTCCTTGCTGTTTCCGTCTTTTTGATAAATATCCAAAACAGAAGAAGCCCTTCCGCCGTAACGAGAAGGGATTCCGCCTTTGTATAATTTTAAATCTTTGATGGCATCCGGATTAAAAACAGAGAAAAACCCAAAGACATGAGAAGAGTTAAAGATTGTGGCCTCATCTAATAAAATTAAATTCTGATCAGCTCCACCGCCACGAACATTAAATCCTGAAGCACCTTCGCCGGCATTGGTAACACCCGGAAGTAATAAAATCGATTTTAGAACATCGACTTCACCCATCACAACAGGCATTTTTTTAATAGTAGCAATAGAGAGTTTATTGGCACTCATTTCAGGCGATTTAATATTGATTTTGCCCCTGTTGTCTTTTATAACAACTTCCTGAAGCTCTTCGCCGCCTTCCTTAATTCCAAAATTTGTTTTGGTATTTTGATTTAAAATAACTATTTTTTGAATGGTTTGGTAGCCTACATAACTAATTTCGATCTCATGTTCGCCTTTAGGAACAGTAAGAGAATAAAAACCGTATTCGTTGGTTGTAGTTCCTATTTTTAAAGCAGGAATATAAACATTTACACCAATTAGGGTTTCGTTGTTTTTAAAGTCAGTGATTATTCCGCTTAAAGTATATTTTTCCTGAGAAAATGATGTTAGGGTCGTTAAAATGAAAAAGAAGATAAGGCCAATTTTTTTTGTAATCATTGTCTTGTATTTGAAGCACATAGTTAATAATTCTTACTAAATATTGTTGCGTAACATCTGTTAAACATTAGTTAAGAATATTCCTTTTTTGTTACAGGCTTTTGATCCTTTTATTTATTGCCTATAAAATCCTCAATTACCGCTTTTAGTATTTAATAGTATCTTAAAATGGGAATTCCAAAATACAAAAAAAAAAGACAACCGTTTAAAGTTGTCTTTTTTGATATTTATAATTCACAGCAAAGATGTACCGCAGTACTCTTTTAGAGTAATTATTTTATTTCAGCAATAATAGTATTGAATGTTGCACTAGGACGCATTGCTTTGCTCACTAACTCAGGAGTTGGCTGGTAGTAACCGCCAAGAGTTTGAGGTTTTCCCTGCGCACCAATTAATTCAGTATCGATTTTGGCTTCGTTAGCTTCAAACTGAGCAGCAATTGGAGTAAAGATCGCTTTTAATTCTGCATCTTTATTTTGAGCCGCTAAAGCTTGTGCCCAATAATAAGCAAGGTAGAAATGAGAACCACGGTTGTCAATCTGACCTACTTTACGAGCTGGAGATTTATCGTTTGCCAAGAATTTATCGTTTGCCTGGTCTAAAGTTTCAGATAAAACAATTGCTTTAGAATTGTCTAAAGTTTGTCCTAAATGCTCTAATGAAGCACCAAGAGCTAAAAACTCTCCTAATGAATCCCAACGTAAATATCCTTCTTCAGTAAATTGCTCAACGTGTTTAGGGGCAGAACCTCCGGCACCTGTTTCGAACAATCCACCACCATTCATTAACGGAACGATAGATAACATTTTAGCAGAAGTTCCTAATTCTAAAATAGGGAATAAATCTGTTAAGTAATCACGTAAAACGTTTCCTGTTACTGAGATCGTGTCTAAACCTTTGATGATTCTGTCTAAAGTAAATTCAGTGGCAGCAATTGGGTTTAAGATACGGATGTCTAAATTAACGGTATTGTAATCTTTTAAATATTTTTGAACTTTTGCAATCAATTCTCTGTCATGTGCTCTGTTTTCATCTAACCAGAAAACAGCTGGAGTATCAGATAAACGTGCTCTGTTTACGGCTAGTTTAACCCAGTCCTGAATAGGAGCGTCTTTTGCCTGACACATTCTGAAAATATCATTAGCTTCAACATCCTGCTCCATTAAAACAGTTCCTTTGGTATCTACTACACGAACAACACCGTCAGCTTTTACCTGGAAAGTTTTGTCATGAGAGCCGTATTCTTCTGCTTTTTGAGCCATCAAACCTACGTTAGGAACGCTTCCCATTGTTTTAGGATCAAAAGCACCGTGTTTTTTACAGAAATCGATAGTTGCAGTATAAATTCCTGAATAAGCGCGATCCGGAATCACGGCGATGGTATCTTGTTGTTTTCCTTCTTTGTTGTACATCTGTCCTGAAGTACGGATCATTGCCGGCATAGAAGCATCAACAATAACATCAGAAGGAACGTGTAAATTAGTGATTCCTTTATCAGAATTTACCATTGCCAAAGCTGGTCCGTTTTCGATAGCTTTAGTAATATCAGCTTCAACTTCAGCCTGCTCAGGTCTTCCTGCAATTTTTGCATAGATATCACCTAAACCATTTCTGGTGTCAATGTTTAATTCAGCAAATAAAGCAGCATATTTTTTGAAAAGATCAGCAAAATATACTTCAACGATAGCGCCAAAGATAATTGGATCTGAAACTTTCATCATAGTAGCTTTTAAATGCACAGAAAGTAAAACTCCTTCTTTTTTAGCGTCAGCAATTGCACCGGCAACAAACGTTTTTAGAGCTTTTAAATGCATTACAGAACTGTCGATGATTTCACCGGCTTTAAGAGGCGTACTTGCTTTAAGAACAGTTGTTGTACCGTCTTTAGCCACGAATTCGATCTTTACATCATTTGCTTCTGCTACAGTAAGTGATTTTTCACTTCCGTAGAAATCACCATCCGGCATAGAAGCTACTTTTGTTTTAGAATCAGCTGACCATGCACCCATTGAGTGTGGATTTGCTTTTGCAAAGTTTTTAACTGCTCTTGGAGCTCTACGGTCAGAGTTGCCTTCACGTAAAACAGGATTTACGGCAGAACCTAAAACTTTAGCGTATTTTGCTTTTATTTCTTTTTCAGCATCATTTTGAGGATCTTCCGGAAAATCAGGGATTTTGTAACCGTGAGATTGCAATTCAGCAATAGCAGCCTTTAATTGCGGTACAGATGCTGAAATGTTTGGTAATTTGATGATGTTTGCTTCTGGTTGTGTTGCTAATTGACCTAATTCAGCCAAAGCATCTCCCGTTTTTTGAGCATCTGTAAGAAGCTCAGGAAAATTGGATAAAATTCTACCAGCTAAAGAAATGTCTCTAGTTTCAATTGCAATACCAGCTGTGGCAGTAAATGCCTGAACAATAGGTAAAAAAGAATAAGTCGCTAACAATGGCGCCTCATCAGTCAAGGTGTAATAGATTTTTGAATTCTGTGTCATTTTTTTTTTTTTTTTTTATAATCGTATTGCCAAGATGTAGCAATGTAAAAGGTATAGTCGGCTCAGAATGAGCGGAGCAAATATAATAAAAACAGTCCGAAAACGGTATAGTTTTCCGGAGAAATGCCGAAATTATCAGATTGTTATTTCGGGATCGATTAATTGTCAAATCGATTGTTTTGGTATTAAAAAATTACGGTTTTGATGAATCATAAGTAAAAGTGGAAGATTTAGAAAAAGGAAAACGTGAAAGGTTGCAGAAAACCATTTTGGCTTTGGTAGTTTTTGTCTGAAAAGTTGTAATTTTGACTAAAATGTAATAGACATATAACAAATGTAAGATACATTGTTTAATATGTTTTTTACTTGTTGTTTATTATTACCCTTAATCATTATCTTTGAATTATGAGCACACTTACAAAACCAAATCATATAGGGCGAAAAATAAGCCGTATTCGTGAACTTCGTGATATGAAACAGGAAGCTTTGGCGCAAGCTTTAGGAACAAACCAACAAGCTATATCTGCTATTGAAAACAGTGAAACGATAGACGATCAAAAACTTGCCGAAGTTGCAAAAGCGCTTGGTGTAACTGTTGAGGCAATTAAAAGTTTTTCAGAAGAAAATATGATTAGCTATTTTAATAGTTTCCATGACAACAGTATCAATAATGGTCAAAATGCTGCATATCCAATATATAATTTTAACCCGCTTGATAAATTAATTGAAACTTTTCATGAAAAAGAAAAGCTTTACGAGCGTTTGCTACAAGCTGAAAAAGATAAAATCGAATATTTGGAAAAACTATTAAAAAAATAGAAAGCCAATTTTCCTTAAAATACAAACCAATGCTTTATGAGTGTCGGTTTTTTTATTTTGGGCGTGTTCGCCGAAAAAGGCGAACCAGGCTATCCGTTTTAAGTCCTCGCACTTCCTTCGTCAGGCTGTGGGCTTTCCAACTTCTATCCCTCACGCAAACCGTAAAACAAGAGCTTCAATCTTGTCATTTCGACCGAAGGGAGAAATCACACGCGGGATTCGACAAAGATTAACGATTTTGATTGCGTCCCGAAGCTCGACAGTAATTCGTAGAGTTTGTCATTTCGAGGAACGAGAAATCTCCGCAAGAAACTCGACAAAGATTGGTGATTTTAGGAACGGAGTTTCTCGCGAAGATTTCTCCTCCGTCGAAATGACAAGATTAAGCAGATAAAATCCGTTTTAATCTGTGTTTTCGCAAAGCGAATCCGCGCCATCCGTGTTCAATATTGTCGCCAATCTTTGTCGAATCCCGCGTGTGATTTCTCGTTCCTCGAAATGACAAACTAAACGAAAATATTGTTATGAAAACGATTGCCCTAGCCCCGATAGAAGTGGAAATCCTTTTGCTTTTTTCTTTAAAAAGCAAAAGATTGAAACGAATAGCGGGATTAGCTCCTGAAAATTTTAAAAATCAGGCACAAAAAAAAACTCGTTTCAAATGATATGAAACGAGTTTTTTATAACAAATAGATAAATGATTATCTTCTTTTATCTTTAATCTTAGCTTTTTTACCAGTAAGTTCTCTGAAGTAGAAAATTCTAGCTCTACGAACAGCTCCTTTTTTGTTGATTTCAACTTTCTGTAAAGCTGGTAAGTTTACCGGGAAGATACGCTCAACTCCAATAGCTCCAGACATTTTACGGATAGTAAAAGTTTCTGTGTTACCAGAACCTCTTCTTTGAATAACAACTCCTTTGAAAAACTGAGTTCTTGTTTTTTCACCCTCTTTAATTTCGTAGTAAACTGTGATAGTATCTCCAGCTCCGAAAACAGGGAAATCTTTTTTAGCAACTAATTCGGTTTGAACGAATTTCATTAAATCTGCCATGATATCTTGTAATTATGGTTTTTTATATAGAGCAACATTCACGGATCTCGCCAGAGGTTAGTCTAATTCGGGTGCAAATGTAGAAAATAATTATGAATTATAAATTGTAAATTATAAATTATTTTAACTTGTTGATAAGATGTGTTTTAGTTTGTTTTTTAAAATTACAGTTTTCAATCTCAGCCTATAGTTACGAAGGTCTTAAAACTGAGTCTGAAGACTGAAAAATGAGTTTTTAGTATAAAAATTAGAAGTAAAATCCTATGTTTGCTTAAGTGTGAAGGTAATTATAAGCTAAAATTATATGGAAAGAAATTATTTAAGGGATTATATTGAGTTTTCTAATGAATTTAAAAAATCTTATGGTTCTAACGAAAGCGTAGCAAAAATCTATGATTTGCTTTATGAATTGGAAAATTTATGTAAAACTAAAGAACAAAAACAGGTCCTTTCAAATGTATATATTCTTTTAGGTTATCACAGATCAGCTTATGAGATTTTTAAAGAAACTGTTGAAAGTAATAATACAAAAGAGGTTTCTAAATTATATGTATTGGAGCAAAAAGCAAAATCACATGAAAACAATTTTATAATTAAAGATGTTAGAAAGGTCAAAGAAAAGAAACAGCAGACGAAATTAGTATTATCTGATTTTGTTACTACTGAAAATGATCCAGATAAGTTTGAAATTCCACAAAAAGAAATTGTTATATTCAATAAAACTATAAAAGGAAAAATAAGAATTTTTCTTCCCGATTCTGATTTTAGAAAATATGCAGATACCATTTCTGAATATTTATCCTGGCTTGCAGATTGTAAAAAGGATTTAATTGAATTTTATAATCAAAACAATGAATTTACAGACAAACACGCAGATGATGACTGGTATAACACTTTAGATATTTACCGAGCGGTTATAACAATTAAGAAGTCTAAAGATATAGAAGCTTTTGTTGCCACCGGAGATACCTTTTCACAAGATCATATTCTTGATTTCGAAATAGCAAACAAAATGATTATTTCAATGAATTATGACGGATAATTTTTAGCCGCAGTTTTCTGATGAACTAAAACTGAAAACTGCGACTGAATACCTTTTTAATGTCCTTCCAGTAAATCAGGACGTCTGTTTTTCGTATGTTCATACGCCATGTCTTCACGCCATTTGTCAATTTTGGCAAAGTGACCACTCGTTAAAACCTCGGGAACTTTCCATCCTTTATAATCTGCAGGTCTTGTGTATATGGGGCCTGAAAGTAAATTATCCTGAAAACTATCTGTCAAGGCCGAAGTTTCATCACTTAAAACACCTGGAATTAATCGGATTAAAGCATCAGATAAAACCAGGGCTCCTAATTCTCCTCCGGACAAAACGTAATCACCAATCGAAATTTCTTTCGTAATAAAATGATCACGAACACGCTGATCTACACCTTTATAATGTCCGCATAGAATGATAATATTCTCATACATCGACATTGTATTGGCCATTTTTTGATTCAGCGTTTCTCCGTCAGGTGACATATAAATGATTTCGTCGTATTCACGTTCACTTTTCAAATGAGTAATACAAGCGTCGATAGGCTGAACCGTCATGACCATTCCGGCACCTCCTCCAAAAGGATAATCATCGACACTTTTCTGTTTGTTCGTAGTATAATCCCGTAAATTATGAAAATGTACTTCGACCAAACCTTTGTCTATGGCACGTTTCATAATCGAAGCCTCAAACGGACTTCTTAATAATTCAGGCAAAATCGTTATAATGTCAATTCGCATTTTTTTTCTTCAAAGAGTTCTAAGCGGCAAAGATACAAAGTTAATTTTTGGGAATTTTAAAGAACTGAAAAATGAGATTTTTTAGTAAGTAATTAAAATGAATACTATTTATTAAAAATGGATTGATTGTTTATCTAACAATTTGTTAAACAATTAGAAACATAGGTATTATATAAGGTGTACGTGTTTTAATGTAATTTTGTGAGGCCCCTTTTCATCTAATATTACACCGTAAAACATTTTACATAAAAATAAATATTATGATAAAAAAAATACTTTTGCTGCTTACAATTTTCATTTTACATTCCTGTTCTTCCTCTAAAAATGCAAGTGACAAATGGATTGGTCAATCTAAAAAAAATCTAATCAAAAGTTGGGGAACACCAATACGCACTTTAAATAATGCGGAACAAGGTGAGATACTTATTTATGGACAACAGGTTTATGCAAACGCCGGTAATGAAGAAGGATCCAGAATTGCCGGCCCAAATCATTGGATTTATACTTATGTATATGCCAATCAGGAAGGGAAAATCTATTCGTATAAAATAGATAAACAGCGCATTACACCTCAGGAAATTGCTGTAAAATAACTATTTACATTTATTTTTATCAGGAGAGATTACATTTTTTAGTGTAATCTCTAATCATTTTTATTATATTTAAATACTGTTATGGTCTGATTTATAATAATTTAAAATGAAGTCATGAAAAAAATAATACTATTTGGTATCGCTTTTTTAGTTATTTCCTGTAATAATCAAAACCAATCAAAAATTATGGAAATCACAAAAAATGAGAAATTAATCAAACAATATTTTGAGTATTTCAACAAGCATGATTGGAAAAAGATGTCGGAAATGTATACTGAAACGGCCGATTTTAAAGATCCTTCCCTGGGGCCAGGAATTATAACACAAACACGCAAGCAGATCGAAGATAAATATGCGGAATTAAATAATATCTTTCCGGATTTACACGATAAGGTGATCCAGGTTTATCCTTCAGGAGAAAAGCATATTATTGTCGAGTTTGTTTCGACTGGAACAGCACCTGATAATTCAAAATTTGAATTGCCTATCTGCACCATTTTCACAATCGAAAACGGATTAATTACCAAAGATTTTACTTATTTCGATAATTTTGAGGAAGGTGAGTAATGGATTGATGGATTTTTAATTTATGTAGTCCCTACGGGACAAATGGGTGTGGTTAAAATTTTTGTTACCGGTATTTTGTTCCTAACCGAACATTTTAAAATGATGTTTTTTTTGATTATAAAAGGATATTAAAAAAAAATAACTGTAGTTTTATTCTTTCATTTTTTTAATGTATTTGCTGTAAAAAATCTATCTTTATTCCTTTTAGGAATTAAATATTGGTAGAAAAAACAATTATAAATTAAAAAATGTTCCGTAGGGACTACACATTTATGGCAAATACATACACTCAAATACATATCCATTTTGTTTTTGCAGTAAAATTTAGACAAGCTATAATACATACTGAATGGAAAGTGGAGTTATATAAATATATAACTGGCATAATTAGAAATAACAACCACAAACTTTTAGCTATAAATGGTGTTTCAGATCATGTTCATATTTTAATTGGGATTAGACCCGCTCAATCCATTTCTGATTTAATGAAAAATATTAAACAAGATTCTTCAAAATGGATCAATAAAAATAAATTTTTAAAAACTGATTTTGAGTGGCAGGAAGGTTATGGAGCTTTTTCATATAGCAAATCACAATTAAATGCTGTAATTAATTATATAGAGAATCAGGAAGTACAGCATAAAAAGAAAACTTTTAGAGAAGAATATATTGACTTTCTTGAAAAATTTGAGGTAGATTTTGATGAAAAGTTTATTTTTAAGGAATTAATCTAAAATTGGTTTTTTAAAAATAGGCTAAAGCAAATGAAAAAAATAATCCTCTTCCTCCTGATAATATTCTGTTCCTGTAACAAAGAAAAAGTAAAAGAAACCCGAAAAGAGGCTTTAAATGATACTTCAAAAGAAATTCCTGAGGAAGCGTCCTATTTTAAACAAATCAAAAATAATGACGTTAAATTGGGTGAACCTGTTTATGGAGATTGGTTGTATACCCGTAAAGAGAAAGGACAAACTTTTGATCAGTATTTCAAGTCTAGACATATTGTTCCAACAAAAGAAGCGAATATTATTTATGTACTGCCTATCGGGAATTTTAATGCTTTGCAAAAGAAACAAATTGAGCTTCTCAATGAATATTTAGAAATCTACTTTCAATTAAAAACCAAAACTTTAGCGCCTATTTCTAATGATGTAGTGCCAAATTCTGCCAGAAGAATGATGGATGGTCATGAACAATTACTGGCCGGTTATCTTTTAACTGATGTATTAAAAGAGCAAAAGCCATCAAAGAGAATTGCATTAATGGGACTTTCAGAACTTGATTTATATCCTAAACCGGAATGGAATTATGTTTTTGGTTTGGCTTCTTATCACGATAAGATTGGTGTGAGTTCAATTTACAGATTACAGGACGGAGAATTAACATCTGAAAACTTTGATCTTTGTTTGTCACGATTACTTAAAATCAGTTCTCATGAAATCGGGCATATGTTTGGGCTGCATCATTGTATTACGGCGAACTGTGTAATGAATGGGACTAACAGCATGTCTGAAACAGATAAAAATGCTATCCGATTGTGTTCTGTTTGTCAGCGAAAATTAAATTCATGTATTTTATACGATAATAAAAAAAGGCTGGAAGATTTAGAAAAATATTTTAAAAGAAATAATTTAACCGAAGGATTTGAGTTAATGAAAAAAGACAGGGTCGTAATTCAGTAAAAATGCAGACAAAAACAATTAAAATCTTCGCCATAACGGGAAGTACAAGAAGAAATTCAAGTAATTACAAAATTTTAAAATACATTTCCGAGAATATAAAACCCAAATTTGAAATTGAGATTTTTGAAGATCTGGTTGATATTCCCCATTTTAATCCCGATTTAGATACTGAGAATCCGCCTAAAGAGGTAAAGGCATTCAGGAATAAAATTAATGAGGCAGACGGGATCCTGATTTGTACTCCTGAGTATGTTTTTAGTTTGCCCGGAAGTTTAAAAAATGCTTTAGAATGGTGCGTTTCGACTACTATTTTTTCAGATAAAAAGACAGGTTTGATAACGGCTTCTGCTTCCGGAGAAATGGGACATGAGCAATTGACATTGATAATGAAAACCCTTGAAGCTGAATTTCAGGATGAAACCAAACTGTTGATACAGGGAATTCGCGGAAAAATTGATGAAGAAGGAAAAATTATAAACGAGGAAACGAAAGTCGGGCTCCGGGATTTTATATATAATTTCGAAAAGCAGTTTTAGTATTTTAACATTCAGTTAAATACGTTAGTTTTACTTCAGGTTTTTTAAAATCAAAAAATGATCACAAGAAGAAAATTTATAATAAATACAAGTCTGGCTGCAGCAACAGTTTTGGCTTTGCCATCATTCGCTTTTACTATGGATAAAAAAGAAATAGGTTTGCAATTATACACCTTGCGTGATGAACTTCCAAAAGATGTAAAATCAATTTTAGAGAAAGTTGCAAAATCGGGATATAAAACAGTCGAAACATATGGTTTTTCTATAAAAGATCAGTTTTGGGGATTGAATCCAGTTGAGTTAAAAAAAATCTTAGATGCAAATAATTTAAAAGCTTTAAGCGGACATTATAATTTAGGAAGCTTTTTGTATGACGGCAACACAGAAGAATTGATTGCCGCAATAGAAGCAGCAAGGATTTTAAAAAGTGAATTTTTGACGATTCCCTGGGTTGATGAACCGTTTAGAAGAAATATTCAGGATTATAAAAAGATTGCATCCCGATTGAATGAAGCAGCGGCAATGTGTCAGAAAGCAGGTTTAAAACTAGCATATCACAATCATGATTTTGAATTTCAGCAACATGACGGAACTACAGGCTATGAAATTTTACTAAAAGAAACGGATAAAGATTTAGTTTATTTTGAATTGGATTTGTACTGGGTGGTTCGTTCAGGAAATGATCCGCTAAAATTATTTGCAGCAAATCCGGGGCGTTTTAAACTGTGGCATGTAAAAGATATGGATAAGGCAAATCCCGCTTTGAATACAGAAATAGGTTCAGGATCTATTGACTTTAAAACTATTTTTAAACAAGCCAAAGAATCCGGAATGAAACACTTTTTTGTAGAACAAGAGAATAATTATAATCCTGGAACTTTTGAAGCTATTAAAACAAGCAGTGATTTTATTTCTAAAAATCTGATTTAAAAATAAAACCATCTAAAAGTATTATTTTTGTACCAATTCAATTAAAAAATCAGATATGCAAACTTTCGGAACAAGCAAAGAATTTATAAAAGGAGATGAAATAGAGTGGGAAGTGGTTGGTGAAGGAATCAAACGCAAAATCCTGGCCTACGATGACAGAGTGATGTTGGTGAACGTTCATTTTGAAAAAGGCGGAATTGGTACTTTACACGAACATTATCACACACAAGTAACGTATGTATCCAGTGGTAAATTTGATGTGACTATAAATGGAGTAACTCAAACTTTAAAAGAAGGAGATAGTTTTTATATCCCGCCTCATGCAATTCATGGAGTTGTTTGTTTGGAAAGCGGACTTTTAACGGATGTTTTTAGTCCGATTCGTGAAGATTTTATGAAGTAATGACATTTGAAAAAACGGTATAATTGTTATATGGACGGCCTATTTGAGTCCTGAATTTATAAAATTTATACTTTTTTTAAAGTTTTCATACGAATTAGAATAGTATTTTTGCAAAATGAATTTATCCAAAACGAATGTCTTATTTATGGCAGCTTGCACTGGACTTATAGTTGCAAATCTGTATTACTGCCAACCCTTAATTGTTTTAATTGCCAACGAATTTAAAATTCCTGAAGCCAATGCAGGAACAATAACCTATCTCACACAAGCCGGTTATGCGATAGGGTTATTTTTTATGGTTCCGCTAGGGGATAAAATCGAGCGAAAAAAACAAATTTTAATGACCACTTTTGCCTCTGTAATTGCCTTAATTCTGGCGGCTACGGCAAAAAGTTTTTTTCTTTTGCAAATTGCGTCTTTGTTGATAGGAATTACGTCAATAGTACCACAGCTTATTTTGCCTTTGGCCGCTTCATTATGTGCGCCTGAACAACGAGGAAAAGTAGTGGGAACAATCATGAGCGGATTGCTTGTAGGTATTTTACTGTCAAGAACTTTAAGCGGTTTTATTGGTCAGTATTTAGGCTGGAGATCAATGTTTTATATCGCTGCAGGAATTTGTCTCCTTATCTTTTTTGTCATTCAGAATAAATTTCCGGTCAATAAACCTCAGTTTAAAGGAAGTTACGGTGAATTGATTAAATCCCTTTTCACGCTTATAAAAACAGAACCTGTTTTAAGAGAAGCCACCATCATAAATGTATTTAGTTTTGCGCAGTTTGGAGCTTTCTGGACTACCATGGTTTTATTGCTTTCAGGAGCACCTTTCCATTATAACAGTGCCACAATTGGTTTATTCGGGATTGTTGGAGCATCAGGAGCTTTAGCAGCACCTTTAGTAGGGAGATTGGGCGATAAAGGAGGTTCAAGGGTAGCGGTTGGATACGGCTGTTTATTGATTTTAATAAGCTTCCTCGTTTTTTATTTTTCAGTAGAAAGCGTTATCGGGATCGCTATCGGAATTGTGTTTATTGACATAGGAATTCAGGGTGTTCACATTTCGAACCAAACCCGCGTATATTCTTTGCTTCCTGAAGCCAGAAACAGATTAAACACAGTATTTATGTCGTTTAGCTTTTTAGGAACAGCAGCGGGATCAGCGTATGGATTGTTTCTGTGGAAATTAGGCGGATGGCATGCGGTAAGTATCGGATGTGTTGGCCTTTCAGTATTATCATTAATAGTATACGGGCTTACTTATAAATCAAAATCTAAAAAACAGAAAGCATAAATTGATATAAAATTAATTTGTAAATTTGCATTTAAATAAAAAATAACAACAATGGAAAACGGAATATACGCTAAATTCAATACAAGCAAAGGTTCGATTTTAGTAAAACTAACTCACGATTTAACACCGGGAACCGTAGGGAATTTTGTAGCTCTTGCAGAAGGAAATATGGAAAATAAAGTAAAACCTCAAGGACAAAAATTCTATGATGGATTAACATTCCACAGAGTAATTCCTGATTTTATGATTCAGGGTGGATGTCCAAAAGGAACAGGAACTGGTGATCCCGGATATAAATTTGATGATGAATTTCACCCAAGTTTAAAACACGATCGTCCGGGAGTTTTGGCAATGGCAAATTCAGGACCTGCTAGTAATGGTTCTCAATTTTACATCACTCACGTTCCAACTTCTTGGTTAGACGGAAAACACACTGTTTTTGGTCACGTTGTAGAAGGTCAGGATGTAGTTGATGCTGTTGCTCAGGGAGATAATCTTGATGCAGTAGAAATCATCAGAGTTGGAGAAGAAGCTGAAAAATTCAATGCTATCGAAGCTTTTGTTGGTTTAAAAGGTGCTCGTCTAAAAAGAGATGCAGCTTTAAAAGCGGAATCTGAAGCAAAAATGGAACAATTGGCTGCTGGTTTTGATAAAACAGATAGTGGTTTACGTTATAAAATGATTCAAAAAGGAGATGGTAAAAAAGCTGAATCTGGTAAAACAGTAGCAGTTCATTACGAAGGATCTTTGGAAAACGGAAAAGTTTTTGATTCTTCTTACCCACGTAAAAAACCAATCGAATTTAGATTAGGTCAAGGGCAGGTTATCGAAGGATGGGATGAAGGTATTGCTTTATTACAAGTGGGTGACAAAGCTCGTTTTGTAATCCCTTCTGACTTAGCTTACGGTGCTGCCGGAGCTGGAGGAGTAATTCCGCCAAACGCGACCTTAATTTTTGATGTTGAATTAATGGAAGTAAAATAATAAGATTAAATACTATTTAATTTTTATTTTAAATAATAATCCCGTATGTCATGGCATATGGGATTTTTTTATATTTACTTATAAAATAAAGTAAAACAATGAAATCAAAAATCTTAATTATAACTGCTGCAGTACTGCTTTTAGTTTCGTGCGGAACTCAAAAATCTGGTTCGACTGCTGCTACAACAGCTCCTGTTACTGAAACTGCTAAAGTTGTAGTGTTAACACCTGAATTAGAAGAAGGTAAAAACTTGTATGAGAACAGTTGTGCAAGATGTCATAAATTATATGATGCAAAGAAATTTACTCAGGAAGAGTGGAAACCAATTTTGACAAGGATGCAGAAAAAAGCGAAGTTAGATGATACTCAAATGGCTTCTATATCCAATTATATAATTTCTCAATTGTAGAGAGTTGTTATTGCAGCTATATAAAAACTATTCAGTAAAATTTATTGGATAGTTTTTTTTAATAGAACATAAAAAAACACCTTCACGAGTGAGGTGTTTAAAAAAATTAAGAGTTTTCTTCGGTTGTATTATCAACCGCAACTATTTTTAGCGTCTTTATTCCCGCCGGTAATTCCCAGTCTACTTCGTCATTTTCTTTAAAGCCAATAATAGCAACACTTAATGGTGCCAGAATCGATATTTTACTTTGTTTTAAATCAGCAAAAGAAGGTAAAACAATTTGAATTTTCATTTGTTTTTTTGCTTTTACATCTTCGATAGTAACATGAGAATTGATTCTTATAATCGAGTTGTCCAGTTCGCTTTCTTTGCTGATTACAGCGCGATCTAATTCCTGCGAAAGCTGATTCGCTTCTTTTGCGTTTGTTGAATTTTTACTTTTTAGAATCAATTCTCTTAAGAAATGATAATCTGTTTTACAGAAAGTGGGTGTTGGTTTCATAACTATGTTTTTATATTAATTTATTATTATTGTTATTATTTGTTTGATTGTTAATGGTTTGTTTTACTTCTTTGCAGGCTGATAAATGCATAATTAATATTCCAAATTGTATAAGTACAGTTGAAATTTGAAAATAATGTATGTATTGGAAATTTTTGATTGAAAAAACCAAAAAATTATCTGAGAGAGAATTTACTCTTTCAAATAAAATAAATGATTAAATCGTGGTATAAATCCTCCGCCTGAAAGAAAAGTAATTGAGATAGACGGAGGCCTAATTGATAAAGGCCTTACTATGTGAAATAAATACAGCGGTGCGTGGTCTTCTCGTTAGAGAAAACAACAACATAAAAACTGTAATTAGATTTATAGTGCTCACAATGAGAATGATTAATTTGATCTGCAAAGATAGGTAAACTTTTTGAAATAACGATAATTCTTTATTTCCATTTGATATTACAGCCAATACTTGGCTTTTGAGACTCTTTTAGGCTTCTGTTATAGATGATCGCATCAATAGCACTGCGAAGATCACTTCCGCTTAGGGAAATTCCGTTTCCGGGCCTTGAATCATCCAGTTGGCCATGATAAAATAAGCGATCCTGGTTGTCGAATAGATAAAAATCAGGAGTACAGGCAGCATCATAAGCCTTGGCAACTTCCTGGGTTTCGTCAAATAAATACGGGAAATCTATTTTATTTTCGAAAGCAAATTCAGTCATCAATTCAGGAGAATCCTGTGGGTATTTTTCGATATTGTTGCTTGAAATTGCTACGACCCCAATTCCCTGAACGCGATAATCATTGGCAATCATCACAATTTCATTAATGACATGAAGCACAAACGGACAATGGTTGCAAATAAAAATAACTAAGGTACCTTTTGATCCTTTCAAATCATCAAATGAATATTCATTATTAGAATTCGTATCTTTTAGTCTGAAGTTTGGAGCAATTGTTCCAAGGGGAATATTATTTGAAGGAGTTTGTGCCATTTTTATAGAAATAAGATCTTCAAAAATAGCTTTAAAATTCTGTAAAAGAAAGTTTACAGGATTAAAAAAAAATATCCAAAGGAGCTTTTACAAAATGTATAAAGCTTCTTTGGATTTATATGGTGGTTTTTATGAATTCAAAAAATTCAGTATATCCGCATTCAATTTGTCTTTATGCGTGTAGAACAATCCATGTGGTGCGCCTTCGTAAACAATATAGGTGTTTTCAGTAATGGCTTTGGCAGCTTTTGCTGATGTCAGGTCAATAGGAACGATTTTATCATCGTCGCCATGAATTATAAGTGTTGGTACTTTTATGTAATCCAATTCATCCCTGAAATCAGTAAATGAAAAAGATTCAGCACATTTTAATGTAGCACGAGGAGAAGCAAAGGAACATAACATTCTGTAGTATTCCATTAATGGTGTGCTCAAAGGTTTGTTGATAATATTGATACCAAAAAAGGTTTTACCAAAATTGTCTACAAATCCTATTCTGTCTTCCTTGATGGCATTGGCCGTTGCTTCGCTCTTTTCTTTTGGGTGTCCGTCAGGATTATCATTCGTTTGCAATAAAAAAGGAACTACTGAAGAAATTAAAGCTGCTTTTGTAACGCCTTTTCCGCCATGGCGGCTAAAATAACGTACTACTTCGCCACCTCCCATAGAAAAACCTATAAGCGTTGCGTTTTCTAGCTGAAGTTGCTCTATTATTTCTTTTAAATCATCAGTCAGGGTATCATAATCATATCCGTCATAAGGTTGTGATGATTTTCCAAATCCTCTGCGATCATACACGATTACTCTATAATTGTTCTGAACAAGAAAATCGATTTGATATTCCCACATTTCATTAGAAAGCGGCCAACCATGAATCAGAATTACAGGTTTTCCTTTTCCGTAATCCTTCACATACAGCTTTACATTTTTAGCAGTGTGTATGTATTTATCGGTATTTTGCTCTTGAATATCAAATTCAAAATCTCTTAGAGTTTGATCGGTATTGAGGATTGTATTTTCCATTTCTATGTCTTTTTTGTGTTAGATTAAAAAACTTGTTTTGTAAAATTAACAGTAGAACTCAAAAAAACGGTTATAGAATTAGTGGGAATAATTACAAAATTAATAGGTTTGTAGTTAAACAAATTGAAAATAATATGGATTTAACCTGGAATGAATTTGAAAGAACCGATATGCGTGTGGGAACCATTATAGAAGTAAATGATTTTCCCGAAGCCAGAAAACCGGCTTATCAGCTTACAATTGATTTTGGGGCTGAAATAGGTATTCGAAAATCATCGGCGCAAATAACGACACATTACAAAAAAGAAAATTTAGTAAACAGACAAGTTATCTCAGTCGTAAACTTTCCGAGAAAGCAAATAGGGAAATTCATGAGCGAATGTCTGGTTCTAGGTGCAATAGGCAAGGAGGGAGATGTTATTTTACTGGCTCCTGATTTTAAAATAGAAAACGGCCTTAGGATTGGGTAGATTAGTTTTTAGTCGCAGTCGCACTTTTCAGTCTGAATATAAAAATAGGGCTAATTCTTGGCGTAAATCATTGCGAACTTTGCGGTTGATTTCCTTACCAGCTTAAACTGAAAAGGACGACTGCGACTGAAAATTAAAAATTAAGAAATTTTCTCAATTAACTGCTGTAATATCAACTGCCCTTCTTCCCAGTATTTTAAGTCAGAATCAGAGTTGATATGACCTTGTTGGCCTATGTTTACAAAATTACTTCCCCATTCTTTGGCAAAATATTGTTTTCTTTCGAAAGAAGCATAAGGATCGTTTTCGCTTGCAACAACTATTGAGGGAAATGGCAATTTATAAATGGGCATTGGTGAAAAATTTCTAATGCTTTCCGGAGTGTGTTCCGGTGAATCTACATCTGCAGGAGCTACTAATAAAGCGCCTACGATGTTTTTGTTGGTATTTGTTGCAGCCCAATGCAAAACCAAAGAAACGGCCAAACTATGCGCCACTAAAATCGTTGGCTGATGTAGCTTTGCTACCTCTTCATTTAATCTTTTGAGCCATTCTTCGCGAACGGGTTCGTCCCAATTGTCCTGAACTAATCGAATTGAATTTTTGAACTTTTCATGCCAAAAGGTTTGCCAGTGTTTTTCGCCTGAATTTCCAAGTCCGGGTATTATTAATAATTGTGTTTCCATTGCCGTGGATTTATTTATAGGTTATTTTTTAAAATGGAAATTAAATATATAAAAAAAGTCCAAAATGCAGGACATATTGGACTTGTACTTTTTAAAAAGTTATTTTGGACTAAATATCGTCGAAATCAATATCAGTAAAACTAGATCTTTGTCCTTCAGGTTTATCAGAACCGTATTCTTTTTTAAAATCTTTTTGGTGTCTTTCAGAAATTACTTCTTCGCCTTTGTGGTTCAAGACATACGAAGTCATTTCTTCTAGTATTTCGGCAAAAGCACTAAAATCTTCTTTGTACAAGTAAATTTTGTGTTTTTTAAAATGAAAAGAACCATCTTCTTCAGTAAATTTTTTACTTTCGGTAATAGTGATATAATAATCATCAGCTTTAGTAGCTCTCACATCAAAGAAATAAGTTCTTCTTCCTGCTCGTAATACTTTAGAAAAAATCTCTTCTTTTTCTAACATGTCATTTTCTCTCATAATACGTTCTATCATTTTTGGAATTAATAGTACTCAAAAATCATAAAAAATTATCTATTACGCAACATTTAAAGTAATTCTTTTTCCGAAAGTTGTTTTAAATATAAAGATGCATAATAACCCTCCTGATTTATTAATTGATTATGAGAGCCTTGTTGGATGATTCTGCCATCTTCTAAAATGATTATTTTGTCGGCATTTTTTGCTGATGAAACACGGTGACTGACTATTATGGTTGTTTTATCTTTACAAATCTCGAATAAATTATTCAAAATTGTTTCTTCTGTTTCTGTATCGACTGCTGACAGGCAATCATCAAAAAGCAGGATCGCAGGTTTTTTAATAATGGCACGGGCAATCGATACACGCTGCTTCTGTCCTCCTGAAAGCGTGATGCCTCGTTCTCCTAAAATCGTGTCATACTGCTTGTTGAAAGCGGTAATATTGTCATGAACAACAGCATTTTTAGCCGCTTCGATTACTTCTTCGTCTGTAGCGTTCTGATTACCAAATTTGATGTTGTTTTTGATAGTGTCCGAGAATAAAAAAGCATCCTGAGGAACGATTCCAATATTGTTACGAAGATCATTTAAGTTCAAAGTACTTATTTCGTTCCCGTCAATTGTGATTCTTCCTGAGGTAACATCATACAAACGGGAGATCAAAGATAAAATAGTAGATTTTCCTGAGCCGGTTTTTCCTAAGATAGCCAGTGTTTCTCCTTTTTTTACTGTAAAAGTCACATTTTTCAACGCTTCAATATTAGTATCCTGATACGTATAGCTTACATTTTCGAAAGCAATAGAGCCCTGAATGTCTGATGAGTTTTCGTTGTTGTTTTTGATTTCCGGTTCTATTTTAAGGAATTCATTCAAACGTTTTTGAGAAGCTTCTGCTTCCTGGACCATCGATGAAACCCATCCTAATGAAGCAACAGGCCAGGTTAACATGTTTACGTATAAAATAAATTCGGCTATGGTACCAATGTTTGCAATTGTACCATTGATGTACATAACACCTCCAAAATAAATCACTACCAAATTACTGATTCCGATTAAGGCAATCATTAAAGGACCAAACAAGGATTGCACTTTGGCTAAATCTAAGCTCTTCTTTTTGCTCTCATCGGCAAGCGCTACCATATTATTCTGGTGCTGGTTTTCTAAGGAGTTTGCCTTAATGACCCTGATTCCTGAAAAAATCTCCTGAGAGAAACTCGATACTTTCGATAAATACTGCTGAAAAGTCGTGCTTCGTTTATTGATTTCAGAACTTAATTTAAAAATACAATACGAAAGAATAGGCAAAGGCAGGATAGTATATAATGTCAATAAAGGCGAAACATTGTACATATATATAATGACAATGGCAAAACGTATAAAGGTATTGATGGTGTACATCACGGCCGGACCAACATACATACGTACTTTTGACACGTCTTCGCTAATACGGTTCATTAAATCTCCGGTACGATTTTGCTTATAAAAATTCTGCGAAAGGTTCTCGTATTGTCTGAATACTTCATTTTTTAAATCAAACTCAATATGACGCGACATTACGATTAAAGTCTGTCGCATTAAGAAAGTCAGGAATCCTGCAACGATCGTAGTGGCTATGATTAGCAATACGTTATGGATTAATCCGTCTCTGTAGGTGTCGATAACTGCTTGCGATGTTTGTTCCGATTGTGGGAGCTTATCAAACTTTTCGATAGCATTTAAGGACTTGCTAATTAGCTTAGGAGTGAATAAAGAGAATATTTGTGCGATTATAGTGATTAAAATTCCTAAAGAGAAACTATATTTATATTTGATGAAATATTTGTTTAAATAGCTTAATTCTTTCATTTTTTTAAGAGATTCTATGACGAAATGTTTTGATTTTGTAAATTATTGTGAATTAAAATTAACGGAAAGTATAATTTTATCAAAACAAAACGATTGTTATATTGTTATTTTAAAGATAAAAAATTAGCACATGTATATTTTTTATATAAATTTGAGAAGTCTTTTTGACAAATTCATAATTTTAACTAATAAATACTAGCGCTATGGATGCAACTTTCGCAACTGGAAAGGAACTTCAAAAAATGGATCCTGTTTTTGGTCAACTATCATTTGATGATCACGAACAAATTGTTTTTTGCAATGACAAAGATACAGGTTTAAAAGCAATTATTGGTATTCATAATTCAGTTATGGGACCAGCTTTAGGAGGAACCAGAATGTGGAACTATAATACCGAATGGGAAGCATTAAACGATGTTTTGCGCCTTTCAAGAGGTATGACATATAAATCAGCCATCACAGGATTAAACATCGGTGGAGGTAAAGCAGTAATTATTGGTGATGCTAAAAC
This sequence comes from Flavobacterium frigidimaris, assembly GCA_900129595.1. Taxonomy (GTDB): domain Bacteria; phylum Bacteroidota; class Bacteroidia; order Flavobacteriales; family Flavobacteriaceae; genus Flavobacterium; species Flavobacterium frigidimaris. The sequence continues at coordinate 372,979 of FQWG01000003.1, read as the reverse complement.
ACAAAAGACGCCAGAATTAATGCGCAAGTTTGGAGAGTTTGTACACTCTTTGGGCGGAAGATATATTACAGCTGAAGATGTTGGAATGGAAACGAAAGACATGGACACTGTTAGAGATGTAACACCTTATGTTACAGGTATCTCTGAAGGAAGAGGTGGTTCAGGAAATCCTTCTCCAATAACAGCTTACGGTGTTTATTTAGGAATGAAAGCTGCTGCGAAAAGCCAGTTTGGAACTGATGTTTTAGAAGGGAAAAAAGTTTTGGTTCAGGGAATTGGTCACGTTGGTGAAGCTTTAGTAGAATATTTGACTAAAGAAGGAGCGATCGTTACGATTACAGATATCAACGAAGAAAAATTATTTCAGGTAGCTCAAAAATACAACGCAACAGTTTATACTGGCACAGATTTGTATACTGCAGATGTTGATATTTATGCGCCATGTGCAATGGGAGCAATCATTAATGATGATACAGTAAACAAAATAAAAGCTAAAGTGATTGCAGGTGCTGCAAACAACCAATTGGCAGATGAGAATGTTCACGGTCAGAGATTGCAGGAAAGAGGCATTTTATACGCTCCGGATTTCTTAATCAATGCGGGTGGAATTATCAATGTTTATGCTGAATTAGAGCATTATGGTAAAGCAGAAATCATGACAAAAACAGAAAATATCTATAATACTACTTTAGAAATTATCGATTATGCTGTTAAAAACGGAATGACTACTCATAAAGCGGCTCTTACAATTGCTCAAAATCGTATCGATTTGAGAAAAATTGAAAACGCTGCTGCTAAGAAATAATTTTTAGTTTACAGTCTTAATTTACAGTCTCAGACTCTGTTTTCAGTTTTGAAAATAGAGTCTGAGACTTTTTTTATGCATTGCGACTGAAAACCACGACTGAATACTGCGACTTTTTAAGCGGTTTCTACAGTACTAGATACCGTGGCTGAATACTATGACTAAAAAGAGGCGAATAAATTTTAATATAAGGATTGAAATCCTTAATTTTGCAGACTAATTTTTAAATGTTCTTACAAGGTGGTAAACAGAAGACACATACGCGTTAAAGTAATGCAATCCATTTATGCAATGCATCAAAGCGGTTCTGATAATATGGAAAAAGAAGAGAAGTTTCTTTTTTACAGTATTGACAATATTCAGGATTTATATCTTATAATGCTTTCTTCATTGATTGAGATTTGCAAAAAAGAATCTATCTTTTTACATCTTTCAAGCAAAAAACATCTTGCAACTGCTGCAGAACGTAATCCGAATGAAAAATTCATCAACAACAAAATTTTTCAACTTCTTGCTGAAAGCAATTCACTTAGCATCGCTTTAGAAAATCGTAAAATCAACAACTGGTCATTAAATGATGATTATATTATTTTACTTTTAAATGATATTAAAGCAAGTGACCTGTATGCAAAATACATGAGTACTTCAGTTAATACTTTTGAAGAAGACAGACAATTTGTAATCGATTTATTTGCTGATGTAATTGTTCCGAATGAGAAATTATATGAGTATTTAGAAGACGATAAATTAACATGGGTTGATGATATTCCAGTTGTTAATACGCATATTGTTAAGCAATTAAAAGCGATTAAAACACAGGATCCTGACGATTTCAGAGTACCAAAATTGTATAAAGATGTTGAAGATAAAGATTTCGCTAAAGATTTGTTTAGAAGAACAGTTTTAAACGAAACTATTTTTGCAAAAGAATACGATGATAAAACACCAAATTGGGACAGTGACAGGATTGCTGAAATTGATACGATTATTTTGAAAATGGCGATCTGCGAGTTTTTAAAATTCCCTTCAATTCCGGTAAAAGTAACTCTTAACGAATATTTAGAAATTGCAAAAGAGTATTCTACGCCAAAAAGCAGTATTTTTATCAACGGAATTTTAGATAATCTTGTTAAAGAGCTTACGGCTAATAAAAAGATGGTTAAAGTTGGACGTGGTTTAATGTAAGACTCAGTCAAGGATTTCAAACTATTAATAATATAATAAATCAAAAACAGAATTTAAATTATGGGACAATTAACTCAATTTGCGCCATTTCTATTAATGTTCGTGGTAATCTATTTCTTCATGATCAGACCACAACAAAAAAGAGCAAAAAACGAAAAAGAATTTGAAAATAGCCTAAAAATAGGTGATAGAATAATTACTAAAAGTGGTTTTCACGGTAAAGTTGTTGAATTAGCTGAAACAAGTGCAGTTATCGAAACAATGTCAGGAAAACTAAAAATTGAGCGTTCTGCTATTTCTATGGAAATGAGTGCTGCTTTGAATAAAAAAGCATAATTTTTTTTTAGAATATCAATATTTAAAATCCCAAATTCCAAAACTGGAATTTGGGATTTTTTTGTTTAAAACTGTCCTTACAAGCAACAAATCGATCTTACTTAGATTTATATAAAAGCATAAAATAAAGTATCCCGGAAGTATGTCATCCCTCGTTCCTTCAATAACAATAAAACGAATAAAAAAACCTTTGTCAAAGTTTTAAAACTTTGACAAAGGTTTATAGGTATAATTGGAATTTAGAATTTTTCTCCTTCACCAATCTTCAAAATTGGAATTTATTTCTTTCTTTTAGGTTTTTCAGCTACATCAAAAATACCCGGAATTGCAGTTAATTCGGCAATTTTTACAATAACATCAGTTGCTTTTTGAATGCTTTCTGCAGGAACATATTCGTATTTTCCATGAAAGTTATGTCCGCCTGCAAAGATGTTAGGGCAAGGTAATCCCATGAATGACAATTGAGATCCGTCAGTTCCGCCGCGAATTGGTTTAATGATAGGTTTGATGTTTAGTTCTCTCATCGCTTTTTCAGCAATATCAACGATGTGTTTTACCGGTAATACTTTTTCTTTCATATTATAATACTGATCTTTTACTTCAGCGGTTACAATATCTTCACCAAATTGTTTGGCGAATTTTTTATTTATTTTTTTGGCAATTTTACCTATTAGATCTTTTCTTTTTTCAAATTTAAGTTTATTGTGATCGCGAATAATCAATTCTAACACCGTTTCTTCGATACTTCCGGTTAGGTGATGTACGTGAAAGAAACCTTCGTAACCTTTAGTTTCCTGAGGCGTTTCTCCTTTTGGGAGTTCGTTGATGAAATCATTCGCAATCAACATCGAATTGATCATTTTTCCTTTGGCATAACCAGGATGAACACTTTTTCCTTTGAAAGTGATTTTGGCTCCCGCAGCATTAAAATTCTCATATTCTAATTCGCCAATCTGACTTCCGTCCATAGTGTAGGCCCATTGTGCCCCAAATTTTTCCACATCAAAATGATGTGCGCCACGGCCAATTTCTTCATCAGGAGTAAAACCAATCCTGATTTTTCCGTGTTTGATTTCAGGATGCTGGATTAGGTATTCCATTGCTGAAACAATCTCCGTAATTCCGGCTTTATCATCTGCGCCTAACAAAGTAGTTCCGTCAGTTGTGATAATGGTTTGTCCTTTATATTGTAATAGATCTTTAAAGTAATTTGGAGATAAAATAATGTTTTTTTCTGCATTCAATACAATGTCTTTTCCGTCGTAATTCTCGATAATTTGAGGTTTTACGTTTGCTCCGCTAAAATCCGGTGACGTATCAAAATGCGAAACAAATCCAATTACAGGAACTTCATGAGCTACATTACTTGGTAAAGTTGCCATGATATAGGCTTTGTCGTCAATGGTTACATCCTTGAGACCAATTGTTTTTAGTTCTTCGACTAATTTATTGGCAAGATTCCATTGTTTTTCTGTACTTGGAGTGGTTTGTGAGCTTGGATCTGATTCGGTATCAATAGTTACGTAACTGATAAAACGATCTATAATATGTTGCATTTTTTTAATTTTTAGCAAATATAAGCAAATAATCAGGCGTTGTGAAGCTCTAAATTATGAAAAATGAAAATTCTGGTTGAAAAAAGTTTGCCACGAATTCCACGAATTTTCTCTGGTAACCATTATTCTGCATGTTAAAATATAAATCCGGTTTAACGAATTACAATTCGCGAAACCGGATTCATATTTAAATTAATTCATGAAAAATCGTAAAATTTGTCGCGAAAGAAAATTATTGTACACATCTAAAACCAATATGGTTCGCAGGTGATTTATAATCTCCTTTACCTCTTGTGCCAACCATGTAGCGCGTGCAATATTGATCTGTACATAAAAAGGATCCTCCGCGCTGTACTTTTTTAGGTAAGTTGGGTTCTCCGGGATCGTATGATGATTCAGGGCCTTGAGGATTTCTTGTAACTTTATCTTTTTGGCTGACTACAGTATAATAATCTGCGGTATACCAATCGTTAGTCCATTCCCAAACATTTCCTCCAATGTCATAAAGTCCATAAGAGTTTGGTTCAAATTGGGCTGTTGGAGCGATACCAATGTAACCATCTTCGCCAGTATCTCCTTTTTCTATAGGAAACTGTCCCTGATAGATATTTGCCTGAAATTTTTCTTTAGGTTTTAATGTGTTTCCCCAGGCGTATAATTGTCCGGATTTTCCTCCACGTGCTGCAAATTCCCATTCTGCTTCAGTAGGTAATCTTTTACCGGCCCATTTGGCATAAGCAGCTGCATCATCATAAGAAACTTGTACAACTGGGTATTTTTCTCTTCCTTTTATAGAACTCATTGGTCCTTCCGGGTGTCTCCAGTCTGCTCCTCCAACATAACTCCACCATTGCATGTAGTTTCCCAGATTTACTTTGGCGGGAGTAGGGGTGAATACTGCTGATCCTGCAATTAGATTTTCTAATGGTGCATCAGGATATTCTTCATGAGTTGGTTTTATTTCGGCTAATGTTACATAACCGGTAGCTTTAACAAAAGCTTCAAATTGCTCGTTTGTTACTTCGGTTTTGTCCATATAAAAACCGTCAACATATACCTGATGTATTGGTGCAGCATCTTTTGTGACGCCTTTTATACTGCACAAACTTTCGTCTTCGACATTGCTTCCCATAGAAAATTCTCCACCGGGAATCCATACCATTCCTTTAGGTGTTTTATTGGCAGGAGGCTTGTTTTTATTTTCGATTGTCGGTTTAAATAAAGAGGTATCAGAAGCATTTGGAGTTTCGGCACAATCCATTGCAGCTAACTTTTGTTCGGGAACAATCAGCTTGTTGTAGCCATAAGCAATTGAAATAATAGAAACTGTAAGTATTGCAATAATCCAGTAGGTTTTCTTTTTCATTGTAATTATTTAATTTTTATAATTGTACGCAAATTATTACAAAAATAGTAAAATAATTTTGCTGATAATAATTTATAAAGTTAAAAAAAATAACCCTATTAAATTCTATTTATTTTATGTAGTTAGTAAAGTTTTATTTGTCTTTCTCAACAAGTACAACTTCGTATTTGTCTTTTCCGTCAACTTGAACAGGCTGATAATAGGTTTCTCCAAATTTCACATATTTTACATCGCCAATAGTAACCTCTTCGCCACCTTCCGGAAGATTATCTACTACAGTTCCTGCAGTTGGAGGAACTACTTTGTAGGAGCTTCCGTCTTTTTCGTAATAAGTACCTCCGTAATAATAATTATTGACAGTTCCTGTATTGACCGTTTCGGCTCCACTCGGAATATTGTTTATTGTTGCGCCAACAGGTGCCGGTACGGCCGTGTAGCCTCCGCTGGACGGTTTATACCAGACGCCCTGGTCATAATGGTACTGGGTATTTTCGACACTAACTACAATTGCCGTAACTGCTAAAGTCGCAACGAAAAATCCCCATGGATGCCAAACAGGTCCCCAATAATAAGGATGGTAAGGACGTGGATAGTATGGGTGGTAACAATTGTATCTGTAGCCATTGTATCTGTAGGGAGGGCGAACGTACGGTCTTGGATTTGGTCGTACATATGTATTGCGATTGTTGCGAACGTGTACGCTATTGTTGACATTAATATTGACATTGTTTCTGTTTCTATTCACGGTATTACCGCTAATATTGGTGTTTCTGTTTACTGTTCTGTTTTGGTTATTAGTGGCATTATTGCCTCCAATTCTCGAGTTCGTACCTGCAGAAGGTCTCGTGATCTTATTGTTTGGTTTTTTAATTCCCGATCCGTTAGACCCTGGTCTTGTTTGAGTTGCCGGTCTCTCACGAACTGCTCTGCGTTCTCCTGCATGGCGCTGTGCTGCACTGTCAATTGAAATCAAAAAAAGAGATCCCATTAAACAAATAAGTGCAGTGTTACTAAGGTTGTTTTTTATTGTTCTCATTTTCAGTGTTTTATGGTGATTAAAGTTATAAAAAAAACAAGAATAATTGTAGGGAAATAAAAAACATTTTAGTGTATAGTTGTGTGAAGTATTATAATTAAATTTGCAATCGAAAAAACACACACAACACTCTTATGTATAAATTGATAATTCGCCCGATACTTTTTTGGTTTGATCCGGAAGAAGTGCACTATTTTACTTTTTCATTTGTTAAATTCATTTCAAAAATCCCAGGAGTTTCATCGATTATACGATCAATTTATGAAGTTAAGGACGTTCGTTTAGAGCGTGAAGTTTTTGGAATTAAATTCAAAAATCCGGTAGGTCTTGCGGCAGGATTTGATAAAGATGCTAAGTTATACAAGGAACTTTCTGATTTTGGTTTCGGTTTTATAGAAATAGGAACCGTAACACCGGTTGGTCAGGAAGGAAATCCTAAAAAACGTTTGTTTAGATTAAAAGCGGATCAGGCGATTATTAACCGAATGGGATTTAATAACGGAGGAGTTCTGGAAGCCGTAGAGCGTTTAAAGAAGAATTCAGGAGTTTTAATTGGCGGTAACATCGGTAAGAATAAAGTAACACCAAATGAAAATGCTGTAGACGATTATATCATTTGTTTTGATGCTTTGTTTGATCATGTCGATTATTTTGTAGTGAATGTGAGTTCGCCAAACACACCAAATTTAAGAGCTTTACAAGACAAAGAACCTTTGACTGCTTTGTTGCAGACATTGCAGAATAGAAATGTCGAAAAGCAAAAAACAAGTACACAGAAAATAAAGCCAATTCTTCTAAAAATTGCTCCGGATCTTACAGACGAACAATTATTAGATATTATTGATATTGTGAAAACGACTCAAATTGCAGGCGTAATTGCAACCAATACCACAATTTCGAGAGAAGGATTGCAATCTGAAAACCAATCTGAAATGGGCGGTTTATCAGGGAAACCATTGACAAAACGTTCGACAGAGGTGATCCGTTTTCTTTCTGAAAAAAGCAATAAAGCATTTCCAATTATCGGAGTAGGAGGAATACATTCTGCAGATGATGCGATCGAAAAACTTAATGCAGGAGCAAGCTTAGTACAATTGTATACCGGATTTATTTACGAAGGCCCGGCTTTGATAAAAGCAATTAATAAAAAGATTTTAAAGCAATTGTAAAAGAACCGTCTGAACAATTAATCCCGTAATAATAGCAGTTCCAAAACTCATCAAAGTACCAATCATAACGTACTCGGTGAGTTTTCTGTCTTTAGCCTCTTTCAGATCTCCAAATCTGAAAATAGATTTAGCAGCCAATAAAAATCCAATTGCTTCAAAATGCCCCGTCAATATAAAGCAAAATACAAATAGCCGCTCTAATATACCAATGTAATTTCCTGCAGTGGCGAGGGAATTATCATCGTGACTATTTTGACTTTCTGGTGTCCAGATAGAAATGATGGTTTTGATAAAAATAGAAGTCGGTTTGGTAATCAGTAAAATTCCCGTTATTAAAACCCAAAGCTGATTGTTCAGCCAGAGAAAGTTTATGGTCTCGCCTTGATAGAGTAGTACAATCCCAATTAAAATCAGGATATGAGCAATTTGGTCCATAACAAACCAGGTGCGTTTTGTATTTGGTTTTTGAAAATTGAGTTTGATTAAATCAATGATGCCATGTGTTACGGCAATTAAAACAGCGTAAGGTATAAACGAAATTTTCCCCACCAAAATTGCTGCCAGAACTGCATGCAGCAGAATATGAAAATATAAATAAATACTTTTATGTTTTTTGACTTCTTTATCCTTGACCCAGGAGTTGGGCTGCCATATAAAATCGCCTAATAAATGTGCTAAAAGTAGTTTTATAAATAAAATCATGGCGTTGTAAGTTGTTTTATTTGTGTTCTGAAATAACGATCTAAATTCATGACCAAATCAAAGTGAGCCCGTTTTTGTCTTCGGCTTACGGCGGCTTGATTAATTCCTAGTTTTAGTCCTAATTCCTCTTGCGATAAATTCGGGTTTTCTATTGCAACGCCAACGAATTGCGCAGGTTGTGCGAGCCAGTTGTCCATAAAAGTCAGTGCCAATTGTAGCATCAAATTCATTTTTTCATCGATAATAGCATCGCCGGTTCGTATCGCTAAAGTCACTTTTTGTTTTTTTAAAGTTTCAAAAAGTTCTCCCGAATGTATAAAAGCAGTACCATAACTTTCGGATATTTTTTTTGCATTATGCGTTTTGTCACCAAAACCAATACTCATTCTGGCGTCTAATTTTATAGCTTTTAAATGTGCTTTTATTAAAATAGCAGACAATAGCGCTTCTTCGGGATTGTTAATCTCGATTTGAAATTCGTCACCTCTGTAAACTTCCCATTGGCTTGGTGTTTCTCCAAACGGGGATAAGATTTTTTTTAAACCTTCTACCCAATCTTTCGATTTTTGCTTTCTGGAATCGATAATATCTCCTGTAATTACGCTTGTCATAATTCAAATATAATTAAAAATAAATTAACTTATATATTACAAATATAGGTAATATTGTTTTCTATTACGTTTTTATGTAATGTTGTATATTATTACATATTTAGGTAATAATTAATGTTATTACGCTATTAGAGAATAGGATAAAAATAAACAATTTATATGATTATTATCACTAGTATTCATGTAGTTAGGTCTTATAACAACTTATATAACTTATAACGTATAAAAATAACACCAACAGTTTTTTTTTATTTCTTTAAAAAAGACATTAACTTAGCCTTCACTAAAGAATAAGCTTTGAATAAAGAAATCAAGATTATCGAATGTCCCCGTGATGCTATGCAAGGTATCAAAACTTTTATTCCTACTGAAAACAAGGTTTCTTATATACAGGCTTTGCTTCGCGTAGGTTTTGATACGATTGATTTCGGGAGTTTTGTTTCTCCAAAAGCAATTCCGCAAATGCAGGATACAGCTGAGGTTCTGGCACGACTTGATTTATCTCAAACTAGAAGCAAATTGCTGGCTATAATTGCCAATACACAAGGTGCCGCATCAGCGTCAGAACATGAGCCTATTCAGTATCTGGGTTTTCCTTTTTCGATATCTGAGAATTTTCAGATGCGAAACACACATAAAACAATAGCGGAATCTTTAATAACGCTCGAAGAAATTCTTGAAATCGCCGATAAGAAAAATAAAGAAGTTGTAACGTATCTTTCGATGGGTTTCGGAAATCCGTACGGTGACCCTTGGAATGTTGAAATCGTTGGTGAATGGACAGAAAAATTAGCCGGAATGGGCGTAAAAATATTATCGCTCTCTGATACCGTAGGCAGCTCAACTCCGGAAGTGATTACGTATCTTTTTTCAAATTTAATTCCAAAATATCCCCAAATAGAATTTGGAGCACATTTGCATACAACGCCAAATAGCTGGTTCGAAAAAATAGACGCTGCCCATAAAGCAGGATGTACACGTTTCGACGGAGCAATTCAGGGTTTTGGCGGATGTCCAATGGCAACGGATAAACTGACCGGAAATATGCCTACAGAAAAACTGATTTCTTATTTTACTGCCAATAAAAAAGCAACAGGCTTAAACTCCTTAAGTTTTGAAAGTGCCTATAATGAAGCTTCAAAATTGTTTGGTAAATATCATTAATAAATCAATAAAAAGGGTTAATCTATTTGTTAGGAGAGATTTTTGAACTTGGGCTGAAATTTGAAGAAGTATTAGATTTAGGCATAATTTCAAAAAGTAATCTCAAAGATTAACGTGATGAAAAATAATAACAAAAAGATAAATACCAATTACGCAATATATAACAAATAAAAGACGTTTTTTGTGTATCCAAATACCACTTCTATGAAGTCAAATCTTATCAATAGGATTTCTATACTACTATTTTTATCCGTTTTGTGTCTTTCCTGTTCAAGCGATCTTGATTTTAATCAGACTAAAGATCTAAAATTAGAGCCTGTTTTTGTGGCTAATCTGGCTTATTTTAATGTTCCTGCAACTGAACTCGCTAATACTGGCGGAGGTCTGGTCGTAGGTGATGTACAGGAATTTGATGCTTTTAAAGAAAAGTTCTTTAGGGACAACCTGGTAAAAGCAGAGCTTAATTTCGAATTAGAAAATACTATAATCCGATCTTTTACTGTCGATGTAGTACTTTTAGATGCCAATAATAAAGTACTAGAAACCGACTCCTATCCAATTCCGGCCTATTCCGGCGGTTCAAATATTGTGAAATTTCCAACTGAAGTATTCGAGAACCAAAGACTAGAGCTGTTGAAAAAAACAGTAAAAATAGCTTTTTATGTCAGAATGGCGGCGGGACCACCGTTAGATCAAAATAGTACAGGAAGTTTGAAATTACGCTCAGGTGCAACTGTTTATATGGTAATAGAATGAGAAAAGTATACCTGATTTTAGTCCTGGCTTTTCAAATTTCGTCTTTTGCCCAAAACAAAGAAGTATTATACAATTTTACATCCATTCCGCAATCTTCACTCGTAAATCCCGGAGCAGATGTTTCGTATAAATTCTATTTCGGAATTCCTGTTTTGTCCGGAGTTTCGGCAAATATAGGGTCTAGCAGTTTTTCTGCTTATGATTTATTCGCCAATAATGGAGTCAATTTTAATGATAAAGTCCGAAACATTATCAATAACTCTTCCGGTCAAGACAAAACTCAGGTCAACCAACAACTCGAATTGTTTTCCGGAGGTTTCAGGGTTGGAGGTAAGGAAAGTAAGTCTTATATTTCGTTTGGAGCCTATCAGGAATTTGATTTCTTAATGTATGTTCCAAAAGACCTTGCTATATTGGCCTTAGACGGAAATAGAGATTATATCGGTAAATCATTCAATCTGGCTGACTTAAATGTCAGAGCCGAAGTGCTGTCTGTATTTCATGTAGGATTTCATAAAAAAGTAAACGACAAACTTGTTTTAGGAGGTCGTGCAAAATTGTATTCGAGCGGAGCAAATGCAACTTCGACTAAAAATTCAGGGTTTATTTATACAGGTCAGAGCACGGGAACGCCAAATGTTTACAACCAGATCATCACCTCAAATTTAGAGCTTAAAACGTCCGGTATTGCCACATTTACAAAAGACGAATACGAAGGGAATATTGCCAAAGATATTGCACACAATACTTTCTTTAACGGAAGTTTAGGTTTAGGAGTTGATGCCGGACTGACGTATTATTTTAAGGATAATCTTCAATTTACAGCGAGTGTTGTCGATCTTGGTTTTATAAAGCACACCAAAGATATCGAAACCCTGACTTACAAAGGAACCTATCAATACAATGGCGTAAATCCTAGTTTTGATCCAAAAAATCAACCTGAAAATGTTTTCGATGAGTTTGAAAAAGCCATACCGCGAGATACACTTTATAATAAATATACCACCTGGCGACCAACCAAATTCTATTCGTCACTTCAGTATTCATTTGGTGAATCACGTTCAGATGATGATTGCAATTGTAGAGGAAAAGTAGCCCGAAAGTATGACAATGCAGTGGGCGGACAATTGTTTGTGATGTCTCTGCCTGCTGAGCCTTTTGTGGCGCTGACTGCTTTTTATAAACGAAGTGTTTTTGAGAAACTGGATGTCAAAGCAACTTATACCTTCGATTCATATTCTAATAAAAATATAGGTGTAGGAATTTCAGGGACACTCGGGAAACTCAATATGTATCTTCTGGTCGATAATGTCCTCGAATATAAAGATGTCTCAAAAGCCAATAGTATAGCATTTCAGTTTGGTTTCAATTTTATTTTCCAGAATTCTGACGATTAATTTACCATATAAGTAATACAAGTTCATTTAATTCTTAGTTTAGTTGCTACTACTTTACGTATAATTCTCTCCCGAAGCCAATGTCATTAAGTTAAGCTTTTAGAAGATAAAATTATTACAAATCAAATCCGTTTTTATCCGCGTTTTTACGAAGTAAATCTGTTTTATCCGCGTCAAAATTAGACGCTGATTTTACTGATTCGCTAAAGCGAAAACGCTGATAAAAATGGATTTTTCTAATTACTGTCTAAACTGTTAAGTAATTTTATAGATTTCCCACTTAACTTAATGACATTGCCCGAAGCCTCGGTACGCTCGAACGGATCAACCTTATTATTCAGATTAAGAGAAATTAAATGAACTTATATTACTTATATGGTTCAAAATGGGAGAGGTCTTTTTTGTAGCCAGTTTCGTGTAAAGTTAAATTTATGAATAAGTTAGTATTCAAGTTTCCAATTTATTCACTATATTTGCACGCAATTCAACTAGAAATTGCAACATGATAGCACACAACTCCAAGATTATCGGCGAAGGTTTAACTTACGACGATGTATTATTAGTACCTAACTACTCGAATGTGCTTCCTCGCGAAGTGAGTATCAAATCAAAATTTTCACGAAATATAACACTTAACGTTCCAATAGTATCAGCTGCTATGGATACTGTTACAGAAAGTTCTATGGCAATTGCTATGGCACAAGAAGGCGGAATTGGTGTTTTGCATAAAAACATGACTATCGAGCAGCAAGCTGCGAAAGTAAGAAGAGTAAAACGTGCTGAGTCCGGAATGATTATCGATCCGGTAACTTTGCCAACGAATTCTACAATTGCAGATGCAAAAAATGCCATGAAAGAATTTGGAATTGGCGGAATCCCAATCGTTGATGAAAACAAAATCCTAAAAGGAATTGTTACCAATCGTGATTTGCGTTTCGAAAAAAACGGAGCCAGACCAATCGCTGAGGTAATGACCAGTACCAACTTAGTTACTGTTGCAGAAGGAACTTCATTAGAACAAGCCGAAGTAGTTTTACAAGGACATAAAATCGAAAAATTACCGGTAGTAAATGCTAACTATGAATTAGTTGGTTTAATTACTTTTAGAGATATTACAAAACTGACTCAAAAACCAATCGCTAACAAAGACGTTTTTGGTCGTTTAAGAGTAGCTGCAGCCATTGGTGTTACCGGTGATGCGGTTCAAAGAGCAGAAGCTTTAGTTGCTGCCGGAGTAGATGCTATCATTATCGATACTGCTCACGGACATACTGAAGGTGTAGTAAATACATTGAAAGAAATAAAATCAAAATTCCCAAATATTGATGTCATTGTAGGAAACATTGCAACTCCGGAAGCAGCTAAATATTTAGTGGCAAACGGTGCAGACGGTGTAAAAGTTGGAATCGGACCTGGTTCTATCTGTACAACCCGTATCGTTGCAGGTGTTGGTTTTCCACAGTTTTCAGCAGTTCTTGAAGTAGCTGCGGCTATCAAAGGAACCGGAGTTCCGGTTATTGCTGATGGTGGAATTCGTTATACAGGAGATATTCCTAAAGCGATCGCTGCAGGTGCTGACTGTGTAATGTTAGGATCTTTATTAGCAGGAACAAAAGAATCTCCGGGAGAAACTATTATCTTCGAAGGAAGAAAATTCAAATCTTACCGCGGAATGGGTTCTGTTGAGGCAATGCAAACAGGTTCTAAAGACCGTTACTTTCAGGATGTTGAAGACGACGTTAAAAAATTAGTTCCGGAAGGAATTGTAGGTCGTGTTCCTTACAAAGGGGAATTAAACGAAAGTATGCTTCAGTTTGTTGGTGGTCTTCGTGCCGGAATGGGATACTGCGGTTCAAAAGATATTCCAACTCTGCAGGAAACCGGACGTTTTGTTAGAATCACGTCAAGCGGAATCACAGAAAGTCATCCACACAACGTTACTATTACAAAAGAAGCTCCAAATTATTCAAGATAATTTTTAGTTTTCATTATAAAACAAAAGGCATAAGAGTTTGATTCTTATGCCTTTTTTGTTTTTACTTAATAGATTTGGCGCAATCTTGTCATATCACAAAATCACGCACAAATTATTGACTTTCAGATTAAATGAACTTACATCGCTTATATGGTAAAAAAAAATATTAAACCCCGCCACGGCTATTCAGGATTTTCTCAGTTGTAACATCTGAATGCAGTAATTCCTCCATTTGGTAAGTTGTACGTTGTGCTTCTAAAGCATAACCGAACATTTTTTGTTCATAATCATCAATTGCCGATTGTAGATCTGAGAACTCGCCATTAGTTAAATTCTCTGTCAATTGATACGCATCCATTAATCCCATATTTACACCTTCGCCGGCAAACGGAGGCATTAAGTGTGCCGCGTCGCCAACAAGTGTAATATTTGAATGGTTTTTCCAGGATTCTTCTAAAGAGAACAAGCGTAATGGCAATCCCCAAAAATCTGTAGAAGCGTTAAAGAATTTTTTATAATCTTCATTCCAGTTCTCGAATTTTTTATTCAGAAAAGCAATTACAGAAGCATTGTCTTCAAAGTCAATTCCATTATTTAAAACCCATTCTTCATTTGCTTTAAAAGAAACACCAAAATGCACAGAACCATCGCGTAAAGTGTGGCTATAAAACATTTTTTTTTCCCCCATTGCCATTACATTTCCATCACCGTATTTAAGTTTGAATTCAGGATAATCTTGATCCGGATTTTCAATTTCTCCCTGAATAATATAAGTTCCCGAAAGTTGAGGTTCTTTATCGGTTACAAATTTTCTGGCATTTGATCTACCGCCATTGGCAACAATTACAAAATCAGCAGTTGTTGTATTGCCGTTTTTGAATTCCAGATGATATTGTTCTTCAACTTTTTCTATATCGATCAATTGACTGTCCCAAACTACGGTTTTTTCCTGTAGATTTTCCAGCATGATTTTTCTCAAATCATTTCTGTCAATTTCAGGTCTTGAATAAGCATTCTCTTCAGTAGGCATTTCTTCCGAAGTAATATTCCCGTGCATATCCGCCATTTTTTCTCCGGTAGGTCTTGCGTATTGATAAAACTCATTCATTAAATCCGCTTTTAGGATCGCTTTTTGTCCTGAATCAGCATGTATGTCCAATGTTCCGCCCGAGGTTCTTGCCTGAGCATTCAGGTCTCTTTCATAAACCGTTACATCAGCACCGTTAATTTGTAAAATTCTCGCTGTTGTCAATCCAACAGGTCCGCCGCCAATAATGGCGATTTTTTTGTTTTTTATAAGTGAAGTATTCATTTGATTTTTATTTAATTGATTTTTTTAGTTTGAATTTGATACCGTTATTGAAATTAACATTGCAATTCATATTAATTTTTGAAATTGAAATTGATTTTTTAATCAGGGAGTCAAAGCTTTTATAACCAAATTAAAAGCTTCATTCCTAATTTCCTCAGTAAATACAAAAGCTTTCCCTGACATAGATTTGCCTTCTCTGTGAAGTTCTAAAAGCGAGTAAAGAGATCCGTAAGCGATGCTCCAGAAAACCTCGAAAGTAATGGGAAGAAGTTCTTTATTTTCAATTGCCTTTGTGATAAATTTTGACATTTGTTCCTTAAAGTCTGTTGTGATTTCTGCTAAAATAGCATCGCCATAAGTAGAATGTTTTAAAAGCTCGAAACAAGTAGTCTGTAAAGAAAAATTAATAGCAAACTTAGAGCGGTTGTCCCATTGCCTGCGTAACCCATCAACAAAGGGCATTTCGGGAGAAAAACCGACGAGCATTTCTTCGAAGAAATTTTTGCCAATTTCGATTCCAACTTTCCTGATTAGATCTTCTTTATCGGAATAATAGATGTAAAGAGTTGCTACAGAAACCCCGCATTTTTTCGCTAACCGATTCATTCCAAATCCTTCGACACCTTGTGAAACCAGCATTTCAATAGCTTTTTGTTTGACGATTTCTTCTTTATTGATATCTCTTGTTCTCATGATTTTACTTAATTATGATGCAAAGATATTAATAATAAATGAACGTTCGCTTATTTATTGTTAAAAAGGTTCAAAGGCTCAAAGAGGTAGAGGGACAAAGGTTAAGGTAGAGAAGCACAGCAGTGCGTTTATTTGAGGTTTTAATAGAATAGCCTCCCGTTTTCGCTCGAGGTTTTGTAAGAGTTAGTTATAAGTGGCTTTAGCCAAATTTAAATAGTAAAAAGAACTTTGTGTCTTAGCGCCTTCGTGGCATAAAAGCATTAAAGAAAAAAAAACTGCTACCATAATTCGTCAAAATTATAATAGCAGCTTTTCCTTGGATAACAATGTATTTATGGAGTAGCGGTTTGTTCTGACGCTCTGACTTTTTGATTTTCTAAAATATTTGGTATAAAAGGTTTTGTTTGTGTTTCTATTTCAGCTTCTGAAATGTCCAATGCTTTTGGATCTTTGACTAATTCAAACCATGGTTTTGGTTCTCCAAAAGGATAACTTCCAAAAACAATTACCGGAGTTCCTTTTACTTTTACATTTTCCTTGTCTTGTAATATCCATTCATCGGCAAATTTGTAAAGGAATTTAGCATCAGTTTCTTGTAATCGTAAACAAGAATGTGAAGCAGGATAACCCGGCAGTGCATATTCGTGAAAACCAACACCTAATTTATTTTCGATATTAAAATTCCATTTTAAGTCCCATTCGTCATTAAAAGTGCTGGTTGTTTTTTCAGCTTTCCAATTGGTAAAAAATAATCCGGTTGGAGTAGGATCTTTTTTTCTTCCCATATTAGTTGGACCTGTATAGACCAATTCACCATTCTCATAAGCAGCAAATGCCTGAGCCGGATAAGAGAAAATGATTACTTTAGAAACTTCTTCTAAAGCAGTTACATGTAACGGAAAAGGAAGATAGTACACGATATCACCCGTAAAATCCGCCGGAATTACAACTGAGTCTAATTTTGAAAAGTTTGCTTTATCCGTTCTGTTTAGCGCATAAGCAATACGAAGTTTAGCGCTGTCAGATTCATTTGTTTTTAGCCATTCTTTTGTTTTTTCAAAATGATAGGCAACAGATTTAGGCTTTGTATGCTCAATTGTTTTTTTTGGTTTTGCTTTTTCTGTGGTTTCAGTTGATTCATTCTTTTTGCATGAACCTAATAAAACTAAAATTAATACAAGTACGATATTGGATGTGTAATATAACTTTTTCATAAAACTGGTTTTTTATTTATGTAAAGTTATTTTAATCATCGGTATAATGAATTACACAATTTTTTGAATTGGTTTCGAGATTTACATTACAACGCATTTGAAAAAGAATTGAGCTTAATTTAAAGAATATTTAGAGGTCTTAGATTATTTTTCTTCAAAAATATCAATTATCTTACTTTTAAAAATGTTGGAATCAAGATCTTCCCATACATCACTTATCTCGTTGCTCTCATAGGTTTTTTGTTTAATCCACTCACCTTTAAATTGCACAAATAATGTGCATTTGATTTTAAATTTATGTGGTGCATTATATCTTGCAATATTTGGAAACTTGGCAAATACATACCTTTTTACAGTCGTACTCTTTGCGGATACTACAATGGGTAAAATTTCAGTAATAGTAGCTGAGTCATTAAATATATCTGTGTATTCTCGTATAGTAACAAAATCAATATTTTCTTTTTGTTGACCAGTTGAAATTTCAACCACCAATTTCACATCATCTAGACACTCGGTTTTACCGCCATTATTAAATAGTGAAATATTTGCAAAAATTACCGGTATTATGCTGTTATCAGTTTTTGTTACATAAAGTTTTACTTGTTTTCCGACTGCGGATTTTAGTTTAAATGAGTAATTACTATCCCAATAAGTATATCCAGAAACTACAATAGCTATAAAAGCTAAAATTACTGCTACTATATCCCAATTATTAGCTGACCAACTTGTATTCATCTTTTTTTTAGCAAATATAGTTGATTGTAAGTGTATGGAAAATCTAAACAAAATATTTATTTAAGTAAATACTTTTATTTGTTTCCTGCCTCAATAAATTTTTAATCTTGTCAATTCTGTCATTTATTTCTAAAACAATCCTTTTATCTTTGCATGCTGTAGTAATAAAATGGTTTTAGCATCTGTAATTTCACCGGATTCAATCATGTTGTAAGCTTCTTCAAAAGTATATTCAAGTACTTCAATATTTTCCTGTTCGGCGTCTAATCCGCCGCCATCATTTACTTTCATGGTTTCGTCGTATTCTCCAACAAATAAATACAAGATCTCTGTTACGGAACCTGGCGACATATAGGTTTCGATTACTTTTTGAACTTTTTGCAAACGATAACCAGTTTCTTCTTCGGTTTCACGAATTACGGCTTCTTCAGCATTGTCCTGATCCAAAAGTCCGGCGCAAACCTCAATCATCATTCCGGTTTTGTTTCCGTTAAGGTAAGTCGGTAAACGAAATTGTCTCGTCAGGATAACTGTTTTTTTTGAAGTATTATACAATAAAATAGCAGCTCCGTTGCCTCGGTCATAAACTTCACGAATATGAGATTCTACTTTACCGTCTTTCTTTTGGTAATCGAAAGTTACCTTGTTTAATATGTACCAATTGTCTGAAAGTAATTTCGTTTCGGTAACTTTAATTTCTGGATTTTTCATAATAAGAAATCTTTTGTATAAAAAAACGCTCTGGTTATCAGAGCGTTTAGAAGTATTATTTTGTTATTGTTTGCTTTCTGTCTGGTCCAACAGATACAATCTTAATTGGCACTCCAACTTCTTCTTCAATAAACTCAATATATTCTTTTAGTTCAATTGGCAATTGCTCGTAAGTAGTCAATCCCGTTAAGTCCGCTTTCCATCCTTTAAATTCTTTATAAACAGGAGTTACGTTTTCCGGCTCGATGTTATAAGGAAAGTGAGAAATGTTTTGTCCTTTGTAGTTGTATTCTGTACAGACTTTCAAAGTTTCGAATCCTGAAAGAACGTCGCCTTTCATCATCATTAACTGAGTTACTCCGTTTACCTGAACAGCATATTTTAAAGCTACAAGGTCTAACCATCCGCAACGTCTTTGTCTTCCTGTAACAGATCCAAATTCGTTTCCAACTTTTGCCATAGTAGCACCAACTTCGTCAAAAAGTTCCGTTGGGAAAGGTCCGCTACCAACACGTGTTACATAAGCTTTAAAAATTCCGTAAACTTCTTTGATTTTGTTAGGAGCAATTCCTAAACCAGTACAAGCTCCGGCAGCAGTAGTATTTGATGAAGTTACAAATGGATAAGTTCCAAAATCAACATCTAATAAAGATCCCTGAGCACCTTCGCATAAAATAGATTTACCTGCTTTTTGGGCCTGGTACATATATTCTTCACTGTCAATGAAATCTAATTTTTTTAATTCTTCGATAGCTTCAAAAAACTCTTTTTCAAGTTCAGCTAAATTGTATTGAATCGCTACATCATAAAAAGCAATCATTGCTTCATGCTTGTCTGCCAATGCTCTGTAACGGTCTTTGAAATCTTCTAATTCTATATCTCCAACACGCAATCCGTTTCTTCCGGTTTTGTCCATATAAGTTGGTCCAATTCCTTTAAGAGTAGAACCAATTTTTGCTTTACCTTTAGAAGCTTCAGATGCTGCATCTAATAAACGGTGTGTTGGTAAAATTAAATGTGCTTTTCTTGAAATGATCAGTTTGCTTTTGATGTCAAGGTTGAATTTTGCTAAACCTTCGATTTCTTTTTGAAAAACTACCGGATCTATTACGACACCATTACCAATGATGTTTATTGAATTTTTATGAAAAATTCCAGAAGGAATGGTTCTAAGTACATGTTTGATTCCGTCAAATTCTAATGTATGTCCTGCGTTTGGTCCTCCCTGAAAACGTGCAATAATATCATAATTAGAGGTAAGAACGTCAACAATTTTTCCTTTACCTTCATCTCCCCATTGTAATCCTAGTAATAAATCTACGGTCATTCTGTTTTAATTTGCGTTGAGGCACTTTGAGTTGCCCTACTGATTAATGTAGTTAATTTTCTTTTTTTTTTATTTTTTAAATAATGCCTTTCCGGATTATTGTTTTTGCTTTTTGTTTCCGTAGAAATACAATGAATGATTCGTGATTTCGATATCAAATATTTCTTCGATTGTTTTTTTGATGGTTTGAATTCTTGGATCGCAAAATTCGATTACCTCACCAGAATCAGTCATGATAATATGATCATGCTGTTTATCAAAATATGATTTTTCGTAGTAAGCCTGATTTTGTCCAAATTGATGTTTTCTAACCAAAGCGCAGTCTAACAATAACTCGATCGTGTTGTATAAGGTAGCTCTACTCACGCGATAGTTTTTGTTTTTCATTTTGATATATAAGTTTTCTATATCAAAATGCTCTTCGCTATCGTAAATTTCCTGAAGTATAGCATAACGCTCAGGAGTTTTGCGATGCCCTTTTTGCTCAAGATACATTGTAAAAACATTTTTTACAATTTCTTGATTTTTAGTGTTGTCAGTTGAAATGAGTGTCATATCCGGCAAAGATAAATTTTTATTTTTAATGAATAAAAGTTTCGGGTTTAAAGTTTAGTTATAAAACCCTTATAGATAGGTTAAAAAGTTTAGGTTCTGTATTCTCTGGTCACTTTATCAACACCATCAATTTTTTTAATCGCATTAATCATTTTTTTCAGGATGGTATTGTTCTGAACAATTACAGCGATCTGACCATGAAAAATTCCGGCATCTGTACTCAGCGAAATACTCTGGATGTTGACGCTCATATTGTTCGAAATTACTCTTGTTAACTGGTTTGTAAGTCCTAATACATCCATTCCGGTAATGTTGATAATGGCTTTGAATTCTTCCTGTGATGAATCAATCCATTTGGCACTCATAATACGATACGCATAATTCGACTGCATTCCGATTGCGTTTGGACAGTCTTTTTTATGAACTTTTATACCTTCGTTTATGGTTACAAATCCAAAAACGTCATCTCCCGGAATTGGGTTACAGCAAGGCGAAAGTTTGTAATCGAGTTTATCGTGCTCAGTTCCAAAAACCAGCATGTCATAATTACTGCTCATCACAGGTTTATGAATGTCTTCTGCAGCGGTCGTTTCTTTATTTCGTTTAATTTTATTTTTAAAGAAATTGATAAACGTATTGCTTTTTTGAGCTGCGTAATCCTTTAACTGCTGATTTTCGATCGCTCCAATTCCAACTCTGTAAAATAAATCTAAACTGGTTTTGAGTTTAAAAAAGTTTACTAATTCGTTGATAACTTGTTCGTTGATCGTTATTTTTAAATGTCTTAGTTTTCGGGTAAGTAATTCTTTTCCTTCTTCAGCAATTTTTTTGGTGTTCTCGTTAAGAACATTTTTTATTTTAGTTTTGGCTCTTGAAGTCGTTACATATTCTAACCAGTTTACTGTTGGTTTTTGGTTGGCAGAAGTAATCACTTCGACCTGATCGCCACTTTTTAATTCGTGATTTAACGGAACCAAACGACCGTTTACACGCGTTCCTCTGGTTTTTATTCCAATTTCGGAGTGAATACTAAACGCAAAATCCAGGGAAGTAGCACCTTTAGGCAGCGATTTGATTTCTCCCTTTGGCGTAAAAACGAAGATTTCTTTTGAATATAAATTCATTTTAAAATCTTCTACAAAGTCAACGGCATTGGTTTCCTGATTTTCCAGTGCTTCGCGAAGTAAATTCAACCAGACATCTAAACCGCTTTCTTCTGTAGCTCCGTTTTTGTATTTGTAGTGTGCTGCATATCCTTTTTCTGCAATTTCATCCATACGTTCGCTTCGAACCTGCACTTCGACCCAACGGCCTTTTGGTCCCATCACGGTAATGTGCAACGCTTCGTAACCGGTTGATTTTGGAGAAGAGATCCAGTCACGCAAACGACTCGGGCTGGGTCTGTAATGATCTGTTACAATCGAATAAATTTTCCAGGCGACAAATTTCTCATCGTGCGGATCTGATTTATAGACAATTCTTAAGGCAAACTTATCGTAAACTTCGTCAAAACTCACATTTTGAGCGCGCATTTTGCGACGAATCGAATAAATAGATTTCGGACGGCCTTTGATTACATAATCGACACCTTCATTGTCTAAAGATTTCTTTAAAACTTCTGAAATATCTTTGATATACGCATCCTGCTCTTCTTTTGTTTCTCTTATTCTGCTGACAATATCATTATAAACAGCAGGTTCAGTATATTTTAAACCTAAATCTTCGAGTTTGGTTTTAATATTATAAAGTCCTAAGCGATGGGCGAGGGGAGCATAAATATAAAGTGTTTCTGAAGCAATTTTGGTCTGCTTGTATTCTGCCATCGAGTCCATGGTTTGCATATTGTGCAAACGATCTGCCAGTTTTATCAAAATTACACGAACATCATCGTTCAGTGTAAGGATCATTTTTCTGAAATTTTCTGCCTGCATCGAAGCATTCAGGTCTTTTTGTACCAATGAGATTTTCGTCAGACCTTCGACCAGCTGAGCTACTTTGGGGTTGAATAATCGCTCAATATCTTCGACTGTCATAGGAGTATCTTCTACAACATCGTGCAATAAAGCCGCAGCAATAGAGGTCGCTCCCAAACCAATTTCAGAAGCCACAATTTTTGCAACTGCAATAGGATGAAAGATATACGCTTCGCCAGATTTACGTCTTTGTTCTTTATGAGCATCAACGGCAACGTCAAATGCTTTACGGATAAGTTTTTTGTCTGTTGGACTTAAAGTCTGATAACTGATTCGAAGTAGTTCTTTGTACTCTTGGGCAATTGCTTTATTTTCTTTCTCAATGTCTATTTCTATCATAACGGCATGGTTCAAGTACTAAAAATAGTAATAAGTTACAACATACACAAGAGAATGGATTGTTGATTTGGGACTAAAAAGGTCGATTTTTTAAATTCTAAATTCCAATAAAAAAGAGCGCAGCGATTTTTATAAATCGAAAATCTAAAACCCTCGTTGGCGTTTCGCTTCGAAAATTAAAATAGCTGCAGCAACAGAGACATTCATACTGTCGATTTCGCCCTGCATGGGGATTATAATATTTTGCGTTGCAGCATCACGCCAATCCTGTGTGAGTCCCGTAGCTTCTGTACCTACAACCAAAGCAGTTGGAGTAGTAAAGTCCTGTGTATGATAAGAGGTTGAATTTTGTAAAGTAGCGCAGTAAAAATTGATCTTTTTTTCTTTCAGAAAAGCAATGATTTCAGCTGTTGTTCCTGTTGCAATTTGGTTCGTAAACAAACAGCCAACACTGGAACGAACGATATTTGGATTGTATAAATCACTTTTTGGGTTGGCGATCAAAACAGCGTCTAGATTTGCGGCATCGGCCGTACGCAAAAGTGCACCAATATTTCCTGGCTTTTCTGGTGCTTCGGCCACAATAATCAAAGGGTTATCAGATAGTTTTAAATCTGATAGTGACATCGATTTGGTTTTGGCTATAGCCAAAATTCCTTCGGTGGTATCGCGATACGCTAATTTTTGATAAACTTCTTTGTTGATTTCGATTAAAGAAACTGGTGTGTCTACCAATTTACTAATCTGATTTTCAGTAACCAATTCCGGTAAAAATAAAACCGTTTCTATTTCGTAACCGCCTTTTATTGCCAATGAAATTTCACGAAGGCCTTCAATCAAAAATGTTCCGGTTTGTTTTCTGGCTTTCGCCTTTTCCTGAAGTAAAACAAGTGATTTTATAAACGGATTTTGTATTGAGGTAATTTGTTTCATTTTTTTTAAGGTACTTAGGTTCTGAGGCGCTAAGGTACTGAGATTTTTTTTAAAAGTTGCAAAGGTTCAGAGTTGCAAAGGTTCAGAGGTTTAAAACGAAATAACAAAAGGTTGCCACGAATTATACAAATTTTTACAAATTAATGTTTAATTCAATGCGAATAAAAATTAGCGAAAATTCGGGTGATTCATGACAAAAAATAAAATTATTCTTCCTTATAATTGTTCTCTTCTAAAGATGCTGTTTCTTCTTGTATTTTTGTTGTTACCTGATTTTTTTTACCAAAGAAAAATTTTCTTATAGCTGCAAAACCGGCTGCAATCGCTAAAAATATGATTTTACCAAATTTAGCAATGATTGCAAAGAAGCCAACTTTTGCCAAAACTTTTCCGGCTACTAATCCGCCAATAGTCCAGGCTGCGACAGTATCTGTATCAGCATCAAAGTCAAGGTATTTATGACCTTCATTAAACTCAACACTTTTTAATACTCCCGGAATACTGGCTTTTACTTCTGCAAGTTCATCCATTCCTGCAACGGCAGAGATATTGTACATTCCTTTTCTTCCTAAAACTCTTAAATCATAGTTTAAAGTATTAGCTTCATCCGTGCCGAATTTTAATTCTTTGGCCCAATGCAATACTTTTAAATTATTGTCGTAATATGGTTTTGATGCCCAGCCTACTAATTGCACTTCTGGATAACCGCCTTTTTTGCGTTCTGCATTTTCTGCCTGAACATCTTCTTTCATTGTTTTCAGCAAATCATCGTAGTCAATATCTCCGGCATCATCATCTTTTACAAAGCCATCTCCGCGGTAACTAATGACAAACATCCAACTGTTGCTGTGTGTAACGCCTTTTCCGTCAGGAACAAGCGATCCTAAAACGCTTTTATCTTCAGGATTTCCCCATAAGTTGCTTAAAACATCCTGTGTTTGCGCTGCATTTAGGAATTTAAATCCTTTAGGAACATTAAGAATTCCTTCTCCTTCTGATAAAGTGATTTTTCCGGATTCATATTTGAAAGATTTTTCGATCTTATCATAATACGCTACAAGTGTATCGTTTGTTTGTGCTAGTAATTTTGGACTGAAGACAGTCATTAAAAAAAGAAATACTAAAGTTTTTTTCATTTTGGTAAATTGGTTTTGGTTGGTTGTTATTTTTTGTTTAATTTATTATTCCTGAAATAGTTCTGTAAATTCATTGGCAACAGGATGTGATGTTGTAAACGTGTATCCCATAATTTTGGCAATGGTTTGTGCGATTTGTTTTTGATACAATTGCGATGCTGTTTTGATTTCGCCTTTAGGTGCAATTTCTGGTCCAATTGCGGCAAACCAAATTTCAGATGCACCCGGAACATCGGCGCCATGATCTGTCCATTGTGTTTTTGTTTTATCTCCGCGGCCATGATCAACAGTAATCAATAAAGTTGTTTTGTTTTTGTATTGAGGATCATTTTGTACAAAATCCCAAATTGCTGCAATCCATTTGTCTACCTGATTGGCAGCGTCAAGATAGGATCTGTAATGTCCGGAGTGTGCCCATTCGTCAGTTTCTCCGTAGGCAATATAAAGTACTTTTGGTTTCTTGGTTTTTAGTTCATCTAAAGCCTGATAATGCGTGAAAACATCCAGACATTCATCTTCATGAAAAGGTTTAAACGAATTGTTGCTCATTTCGTTTAGCAGTTTTTGAGTGGCTGTTGGTTTATTTCCTCCCACATTATCAAAAGCAGATATTACAGGAAAACCACTTCTTTCTTCGTTTAAGATTCGGTCAAAAGCATCCCAGGCACCAAAAGCATTTACTTTGCCTTTTAGTTTAGGCTGCTGGTTTAGAAATTCCAAAACATTGACATTTGGATTTGCTTTATAACTATTAGAATTAACGGCAACATCTACATTTCCGGTCATGATTTCGCTGTATCCGGGATAACTGAACCAATACGGATTCGAAACATCTACCTTATTCCCTAAATCTCGATTGCCATAAATCTGACCTTTCGAAACAATTTCTGACCATAAAAAAGGCATTATTTTTTTGCGGGATTCCTTGAAGTCTGAACTTGAGTATTTTTTGTAAATATAAGTACTATCGCCCTGATTGAATTTTTTGTCGTTGGCAATTGCAGGATCAATTCCTTTAAAAACTTCCTGCCATCTAAAACCGTCTGTGGTAATAATGATAATGTTTTCGGTTTTTTGTGCCAATGATTTATAGCTTAATAAAATGAACAGAATTAGGATTGATTTTTTCATTTTTTATTAATTTGAAATTACATTGATTCGTTTGAATTTTGTTTCAAAACTACTTAATTTAATTAATCAATTTTTACGTGATAACGTAATGTAACTATAAATTAATACAACATAAAAATTACAAAATCCCTCTTGCTTTAATCTCCAGATATTTATTAATCGCATCTAAAGTCAGGTTTTCGGGCTGTGTTAAAACCGAATGTATTCCGTATTTCTTCAATTCATTAGCGATTAAACGTTTTTCGAACATGAATTTTTCGGCAATTACTTTATCATAAACTTCCTGAATGGTGTCGGTTTTTTTATTGATAATGGCATTTAGTTCTGTATTACTAAAGAAAACGACCACTAATAAATGGTTTTTAGCAATTCCCTTTAAATAAGGTAACTGACGATTTAAACCGTCCATGGTTTCAAAATTAGTATACAAAATAATCAAGCTTCTCTGATTGATGTTTTTCTTGATGTCAACATACAAACGGCTGTAATCACTTTCGAAAAAATCAGTTTTGATATTGTATAAGGTTTCCAGGATTTTTTGCATCTGCGAGGATCTTTTCTCCGCAAAAACTCTGTTCTCTACTTTTTTAGAGAACGCAAAAATTCCGGCTTTGTCTTGTTTTTTCAGAATTACATTCGCTAAAACTAAGGTCGAATTAATAGCATAATCGAGTAAACTCAATCCGTCAAAAGGCATTTGCATGACACGGCCTTTATCAATCGCCATATAAACAGATTGTGATTTTTCGTCCTGAAACTGGTTGACCATCAAAGCATTTTTCTTTGCCGTGGCTTTCCAGTTTAAGGTTCTAAGATCGTCGCCTTGTACGTATTCTTTAATTTGC
This sequence comes from Flavobacterium frigidimaris, assembly GCA_900129595.1. Lineage (GTDB taxonomy): Bacteria > Bacteroidota > Bacteroidia > Flavobacteriales > Flavobacteriaceae > Flavobacterium > Flavobacterium frigidimaris. Next base: position 346,017 of record FQWG01000003.1, on the reverse strand, counting down.
TCGAATTCCATCGTATGGCCAATTCGGCGAATTTTCTTGATTCCGTATTGATACAGATTATTCGAGAAAGCCAATAAATCGTATTTTCTCAGCTGAATGTAAGACGGATAAGCGGGAACCATTTTATCCTTATCGAACGAATATCGCTTAGAAATTAATTTTAAAGGAGAAGAAGCATAAATATTGAGATAGCCAAAATAATATTCGCCACGTTCTGTGGGACGCAAATCATATCCAATTTCTTTTTGTTCAGAAGCTTTGATTGTTTTTACAATTTTGAAATCGCGTACCTGAAACTGAAACGGAATCTCGTCTATGATCTTAACTGAAATCTTAAACGTGTAGTGATTTTTTATTTGGATTTTTACAGGATTCAGATCACCGTTAGAAAGTTTTTCCGGTGTTATCCTTTCTGCTTCTATTCCGGTTTTTGTTATGTATAAAAGTAAAATATCAATCCCTAAGAAAGTGACCAAAACCAAAACAACAAACCAAACGGCATTGTATAAATTTGGAAAAATAAAAGCGCAAACAAACAATCCAATGATGCCTAGAAGCACATAGAAGAAGAAGTTATTGAGGTAAAGGCTTTTTATGAATTTCAATTTTAAGAATATTTAAAGTTTAATTTTTTAATTCCTATATTTTAGTGAGGCTGTTGTAATCAAAGCCTTCTAAATAAGCGATTTTCCAGATGCCGTTTTCTTTGACTGCTTTTACGTTATATTTAGCTTTATCCTTCCATTCCGTCCATGTCCAGTTTAAGCTAGCTTTGTTATTCTCTATTTTTATGATGTTTATCTTCATCGTTTTCCAATATTGTTCCGGGCTGTCCTGACAATCACACCACATATTGGCATCATTGCCATACGGAGGTAAATCACCAACAAGATATTCCATTTTTTTAGTTTTAAGATTATCGCCAATTTTCAGTCCAATCTTATTATAATTGTCCAGGAATTCCTGTGCAAAAAAGTTCGTTTTTTTTAGTTCTTCCAGTCTTTTGTTGTGTGCTTGTAAATTCAAACCAATGTATTTGTCTCCTTTTTTATTTTCAACAACATCAAAATCATTATTTGAGTTTTTGGTTTCCACCCATTCATACGTTTTTCTCAGTAATGTTTCAAGTTGTTGTTTGTCAGTTAAAAAGTAGATTGATGTATTTGTATTGTTTGCCTGTTTTGTATTCATTGGTGTAAAACTTACCAAGGAAATACAAAGAAGAGACAGAAGGAATAATGTAGAAAATTTCATTTAAAAAAGTTTGTTATTAAGCATAAAGTCTGAAAATTGCCACTGCCACTGAAAACTATCTCGGAATCTCTACCGTTTCAATAATTTGCCTGATAATTTCAGAGCTGCTAATTCCCTCCATTTCACGTTCCGGTGCTACGATAACACGATGCTGCAAAACCGGAATTGCTGCTTCTTTGATATCTTCGGGCGTAACAAAATCACGTCCGCGAATGGCTGCAAAACCTTTGGAAGCATTTAGAATAGCGATTGAAGCACGAGGCGAAGCTCCTAAATACAAGAAGGCATTTTCGCGCGTGTTTACCACAATTCGGGCAATGTATTCTAATAAATTTTGTTCTACCCTGATTTGTTTTACCAAAGCCTGATATTCTTTGATTTCGGCTCCGGAAAGTATGGTTTTTATAGTTTCAAGTTTTCCTTGATCCTGCAATACATGTTCTCTTTGTATGATCAGGATTTCTTCGTTTAGTTTTGGATAATCAATTGTGATTTTGAATAAAAAACGGTCTAATTGTGCTTCCGGCAAACGATAAGTTCCTTCCTGCTCAATTGGGTTTTGTGTTGCAATAACCAAAAATGGCGTTTCGAGCTGATAAGCAGCTCCGTCAATTGTGATCTGGCGTTCTTCCATAACTTCAAAAAGTGCTGCCTGTGTTTTGGCGGGAGCACGATTGATCTCATCAATTAAAATCAGGTTAGAGAAAATAGGTCCTTTTTTAAATTCAAACTCTGAATTTTTCAGATTAAAAATCGAAGTTCCTAAAATGTCCGATGGCATTAGATCCGGTGTAAACTGAATTCGGCTAAAACCAATATTCAGGGTTTTAGACAATAGTTTAGCTGTAATTGTTTTGGCAACTCCGGGAACGCCTTCCAGCAAAACGTGACCATTTGCCAAGATCGCAACCAAAAGCTGATCGATCATTTTGTGCTGTCCTACAATAACCGTTTCGAGTTCTTTTTTGATATTGGTTACGTGATCCAGAAGCGGACCTAAGTTTAGTCTGGTTTCAAAATTCACATTTTCGTTTGTGATTTCGTTTTCTGTTGTATTGATATCGTCCATATTGGTATGTTTTCGGGTTGTTTTTTTACCACAGATTAAAGGATTAAAATGATTTTATTAAAATTTATTAATTTTTTCTAATCTGTGTAATTCTTTAATCTGTGGCAAATATTTTTATTTAATTCTCTATTAATTATGTCTTTTTTGCAACAGATTAGAATGATTCTCACAGATTTAAATATCATTTTAATCCTTTAATCTGTGGCAAATATTTTTTTATCTAATGTATAATCTTTTCTATTGCATTATTTATTCTAATTAAATCTTCTTCAAGACTTCCGTGATAGCTATTTCGATGTTCGTTGATCAAAAATACAAGTTCTTGGATGTCAGTTTCGCTTTTTCCTGTTTTATGATGTAATTTTTTAATAAAAGTATCGTCCAGTTTTGTAGTGTCAATCAGATATTCAAGCCTGATTTTTTCTAAAAAGTAAATGATTTTTTTATCGATAATATTTTTATGATCGCCTTCCTGATAATATAAATTTCCTATTGTTTTTGTAAAATCAATTGTTGAGTTTGGTAAAGGTTTCAGTATCGGAACAATGCGCTGTTTTCGTTTGGCATTAAAAACAATAAAAATCAACATTCCGATTAAAAAGAGGTACCATGCCCATTTTAGTGCCGGCTGACTTAAGATATAACGTAATGGCGAACCGGAAATGCTTTCATTGTTTTGTCCTTTTGTATACCAGAAAACATCGCCTTTTGGCAGGTAAGATAAAACACTTTCTGCATATCGGTAATGATCTGATTTCAGTAAATTAAAATTGGTAAAAGCGACAGGCTGTGTGTGCAGATAAAAATAGCCGTTTTTATAGGGTACTTTTATATAATTGATGTGCTTTTGTTTTAATTTATTGCTTTGATAACCTAAAACGGTGGTGTTTAAAGTATCAATTTTAGAAAAATAATCTTCGATGTTTTGCGCGAAACTATATTTTTTTGTTGTCAGTTTTTTGTTTGCCAGCCAGACCAAAGTAGATCCTGTTGGCTGCAATGGCGAAATTACTTCGATTTTTAAACTGTCTAATAAAAGTTTAGGAAATGCCCTCATGCTCAAAAAAGCACTGTTTCCGTGTGATACAAAATAGAAAATCTCCTTAATAGACTGATCGTCGATTGTATTTGATTCTGATATGTTGATGAAGGTTCCTTTGATTTTATAATCTTCTTCTTCACTATTGTCATCATAGTTGGCATCTAAAAACTCATACGGTGTCTGCGTTGCAATTCGTTCTACTTTATGATTTTTAAAAAAGCCATTGATTTCTTTATCAAAAACATATAATCCGTACGGAATCTTGTCATTGACAGCATAGGTTGGGCGCCAGTCAACAGGTTTTGGCTGGTCACGGTCTGTTATTAAAATTAAGGCTAAAATTAAAACCAGAACAGCAATGTATATTTTGATACTTTTATCCATTACTAAAGGTTTTTATAGCATTCTTAAATCGGCTTTCGGCTTTTATAAATGAGGTTTCATCGATTTCGAATTCACCATACCAGATATAATTGTATAAATAAGACAGGTAAGTAAATTCTTCTTTGTGAATTGGTTTTTGAAGCTCGTATAAATAATCAGAATTTGTTTTTTCGATATCCCATTCGATATAATGATTTTGTGCCATAACCTTTAATAACCAAAGATAATAATAGCGTATAACGACTCTTTTTTCTCCGGATTGAAGGCTTTCTTTGATGAGTTTGTCAAAATCCAGAAGATGAATGTTTTTCTCAATATCAGAGTAATAGATATTTCTTTTATTAGAGTTTTTGCCAAAAATCCATTGTCCTTCTTTATTGATAATGGCTTTTGCAATTAAATAAATCACAAAAATGATGATGAGAACTGCGATTGTTTTTAGAAAAATCCCCACATAATTGATGGAGGTTTCGGCACTTTGTTCCTTAAAAATACTTCTATAGATTTTAGCAAGCCATTCTGTAAAACGCTGCCATAAACCCTTTTCAGGAGCTTTGTATTCATAAACAAAGTCAGAGCCGGTATATTTTTTCCTGAAATTTCTAGAAAATGTTTTGGCCTCTACAGTACTTGAATCAATCTGAATGTCTTTTTCAGTGTATTTAATGGAGCTTATTTTTGGAGGCTCAGCCGTATTCAAAGAATCCTGAGCATTGCTGTTGCCCCAGAAGAAAAGAAAAGTCAGGATAAGGAGAATTCTATTCATTATGGGTTCCAATTAAATCAATATCAGTAGCTGAAGTTTTGTTTTCGGTATCTAAACTATAATAAATAATCCCTTGATTAATTACTAATATGTTATTAAAAATAGTGCTTATTGCAAGTAGTATAACAAATATTGCCGTTATCGTAAACAGTAATAGTGGCGAGCCCTCAATTGGTTTTACATCGAAGTCAGGATTTACCAGTACGGAACCCAGAAATATAAAGATACCGATAAAATAAAAGAATAAAGTGATAGATCCCTGTATCATCTGTATTATGACCATGACTATAAAGGTGGCGCCTATTATCGACCAGAAATCTTTTTTCAGTAAAATGTAAGCGTGATTTAAAGACTGGAAAAAGCTTTTTTCCTGAGTAAGATAACTATAAAAACTAAAGTTTATAAAAGCAAATATAGCAGGAATCGCAATTACTAATAACGGGAAGCCAATTAAAACAAGGCACAGAAAAAACAATAAAAAAATAGTCACAAATAAGATTGGAAATACGATAAACAGCATGCCAATACTGAACTTTAGCATTTTCCAGATATTCTGTTTAAAACCGGATAAAATCTCTTTTGACGTGAAGTCATTTGTATTTTTTTCGGCAATCAGTTTTAAATATAAAATAGGATAAGAGGAGTTGAATAGTGATACGATGACCAGTATAAGAACAAAAAGTACTACTATACCAATTAGAAGTGGATAGCTGTTGTTGAAATAATTGAGAAGATAATCTCCTTGTGCGTCTTTTAGCTTATTATCGAACAAAAACTTGAAATTAATTTTCAGGAACCAATACATTAACGCACCTGTTACCAGCAGCATACCGGTATTGATCAGGAAAAAAATCCTGAAAAAATGTTTTCCAAAAAATTTAAAAAAAGTAAAAGAGTCTACTATATAGTCGCCGAGTTGTCGTTTTTTGGAAAGTTCAAACATTATAATGAGGTTGTTTTTTTGTGAACAATGAAAGGATAAACTAAATAATAAAATGAAATTATTCCCAGTGTAAATAAGATGATAAAACTACTTAACCAGTTGGGCATGTCGATAGAATATCGGGTAATAAAACCTTCAAGAAATCCGGCACTTATGGTAAAAGGAAATGTACTCAGAAATATTTTAAAACTGTTTTTAAATCCTATTTTGAATGAGTTGATTCTAGAGAATGTTTTAGGAAATAGTATTGAAGCTCCTAAAATAAATCCTGCGGCAGTTTCGATTACAATCGCAAAAATTTCCATCGAACCGTGAATCCAGATACCACGGACACTTTTCCAGAAAACGCCCTGCTCATAAAAAAAGTACTGAAAAGATCCTAGCATCAATGCATTTTGAAGGAAAATATAAAAAGTTCCCAAACCGCCAAAAATCCCGTAAATGTAACATCTTGCGCCTACATAAAGATTGTTCATTGTAATACCGATAAAACTTCCCCAGTTACTTCCGGATCCGTAAACAGCCATTGGATTTCCCTTTTTTATATTATCCAGCGTCATGTTAACGTAATTGTCTCCTAAGATCAAACGGACAAAATTTTGATCGTATCTGGCCGAAACAACTCCCATCGCAACTGTGGCAAAAAACAAGATAAAGGCATACAGCAAATATCTCCTGTACTGATAGAGGAGTAGAGGCACTTCAGTTTTAAAGAATTCTAAAAATCTGTTTTTTTCAGTTCGCTTGGTTTTGTAAATTTTTTGATAAATCTGCGAAGCAAGATGATTTAAATACACGACTGTCTTACTTTTTGGGTAATACGTTTGGGCGTAAGATAAATCATTCATCATTTGAATGTACAAATTAGCTAACTCATCAGGATTTTTTTTAGCTTTACCAAAAATAGCGAGTTCAAACTCCAGCCATTTTTCTTTATTTTGTTTTATGAAGGCGACTTCTCTCATTGCAGGCTAAAATATAAAATATGTCAGAATTATCTATTAATACAACACAAAATGTTAGAATAAATTTTATTGCCGCTTCGCCGGGCGAACGTATCGGATCTTATTTTATAGATCTGGGTATCAAAGTTGCCTATGTCACGGTGATTTCCCTTGTGTTTTTTTATTGGTTAAATTTCGATAAATTATTCCAGACCTTAGATAATTGGTCGAAGTTTTCGATCGTTTTGATCCTTTATTTCCCGTTTTTTATTTATTCCTTAACCTTAGAAAGCATTTTTGAAGGGCAAACCATCGGGAAAAAATTAGTCAAAATAAAAGTCGTAAAAATAGACGGTTATCAGGCAGGATTTGGAGATTATTTAATGCGCTGGTTTTTCAGGCTGGTAGACATTACACTTTTGTATGGAATAGTGGCAGTGGTAAGTGTTGTTTCGAGTAAAAAAGCGCAAAGATTAGGCGATATGGTTGCGGGAACTGCCGTTATAACTTTAAAAAATAAAATCAATATCAGTCATACAATTCTTGAAGAAATAGGAGATTCTTATGTACCTACTTATCCTTTGGTGATTAAATTATCTGATAATGATATGCGAATTATTAAAGAAACATTTCAAAATGCCGAGGCAAGACATGATCATGAAGTCATTTATAAATTGGTGGCTAAGATTGAAAGTGTAACAGGAATTAAAAACCAATCAGGTAACAACAGTGATTTCCTGAGGGTTATTTTGAAAGATTACAATTTCTATACGCAGAATATGTAATTAATTCGGTTTTTAATGAGTGTTTATTTAGAATTTCGTAACTTTGAGTATGCGCTTATTTTACAAATTTAGAGCGTATTTTTTATAAAAAGGCGAATCCGAAAAGCCAAAGAGTAGGAAAATTTTAACTTAAATACCATGAACTTCACAAAAGTTATTACCGTAATAGTACTACTGTTCGTTTCTGTTTTTACTTTCGCTCAGGGCGGAAAAAAGCTGGATAAAATAATTAAAAGAGATTATCAGATCATTGAATGTACGATTGCTAAAATGTCTGACAAAACGGTTGAATATTCTTTGCCGGGAGAAACAATGCAAATCGCGCTTGATGTATCTCAAATTGCCAGAATTGATTTTGCCAGCGGTCGTTCGCAAACTTTTGATGTCTCTGCAGGAACTGCAACATCAGATAATACAGGTCAGGTAATTGCTGCTGCAGAAATGAAACCCAATACAATTGCCGTTCTGCCGGTTCCTTACGTGAATTCCGGTACTATGGAGAGTTCTGAGGAGATGGCGAAATTTGCTCAAAATGACCTTTATAATAAACTGTTAGACAAATCTGCAAACCTTTTTCCGCTTACGGTTCAGGACTTAAGAGTGACCAACAGCCTGTTGCATAAAGCGGGAATCGATTATAAAAATATCGATGAAACGCCAATTGAGGATCTTCAGAAAATCCTGGGAGTTGATAATGTTATTGCTGCTAAAGTTTCGTTTACTATTACTGAAGGTTCTACGGCTTCGACTTACAACAGCGGAAATGCTAAAGTAAGTGACAATAACAAAAAGGTAAAAACGAGCGATATTTCGACAACAACGGCCAGTAATCAGACTTACTATAATTACATGGTTTATTTTGACATGTATAAAAACGGAACCAAAATTTACTCTCAAACCCGTAAACCTTTCCTGAATATAAAAGACAGCTGGATGGATTCTATTACGTATTTATTAAAAAGAAGTCCAATTTACGTAAAGAAATAAGGGCTAAATGGAAAAATTTAAATCTAAAACGGATCTCTGGTTTGTCCTGTTTTTAATTTTACTCTTTGGACTAATCCTGGTAAGATTAATATATGACCGAAGCTGGATTGGTTTTGGTTTTATACTTTTGGTATCCGCTTTTATAGTTCATATATTTTTGACTACTTATTACACTATTAAGGATAATAAAGTATTGATAAAATGTGGTTTCTTTTATAATTTGGCAATTGAAATTAAAGATATTAAGAAGGTTTCCGAAAGTTATAATATCATAAGTTCACCCGCGCTTTCTTTTGACAGACTCGAAATTGTATATGATAAGTTGGATACAGTTTTGATTTCGCCAAAAGATAAACTTAGGTTTATTGATACGATTAATAAGATAAACCCTCAAATAGAAATAAAAATAAAGGATCAAAAACGACATAATTAATTCGGTTTTTGAATGTTTGTATCTGTACCTTTGCACCTAAAAAAAACAGCATGTTTCATTTATTAGATCTTATCGGTACAATGGCTTTTGCAATGTCAGGCGCTTTAACGGCAATGCATAAAAAGCTGGATCCGTTTGGTGTTTTTATTATTGCTTTTGTTACGGCCGTTGGTGGCGGTACGCTTCGTGATGTTTTAATAGGCAGAACACCGGTAGGATGGATGCTGAATTTGCAATATGTTTATGTGATAATCTTAGGTTTTGGCTTCGCAATTCTGTTTAGAAAAAAGTTTGACAGATTAAGAACTTCCTTGTTTTTGTTTGATACTATCGGACTTGGGGTTTTTACTTTAATAGGTCTTGAAAAAGGACTTGAAAAGGGTTTGCATCCTGTTATTTGTATTGCCTTGGGAACTATGACAGCTTGTTTTGGCGGTGTAACACGCGATATTTTGTGTACCGAAATTCCAACAATATTCAGAAGGGAAATTTATGCTACGATCTGTATTTTTGGCGGTATCGTATTTTTTGCGCTAAAAAAACTGAATTTAGATAATGATATTTTATACTTAACAACTTCAGTTATCATAATTACTGTTCGATTATTGGCGGTAAAATTCAAATGGTATTTACCGGCATTTGATCACAAATAACAGCTTTTGCAAATCAATCATCACATTCATTTTGGTAAATGAGGGTAGCAGAGTCAGAGTCATGATTTTGTACTTCAATTACTGAGTCGTCGAATTATTGCTTAAATGCTGAACAAGCAGAAAAACATAAGTTATCAGATCGCAATAAAATCAAGAGTATTAGACGCTGCGTTGTACTACTTCAAAAATTCTTTCGTCTTCACATTTTAATGTTTTAGACGGGAATTTCATTAATAAAGCATAATCATGGGTTGCCATGATAATCGTTTTGCCGTTTGCGTTGATCTTTTTTAATACTTCAAGAACTTCAGAACTTGTTTGCGGATCAAGGTTTCCGGTTGGTTCATCTGCCAGGATAAATTCAGGATCGTTTAACAAGGCTCTTGCAATAGCAACACGCTGTTGTTCTCCTCCGGAAAGCTGATGCGGCATTTTGTTGGTATAATCTTTCATGCCCACTTTATCCAGAACTTCATCAATTTTACGTTCCATTCCTTCTTTATCAACCCAGCCAGTAGCACGCAATACAAAAAGCATATTGTCTTTTACGGAACGGTCCGGAAGCAATTTGAAATCCTGAAATACAATCCCGATTTTACGTCGCAAATACGGAATATCATTTTCTTTTAAAGTAGCCAAATCAAATTCAACGATATGACCTTCACCTTCACTTAAAGGCAAATCTCCGTACAATGTTTTTAGAAAACTACTTTTTCCGGAACCTGTTTTTCCAATAACGTAGATAAACTCGCCGTGGTTAACATCTAAATTAATATGAGATAAAATTTTTCTTCCTTCCTGATATATAGTGACTTCTTTAAGAGACAGTACGGTTTGTGACATAATAAATTGATTTGATTGGTAAAAGTAATAAGATAACGGTTGTATTCAAAATAAATTTGAATCATTTCTTATAAAATATCGAAATGAATTTTATAACCATATAAGAGATATATGTTCATTTTAGATTAGTAACGCTAAAATTTTTATTTGTAGCAACTTAATGATTTACTATCGAAAAGAAGTTGCTAAAGCTCCTAACTTATAATTACTTATATGACTTATATGGTTTCAGCTTAATTTCTAAATAAGCATTGTTAAAATATTTGTTTATAATAAAAGCTTAAAACGTTTCGTTATAAACGGTATAAAATGATACATTTGAATACTAAATATAATTAAAATGCGTAAACTTTCCTGGTTCTTTTTATTACCAATTATCCTCATCTCGACCATAGTTTCGGCACAAAAATCGGCTATTTATACTTATGATTTAAAGGATTTTGACAAAGCACTGGCTTTATACAATGACAAACAATATGCTTCGGCACAACTTATCTTTGAGTCTGTAAAAAATAATGCCACAACCGAAGAAGTTCAGTCAGATTGTGCGTATTATATCGCCAATTGCGCCATTAGAACCAATAAAGCAAACGCTGATGCGCTGATGGAAAAATTCGTTACCGATTATCCTACAAGCACCAAACAAAATCAGGCGTATATCGAAGTGGCGCAGTATTTCTTCGAACAGGGAAATTATCCAAAAGCGTTGCAATGGTTTGATAAAGTAGACGAAAGTTACATGAGCAAATCTGATTCGGATAAATTCAATTTCCAGAAAGGATACAGTTATTTTAATGCCAAAAAGAAAAAGGAAGCAACAACTTATTTTAATAAAGTCGTTAATTCTCCTGAATTTGGTTCTCAGGCCAAATATTATTTAGGATTTATGGCTTATGAAGGCGACGATTATAAAGAAGCAACCAAATATTTTGATGAAGTTTCAGGGGAAGAAAAATACAAAGAAAAGCTTTCGTATTATCAGGCTGATATGAATTTCAAATTAGGGAATTTCCAGAAAGCCATTGATCTGGGACAAAAAGCTATGGCGAAATCAAATGCGCTTGAAAAATCTGAACTGAACAAGATTATCGGAGAAAGTTATTTCAACCTCAAACAATACGATAAAGCGATTCCGTTTTTAGAGCAATATGCTGGTAAAAAAGGAAAATGGAGTAATACTGATTTCTATCAATTGGGTTATGCGTATTATGAGCAAAAAGACTATGAGAAAGCAATTTCCCAATTCAATAAAATTATCGAAGGAAAAGATTTTGTAGCTCAAAATGCCTATTACCATTTAGGTTTGAGTTATTTGAATACGGGTAAAAAACAAGAAGCCCTGAATGCTTTTAAAAATGCTTCTGAAATGGATTTTAATGCACAAATTCAGGAAGATGCAGCTCTAAATTATGCTAAAGTGAGTTATGATATCGGAAACGCTTATCAGACTGTTCCGGCAATTTTACTTGATTTCTTAAAGAAATATCCAAACAATTCAAGTAAATCAGAAGTAGAAAAATTATTGGTGGATTCTTATATTTCGACTAAAAACTACAAGGAAGCTTTGACTTTATTAGAGAAAAACAGAACAGCAGAAAATAAAGCGGCGTATCAGAAAGTACTTTTCTATAGAGGTATAGAATTGTATAATGAATCGAATTATCAGGAAGCGGGAAAAATGTTCAAAAGTGCCATCAGCGAACAAAAAACGCCTGAGTTCACAGCGCGTGCCACTTTCTGGAAAGCAGAGACAGAATACGTGACAGGTGATTTTCAAAATGCATTATTGACGTACAAACAGTTTGTTGGGCAGGCCGCAGCAAAAACGACAGACGAGTATAAAAACATCAATTACAATATTGGATATACTTATTTTAAACTAAAAGAATACGATCAGGCAGGAAATTCTTTTCAGGCGCAAATCGACAATTCTAAAGCAGATAAAGTTCGTTTGAATGATTCGTATTTGCGTTTAGGAGATTCTCGTTTTGTTACTTCAAAATATACTGCAGCAAATGAAGCTTACGCAAAAGCAATTGAAGGAAAAGGAGTTGATGCTGATTATGCGCAGTTCCAAAAAGCGATGTCTTTTGGTTTTATGTCAAAAAATGATAAAAAAATTAGCGAGCTGAATAATTTCCTTCAGATGTATAAAAAATCAGAATACCGTGATGATGCTTTATATGAATTAGGAAATAGTTATGTGGCAGACAAAAAGAATGATCTGGCTCTAAAAACCTACGATCAGTTAATTTCTGAATATAAAAACGGTGCCTTTACTTCAAAATCAATTTTAAAACAAGGATTGATTTATTATAACTCAGATCGTGAAGATCAGGCATTAGCTAAATTTAAAAAAGTAGCTGCAGAATTCCCGAAAACTCCGGAAGCTTTAGAAGCAGTTTCGACAGCAAGATTGATCTATGTTGATTCAGGAAAAGTAGATGAATATGCCACATGGGTTCGTACGTTAGACTTTGTTGCCGTTACAGATGCAGAATTGGACAACGATACTTATGATGCCGCTTTTAGACAATACAGCCAAAACAACAGCAAACAGGCCATTACTGGTTTTGTGGGTTATATCACTAAGTTTTCAACGGGACTTCATTCTTTAGAAGCTAATTATTATTTGGGACAATTGTATTATGCTGAAGGCTCTGAAACGAAATCAGTTGCCAATTATCAATACGTAATCGATCAGCCAAGAAACGAATTTACAGAGAAATCTTTAATGAAATTAGCGCAGATCTTCCTAAAAGCAAAAGATTGTGATCAATCGGTTCCGGTTCTGACAAGATTAGAAAATGAATCTGATTCATCTCAAAACAAAAGCTTTGCACAGGCGAACCTGATGAAGTGTTATTATGACAAGAAGGATTATGACAATGCAGTCGTTTATGCTGACAAAGTACTCGAAAATGTAAAAGCGGATGCAAATGTAAAAGCGGATGCTCAGATCATCGTGGCGCGTGCAGCAATGCAAACGGGTGATGAAGACAAAGCTAAAGCAGCTTACGCAAAATTATCAGCAACATCAAAAGGAGAATTGGCCGCAGAAGCATTGTATTATGATGCGTACTTTAAAACCAAAGAAGGCAAATTTGATGCTTCGAATGTTTCAGTTCAGAAACTGGCAAAAAACTATTCAGCTTTTAAATATTACGGAGCGAAGAGTTTGGTCTTAATGGCAAAAAACTTTTACGGTTTAAAAGACAGTTATCAGGCAACTTACATTTTAGATAACGTAATCAACAATTTTACCGATTTTCCGGATGTTGTCGAAGAAGCTAAAAAAGAGTTGGCTGCGATAAAAGCAGAAGAAGCTAAAACGAATTCGTCGATCAATAAATAGTTAAATGTTAGATGTAAAATGTGAACACAAGGGCATTTTACATTTCACAAATTACATTTCACAATAAAAAAAATATGAGTTTACCTTTTTATATAGTTGATGTTTTTGCTGATAAAAAATATGCCGGTAATCAATTGGCAGTTTTTATGGATGCAGGAAAATTAAGTTCAGCAGAAATGCAGCAAATTGCGCGCGAAATTAATTTCGCCGAAAGCACTTTTATCACCAAACTTGATATAGAAAATAATAAAGCCGAGATAAAAATATTTACCCCATCTCAGGAAATGCAATTTGCGGGACATCCAATAATTGGGACTTCATGGGTTTTGATGAATAAAGTATTTAATGATGCTCCGGAGCATATAAAATTAAATGTTCCAATTGGACCCATTTCAATTCATCAATCTGAAGGTTTGATTTGGTTAAAAGCAGCTCAGCCTAAATTTTGGGATATTTTTGCAAAAGAAGATTTTACAGTTTTTAGTAATCTGAAAAATCATGATTTCGAAAATCAATTTCCTATTCAGGAAGTAACCACCGGAAGTGCCTTTGTAATGGTTGGATTAAGCAGTAAAAGAGCGTTGGAAAATTTAGTCGTAGACAAAGATAAAATGGAACAATGGCTTAAAAATAATTGTAAAACAAGCCACAGGGCTTTATATTTTTATTATTTAGAAGGGTCAAAATTATTTAGCAGAATGTTGTGTATCGAACACAATCAATTGGTAGAAGATGCAGCAACGGGAAGCGCGAGTACTTGTTTACAGGCTTTTTTATTAAAATATCACAAACCTGAATTTGAATTGATTAATTATCAGGGAGATTATATCGGTCGTCCGTCTGAGATTTATTTTAACGGAAGTGTAACTGACAATCAGTTTGATATTAAAATAGGCGGAAAAGCGCAGTTTATAGCAAAAGGAGATTGGGAAGCTTAGAATTAGAGAATTTGTTAATTAGAAAATTAGATAATTGTAAAATGTGAAAAGTAAGCTGTAAGACACTTTGCATTTCACAGAATACATTTTACAAAATAAAAGAAATATGAAAATTAATTGCCATAATAAAATCATCATTTTACTAGTGTTATTTGTTGTCCAGATTTCGTTTTCTCAGACTAAAAAAGAGGAAACTATAGGAACAGAAACTGTAAACGTGGTAAAACCGTATTCGCCAACGATTTCAGATGCTTTTAAAATAAAAGAAACTCCTTCGCTTGACGACACCGGAAATCAGCCTAAAGAAACTATAAAATATAGTATTTTGTCAGTTCCTGTAGCTTCTACATTTACGCCTTCAAAAGGAAAAGCTGAAGGTGTTGAGAAATCTAAAAAAGAAAAATTGTTTAATAATTATGCGACTTTGGGAGTTGGAAATTATGGTACTTTAAATGCTGAATTATTCATAAATCAGGATTTAGGAAACAATGATTATGTGGCCGGAATGTTCCGTCACCATTCGTCTCAAGGCGGTATTAAAGGTGTAGATCTTAATGATGAGTTTTATGATACAGCATTAAATGTAGGGTACGGAGTAAACAATCGTGACATGTCCTGGAATATTGATTTGGGCTACCAAAATCAATTGTACAACTGGTATGGTTTACCGGCTGAATTTGGTTCGACTTTGGCAGGACAAACCCGTGATGATCTAATTAGAGGTATTAACCCGAATCATTCTTATAATACCATTTCGTTAGGTGGAAATATCGAATTTAATGAAGGGGTTTTTAGTAAAATCTCTACGAAGTTTACCCATTTTTCAGATAGTTTTTCTTCTTCAGAGAATCGCTTTTATGTAAAACCTTCTTTCAAGGTTGAAGTAATGGATCAATCAATTAATACTAATATTATTGTGGATCACGTAAGTGGATCTTTCGAACATAATTATACTAGAGATAATACGCAACCTCTAAAATACAGTTTGACGAATTTTGGAATCGAACCAAGTTTTGTAATTCTTGAAAACGACTGGACACTTGAATTAGGAGCTGGTTTGTTTTATGGGCTGGATTCTGAAAACAGCGGAAACAAGTTTTATATTTATCCAAAAGTAAATGCTTCGTATAAATTAGTAGGCGATTTAATGATTTTCTACACAGGAGTAAATGGTGGTTTAGAGCAAAACTCTTATGCTGATTTTGTAAACGATAACCCGTTTTTATCGCCAACATTAAATATGAAACCTACGAATAATCAATATACTGTTTTTGCAGGTTTAAAAGGTAAATTGGCCAACAATATCAATTATAATCTTACCGGTTCGTACCTGAATGAAAAAGATAAAGCGTTATATAAAGGCAATGATTATACAGAGGATTTTTCGAATCAGAATTATGCTTTCGGAAACTCTTTTGGAGTAGTTTATGATGACGTAAGAACCTTCCGTTTTTATGGAGAATTAAAAGCTGATTTTTCAAGAAATGTATCTTTCGGAATCAACGGAACTTTTAATAGTTACAAATATGACGGTATTGAAGCATGGAATTTACCATCGATGAAATTAAGTTCGAATCTAGATGTAAATATCACAAAACAATGGTACGCAGGATTGAACGTTTTCTATGTAGGAGAACGTAAAGACATGCAATCGAATCTGGATTTAGGAACAGATCCGGTTATTACGAAACTAAAAAGTTATTTTGATGCCAATGCACATTTAGGATACAAATACAACGAACGTCTGACTTGTTTTCTTAAGCTTAATAATATCGGAAATCAGGCGTACGAAAAATGGCTGAATTATCCTGTACAAGGATTTCAGGTGTTAGCAGGTGCCAATTATAAATTCGATTTTTAAGGAATATTTGCCACGAAGGCGCTAAGACAAAGTTTTTTTAAGCCACGAATTCACGAATTAATTTTAACTAAATTCGTGAATTCGTAGCTAACTTTTTTTTACGATCTTTGCGACTTAGCGCCTTTGTGGCATACAACCTATGACTTTCAAACAAAAAATACATTCTCATTACCTGCAAATGGTTCAGGACCGAATTGATGTTTTCAGGGACATGATTTCGGTATTGACTGAAGATTCTAAAAACGATGCCAAAGGTTCTGCCGGCGATAAGCACGAAACCGCTTTGTCGATGATGCATATCGAACAGGAAAAACTCACCAACAAACTAAAAGAAGCAATAACCCAAAAAGCGATTTTAGATAAAATAGATGCCTCAAAAACTACTGAAAATATTATTTCAGGCAGTTTGGTAAAAGCCAACGGAATTTATTTGTACGTAAGCGTTGCACTTCCTAAAATTGCAATTGATGGTATCAATGTTATTGCATTGTCCCCTCAATCTCCGCTTGGTTCTCATTTGATGGGAAATAAAGTCGGGTTCGAATTTGAGATTAATGGAACAAAGTATTTAATTCAGGAAATCAATTAAGGGAATGGATTACATGTACTTAATATGTAGTTTTTCATTTTTTATTTCAGCTTTTGCTTTTTATAAAATACACAAACTCTGGCATAAGGATGTTACTGAAAATGACAAACTTTATAAATTTCAGGTTAATTTTCAATCTTTCAAAAATTGGATGGGAATCGTAGTATTGATAATAGCGGGAATAGTCTACTTTTTTAAAGCAATGCCTTAGTTAAAAGAAGATTTTTATATGACGACATAAATAAATGACCTTTGTAAAAGTTTTAAACTTTGACAAAGGTTTGTTTGTACAAAGAATGTCTACACAATCCCTCATTCCTTAGGATGACAAAGGGCTTCGAAAGAAACATTCATATTATTAATTTTTGTCGAGTTCCTGGTGCGATCTTTCATTCGTCAAAATGAAAAACTTAAAAGCTGTTTCTTGCTAGTAAAACAACAATTTCTAAACCGCTTTTGTTCTTCTCTTTGTGAATCTTTTAATCAATTTATCATATTGTGAGTTTTAATTCAATTATTCCTTTAAAACCTTGCGTTCTGTACTCCGTTTAATCTCAAAATTGAAATTTTCAAGTTCAGGGCTTTTTTTAGTGTTAAAATTTTACATTTTATATGTAAAAATCGATTTATGGTTTTAAATTATAACTGAAATAAAGATTTGTGTTTTTCAATTGTAACCGATACCGCATCTTTGCCTTGTCAAAATAAAATTTATAATAAAAAATATATAGTTATGTGTGGAATCGTATGTGCCTTTGATCTAAAACAAAAAGCCGAAACCTTAAGACCTCAAGTATTAGAAATGTCTAAAATCATTCGTCACCGCGGACCGGACTGGAGCGGAATTTACAGCAATGATAAAGCAATACTTTCTCACGAGCGTTTGGCGATTGTAGATCCAGCTTCAGGAAAACAACCTTTATTTACAGAAGATAAAAAATTGGTTTTGGCTGCAAATGGTGAAATTTACAACCACAGAGAATTGCGTAAACAATTTGAAGGGAAATATAACTTTCAAACAGAAAGTGACTGTGAAGTAATCTTGGCACTTTACAAAGAAAAAGGACCTCACTTTGTAGATGAAATGAACGGAATCTTTGGGTTTGCGATTTATGATGTAGAAAAAGATGAGTATTTTATCGCTCGTGATCATATGGGGATTATTCCATTATACATTGGTTGGGATCAACACGGAACTTTTTATGTAGCTTCTGAATTGAAAGCTTTAGAAGGATATTGCACGAAAATTGAGTTATTTCCTCCGGGACATTATATGACAAGCAAAGACGGTGAATTTGTACAATGGTACAAAAGAGACTGGACAGATTATGATGCTGTAAAAGACAACGAAACAAGTATTCCCGCGATTAAAGAAGCACTTGAAGCAGCGGTTCACAGACAATTAATGAGTGATGTTCCTTACGGAGTTTTACTTTCAGGAGGTTTAGATTCGTCTATTACTTCGGCTGTAGCCAAAAAATTTGCACAAAAACGTATTGAGTCAGATGATACAACAGATGCCTGGTACCCACAATTGCACTCTTTCTCAGTAGGATTAGACGGTTCTCCTGATTTAGCGGCAGCTCAAATTGTGGCAAAACATATCGGAACGATTCACCACGAAATTAAATTTACAATTCAGGAAGGTTTAGATGCAGTTCGTGATGTAATTTACAACTTAGAGACTTATGATGTAACTACAGTTAGAGCTTCAACACCAATGTGGTTAATGGCGAGAGTTATTAAATCAATGGGGATTAAAATGGTATTGTCAGGTGAAGGTGCAGATGAGTTGTTTGGAGGGTATTTATATTTCCATAAAGCGCCAAATGCTAGAGAATTTCACGAAGAAAACGTTCGTAAATTAGGCAAACTGCACATGTATGATTGCTTGCGTGCGAACAAAAGTTTAGCAGCTTGGGGAATCGAAGGTCGTGTTCCTTTCTTAGATAAAGAATTTATGGATGTTGCGATGCGCATCAACCCACAAGATAAAATGATCAACAAAGAGCACCCGATGGAAAAATGGGTAGTTCGCAAAGCTTTTGAAGATATGCTGCCGGAAAGTGTAGCATGGAGACAAAAAGAGCAATTTTCTGATGGAGTAGGATACAGCTGGATTGATACTTTGAAAGAAGTGGTAGCCAAAGAAGTTTCAGATGAACAATTGGCAAATGCAAGATTCAAGTTCCCATTGCAGACACCAACTTCTAAAGAAGAATATTACTACCGTTCGATCTTTACAGAACACTTTCCAAGTGACGCTGCAGCTTTATGTGTGCCTCAGGAAGCAAGTGTAGCTTGTAGTACTAAAATCGCTTTAGAGTGGGACGAAGCCTTCAAAAACATGAACGATCCTTCAGGAAGAGCAGTTGCCAGCGTGCATGATGATGCTTATGCGAAAGCATAAATAGGAATTATTAGAATTAGTATATATTATTTTTCCGAAAGACGTTCTCAGTATTGAGGACGTTTTTCTTGTCTAATAATGTTAAATTATATTATTTCAGATACTTAATTTTTTTTTTGAGCAATTGTTTAAGTTTCTTTTTTATATTTGACATTGGCTGAAATAAAAACAAATCGCCTGTATTGTAACTGTACAACTACAGAAACAATGAGATTACTACAGTTATTTTGGCTAAAAATCAGATCATTATAAGAGGATTTATACCTGTCTCACTTTGTTTTGATGTGAGTAAAAAAAATGAAATAAATAAAAATAGAATAGTATGTCTGGATTATTGGCCGTTATTGGTAAAGGAAAAGACCCGCAACTCGTAAAAGAGCTTTCTAAAAGAATGTCGCATCGTGGTCCTGATGAACGTGATTTGCATATTATGGAAAATGGCAGTATTATATGCCATGAAAGCCTGTCGATTATTGATTTGAAATCAGGTAAACAGCCAATTCAGGGAACCAACAAAGCCTGGATGGTTCATGATGGTGAAATATACAATTATCAGGAATTAAAAGATACAGTATTAAAAAATCATACGTTTAGAACAAAATCAGATTCAGAAGTGATTGTGCATCTGTATGAAGAATTTGGATACAAGTTTTGCAATATGCTTGATGGCGATTTTGCTTTTGTAATTATCGACGGCGATAATTATATTGCAGCCAGAGATGCAGTGGGTGTTAAGCCCTTATATTACGGATTAGATGAACGAGGAAGAATCTATTTTTCTTCAGAAATGAAATCAATTGCAGATCAGTGTAAATCGTTTTCAACTTTTCCTCCCGGGCATTATTACACAGGAAAAACAGGTTTTGTAAAATATTACAATCCTGAATACGAAGATCATTCAAATGCTAATCAGGCATTAGATCTTAATCTGGTTCGTGAATCATTGATACAGGCTACTCGTAAACGTTTAATGAGCGAAGTGCCGGTTGGAGTTTTGCTTTCAGGAGGTTTAGATTCTTCGTTGACATCAGCAATTGCAGCACGTTTGCTGAAAGAAAACGGAGAGAAACTACATTCGTTTTCTATTGGTTTAGATGCTGATTCTCCAGATAATAGTGCGGCAAGAAAAGCAGCTGAATTTTTGGGTACAGAACATCATGAGATACATTTTACAGTAGAAGAAGGTGTTGCTATTTTAGAAAAAGTCATTTATCATATCGAAACTTACGATATCATTTCGGTACGATCAGGAGTGCCAATGTATTTACTGTCAAAAGCAGTAGCTGATCAGGGAATTAAGGTGATTCTTTCCGGAGAAGGTGCTGATGAGGTTTTTGGAGGTCATTTGTATTTTAGAAATGCACCAACAGCAGAAGAATTTCAGGATGAAACCATCGAAAGAGTTCAGAAATTGTTTACCGCAGATTTATTACGTGCTGACAAGACAACAATGGCACACGGATTAGAAGCCAGAATCCCGTTTTTAGACAAAGATTTTTTAGACGTTTCTATCCGAATTAAAACAGAAGAAAAACAGCCAAAAACGTACGATGGTATTGAGAAGTACGTTTTAAGAAAAGCATTTGATACGCCTGAAAATCCTTATTTGCCAACTGAAATTTTATGGAGACAAAAAGAACAGTTTTCTGATGGTGTAGGATACAATTGGGTTGATGGATTAATTGATTATTGCGCCTCACAAGTAACTGATGAGCAATTGGCAGGAGCAAGTGCAGAGTTTCCGTACAACTCGCCAACAACGAAAGAAGCTTATTTTTACAGATCCGTTTTTCATAAGTTTTATCCACAGGTTAGCGCTGCGCAAACCGTTCGAAAATGGATTCCAAAATGGCAGGAAAATCAGGACCCAAGCGGAAGAGCAAATGCAGCACACGTAAAAGCAGATGTTGAGATTGCTAAAGCCGGAGTAGCGGTTTAAAACTCCAAAAAAAATAAATTTCAAATTTCAGTTTTGGAAGGAAATAAAAAGAATCCGAAAGAGCATTTAAAGTGTTTATTTCGGATTTTTTTTATGCCTGAATTTTAGTTTTACGGTTTACCGTAAATTACTAAAAGTAAGTTAATGTTAATATCGTATTTAGGAAAAAAGCTATATTTGATTACCAAAAATTAACTAATACTTTAACTAGAATCTATGAGAAACTTACTATTAAGCAGCGTGTTATGCTGTTCTCTTGTTTCATTTTCTTCTGTTTATGCGCAGAAAAAGACAGAAGCTCCAAAATACATTAAAAATGTAGAAGGTGTAAAAGAATATTCGTTGAATAACGGATTGAAAGTTCTTTTAATTCCGGATGCTTCTCAAAGCAATATGGTCGTAAATATTGTTTACAATGTGGGTTCCAGAAATGAAGGTTATGGCGAAAAAGGAATGGCTCATTTATTAGAGCATATGCTTTTTAAGAGTACTAAAAATTTAGGAGACATAAAAAAAATGCTTTCTGATAAAGGAGGAAATGCAAACGGAACAACATGGCTGGATCGTACTAATTATTACGAAATTTTTCCCTCTAATGATGAAAATCTAAAATGGAGTATCGAAATGGAAGCAGATCGAATGATCAACGCGACTATTTTGCAGGCAGATTTATCTAAAGAGTTTTCGGTGGTAAGAAACGAATTTGAAATAGGAGAGAATAATCCGGATCGTGTATTACAGGAAAGAATACTTTCGACAGCTTATTTGTGGCACAATTACGGAAATAGTACTATTGGGAGTAAAGAAGATATAGAAAGGGTAAAAGCAACTACGCTTAGAGCTTTTTACGAAAAGTATTATCAGCCTGACAATTCTACATTAATAATTGCAGGTAAGTTTGATGAGCAAAAAGCATTACAATATGTTGGGCAATATTTTGGAGCTATTCCAAAACCAAAAAGAGTTTTGGATAAAACGTATACCGTTGAACCTGCACAAGATGGTGAAAAATTTGTAGAGCTTAACAGGGCAGGAGACAGCAAGAATATTGGAGCTGTGTATCATACGGCAGCTTATGTAGATAAGGATTATGCTGCAATTGATGCTTTGGGCGAGATTTTAACTTCAGATCCATCCGGATATTTGTATAAATCATTAATAGAGACTCAAAAAGTGTCTAGTGTTTATTATTGGCAGCCAACAACCAGAGACGCAAGTTATGTATATTTTGGCGTAGCGGTTCCTAATGATAAAGATATCAAAGCTACTAAAGAATTAGTAAGAACAGAGTTGGATAAAATTGCAACGACTAAATATACTGATGAAGATGTAGCCAGAGCAAAAGCAAAAATTATAAAACAACTTGACGGTATAAAAAACAATACCATTTCGTTTGCCATAAATCTTACGGAAATTGTTGGAGCTGGAGATTACAGATTAGGGTTTTTATATAGAGATGTTGTCGAAAATCTAACCAAAGAAGATATACAAAGAGTTGCTGAGAAATATTTTAGAAGCAACAATAGAACAGTTGGTATATTTATTCCGTCTAAGGATGAGCAAAGACTAAAGCCTGTTGAATATACAGATGAGCAAATAGTGGCGGTAACAAAAGATTATAAAGGAAAAGCTTTAGAAAAAGAAGCTGCTGCATTCGAAGCTTCTATCAAAAATTTAAAACAAAATTTTGTAGAAGGAAAACTTAGTAACGGAGCAAAATATGGCTTAATCAAAAAAGAAATAAAAGGCGGAAAAGTTCAGGCTGCTTTTAAATTTCCGGTAAGTAACGAAAAAGATTTAGAGGGTAAAGAGGATGTAGGAGCTATACTTGCTCAATTAATGAAAACAGGTACCAAAACCAGAACTAAAGAACAAATTAGTGATCAGTTAGAT
This sequence comes from Flavobacterium frigidimaris, assembly GCA_900129595.1. GTDB lineage: Bacteria > Bacteroidota > Bacteroidia > Flavobacteriales > Flavobacteriaceae > Flavobacterium > Flavobacterium frigidimaris. The sequence continues at coordinate 322,929 of FQWG01000003.1, read as the reverse complement.
CAACTAAAATCAAGTCTGTACTTTGACTATTCAGGGCAAACTTTGTCAATCAACATTAATACTTACAAAGAAAGTTTTAAGGGCGTAATGGAAATTTTGGGAGATTTGCTGGTGAATGCTACTTTTCCTGAAAATGAATTAACTAAGACAATCAATGAATACAATACTTATTTAGAATCTAATCTTAATGATCCTCAGTCGATTGCTTTTATCGAAGTTTCAAGATTAACATCGAACTATCCAAAAGGAAGTATTTTTTATACCTCGACCGTTCAGGAGCAAATTGATGCTTACAAAAAAATAAAACAATCTGAAATCGTTGATTTTTACACCAATATCTTTGGAGGAAATAACGGAGTAGGAACTGTTGTCGGAGATTTAGATGCAAAAGAAACGGGACAAATTCTTGAAAATACTTTTGGCAAATGGAATTCTAAGTCAAAATATGTTTTTGCATTGCCAACGTATTCAGAGACTAAAAAGATAGACAAAGATTATATTACTCCAGACAAGGAAAATGCGGTGGCAACAGGTAAAATTGCTTTTAAAATGAATTTGAAAAGCCCGGATTATCCTGCATTTGTAATGGCGAATGAAATTCTTGGAAGTGGTGGTTTTTTAAGCGCGAGAATTCCAATGAGATTAAGAGAAAAAGAAGGAATTAGTTACGGCGCAGGTTCATTTATTAGTATTCCGGTTGTAAGCGAAGTTGCATTTTGGGAATATTACGCATTTCTGAATCCAACGAAAAAAGGTGCAGTTGAAGCAGCAACAAAAGAAGAAATTGCAAAAGCATTAAAAGACGGATTTACGGCTGAAGAAGTGAAATCAAATTTAGTTAGCTGGCTTAACGAAAGAAAAACAAGATTAGGAAATGATATGATGTTGATTAGTTTAACGAATAGCTATCTTCAATACGGAATTCCTTTAGAAGATTATGATGAACTTGAAGCTAAAGTTAAAGCCTTAAAAGTAGAAGATGTGAATGCAGTTTTGAGAAAGTATTTAAGCTTAGAAAAAATGACTTCGATTTATGTTGGTGATTTTAATAAGAAATAATAAAAAAGGAAAATTCCAATTTTGAAAATTCCAAATTCCAAATCCGAAATAACATTAAATGTTGCTTCGGATTTTGTTTTATGTAACTTAAGGTTTGGAATTTGGTCCCGAAGACTCGGGATAAAAATTGAGTTTATTTTTTGTTTTGGAATTGGGAATTTTAAAAAATTGGGATTTATTCTCAATTTAGAATTTTTTTTTGGTTTTTAAGACAATTGTGTTAATAACTTAAGTGCTTTAAATGGTATTTTAACGGATATATAATTTGCGTTTTTATATATTTGCGTGTTAGACAATAATTACATTTTTTAGAATAAATTATATGAGCGAAGAAATCAAGAAGAACAATTATTCAGCAGATAGTATTCAGGCATTAGAAGGAATGGAGCACGTAAGAATGCGTCCATCGATGTATATTGGAGATGTGGGTGTTCGAGGACTGCATCATTTGGTTTATGAAGTTGTAGATAACTCTATTGATGAGGCTATGGGAGGGCATTGTGATACTATTGGTGTTGCAATAAACGAAGATGGTTCTGTAAGCGTAGAAGATAATGGTCGTGGTATCCCGGTAGATATTCATAAAAAAGAAGGAGTTTCCGCATTAGAAGTTGTAATGACTAAAATTGGTGCCGGAGGTAAATTTGATAAAGATTCGTATAAAGTTTCCGGAGGTTTGCACGGTGTTGGGGTTTCAGTAGTAAATGCCTTGTCAAATCACTTGCGTGCCACTGTTCACAGTAGCGACGGAAAAGTATATGAGCAGGAATATGAAAAAGGTAAAGCGCTTTATCCGGTTAAACAAATCGGAGAAACCACTAAAAGAGGAACTATTGTAACTTTTTATCCTGACGAAACAATCTTTACCCAAAGCACAGAGTTTTCTTATGATACTTTGTCAGCTCGTATGCGTGAGCTTTCTTTCCTGAATAAAGGAATTACAATCACATTTACAGACAAAAGAGAAGTAGATGATAAAGGCGAATTTAAAGTTGAGGTTTTTCACTCTGATGAAGGTCTTAAAGAATACATTCGTTATTTAGATGGTAACCGTGAGCCAATTATTTCTCATGTAATCAGCATGGATCACGAAAAAGGTGAAATTCCGGTTGAGGTTGCCCTTATTTATAATACAAGTTATACAGAGAATATTTTTTCTTATGTAAACAATATCAATACGCACGAAGGAGGAACACATTTACAAGGTTTTAGAAGTGGTTTAACAAGAACCCTTAAGAAATATGCAGATGCTTCCGGAATGCTGGACAAGTTAAAATTCGAAATTTCGGGAGATGATTTCCGTGAAGGATTAACTGCTATTATTTCGGTAAAAGTACAAGAGCCTCAATTCGAAGGTCAGACAAAAACCAAGCTAGGAAACAGAGAAGTAGTTTCTCCCGTTTCTCAGGCAGTTGGAGAAATGTTGGAGAATTATCTGGAAGAAAATCCAAATGATGCCCGTATCATTATCCAAAAAGTAATTCTTGCTGCACAAGCCCGTCACGCTGCTAAAAAAGCACGTGAAATGGTACAGCGTAAAACCGTTATGGGTGGCGGTGGATTACCGGGAAAACTTTCAGATTGTTCTGAACAGGATCCTGCAAGATGCGAAGTTTACCTTGTCGAGGGAGACTCGGCTGGTGGAACGGCAAAACAAGGTCGTGATCGTAACTTTCAGGCAATTTTACCATTACGTGGTAAGATTTTGAATGTAGAGAAAGCGATGCATCATAAAGTTTTCGAAAACGAAGAGATTCGTAACATCTTTACTGCACTTGGAGTTACCGTGGGTACTGCAGAAGACAGTAAAGCCTTAAATCTTGAAAAACTAAGATACCATAAAGTAATCATCATGTGTGATGCCGATGTCGATGGTAGTCACATTTCTACCTTGATATTAACGTTCTTCTTCCGTTTCATGAAAGAACTGATCGAAGAAGGTCACGTTTATATCGCAGCGCCGCCTTTATACTTAGTTAAAAAAGGAAATAAAAAAGAATACGCATGGAATGACGTTCAACGTGATCAGGCAAACGAAAGAATGGGCGGAAGTGCCGGTATTCAGCGTTATAAAGGTCTTGGAGAGATGAATGCGGAGCAATTGTGGGAAACTACAATGGATCCAAGCTTCAGAACTTTACGTCAGGTAACTATTGATAGTTTGGCCGAAGCGGATAGAGTTTTTTCAATGTTAATGGGAGACGAAGTTCCGCCACGTAGAGAGTTTATCGAGAAAAATGCAGTGTACGCTAATATCGATGCATAATAAAATTTAGTCATCAATTCGTTTAATTGTTTAAATTTACTTAAACGATTAAACGAATTGTTCATTTATCAAATAAATTAATTAATAACCGATAAAGTATAAAATATGAAAGTTACCATTGTAGGAGCAGGAAATGTTGGAGCTACATGTGCAGATGTTATTTCTTATAGAGGAATTGCAAGCGAAGTAGTGTTGTTGGATATTAAAGAAGGTTTTGCCGAAGGGAAAGCATTGGATATTATGCAATGTGCGACAAATACAGGTTTTAATACCAAAGTGTCTGGCGTGACCAACGATTATTCTAAAACTGCCGGAAGTGATGTAGTAGTTATTACATCAGGAATTCCAAGAAAACCAGGAATGACCCGTGAAGAATTAATAGGTATAAACGCAGGAATTGTAAAAACAGTTGCCGAAAATGTACTGAAACATTCTCCAAATACCATAATAGTTGTAGTTTCAAATCCAATGGATACTATGACTTATTTAGCTTTAAAAGCTACAGGAGTGCCAAAAAACAGAATTATAGGAATGGGTGGGGCGTTAGACAGTTCACGTTTCAGAACGTATCTTTCTTTGGCTCTGGATAAGCCTGCAAATGATATCTCAGCAATGGTTATTGGAGGTCACGGTGATACCACTATGATTCCTTTGACTCGTTTGGCTTCTTATAACGGAATTCCGGTAACTGAATTTCTTTCAGAAGAAGTGTTGCAAAAAGTAGCTGCTGATACAATGGTTGGCGGAGCTACTCTTACAGGTCTTTTAGGAACATCAGCATGGTACGCGCCAGGAGCTTCTGTTGCTTATCTTGTAGATAGTATTTTAAATGATCAGAAGAAAATGATTGCCTGTTCTGTTTTTGTTGAAGGAGAATACGGGCAAAATGATATCTGTATAGGAGTTCCGTGTATAATTGGAAAAAATGGAGTTGAAGAAATTTTAGACATCAAATTAAATGACCAGGAAAAAGCTTTGTTTGCAAAAAGTGCAGATGCAGTTAGAGGCATGAATGATGCTCTGAAATCGATTTTAGTATAACGATTTTCGTAAAAAAGGGAAAAGACTGCACTTTTGCAGTCTTTTTTTTAAGATTAATTAATAAATAAATTGGTTAATCTTTTCGTTAATTATATATTTGCTCGGTTTAAAAAAAATGTGGTAATTCGTGATCTTGATTTTTTAGTTTTAAAAACTCACGTCAGGGCTTATTTTATGGGACTTTAAAACAAAAACAAACTATAAAACATAATTAATTTTTAGTAATAATGCAGAATAAAGGACTTATTAAATTTTTCGCAATTCTATTTGCATTGGTAAGTATTTACCAACTCTCGTTCACTTTTGTGGCAAATAATGTCAAAAGTGAGGCTAAAGCTTTTGCAGGAGATAATCCTGATAAAGAGCTAAAATATTTAGACTCTATTGGTAAAGAAAAAGTGTTTAATCTTGGTTTTTCGGATTTTACTTACAATGAAGTAAAAAACAAACAACTAAACAAAGGTCTTGACTTAGAAGGAGGAATCAACGTGATTCTTCAGATTTCTATCAAAGACGTTTTGAAAGGTTTAGCTAACAATTCTAAAAATCCGGTATTTAATAAGTCATTAGCCGACGCGTCTGCAAATTTAGAAGGAAATAAAACCTATTTAAATAAGTTTTTTGAAGCTTTTGAAGCGAATTCAAAAGGAACTGTAAAATTAGCTTCACCTGATATTTTTGCAAACAGAAGTTTGCAGGGAGAAGGTGGAATCGATTTTCAAATGTCTGATTCACAAGTTCAAAAAGTAATTAAAAGAAAAGTTGACGAATCTGTTGAAAGTGCTTTTAAAGTATTAAGAGAGCGTATCGATAAATTTGGTGTAACACAACCAAACATCCAGAAATTAGGTGAAACAGGAAGAATCTTAGTAGAGCTTCCAGGTGCTAAGGATGTAGACAGAATCAAGAAATTATTAGGTGGTAAAGCTCAATTAGAGTTTTGGGAAACTTATAAAATAGAAGAAATAGGGAACTTTTTGGTAGCAACTAACGAAGCACTAAAAAAGACTGAAATCAAAAAAACAGAAACTAAAACTGTTGCTAAAGATTCATTGAATGCTTTATTAACAGATGCAAAAGATTCAGTTGATACTAAAAAAGGAAACAACCCGTTATTTGACAAAATGTTAGGTCAGGGTGGTGGACCGGTTTTAGGTTATTTCGCTCCAAAAGATACTGCTGTAGTAAACGCGTATTTTAAAAGATCAGATATCAGAATTTTATTGGGAGCTGACCAACACTATGCAAAATTTGTATGGAGTAAGCCAACTACGATAAATGATGCAAAAGGAAAAAGCATTGAAGCTGTTGAATTATATGCATTAAAAGGAAACAGAGATAACGTTCCTGCTATGAGCGGTGGTGTTGTTACTGATGCAAAAGATACTTTTGACCAATTAGGAAAACCAGCTGTTTCTATGCAAATGAACAGTCAGGGTGCTAAAGTGTGGGAAGAATTAACAGGTAGAGCTTTTTCTCAAAAAAGTTATATTGCTATTGTTTTAGATGATATTGTTTATTCTGCTCCTGGTGTAACTAGTGGACCAATTGCAGGTGGAAGATCTGAAATTACAGGTTCATTTGATGTAGCTGAAACTAAGGATTTAGCTAACGTATTAAACGCAGGTAAATTGCCGGCTTCTGCAGATATCGTACAATCTACTGTTGTAGGACCATCTTTAGGTCAGGCTGCAATTGATGCAGGTACAGTTTCGTCTGTATTAGGATTTTTATTAGTTTGTTTATGGATGGTATTCTATTATGGTAAAGCAGGTTGGTATGCTAACCTTGCGTTATTATTAAACTTACTTTTCTTATTCGGAATTATGGCAAGTTTTGGTTTCGTACTTACATTGCCAGGTATTGCAGGTATTGTACTTACATTAGGTACTGCGGTAGATGCGAACATTATTATATTTGAAAGAGCAAAAGAAGAATTGCGTGAAGGTAAATCATTATCTGAAGCAGTTGCTGAATCTTACGGATGGCACGGAGCAATGCGTTCTATCATTGATGCAAACGTAACGCACGTTTTAACTGGAGCAATCTTGTTTATTTTCGGAACAGGACCAATTAAAGGTTTCGCATTAACGTTACTTATTGGTATCGTAACTTCGATGTTTACGTCAATTTTTATTGCTAGAATTTTTATCGACAGAAATATTGCTGGAAAAGGAGATTTGACTTTCTCTACAAAAATTACTAAAAACTGGTTTACTAATTTCCACTTTGACTTTATTAAAATCAAAAAATTCACTTACATCTTCTCTTCAATTGTAGTTGTAGTAAGTTTAACTTCTATCTTTTTTGTTAACGGATTAGATGAAGGTGTTGATTTTGTTGGAGGAAGAACATTTCAGGTAAAATTTGAAAAACCTGTAGATGCTACTGTAGTTGCAGATGAATTGTCTGCTGCTTTTGGAACTCCTGTTGAAGCTAAAATTTTAGGTGATGACGATCAGTTGAAAATCACAACAAAATATAAGATTAAAGAAGATGGTGTAGCTATCGACGAAGAAGTGAATCAAAAGTTATACAATTCATTACAAAAGTATTACCCAAACACTTCTTACGATAAATTCATCAACTCATTTGATGGTAAAAAAATCGGTGTATTGCAAGCTTCTAAAGTTGGAGCTTCTATCTCTGAAGATATCAAGACAAACTCTTACTGGGCAGTTCTTGGTGCAATGGCGGCTATTTTCTTATACTTAATGGTTTCTTTCCGTAAATGGCAATATTCATTAGGTGCGATTGCTGCTGTAGCGCATGACGTTATCTTTGTATTAGGAATTTACTCTTTATGTTATAAATTCATGCCATTCCACATGGAAATGGATCAGCACTTTATCGCTGCAATTCTTACTGTTATTGGTTATTCTATGAATGATACCGTAATTGTATTTGACAGGGTTAGGGAGTTTATTATCGGAAACCGTAAAGGTAGTTTCGAAGATATTGTAAACGCTTCTATTAATACTACTTTATCAAGAACGTTGAATACGTCATTAATGATGATCATTGTATTGTTGACGATGTTTATCTTTGGTGGAGAATCTATCAGAGGATTTATCTTCGCAATGTTGATTGGTATCGTTGTAGGAACTTATTCTTCATTATTTATCGCGACACCAGTATTGGTAGATACGATTTCAGGTGATGAGAAACATACAATCGAAGACAAGCATAATAAGATTTAATTAAAATCTTAGTGTATATAAAAAAGATCCGGCGTAAGCCGGATCTTTTTTTTTGTGCTTTGTTCTCTGTTGAATTGTATTTTTTTAAGTTCAGATAAAAGCTGTAGTGTTTGTTTTATGTGTTTGTTTCTCTGTATTAATTTGAGTGTAAAATGTTTGTATGCGGTCTTGCTAAAATGTCTTTTGAAATTAAAATGTTCTGGTTTAGCCCCGATGGAAACGATATCCTTTTTCCTGCTTCTTTAGCGGGCAAAAGATATAGTGGACAGCGGGACTGAAAGTTGTTTGGAAAACGATAGTTTCTGCTTCTTGAAATACTATAAAGATTATCACAGATACTGGAAATAATAAGCTGAAATGTGTTCGTTTCATGCTAAAAAAAAGCCCGATAAAAAATCGGGCTTATGATCTATTGAGTTCTAAATTTTAAGATGCTGCTAAAGGATTTCTTTGTGCTCTGATGATAAAGAAAAGCCCGATAATGATAAAAGGGATACTTAGCCATTGTCCTGTTGAGAAAACGCCTAATTCGTTCTCAAAACCGCCCTGGCTTTCTTTTACAAACTCTACGATAAAACGTACTACAAATAAAAGAACTAAAAATAATCCGAATAATAATCCTGATTTAAGTCTTGCATTGGTTTTCCAGTATAAGAAATACAGGATTGCAAAAACAAAAATATAGGCAATACCTTCATATAATTGTGTTGGGTGTTTTACCGGAACCTGTGCTAATAAATCAGCAAATTTAGGATCTGTTGCAATTGCTGTATAAGCCGCTTTTGGGTCTGCAATTTGAGTTGCATTTACAGCTTCGGATTTGCTGAATTGATCGTGTAAAAAGCGAATCCCAAATGCAGAATCAGTTTCTTTTCCGATGATTTCAGAATTAAAAAAGTTTCCTAAACGAACAAATATAGCGCCGCTTGCTACTGGAATAACCACACGGTCTAAAATCCATAATAAAGGACGTTTTAAGACTTTTTTGCTGTAATAGTACATGGCAATAATAATCGCTATTGCGGCACCGTGACTGGCTAGTCCCTGAAAACCTGTAAATTCGAATTTTGGCTCGAATCTAACCGGTAAAAAGATTTCAAGCAAGTGATTTCTAAAATATTCCCAGTCATAAAATAATACATGTCCTAAGCGAGCACCTATTAAAGTCGCTAAAACAGTCCAGACAAATAAAGAATCTAATTTGTCAATTGACTCATTTTCACGTTCGAAAATCTTTTTCATCAGGTACCATCCTAATCCAAAGGCAATTACGAACATTAAACTGTAGTAACGAATCATAAAAAATCCTAAGTCGATTCCTTCTGAAGGATTCCAAATGATATTTAAGGAGTGTATCATATATTAAATTGTTTTTTGTGTGTTGTAAAAATAAATATTAAAAGTAGAGATCCTCTTTATAAAAAGTTAATGTTTATGTGAGCATTTCTTCTCGGGAACAGGATCGTAGCCGGTTCTTCCCCAGGGATGACAACTCAAAATTCGTTTCATTCCAAGGTAGCCGCCATAAAATAAGCCATGAGTCTGCAATGCCTGAATCATATAGGTTGAGCAGGTAGGTTCGAATCTGCAGCTTGCCGGTGTAAAAGGCGAGATGGCAGTTTGATAAAAGCGAACTAATAAAACAAAGGGAGTAATTACTTTCATGATTTATTAGGAAATGAATTGATTATATTGAAAAGCTAGTGCCTTCTTTTCCATCTTTCAGCTGAATGCCCAAAGCAATCAACTGATCACGAATCTGATCAGAAAGAGCAAAGTTTTTATCTGCTCTGGCCTGATTTCTCATTGCGATAAGCATATTGACAACACCTTCTAATTTATCATTATTAGCATCGGCAGCTTTCTCGTCGCTCAAGCCTAAAACATCAAAAACAAAAGCGTTAACTGCAGTTGTAAATGAAGTTAAATCTTCGGCAGAAATTGTTTCTTTGCCTTCTTTTAATAAATTGATATAACGAACAGCCTCGAACAATTGTGCAATTAAAATAGGTGTATTAAAATCATCGTTCATTGCATCGTAACAAAGTTGCTTCCAGGAAGCAATATCTATAGAACTTGTTGCACCTGCTGAAATGGCCGGAAGAGCATCAACAGCCTCCATTAATCTTTTATATCCTTTTTCTGCAGCAACAATGGCATCATCAGAAAAATCTAAGATACTTCTGTAATGTGCCTGTAACATAAAAAAACGAGTTACAGATGCTGAAAAAGCTTTGCTTAATATATTGTTGTCTCCGCTTAAAATTTCGCCCGGTAAAATGTTGTTTCCAGTCGATTTTGCCATTTTCTTTCCGTTCAGAGTCAGCATATTGGCGTGCATCCAGTAATTTACAGGAGACTGACCAGTGCAAGCTTCGTTCTGAGCGATTTCGCATTCGTGGTGCGGGAATTTCAAATCCATTCCACCTCCGTGAATGTCAAAATGATTCCCAAGATATTTAGTACTCATTGCTGTACATTCAAGATGCCAGCCCGGGAAACCATCGCTCCACGGCGAAGGCCATCTCATGATATGTTCCGGTTCGGCCTTTTTCCAAAGTGCAAAATCCTGCGGATTTCTTTTGTCAGATTGTCCGTCAAGATCGCGGGTATTGGTTAACATATCTTCGATATTTCGACCGCTTAAAACCCCGTAATTATTGGTTTCATTATATTTTACCACATCAAAATAAACAGATCCGTTGGCTTCGTAACCAATTCCGGTAGCGATAATTTTTTTGATGATTTCGATTTGTTCAATAATATGTCCTGTAGCAGTAGGCTCAATACTTGGAGGTAAAAAGTTAAAAGCTTTCAGGATTTCATGAAAATCAACGGTATAACGCTGAACAACCTCCATTGGTTCCAGTTGCTCTAAGCGTGCTTTTTTGGCAATTTTATCTTCGCCTTCATCAACATCATCTACAATATGTCCGACATCCGTAATATTTCGAACATAACGCACTTTATAATCAAGATGCAGAAAATACCTGAATATCACATCAAAAGACATGAAAGTCCTCACATTTCCTAAGTGTACGTTGCTATAAACTGTAGGTCCGCAAACATACATTCCAACATTTCCTTCATGAATAGGATTGAAATTTTCTTTTTCACCTGAAAGTGAATTGTATATTTTTAGATGTTGACTTGTGTATAAAGGCATATTTACTTTATTGTTTGTTGTTTGTGGTTTGCTGTTTATTGTTTAGGGGCGAAAAAAGCTATTTGAATTTTAGTCCTTTGATTTCACAATTGTTTAAATAGTTCATCATCGCTCCGATTTTGTTCTTTTCTAGTTCAACTATTTCGTTTAATTCTAAATGTTGTTCTTCGGTAATCAGTTTTTTGTCAAAAGCCCGGTAAGATTGTGATTTTACTTCACCAGCTGAACCTTTTGCAATACTCAGAAATTGAATAAATTCTCTATTGCCATTTCGTTCAAAACCTTCAGCAATATTGTCCATAATAGAACCTGAGCTTCTGTCAATTTGATCTTTTAAAGAATAATTTGTCTTTAAGTTTGTGTTTTGGATTAGGAATTCGATTTTTTGACAGATTGCTCTAGCCAATCTCCAAATTTCTAAATCTTCGAATTTCTCGATTTTCGCCATAACAACAAACTATAAACTAAAAACAATAAACTTTTTAGAACTGCGTGTCTAATTTTATGTAATCTAAAAATTCTCTTTTTGTTTGAGGATCTTTGAATTTTCCACCAAATTCAGATGTTACAGTGCTGCTTTCGATATCTTTAATTCCTCTTGAATTTACGCAAAGGTGTTTTGCGTCGATAACGCAGGCAACATCTTCAGTACCTAAAGCGATTTGTAATTCCTGAACAATTTGCATGGTTAGACGCTCCTGAACCTGAGGTCTTTTTGCGTAATATTCTACAATTCGGTTCATTTTTGATAAACCAATAACTCTTCCGCTTGAAATATAAGCAACATGTGCGCGCCCGATGATTGGTAATAAATGATGTTCGCAGGTAGAATAAACAGTAATATTTTTCTCTACCAGCATTTCGCCGTATTTGTAATTATTGTCAAAAGTTGAAGCTTTTGGCTTTTTTGTAGGGTTAAGACCCCCAAAAATTTCCTTAACAAACATTTTTGCAACTCGGTTTGGAGTACCTTTTATGCTATCATCCGTCAAATCCATTCCTAAAGTTTGTAGAATGTTTTCAACATCTTTTTTTATTTTTTCTATTTTTTCTTCATCACTTAAGTCAAAAGCATCCTGTCTTACAGGGTTTTGTGCGTTGCTGCTAAAATGATTGTCTCCTATTTCGTCTAAAAAATCTTCGTTATTTATCATTAAAAACTACTATTAATATGGGTATATCTTTTTAAGGCGGTAAAGATAATTAATAAAAAGGAAACCTTTTCTATCGTTTTTACTATTTAATTGTTCCTTTTTGGATATAATTTAAATTAAAACTAAAATGCTGTTTTTTATAAAATACAAAAGACAATAACATAGGGCGTTATTGTCTTTTGGATATGTTTGAATTTTGTTATTATTTCTTGTTGTAAACTAAAAGAGCTTCTTTTAAAATGTTTACAGCAGTAATTAAATCTTTTTTGTTCAGGACATAGGCAATTCTTACCTGATTCAATCCCATTCCCGGAGTCGAATAAAATCCGGCAGCGGGAGCAACCATTACCGTTTCTCCGTTAAGGTCATAGGTTTCAAGAAGCCATTGTGCAAAATCATCGGCATTTTCTATTGGTAATTGTGCAATACAATAAAAAGCGCCTTTAGGCTTGGTAACAATAACACCTTCAATTTTATTCAACTCGGTAATTAGTGTGTCTCGACGGCCTTTGTATTCTGAAATTACTTCATCAAAATAGCTTTGCGGAGTATCAATCGCAGCTTCGCAGGCAATTTGTTCAATTGTAGGCGGGCTTAAACGTGCCTGTGCAAACTTCATTACAGTTGCGAGAACATCTTTATTTTTTGTTACCAGACAACCAATTCTTGCACCACACATACTGTAGCGTTTGGAAACAGAATCAACCATTATTACGTTTTGCTGTACATCTTCAAGATTCATTACCGAATAATGAACATCATCTCCATCATATAAAAACTCACGATAAACTTCGTCAGCAATTAAATACAAATCGTGTTTTTTTATTAAACCTGCCAGTTGTTTGATTTCGGCTTCTGAATATAAATAACCCGTTGGATTACCAGGGTTGCAAATCAATATGGCTTTGGTTTTTGGTGTAATTAGTTTTTCAACCATCTCAATACTTGGCAAAGCAAATGCACTTTCGATTGTCGAAATTACAGGAACTACAGTTGCGCTCGTAGACGAGGCAAATGCGTGATAGTTCGCATAAAAAGGTTCCGGAATAATAATTTCATCTCCCGGATCTGTAATTGTGGCTAATGCAAACAACAAGGCTTCAGAGCCACCAGTAGTAATAATGATGTCTTCTGAGTTAACATTTACGTTTTGACGCTGGTAAAATTGAGCTAATTTTTTTCTATAACTTTCATATCCGGCAGACGGACTGTATTCTATAATAGTTAAATCAATATTTTTTACCGCCTCGATGGCCACTTCGGGTGTCTTGATATCCGGTTGACCAATGTTTAAATGATACACTTTTTTCCCTTTTTGTTTTGCAGCATCTGCAAAAGGAGCAAGTTTACGTATCGGTGATTCGGGCATGTTTCTGCCTTTGTGAGAAATTGTTGGCATGAGTTTAATTATTGAAGTGCAAATTTGAGGTTTTTTTTCGAATTTAACGTAAACATTAAGAGTACTTATTAAAATGTAACAAATATCAATATTTTTAGTAATTTTATCATAAAATATTATCAATGAAAAAATATTTCATGTTGTTTTTTGGGCTTTTAATATCTTTTACGCTTTTTGCTCAAGGAGATTTCCTGATCGAAAACCGTAATAAGAAGGTTATTATTCCTTTTAAATTGATAAATAACCTTGTTTTTATTCCTATAAAAGTAAATGGCATCGAATTGAATTTTCTGCTTGATTCTGGTGTCGAAGAAACCATTTTGTTTAGTATGGAAGAAAGACAGGAAGTAAGTTTTAAAAACATAGAAAAAATAAAACTCAGAGGATTAGGAAGCGAAGAGGAAATCGAAGGATTAAAATCGACCAACAATGTCCTGGAAACACATGGTTTAAAATCATCCAATCATTTGGTGTATATAATTTTAGACCAAAGCTTCAATTTGTCTTCACATATAGGAATTCCTGTAAACGGTATTATAGGTTATAAATTTTTTAAAAATAATATTGTAGAAATCAATTATCAGAAAAAGAGAATTGTTGTGCATGCTAACAATGAAGAAACCCGAAAAAAACTGGATAGAAAATTTAAAACAGTCCCAATAACCATTGAAAGGTCGAAGCCTTATATTTATGCCAATGCCGTTGTAGATACTGTTACTATACCCGCAAAACTGCTTATTGATATTGGTAATAGTGATGCTTTCTGGATTTTTGAAAACAGTAAAATTAAGCTGCCTAAAAAGAATTTTCCTGACTTTTTAGGAAAAGGCTTTAGTGGGGATATTGAAGGGCATCGTGCTAAAATTGATAATTTTATAATTGATGAATTTAATTTTAAGAAACCAATTGTTTCGTTTCCGGATTCAAGTTCCATCAAAAATGTGAAGATGGTTCCGGGGCGGATCGGTTCTATTGGCGGAGAAGTGTTAAAACGGTTTACCATGGTTTTAGATTATGCGGGTAAGAAGTTATATCTTAAAAAAAACAATAAGTTTTCAGAGCCGTTTACTTATAATAAAAGTGGAATTACCATTCAGCATAACGGACTGCAATGGGTTCAGGAAACAGTGCATTTAGAAATGGTAAAAGTCGCAACTACTTTAGAAGAAGTACAGGCTGATAATAAAAAGGATGGTGAGTTTAAGTATAAATTTTCATTAAAACCGGTTTACGAGATTGTAAATATTCGTAAAAACTCGGCTGCCGAAAAATGCGGACTTCAAAAAGGCGATATTATAGTGAGTATCAATAAAAATGTTCCTTATAAATATTCTTTACAGCAGATCAATACACTTTTGAAATCAGAAGAAGACATCTGGATTAATCTCGAAGTTGAAAGAAATAGTGTGATTTTAAAGTTTCGATTTAAGCTTGAAGATGAGTTGTAAGTGCTTGAAATACAGTTTTATTATTGTTTTTAATGGAGAAGGTTTTGTTGCTGTTATAAAATGTAAAACAGATGATGCCTGTTCAGAAGAAGAACACGAATTGAACAGAAGAAGCGAATTTGTAATTAAGAATTTATAAAGTTTACTTTCAGACAGTTAACAATAAATAGTGTAATTTTAAAAAAGAAGCTTTTTTTTAGCTTCTTTTTTATATAACTTTATAAGATAACAACGAACCTAAAAAATAATCTATGAAAAAGTTAGTCATATCTTGTTTGCTTTTGTCTTTCATTGGACTGCAAAGCTGTAAAAATGATGAAAAACAAAAAGAAGCTGAAGCAGCAAAAGCTGAAGGCGAAAAAGTTGTAAGTGTTCAGTGCTATAAAGCGGTATATGAAAAAGATACTATTGATTTAAAATTGAATACTCTGAAAAACGGAAAACTATCAGGAGATATGGTGATGAAAGTCGCAGGTTCACCTGAAAAAATTGGCGAGATTGCGGGAGAATTTCGCGGAGATACTTTATTTGCCGATTATACTTTTAAGGAAAAAACAAATAAAGACAGAACCTTCAAAAATCCAATGGCATTTTTAAAACGAGATCAACAACTGATTTTAGGAAACGGAACCATGCAAACAACAATGGGCGTTACTTATTTGGTAAAAGACAAACCGATCGATTTTGATCGCGTAAAATATAAATTCTCAACTTCTGAGTGTGTTGAGAAATAAAAAAAAGGTGTAACGATCTTTGTTAAAGTTTTAAATTTTGACAAAGATTACACAATCTAAATTCTCATGATATTAAGTGAAAAACCGAATAGGTTCTTGAAACCTGTCGGGTTTAATTCATGGTGCATAAAAAAAGCCGTTCCTTAGGAAACGGCTTTTACTATTTTTAGATTATTGTTCTTGTTATAAAACTTCTCCTTTGATTTTTAAGGCAACTCTGCCGTCAGGATAGTTTACAGCATTAGTTTCAACGGTAATTGTTTTACGAATTGGACCTGAAACCATGTTGTATTTTACATCAATTTTACCTTTTTTGCCAGGCATAACTGCTGCTGCTGGTTTTGTGACAACTATAGAACTTACTGTAGATTCTGCTCCGGTCACTAATAGCGGTGCGTCGCCTGTGTTTGTAAATTCAAAAGAGCGAACTCCGTTATCACTTTTCGAAATTTTACCATAATCAATGGTATTGTCTTGGGCTGCAAATTCAATTTTTGGGCCGTTTTGTGCATAACCTATTGCGCTAAACAATACGACTGCAATAAAAGAGGCTACATTTTTCATTTTGAAATTGTTTTTAAGTTGTAAGTAAATATACTTTCTTTTAATTAATACACAAATTATTAATTCGCTTTTTATAGTGTACTTAATTATTTACTTTTGCTGTCAGTTATAATTACAAAAATTGAACCATTTTTTTGTTTAATTGATTAGTCGTTAATTCGTTTACTCGATTGATGATCTGCAAGCGTTATTCGCAAAGCAAAAACAGTTAAACAATTAAACGATTCAGCAATTAAACAAATTAACGATTAAACAAACCTATTTAAATGACAATTCCAGCACAATTTGACGCTAAGACGATTGAGAACAAATGGTATGATTACTGGATGAAAAACAACTATTTTCATTCAGAACCAGATCATAGAACGCCGTATACTATTGTAATTCCGCCTCCAAACGTCACTGGTGTCTTGCATATGGGACATATGTTAAATAATACAATTCAGGATGTTTTAATTCGTAGAGCACGTCTTAAAGGTTTCAATGCTTGCTGGGTTCCGGGAACGGATCACGCTTCTATTGCAACTGAGGCTAAGGTTGTAGCAAAATTAAAAGCAGAAGGAATCAATAAAAATGATTTAACCCGCGAAGAATTTTTAGCACACGCCTGGGAATGGACAGATAAATATGGTGGGGTAATCCTTGATCAGCTTAAAAAATTAGGAGCTTCATGTGATTGGGAAAGAACCAAATTTACGATGGATCCTGATATGTCAGCATCTGTAATAAAATCGTTTGTAGATTTATACAACAAAGGATTAATCTACAGAGGTTACCGTATGGTAAACTGGGATCCTGAAGCTAAAACTACGTTATCTGATGAAGAAGTAATTTACGAAGAACAACAAGGAAAATTATTTTTCTTAAAATATAAAATCGAAGGTTCAGAAGATTTTCTGACGATTGCAACAACTCGTCCTGAAACTATTTTTGGAGATACTGCTATTTGTATCAACCCAAATGACGAGCGTTTTAAGCATTTAAAAGGTAAAAGCGCCATCGTTCCTATTTGTGGGAGAGTAATTCCGATTATTGAAGATGAATATGTAGATGTAGAATTCGGAACCGGATGTCTGAAAGTAACTCCTGCTCACGATATGAACGATAAAACGTTAGGAGAGAAACACAATCTTGAAATCGTTGATATTTTTAATGAAGATGCTACATTAAACAGCTTCGGATTACATTATCAGGGAAAAGACCGTTTTGTGGTTCGTACCGAAATTGCAAAGGAATTAGAAGAAATTGGAGCTTTGGCGAAAACCGAAATCCATTTGAATAAAGTAGGAACATCAGAAAGAACCAAAGCGGTAATCGAACCAAGATTATCAGACCAATGGTTTTTGAAAATGGAAGAATTAGTAAAACCGGCAATCAAATCTGTTTTGGTTGATGGCGATATTAAATTACATCCAAAACGTTTTGAAAACACTTACGCGCATTGGTTAAACAATATCCGCGATTGGAATATCTCTCGTCAGTTATGGTGGGGACAACAAATTCCGGCGTATTATTACGGAGACGGAAAAGAAGATTTTGTAGTTGCTGAAAATATTGAAGATGCTTTAGTCTTAGCAAAGGAGAGAACTTCTAACAACTCACTTACAATATCTGACTTAAAGCAAGATGTTGATGCCTTAGATACCTGGTTTTCATCATGGCTTTGGCCGATGTCAGTTTTCGGCGGAATTATGGATCCGGAAAGTGCAGATTATAAATATTACTATCCAACAAACGACTTGGTTACAGGTCCGGATATTTTGTTTTTCTGGGTTGCGAGAATGATTATTGCAGGTTACGAATATGCAGGCGAAAAACCATTTACAAATGTATATTTAACAGGTCTGGTTCGTGATAAACAACGCCGTAAAATGTCTAAATCATTAGGGAATTCCCCTGATCCTTTAGATTTGATAGAGAAATTTGGTGCAGATGGTGTTCGTGTAGGATTACTTTTAAGTGCGTCTGCAGGAAACGATATTATGTTTGATGAAGAGTTATGTCTACAAGGAAAATCATTTACAAACAAGATTTGGAATGCTTTTAAATTGATTAAAGGCTGGGAAGTTTCTGAAACAATCCCACAACCGGAATCATCAAAAGTAGCAATCGAATGGTATGAAGCAAAATTGCAGCAAACATTAGTAGATATCGAAGATAATTTCGAAAAATACAGAATTTCAGATTCATTAATGGCCATTTATAAATTGGTTTGGGATGATTTCTGTTCCTGGTTTTTAGAGATGATCAAACCGGCCTATCAGCAGCCAATTGATAAAGCTACGTTTGATAAAGCAATCGAAATGTTAGAAAGTAATTTGAAGTTACTTCATCCTTTCATGCCTTTCTTAACAGAAGAAATTTGGCATTTAATTGCTGACAGAACTCCGGAAGAAGCTTTAATCGTTTCGACCTGGCCGGAATTAAAACCTTTTAATGCAGGTTTAATTACGGATTTTGAAAGTACTATAGAAGTAATTTCTGGAATCAGAACGATCAGAAAAGATAAAAACATTCCGTTTAAAGATCCTATCGAACTAAAAGGAATCAACAGCGAGAATATCACCACTTATTTCGATACAATCGTAACGAAACTTGGAAACATTTCAGCTTTCGAATATGTTTCGGCTAAAGTAGATGGCGCATTATCTTTCCGTGTAAAATCAAATGAATATTTCATTCCGATTTCAGGAGGAAATATCGATGTTGAAGCTGAAATTGCAAAACTGACTGCAGAGTTGGTTTATACACAAGGTTTCTTAAAATCGGTTCAGGCAAAATTATCGAATGAAAAATTTGTTGCCGGAGCACCGGAAAAAGTTTTGGCTAACGAAAGACAAAAAGAAGCAGATGCTTTGGCAAAAATTGCCACAATCGAGCAGAGTATTGCCGGATTGAAATAAGATCAGCTTTACTTTAAAGAATAAAACCCGATAGATTTAAAATCTATCGGGTTTTATTTTATTAACTTTTCCCGTCCTGAAATAGCGAATTAAAGCTTTGACGCAAAGATTTAAAATAATAATTCGTGAATTCGTGGCTATAAAAGTTTTGATATTTATTTTTTGCCTAAAAACCAAAAACTTCTTCTGATTTTCAAAAAATGAAAAGACAGAAAAAGTTTTGGAGTATTAAAAATCTAATTCAAATTTTTAGAACTTGTATCTTAAGCTTGTCATTACCTGACGTGGTGCAATTGGATTCACACTATAATTCTCGTGAACGGTATAATTCAATTCGTTTGTAATGTTTGATAATTTACATAAGATTGAGATTTTTCTCCAGGTATATCCTGCAGATATATCAACTGTTGTGTAAGCTTCTAAAGGAATTTCTCTATCGTTGATAGTCTGAACTCCGGTTGTAGGATCGATTACAACCTGATTGTTCCATCCACCCGTTCTTTTTCCGATATAATTTCCTATTGCTCCAACAGAAACACCTTTAAGGAAACCGTCTTGTAATGTATAGAAGAAACTTAAATTTGCCGTGTTTGCCGGAGTTCTTACTAAACGATCACCTTCAATAAAACTTCCGTTTAGTCCTGAAGTTTTGGTATAACGCATATCGTTGTAGCTGTAACCCGCAATAATGTTTAAACCTTCAACCGGTCTTGCTGTAATATCAACTTCAACACCTTTACTTTTAGTTTCTCCGCTTAATACTTTTACATTTGTATCTGTGTTTGGCGTTCCGTCTGCTTTAAATTCAGCAGTTTGTGCTAAGTTGCTGTTTGTAATCTGATACACGGTAACGTTTGTGCTCAATAAACCTTTTAGGAAATCTTGCTTGATACCGGCTTCATACTGATCAATAATAGATGGTTTTATTGGCTGTAAATCTACAGTTGTACCAGTGTTTGGTGTAAATGAGTTGGCGTAGCTCGCAAACAAAGAGGTGTTTTTTGTTGGCTGGTATACTAAACCTACTTTAGGAGAGAAAGCCTGATCAGTAAGTTTTTGTCCTTCTGTAATAGTGGTTGGTTTTTTTGTATAATCAGTTGTTGTAGCCTGAGTTTCCTGCCATGACCAACGTAATCCTGCCAAAACCTTAAATTGCTCCGTAATCGAAATTAAATCCTGAGCATATACACCAAAACGATTTGAATCGGTATTTACAAGTTTGGTTGCATTTGCATTCGGGATGTCCATACGCTGATTATCGTAAATAAGATCGTAGATATTGACACGATCGTAAGCATTTACGATGTATTTTCCTTTTGCGTCTTTTACCATTTTCTCATCAAAGGCATAAGTATAGGCTTGTGTAAAAGAATTTTCGAAATCAACACCTGTAAAAATCTGATGTTTTACTTTTCCGGTATAGAAAATCCCTTGTAAGCTTAACTGTTCTCCAATGATTTGCTCAAAGTTTTGATTTTGCCCTAACGGACGAATGTAATCTCCATCTTTATAATTTGGGATTGTAGTATCAATAGATACACGCTCAGTTCCTTTAGAAGTTCTATTGTAGTTTTGGAAAGAAGTATTGAAGTTCAATTTCCAATTGTCATTAAAATTGTGGTTCACTAAAGCAGAAACACTTGTTTGAGTTGTTTTTCCATAAGACCATAATGCTCCTAAATATTTATTTCTTGGCAGGTCGACAATTTGTTTTCCAATAATTCCTGTTCCAAAATCCGGAGTCCAGTCATAACTTAAGTAATCTCCTTGTAAAACGATTTGAGTCTTGTCACTTACTTTAAACAAAAACGACGGATTGATGTAATAACGTTCGTTTTTTACGATATCCCTAAAGCTTTCAGAGTTTTCATATGAACCTGTAAAACGAAAGGCAATGTATTTATTTAATGGCCCGTAGATGTCAATCGATGGTTTATAAAAAGAATTGCTTCCCATTTGCATAGAAATTTCTCCTCCTTTTGTAAACTGTGGTGTTTTTGTCACCATGTTCAGGATTCCACCCGGAGCAACGTTTCCGTATAATAAAGCGGCACTTCCTTTTAAGAATTCTACTTTTTCTAAAGATGAAACTTCAGGCATGGATCCGCTGCTGAAACGAAAACCGTTTTTAAACATATTATTGGCACCCATATCATAACCTCTCGAGAAGAATGATTCCTGAGCACCACCACGAGCTGATCCTACGTAAACACCATTTAGGTTTTTCACCACTTCACTAAGTCTGATCGCTTGTTGTTGGGAGATAATATCATTTCCGATAATCTGAACACTTTGTGGCAAGTCCATTACTTTAATACCTGAACGAGCTGCTTCAATTGGCTTTTTAGGTTTGTTTGTTGTAATTAGAACTTCATTAAGAATTTCTCCTTTTTTATTTTTTACAGTGTCATTTACAGTCGAAGCGTTGTCTGCATCAGCATACTCCTGACTATAAGAGGCAAAACTTAGCAAGGATAAAGCAAGTAGTAAATTATGTTTCATGATTTATTTAGATTGAATAAGAATAACTTTTTTTCTGCAAATATAAGTTCACATAGATGTTTTAACAAAATTTAACAGTACATTTTCTCACTTAATTCTTTCTTAGTTTTTTCTTAAGATTAGCTTAAGATTTTGTTATTCCGATTTTAATTCTTTATCAATGAAGAATTATTCTAAATAATATTTTGAATTTTTGAACGCTTATTTATACAAAAAAACCTTGTCTGAAAAAACAAGGTTTGATTGAAGAAGAACTTCTGAATTTTAATCTGAAATGAGTTTTAAAAATTATTTAACTGCAATAAAGTAAGTAGCCATTTTCCAGATTTCATCGTATTTTTTACCATTATGATCGCCAGAAGCTTTTTCAGTGTGAGCATATTCTACCATATAGTTTCCAGACCAGATTGGTGTAAAAGAGAATTCACCTTTATCGTTTGTCCATAATTCTTTTTCCCATCCATTTGGAGCAATTACTTTAATTTTTGTTTCTTTTGCGATAGCGCCGTCATAAGAAGCAACTCCGGTAATTTTGGTATCTTTTTTTGCAACATCTACACTTTCTGAGAATACAGCAATTTTATTAGTGTTTGATGCAATAGAATTTCCTGCGGCTTTGTTGCCCACTACTATATTTGCACTCGAATTGTAATCAAGAACCATAGTTCCGTAAACATCTTTTACTTTATGGTGCATTACAACAGTATAAACACCGTCTTCATCCGGAGTAAAAAATGCCTGGTATTTATTGTCTGAAGCTTTAGCTGTAAGTTTTGTTTCTTTTTTTGAAGGCGAAACCAATACCAAAGTAAAATCTTTTAAATCAGAGAACCATTTATCAGCTTTTGTAATGTCGTTATCCGAAAATTCTCCAAAATAAACTGAAATTTCCTGAGCTTTTCCTTTTGTTCCGGTTGCTTTGGTTTCGATCCAAAGAGCATGAGCAAATAATTGTGGGGTTGCAACTAACATTAAAAGTAAAAATGTTATCGATTTTAAGGTTTTAGATTTCATAAGATGAAGTTTAAATTGGATTAAAAATTATTAGTGTTGCAAACTTAAGTCTTATTTAGAATAATTAAAAATAAAAATATAAAAAAGACTCAAAATAGCAATTAGTTTGTAAAATTATGATTTGATTTTCTAGAAAACACCTTTGATTTAGAGGTGCTTCTGCTGTAAAATCCCTAAAGTTTTAAAGTTAAGTTTACTAAAAAGTTTGAAGGAGTCTGAGCCATTCCATACGAATCCCAGTATTCTTTATTACTGATGTTATTAAATTTCAGACCCACTCTCCATGTAGGCTGATCATAAAATACAGTTGCATTATAAACCATATAGGATGGGGCATAAAAACTTTCATCTTCAAACTTATATTGTTTGTCTGCATAATTAGCTCCAAAACCAACACCTAAATCTTTTAGTTTGTTTTGAAATTTATACGATATCCAAAAGTTAACTACATTCTCCGGGGCCCCGCTGGCTTTATTTCCTTCGATAGCAGTATCTGATGATTTTACGATACGGTTATCATTATAAGCATAACCAATCAGAGCGTTTAAACCTTCGATAGGATTTGCAATAAATTCGAAATCAACACCTTTACTTACTTGTTTGCCATCCTGAACACTAAATCCGTCAGGAGTTGTTCTTGTAGCATTATCAATAGTAATGTTATAATAGCTTAATGTAGTGCTTAATTTTTTATTGAATGCTTCTACTTTTACACCTCCTTCGTATTGGTTGGCATAAACAGGTTTTAGGATTAACAAGCTTCCGTCTGGCTGATTTACCGGACCTGAATTTTGAAAACCATTCATGTAATTTCCAAATAAAGAAACCTGATTTTTAATCACCTCATAAACCAAACCTAATTTAGGCGATAAAGCAGTTTGGTTGTATCCTTCGACATCTACAAGTTTTTTCTGAACGAAGTTGTCCAAACGAAGACTCAACATGGCCGATAGACGATCTGTAAAACTGATCACATCTGAGGCATAAACACTAAATATCTGCTCGTCCGGAACTGGCCAGGTAAGTTGGGACAGGGCAGCATCAACTTGTTTTTTTCTGATAGGGTTAAAAGGCTTTGTTACATCAATAGTGTCCAGAACCGGCGTTGCACCGTAATTAAAAGTACCTTTTGAAAATCTGTAATTTGCACCTAATAATAGTTTATGTTTGATACTCCCTGTAGAAAACTGGCCATTAATATTTTCTTGTATATTGGTAAACTGATTAGATATTGGCCCAAAACGAGATACACTTCTTTGTACTTGTGTTGGTGAACTCCATAAGGTATAATACTGATAACTGCGATCTACATTTTCGTCTATAAAAGAATAAAGTGTCGTAGATTTCCAGTTTTCTGCCAATTGATATTCTGCCTGAACAAAAACTTTTGAAGATGAGGTTTTGGCATCAAGGTCATCGTGAAATAAACTTTTTCTGTAATCTATCTTTAGATCTGTTGGGTTTGTAATTCCTGCTGCATATGAACGTCCGTAAGTAGGACGTGTGTTGTTTACATTGTAGATTTCAGTATCAATACTTAAGGTTAGTTTATCAGTTGCTTTGTAAATAAGGCTTGGCGCAATCAGGAATGTTTTATTAAAGCCATAGTCTAAGAAACTTTTTTCAGTATTTACCGAAGTGTTTAATCGAAATAATACTTTATTATCCGGTGTTAATGGAGTATTAATATCAAGCGCAAGTCGGTTTAGTCCAAAACTTCCGCCAGTATAAGATACTTCTGTTTTTTTTCCTTCAAAAGGTTTTTTGGTAACTAAATTTACAACACCTCCAAAAGACGATACAGAAGATCCGAATAGCGTTCCTGATGGTCCTTTTAGCACTTCGATGCGTTCTGCGTTATCAATAGAAATGGAGCTTCGACCCGTCATATTTTCCATTCCGTTTCGTGCATTAACGCCAGTACTAAAACCTCTGAAAGAAATTTCAAGTCCCCCTGATGGATAAATTTTTGTGGTTACACCAGGTGCATTTACAACGGCACTTCTAATGTCTACAGCAATTTGTTCCTGCAAAAGTTCTTTCTGAATCACGCTGTAAACTTGTGGATTTTCGAGATTCTTAAGTGGCATTCTTGCTACATAATCTGTTTTTTTAGATAAGATGCTTTTTTTGCCATTAACAACAACTTCGTGTAACTCTTTGTTCGAAACTTTTAACTGGAGATGAACGGTTGAGGTTTCGCTTTCTGTTACAATAACTTCCTGTTCAGTAGTTTCGTAACCCGTTAAAGATATTTGCAGCGTATAAGAGTTCGATTTTATTCTGTTCAATTCAAAAGTTCCGTCGTCATTGGTGGTTGTACCGTATTTCGAACTTTTTAGAATAACATTTACACCTGCAGCCGCGTCTCCGTCAGAAGTTGTAATTGTTCCTTTTATTTTTCCGAAGTTTTGTTGGGCAAAGGAGCAAAAAACGGACAATAGAAAACCGATTGTAAATAGAAAACGATACGTTTTCACAGTAGTATATTTCATTTTAATTAATTAGTTAAGGTTATTGTTTTTATTTAGAATGAATAAAAACAGTGCAAATGTAAAAATTAATATTTCCTTAACAAATATTATTTGGCTTGTTTTGAGGTACTTTTTGTTATATTATCGTAAACTTTTTTTTTTGAATTGTTAAAATGAGTAAGGCGGTATCAATTTCTGACTTTTATTTAAAAAACGTAAAAAGGGTAGAAGTTACACTTCAAAAACCTTAATTTTGTGCCCTTAAAAAGAACGCTCTTCATGATTTTACCTTTTTTTAAAAAATTACAAAACACCCCCAGGGGATTCCGTATAGCCAACACTGTATTTTTTTTCCTTTCCGGATTTGGATATTCTTCCTGGGTATCGCGAATTCCGCATATAAAAGCCCAATTGCATTTGTCCGAAGCTCAATTTGGTACTGTTTTATTTGCTTTTCCAATTGGTTTGATGCTGACAATGCCTTTTACAGGAAAACTATTAAATAAATATAGTAGTCGATATGTTATGCTGTTGGGAGCGATCATGTTTAATATTGTGCTCGCTTTACCTGGTCTCGCGGCTTTTGTATGGCAGCTGGTGATTGTACTTTTAATCTTTGGAGCTTCCCGTAATATCTTCAATTTGTCTATTAATGCACAATCGCTTGAGGTTCAGAAATTATATTCACACTCTATTATAACCCGTTTTCATGCGGTTTGGAGTATTGCCGTTTTTGCAGGGGCAGGTTTAGGATATGTTATGGTAACCAAACATATTGCGCCATCAGAACATTTATTGGGAGTAAGCGTTTTTATGCTGGCGCTTACGGCTTGTTTTTACCCGTTGAGTATTCACAATCAGCCCGTACCGGTAAAAAAGAAGTTCTTTTCGATGCCGGAAAAAAATTTGGTAAAATTTGCTATTATTTGTTTTGTCTCTATGGCTTGCGAAAATACCATGTACGATTGGAGCGGTATTTATTTTGAAAACATACTGCACGCTTCTCCAAAATTAACGAGTGCGGCATTTGTATTTTTCGCTACAGCAGTTACTTTAGGGCGTTTGTTTGGAGATTATGGCGTAATGAAATTTGGTACGAAACGAATTCTGCTTTACAGTGGTGTTTTTATCACTTTAGGATTTTTAATTTGCTTCCTGCTTCCTTTTATATATCCCACAATTTTTGGATATGTACTAATAGGAGTTGGGGTTTCCTGCGTCGTTCCTTTAGTATTTAGCATTGCCGGAAGGTCGTCAAAGCTAAGCAGTGGTTCTGCATTAACTTCTATATCCACAATTGGTTACCTGGGATTTTTATTGGTTCCGCCAATGGTTGGGTTTATCTCTGAATATTTAAGTATGAAATTCGCCTTTTTGGTAATGGCGTTTCTTGGGATATTAATGATTTTTATGGTGAATAAAATCGGGGAGAACGAATAGGTTTTTTTAAGGTGCTGAGGTTCTAAGGTTTTTTTTGGCTGACTCAGGTTTGCCATAAGTATTACAAAAAAATCTGCTCTGAAAGAGCTTTAGCAATAGCATAGTGCGAAGCACTATGTTGAAAAAGTACTATCGTTTTGCCCTGTAAGGGCAATAGCCTAATTATAAAGAAAATACTAATCGTAGGTATACGGGATTTTCTACGAATCTATATATCTGTGCTTTTGCCCTTTCAGGGCAATATTCATTTTGCTTTGGTTCGTAGTGCTATGCACTACGCCATTGATTTTGGACTTTCAGCCCATTTTTAATATTATAGCGACCTGAGTGTGAATGCTTTTTTGTTTGAACTGAACTGAAGTCCAGCTCTACAATATTTTCCGAACCTTTGGTTCTCTTTTGTTTCTTCTGGAATTCTAGAGGAATGGTTGGTTTTATATTATGTTTGTTTTATATTACATTGACAAATAAAACTCAAAATTACCTTAATTAATTAGTCTTGTTTTTTTAATTTTAAGCCTTTTAAATTAACTTTTTTTGTTTTATCCTTATCTAAATTGTATGATTCAAGGAAAAAATTGTTTGTTTGTGGAAAATTGTCGACTAATAAATGAACTCGATTTAAATTTATCATTCCTTTTGTTGTATCACGCTCAGTAATTTGGTATAAAATACCATTTAAATTCGCACCTTTATGATTTTCAAATTCAAAATTTAAGGTTGTTGAATTTTTTGATGTGATATATTTCAGATACAAACTGTCTTTGTTTTGATTACAATAACCAAATTCTATTCTACGTCTATTTTTCTTATTTAATTTTAAATTTTCATATTTTGTGTGAAGTGATATCGTCCCATGATAAAAATTAGGCTTATCTGTTTTAGATATTTTTAAATCATAATAACAACTTTGAAGAGTATCAATTACATTATTTTTTATAAATTTAAATTGATTTGAAATAGTATCCTTTTTTTTAATTACATATAGTTCTATTTCTTCTTTGCTATCTGAATAATTAAGTGTTATTAAACTTCTCAAATATTTTTTACTAATATCTAATCTTTGAGAATTAGAATTTTTTGAGATATATTTTTTTTCTTCTTTTTTACAAGAAATTGTAAAAAAGAGGATTATAAAAATCAGGAAAAAATTCTTCATAATATAGTTTATTTCTTTACCATAATAAACTTCTCAGAACTCTCTTTTCCTTGTGAATTTCCTGAAATCTCAGCTGTCAAAGTATTATTAGCACCTTTTGTATAAGTGATTTTTTGAGGATAATCGTGTTTTGGATTTTCAAATACCAATTGTTTATCAGATTCAGTCGTTGAAGGGAACGCTACCGCTTGATCATCATTCTGACCTTTTACAGTGGCAAAATAAGTTAAGGTTTCTCCTTTTTGGGCTAAAACGATGGTTTCAAAATGTAAAGTATCTTTTCCTTTGATGAAATAAGAAGAGGCATTAAAAGTACTGTCGTTAAGTTTTGTCCAGTTTTCAGTCAAAATGCCTTCAGGAGATTTGTTTTCCCAGTTTCCAATAAGCCAGTCTGCAATTTTGATTTTATCTTTTTCTACAGATTCTTTTTTCTGACAGGAAACAACAAGTAATACAAAAGCTAAAAGAGTAATTTTCTGAAACATAATTATGGTTTTTGATGTTAAATTGAAAGGCTAAGATATTAAAAAAAATGGTTGCCACTAATTTCACAAATTAGCACGAATTATTATTCAAATGCTAATAGAAATTTGCCACAGATTACATGATTAAAATGATTTTTGTTTCAAGCAGATGCTGCAGATTAAGGCAGATTTAATTTTGATTCTGAATGATGTAAATCTGCGAGAAACAAAAAATTCGCGCTAATTTGTGGTTAGAAAACTTTGTAAAAAATCATGTTAATCATGTAATCTGTGGCAAAAAAAATTAAACACTTTCGCCTAAAATAGCATAAACCAATTCTTTAGTAGGTTTTTGATCTTTTAGTTTGGCTCTGACATCATCAAAAGTCACTTTAAAATCACAACCCAATTTATAATCGCCACAACCATAAGCGGTTTTTCCTTTCATGATCGTTCCTTTTTTGCATTTTGGGCACGTCAGGGCATCAGAATCAATTGCTGCAGCTGGTTTTGCTTTCGGGGCTGTTTTTTTGACTTCTAGCTTTAGTTTGTAGTTTTCTTCAAAACGAATCAAACCTTCTACAGTTCCTTCCTCGGTTTTAAAGCCTTTTATGTTTACGGTAGATCCTTTTTGAACCAATCGTAAATATTGGTTCTCGGATATTTTTTTCTCTGCAAAAGTATTGGGTAATAAAAAATCACAACCAGCTTTATAATTTCCACATCCGTAAGCTGATTTTCCTTTTATTAAAGTGGCTTTCTGGCATTTCGGACACGTTTCTGCCAAAATTCCTGCGGCTTTCTTTTTCTCAACTTTTACCACTTCTTTTTGAGTAGCGGTAGCGTGCGAAATATTGGCGTGTCTGGTTTCACTTCGTACTTCGGTAACCAAAGCCTCGACCATTCGCTTCATGTTTTTGATGAATGCTCCGGCGGTAAAAGTGCCTTTTTCGATATCTTTCAACTGCTTTTCCCAGGAACCTGTAAGTTCAGCGGATTTGATCAATTCATTCTGAATCGTATCTATAAGCTGAATCCCCGTTGGAGTTGGTAAAACCTGTTTTTTGTTTCGAACAATATACTGACGCTTAAAAAGTGTTTCGATAATATTCGCACGCGTAGACGGACGGCCAATACCGTTTTCTTTCATCAGTTCTCGTAAATCTTCGTCATCGACTTGTTTTCCTGCGGTTTCCATCGCACGCAGTAAAGTTGCCTCAGTAAACTGATTGGGTGGTTTTGTCTCTTTTTCTAAAAACGATGGTTCGTGCGGCCCTTTTTCGCCCACAACAAAACTAGGTAACAGATCGGCTTCTTTTTCCTTAGCGTTTGGATCTTCAAAAACAACACGGAATCCTTTTTTCAGGATTTCTTTTCCGGTGGTTTTAAAATGTACTTCGGCTGCTTTTCCTATTACTGTGGTATTGGCCACGAGACAATCATCATAAAATACCGCAATAAAACGTCTTGTAATAATATCATAGACTTGCTGCTGATTGAATTGCAAATTGCTTTCTATTCCGGTTGGAATAATCGCATGGTGATCTGTAACTTTTTTGTCGTTGAAAACCTTAGGTGATTTTTTTATCTTTTTTTCTAAAAGCGGTTGCGTTAACTCCGCGTATTTGGATAGTTTTTGCAGAATTCCCGGTACTTTTGGGTAAATATCGTTTGGTAAAAAAGTCGTGTCAACTCTGGGATAGGTCACTACTTTTTGTTCGTATAAAGTTTGCACAATTTTTAGCGTTTCGTCTGCCGAAAATCCAAATTTGGTATTGCAATACACCTGTAAACCTGTTAAGTCGAATAGTTTAGGCGCAAACTCGTTTCCGTTCTTTTT
Organism: Flavobacterium frigidimaris; assembly: GCA_900129595.1. Classification (GTDB taxonomy): domain Bacteria; phylum Bacteroidota; class Bacteroidia; order Flavobacteriales; family Flavobacteriaceae; genus Flavobacterium; species Flavobacterium frigidimaris. Next base: position 293,102 of record FQWG01000003.1, on the reverse strand, counting down.
ATCGACCGAAACAATTTCGAATTCACTTTCTTTGACTTTATTGGCCAAAAGTTCTCCGTCTTCTTTTTTCAGGAAGCGACCATCTTCATAACTAAAAAGGGTTTCTCTGTATAAAGTCTGTAATTCCCAATAGGGTTGAGGTTTAAAGTTTTCGATTTCTTTCCAACGGTCTACAACCATTGCCAATGTTGGCGTTTGCACACGGCCAATAGACAAAACTTGTTTGTATCCGCCGTGTTTTACGGTGTACAAGCGTGTGGCATTCATACCCAATAACCAGTCGCCAATAGCTCTGGAGAATCCGGCATAGAATAAATTATCGTAGTTTTCAGAAGGCTTTAAGTTTTCGAAACCTTCTTTTATCGCTTCGGTTGTTAAAGACGAAATCCATAAACGCTGTACTTCGCCTTTGTAATTCGCTTCGTTCATAACCCAACGCTGAATCAGTTCACCTTCCTGCCCGGCATCCCCACAGTTGATGACCAACTCGGCTTTGTCGAATAAGCTTTTTACAATTTTAAACTGTTTTTGAATTCCTGAATTCTCGACAACTTTGGTTTCGAATTTCTCCGGAAGCATGGGTAAGTTGTTCAAATCCCAGCTTTTCCAGTGCGGTTTGTAATCGTTGGGTTCTTTTAAAGTACATAAATGCCCAAAAGTGTACGTCACGGCATAACCGTTTCCTTCAAAATATCCATCGTGCTTGGTATTGGCTCCCAAAACGGATGCGATTTCGCGTGCTACACTTGGTTTTTCAGCAATACATACCTTCATTTTTCTCCTTCGTTGTTTAAAAAGCGAAATTAGGGATTTTTTATAAGAAAGGAGCAAAGGTTCTTAGGAACAAAGGGACAAAGGTTGTTTTTATTTAATCGCACAAAGTCGCAAAGTCGTTAAGTTTTTTGTTTCACGCAGATTTAAAAAGATTTAAGCAGATGGTCGCAGAGTATATTATCAAAATTTAATCTGCCTTAATCTGCAGAATCTGCGTGAACTAAAAAAAAACTTTTAATCATTAGCTTTAAATAAAATTTTGCTCTCGATAGCTAACCGGGATTTTGAGATTTTTTCTTTCTCCTATCCGTAAGATATTTTCGAATTGGGATATCATAAAGAACCATCGTTAGATAAGCGACGCCCAGTAAAAGCAATGTGCCAATAAACATAATCAAGGCCAGTTGACCTGTTTCTGGTTTGTATTTGGTGTAATAGTTGGCGAATATCCACATGGCTGCGTAATGCGTCATGTATAGGGGATAGGATATTTTTCCGAAGAAGATACATAGTTTTCTGAATACCGGTTTTAGTGTTGCTCCGGCGCCTGCTACAATCAATAACGGAAAATAAAGCAGTACTACCAAAGGTTCTGTCAGCCAATTATAATCAGAAAAAGGGATGAAAAACGTTAAAAGCAATAAGACTGATAAGCTGATAAAACCCAGTTTCGATTTAATAATCCAATTAGAGCGAAAAATGAGCATTCCTGCTAAAAACGAATATGAAATACGGGCGCAGCCATCCCAAAAAGTTTCTCCGCTCCAGCCGCCCATTAAGCAACCTCCCGCGCGATGACTGACAAAACAAATTCCTGCCGCAGCAAAAATGGTTAATAAAAAAAGTGAACGACGACTAAGTTTGTAAAGAAAAAGCGCATACAGAATATTGGCGACATATTCCCAAAACAAAGACCAGCCCGGCGCATTTAAACCAAATATATTGAAATAACGATCTGCCATAACCGGAAAAGGAATCAGAAAAACAGAAGCCAGAAAAATCAGGATCAATTTGCCTGTTTCGTAGGTTTCAGGATGACCGCCAAACGGATCAAACAAAAAAGCCAATAAACCCAATACAGAACCAAAAACAACCAAAGGATGTAATCTGATCAGTCTTAATGTAAAAAAGTCGCTGAGTTTCATTTTTTCAATACGATCATTGTAGGCGTAGGCAATAACAAATCCGGAAAGACAAAAGAAAAAGTCAACTGCAAGGAAACCATGCGCGATAAAATTTTCTTTAGGCGGATAAACGATTTCCATAAAATGAAAAAATACAATAGCCAAAGCGGCTACTCCTCTTAATCCGTCGAGGATTTCAAAATGTTGTTTTGGTTTTAAGGTTTCGGTAGTGGTTTGTGTCATTTTTTGATTCTATTTTTTAATATGCGGCTTATAAATTGGGTTGAGTTCACAAGTGTAATCAATGTTTTTTATTGCGTGTAGTATCCAACAAATTCTCGTAATATGGAGTACAAATCTTTAATTTCAAAATAATTGGGGCTAACACTGGCAACATTCTTAAACCCTTGTTTACGAAACAACATTTTGGTTCTCGTTACATGATAATATTGTGATACCACAATTATGCTTTTAAAGTCAAGACTATCTTTTAATTTTATTGTGTTAATTAATGTTGCGCGCGTGTTGTTTCCTAGATTGTCGACAATTATTGCAGTATCCGGAACTTTGTTAGCAATTAAAAAATCTCTCATTTTATCTCCTTCATAAAAACCTTCTTTGCCTAAACCACCGCTTACTATTATTTTTTTTACGCGATGTTTTCGGTATAAATTTAACCCACATTCCAAGCGCTTTTCAAGACGTTCAGAAAGTGTTCCGTCTTCGTTTACTTTGTTGCCAAGAATAACTGCAATATCTGCATTTTTTTCGTTATCATGCAAGCCGTCAATTGTTATATAGATTGTATGCCCAATAAACCATAGTAAAAATATTGTTAGAAGTAATTTTAGTATTTGTTTCCAGTTTTTCATGTAATCAATTAGAGCGTTTAGTAGGCTTTTTATAACTTAATTTTAATTTCTTTGAAATCACCATTTTCATCTTCTGTCCACTTATCTTGTCCAATTAAATAGTATTTTCCTTTTTCTTTTATTATTCGATTTTCAAAATCTTTGTCATCAGATATAAACCCATTTGTTTTTGCAATTTCATGCCAAGTACCATTTTTATAGGACCAAACCGAAATGTTTTTCCACCAGCCTTCATTTGTTCTGGAAAAAATTAGAATTTCATTTGCATGATCATGATTGATATCTTCGGTTTTCATAACCCAAACTCCTACTAAAGATTGTTCAAGACGTATTGTTGGAATATTTCTTTTAAACTTAATAGCTACATAGCAAATTTTTTCTCCACACTCAACTTCATTTGTTTCCTCATTCCATTTATAATTTACAAACGCAGTATCATTAACTTTATCATTATTAATGTCTCCAACGAAAAACTTTCGATTTTCGATTCCAATTTTCTCCGCAACAGATTTTTCTGTTATGGAGTCGTTAGAAACACTTTTTTTTGATTTGGTTTCACAACTACAAAGAATTAAAAGCAAAACTAAAAATTTGATTTTCATAATTATGGTTTTTGTTTTTCTGCATTCTGCTCAATTGCCGGCTAATGTTTTGATGCTTTGCGGCCGGTCAGAAAAGCGAAGCGTAAAGCCAATATTGTTATTAAAGTTCAATTGAAAAACTGCGGTTGAATTTTTTACATCAGCCTGTCTGTTGTAAAACTCGTATTGGCAGCAGTTTGTATTTATTGAACCTGGATTTTGTTGATTGTTTTTCTGAACAATAAAAATTGTATTGTGGTAAGGAACATACCAATTGTTGAAAAAATGGCAAGCGTTGTCAGAATCGTAAAATTCTGTATGCGAATATCAATCAATAGATTACTGATGATAAAAATAAAACAAAATAGTGGTATTCCTAAAAATGTCAGAAGTGATAGATAGAAATTATTCCTGATTTTTTCTACCAAATTAAGAAGAAGTACAAAAGAAGAAATAACCATCGTAATAAAATATATAAATGCAAAACCTATATTTAAATACAGTTCTAAAATCTGCATCAATTTTTCAAATAAATTTCCATCGATCGTTTTTGTTGCTGCAATCACTACATGATAGGTTAAAAATAATACAGCACTTATCAGAAAATTAATTAGCCAAAACTTAAATATAATTTTTTTCATCTTTTGTGAAGGTAGTTTTTGTTGCTTTTTTTGTGAAGATAAACAAAATCTCCTGTTCTCATTTTACCTAAAACTTCAGGTTTTAATGAAAGATCAATGATAGATAAATAACTAATATGCTTTGGTTTTTTCTCTCATTTCGTTAGGGATTATTGTCATGGTTATTACGACCCGATCGTGCATTCATAGTTTATATTATTTTGTTATTGATATGGCTTGCGTTCACGAGCGAGACGCCATCGCCAGCGGGGGAATAATGAATTTATTTAAAAGATTTGATAAAATTGTAACTCATAATATACCCTAAATCTTCGCTTTGATAATTGATGCCGGCCGTATATAAATGGTTGTTTATGTAAGAGCTGTAAAATTCCTGAGTTAAAATTAGTGCGTCAGTTTTAGGATGGTACAGATGAACTAAAATTTTATTAAAGTCATATTTCCCTAGTTTTAAATCACTTTTTGCAATGTCATATTTTAGTCCTTTACCAGAATAGGTTTCTTCGAGTAATTGAAACATAAAGGCTTTGTATTCGTCAAATGTCATCTTTTTTTTACCAATTAAAGACTCGTAATTGGCGCTAAAAATATTGTATTTGTCTTTTTCAAAACTGATTAAGGTTGTACTGGATCGGGTAACATTTTTTCCTTCTGTGGCATGTTCCTTCATAGCTTCGTAACCTTTGTCTTCTAATTCTTTTGTTCTTTCTTTTGATGTTATTGTAAAGCCTTCCGGAATTTCAATTTGCCAATCGAATAAGTTGCATTTATATTTGCCGTCTTCAATTTTTCCGTCTTCGTGATCTCCAATTATTATCTCTTCCTTAATCGAAGAAGAATTAACTTGTTTTTGTTGGCAAAAGGAATGCACCGGAATAAGCGTTAGTAATAAAAGGTTGAAGTATAGTTTTTTCATAATGTATTGTGTTGAAGAGCGGATTCCCATTCTGTATTTAACGTTTTGACTTTCGTTTACACAAAGATTGATTTTTTTCTCTTTACAAATGTAAAAAGCGGCAAAGATATTTTCTTGTAGCTTTCATTTTAAATCAGTTGTATACAACCGATTGTATACAATCACCTAAAAGTAATCTATTACTTGTAATTTCGTTTTGATGAAAAATAGTAACTAGATAAGATTCAATCATGGAAAGCCAACAAACAAAACAAGTCACAGAATTTTTAGAATCAATGAATAGAATCAATAAATTCAACACCCTAAAAACAGAGAATAAGGGTGATAATTCGTTTAGTGTAACGCTAAAAGTTTCCGGTTATAACGAATTAAACTCAATGGTTTCAGATCTTCTGAAATCAAGTATCGTTTTAATGAATAAGGAAGCCAGAAGTTTGGCTTTTTTTGAATCAGATACAGATATTAATGTGGTGACTTTGCTTGAAATTGCATTGCAGCTTTTACCTGATCAGGAAATGGAATTGTTGGATGATTTGCATAAGATGGGTTTGAAGTCTGATTAAAAATAAGATTCCATTGCTATCAATCTTACGTATTAAAAATAATTAAGAGAAGTATAAGTGCTCCCAGGAATATAACTCCAATCATATGATTTAAAGAGCTGTTTTCTTCCTTCTTTTTGTTGCTGCCCGTTGGTGACCATATGCCTGAAAATGTTGTAAAGTCATCGTCGTTTAGTAAACATCGTAAGTTTACATACAGAAACCTAACTGATGCTCCTAAATACTCTAATAAAATTCGACCCACTATTATTTGTAAAAAATCCATTTGTATGAATTCTTGTTTAGGATTAGCGTAATGATTGAGTTTTTTTGTTTTATGTTCTTCGGCTAGCGCGAGCGTCCCGCTCGTGCACTCATAGTTTTTATATTTTTGTTATTTGCATGGCTTGTGCTCACGAGCGGACGCTCGCGCTAGCAGGGGTAGCTTTTTATGAAAATACTTCGTAGAGCGGGGTCATTTATATTTATGCTAGTCCTAATTTCCAATTACCAATTTTAAAGTAGTCGTCTTTTTTCTCTGATGAAATATTATTATAAACATATGAAAATGCTTGTTTTGGGATAGCTTCTCTAATTAATATTTCATGATTTAAATCGTGGACATCCAATCCTCCTAATCTAGTTAGCAACATATAATTATTAGAAATTGAGGGATCTTTTATGCCTAAAGTACTTAGAAGTTTTAGTATTTCCTTTTCATCTAAATATATTTTAAAGCTCCAATTATTCTCATCTTCAAAAATATCAAAACCTTTTCCTTGTTTAATTTTGGGATTTGTAGCAAAATACTTAACACTATTTTGTACAGCTATAACAACTTCATCTATATTGTAAATGTATGCATACTTGTTGTAACTATAAATTATAATATTTTCAGTTACCTCTTTTAATTTATTGTATATTGTTTCTTTTCCATAATAAAAGCATGCATCTAAAAATTTTCTGTATTGATTTTTTGCCTTCAAGTCATTTTCATTAGGATTTTCTATTTTTTTTAATTCTTCATATTTTCGATATATTTCACTTATATTTTCGATTTCAAATTCAATTTCATATGATTTTCCTTCATTGAATAAGTCTTTAATTTGAGTAAAATAATCTGCAAGAATTAGATCGCTTTGTTTACATTCGAAATCTTTCGTTAATTCTATTTTAAAAATCTTTTTTAGACTTTCTTGAACTGGTTTTTTATCAGAAAGGTTTATACCACTTTTCTGAAATAAAGAATTTGCCTTCTTTGTTTCAATTGAAGGTAATTTAGGTGCTACAGGTGAAAATTCATAGAGTTTTTGATCAAGCAATTTTGCAAATAGTTTCTCCTTTTCTCTTTCATTTCCTTTGCTTAAATCTAGAATTTCTCTAGATTTAAAAAATAAAGGAATGATCTTATCATTAAAGCCTTCAAATGATATTAAAATATATTTATTTGAATTTGTTTCAATATCTCTTAGTATAAGTGAATATTCAGTTCCAACCCCACCTTTGAATTCTTCTGCTTTTTTTCGGTAAGTTTCAGATAGAATAATGATTACCTTACTGTAATCTGTCATTCCTCTATGCATCATAGTTATGAAATCTTTTGCAGTTTCATTCTGTATCAACATTTTATCTATTTCAGCATGAAACCCATGATCTCTTAAAAAATTAGTAAATGCTATAGCTTTTTCATTATGTTCCTCATTATCCCAACTATATGTTACAAAAACTTTAATTTCAGAAGTATTTTTCATATAATTATTTTATATCTTTAATAGTTTAATTTTTGTCATATTAAACAGATCTGTTCTGTCGAATTGAAAAAAAATATCTGCTCTATTTTGTTTTTAATGTTGTTTTCAACATTTTTTGTTTTCTAATTTTCATATTTTATTATAAGCAATATCTGCTAAAAAATCAAAGCCCCGATAGCGCGGATTTGTAATCCGTGCCCGCAAAGATAATCATCTTTTAAAAATACAAAGTATTGTGTCTCATCGTTACGGGCACGGATTGCAAATCCGCGCTATCGAACTAGAAGGTATATCCGCGCGATCTGGTTGCGTTCACGAGCGGGACGCTCGCGCCAGCTTGGGGAATTGGCAAATCTTGTAAATATATTTTTTGTTTAATTGGCTAAAAATAAACTAGAGTCCAATTTTTTAGAAACTCCATTAAAATCTTTTACTAAGAAATCATTTAGAGGAAATGTTTTTTCAAATACCCCATGTTCTGTATAAATCTTAATTATTATTGATTTACTTATAATCTCATTTATTGTATAATTACGAATCACTATTTTTTCAAGTTTAATTGATGTTGTTTGATTTGAAAAAATTCTATCTGACTTTTCTATGTTTATTATTTTATAATCACCTTCTATTCTACCATCTACTTCATAGGAGACAATTTGTTTTGGATAGTGAATCTCAACGTTATACTCATTTATAACACTTTCACTTAGATTAACAAAAGATATATTTAACTCTAATTCAATGTATTTAAGTAATTGATAAAAATAGGATGAAGTTCCAGTATTTGAGACTAATTTAATATCCGAGATAATTACCTTGTTTTTTTCTGCAAATAATGAAGGTATTTTACTTGTTTCTATTGTTGGTAATTTAGGAGCGACTTCTGAAAATTCATAAAGTTTTTTGTCGAGTAATTTTGCGAAGAGTTTTTGTTTTTCTCCTTCATTATCTTTACTAAAGTCAATTATTTCTCTAGACTTAAAAAATAATGGTGCTATATTATCGTTGTGTCCTTCAAATGATATTAAAATATACTTGTTTGGGTTAACTTCAATGTCTTTTAAAATAAGTGTGTATTCAGTTCCGACTCCACCTATAAATTCTTCTGCTTTTTTTTTATAACCTTCGGAAAGGATAACAATTACTTTTTGATAATCTGTCATACCTTTATGCATCATTACTTTAAAATCTTTTGCTGTTTCGTTTTGTACTAGCATTTTGTCTACTTCAGCGTGAAAACCATTATCTCTTAAAAAATTTGTAAACGCTATCGCTTTTTCTTTATGTTCTTCATTATCCCAACTATAGGTAACAAAAACTTTAATTCTTTCATTATTTTCCATTTGATTATTTTTTTGAGTATTTTTTTTAATGTTCAAGAAGTCTTTGTTATTCACTGTGAGGATTTGCTATCTTATCTATGAATTTTGTTATATCTCTTAGCGAATTTTTAATCAATCTTATTACCATCATTTAAATATTATTTTCATGATGATAATTGTCACAACTACAATAACTCCGTAAAATACAATAAGGGTAGTATTAAAGATAGCGTTTAACCAAGTATTCTTACCATTATTGTAATTTTCTATACTCATTTTGAAATCAATCCCACCTGTTTTTGCAGAAACAATCTTATATAAGGTTCTGAAACATTTTTCTCGAGAAATAAAAAACGCATCTAAAATCCAAAAGGATGGAATAACTATATAAGATAAGATAGCAAAATCTCCATTCGAATCTTTTGCAGCTAAAGCAAATAATGCAGAAACTAGTGTTACAGCCCAACCTTTAATTAGAAAAGAATTTGTATTCATACGAGTTATTACATTCTGTATAAATTCTAGATGTTTTAATTTGTCTTCCATTTTTTATTTTAGTTTATATAAATAATTAAGTGCTTCGAGTTCATTTGTAGGATGTTTTTTTAGCCACATTGCTAAAAAAGTTGAATCTATTTTTGTTAAATGATCTAGATCTAGATTATAATTGATTTTTAATTGGGGCGTATCCTTTTCCGCACTAAAAGTTTTTGATTCAATTATAATTTTAAAACGATCAGGAATATTGATTCTAATAAATTTTGAAAGAGCGATTTCATTGTAGATCCAAGGAGATTCACTCTTATTAAGGGTTTCGTATTTTTGTATAGAATTTGGTGTATTTATAACTATAAAACATTCACATTTGTCAATCATCATTGTTAAAGCATTCATTAGCATCATGTGAATATGGCTTGATGCATAATTTACATCTGAATATGAATAAAGTTTTGGCGATAAATTTTGTACAGAATAATTGTCATTAACCCCTTGTAGGAGATTATCTGAAGATCCCCAAAGGCAAGAATCAATAAAAGCGATAAGTCCAAAATTTTCATAAAGCCAACCAGAAAAAGCTATTGCTAACTGTTTGTCATCATGAGAGTGAGATATAAATATATCTGCATTTAAATTTGGAAACCAGTTTTCTTGTAATTCAGTTCCGTCAATAGTAGTGGGAGAAAATAAAAATTTTCTAAAATTATTATCTATCGGTTTCTTTAATTTTAGATAATTTTCTTCTCCTATTTTATAATAATGTTGAAAATTTGAAAGTTCTTTTGAATTTAGTGATAAATTAAAGCCTTTATACATGTTTAAATTGTTTGTTTATAAGAATTTATTTGATAGGGGAGTTAAAGAATATAATTGATCGAGAGCATTTTCTGGTGAGTTACAATCTTTTTTGAACCATTCCCATAATGTGTTTTCATTTAAATTTGTTAAATGCGATAATTCTATATCATATTCTATTTTTAAATTTTCGTTTAAAGCCTTCATTTGTGCTGAATATTTGCTATCCTTTATATTTAATCTTTTAGGGGGTACTTTTCTTATAATTTGCGTTGTAGCAATCTCTGAAAATATCCAAGGTGACGTAGTTTTATCTATTATTGAAGCTGGGGTAATAGAATTTGGAGTATTCAAAAAAAATATACATTCTGAATTATCTATCATTTTATTTAAAGCTGTAGATAATATTAAATTTATGTGACTTGTGGAATAATTTCGCTTATCGTAATTATATGTATTTTGGCCAGTATTTTTACAATATGTATTGTCAATTTGTTTTAAAATATGGTTAGAATATCCCCAAACATTAGAATCTATAAATGTTTCAATATTAAAAATTTCATAAAGAATTCCTGCAAGTATTATTGCTATCTTTTCATCTTTATGTGAATGAGATAAAAAAATATGCGATTTAACTTCTGGAAACCAATTTTTTTGTAAATCGGTTCCACTGATTACTCCATTTTTAGATGTAAAATGATTGAGATTTTCTTGAATACTTTTTTTTGTTTTGTTATTTTGTATTTTTCCTATTTCATAGAACTCATTAAATTCATCAATTTCCGCATTAATTATATTTGATGTTAAATTATAACCTCTGTACATTTTTTTAAGTTTTATTAATATTATTCATAGTTAATTTATTAGTAAAAAGAATCTGTAAATCTTTATAAACAAACATCGTCTATATTTCAAATTAACCACCAAGTAAAAACACCTGATTTTTTTGCTAAAATAGATCCTCTTAATGAAATAATTTTACGGAAAACCGTAAACAATCCTACAAAACCCGAAACCCCTAGCCCTGATAGAAGAGGAAATCCTTTTGTGTCGGTGTTCGGCACAAAAGATTGGAACGGATAGCAGGAAACAGCTCCTAAAAACCACTATAATCAAACTAAATTTCCCCTTCAAAAAACACAAAAAATCAATACTAGAATTTTCAACAAAAATTTCGTAAATTTGCACTCCAATAAAAGGAATTAGAAAATGTTAGATAGACTTCAAATAGTAAAACAACGTTTCGACGAGATTTCAGACTTAATTATCCAGCCGGATGTTATTTCTGATCAGAAACGTTATGTGCAATTGAATCAAGAGTACAAAAACCTGAAAGCATTGGCTGAAAAGCGTGATGAATATGTGCTTTTGATGGCTAATATAGATGAGGCAAACGAAATTATTGCTGACGGAAGTGATGCAGATATGACCGAAATGGCCAAAATGCAACTTGATGAAGCAAAAGAAAGATTGCCTGAACTTGAAGAAGAAATCAAGTTTATGTTGATCCCTAAAGATCCTGAAGATGCTAAAAACGTGATGGTCGAGATTCGTGCCGGAACGGGTGGGGATGAAGCGAGTATTTTTGCAGGAGATTTATTTAGAATGTATACGAAGTATTGTGAAAATCAAGGTTGGAGAACTTCGGTAGTAGATATGAACGAAGGAACATCTGGAGGTTTCAAAGAGGTTATTTTTGAGGTTTCGGGAGAAGATGTTTACGGAACTTTGAAGTTTGAAGCTGGTGTTCATCGTGTACAACGTGTTCCTCAGACTGAAACGCAAGGTCGTGTGCACACATCGGCAGCTACAGTAATGGTTTTGCCGGAAGCAGAGGAATTTGATGTACAGATCGATATGAACGATGTTCGTGTGGATTTCTTCTGTTCATCTGGACCTGGAGGACAATCTGTAAATACAACGAAATCTGCGGTACGTTTAACGCACATTCCTACGGGATTGGTGGCGCAATGTCAGGATCAGAAATCACAGCATAAAAACAAAGATAAGGCGTTGAACGTTTTACGTTCTCGTTTGTACGAACAAGAATTGGCGAAGAAAGAAGCTGAAGATGCTACAAAACGTACTTCTCAGGTGAGTTCTGGTGACAGATCTGCTAAGATTCGTACGTACAACTACGCACAAGGTCGTGTAACAGATCACAGAGTTGGTTTGACTTTATACGATTTAGGAAATATCATGAATGGTGACATTCAGAAAATTGTTGCCGAGTTACAATTGGTAAACAATATGGAGAAACTGAAAGAAGCTTCGGAAGTTTTCTAAAGAAAGGTTCAAAGGTTCAGAGGCTCAAAGAAACAAAGGTTTCTTATCGAGGTTCTCTAATTATAAAAACAGCCTGTTTCACTTGTGTGAAACAGGCTGTTTTTTTTGTGAGATAGTATCAGTTACATAATAAAGACATATTCAATAGTTTAAATCGTTGGAACGCAATATATGAAGATGATAATATAGTTACAATTACAATATCACGATCTCCCAAAATTAAAAACCTTGGGCTATGTTTGAATGGGAATGAATGGGTAAGACCATTTTTTATTTTTTCTTAAAATAAAAAGAGACTATTTTCATATTTGAAATAGTCTCTTTCTTGGTTCATAATTAAGCCTTATTTTAAGCCTGCAAGGAAGACCTTTGCACCTTTGTAACGTAGCTCCTTTGAACCTTTAAAATATAGTGAAGGATATTAACTCTTTAACCGTTTGTTTATAAAACGTATAAAGCAAGTTAGATACCTAGAAATACTCTCGTATATTCAAAACATTTATATAGATTTGAGTACATGTACACACCATTTTTTAATACTATTTCGCTTAACTTTTCCATAATACATAAATTTTAGTTAGACAATTACTCTTTGATTCTTCTTTTTGTGATTATTCTTTTTGTGCTGATTCCTCGCTAGGGGAGTCATGATGTGGTTTAGAAACTAAATTAGTTACGACCAGCTGCAACAGTGATCCAAACATACCTTTGAACATCGAGGTGCTTTTTCCCACGACAAATCTCTTTGCCAGATAACCAATCCCGATGCTGATGGCAGATTGTGCCAGATTGCTTTTGAAACCTACTGTTTCGTTGATTTCTTCAACTGTGTTCCTGATGAGGTTAAGAGGTTTTAAATTGTGCTTAATTTCATCGATTTCATCTTTAATGGCGCACCATTCGGCGTCCTGTCGATCTTCTAATAATTGTATCTTCTGATCTAATGAATCAAGTGTATAAATAGTTTCCATAACAGTCTTTTTTAGTTTTTCGATTAATTTAAATCAGCTTTACTCTCTTTTTTAGTTTCTTTTAAAATACTGGAAACAATCATGTTCCCGATAGGCGTTTTTATAAGCTTGTGCTGCGCTTTGTGCATGACAATGGCCACAATCAGATAAAATAATGCCACGGCAAAAAAACCGTAATAATACTCTCCAAGTAGTTTTCCAAGCCATAAACTAATACCTATATTCAGGAACAGGGTAAAAAATGCAACAACAGCTCCAACTGCTATTCTTGATGTTAATGTTGATAAGACATCGGCTGCGGCTGATACCGTTTTAAGCTTAATTAATTCTAAGCTTGTTTTGGTATAGTTTTCTGCTTTTTCATAAAGATTTAAGTTCTCGTTTGTTGTTGCATCTGATTCCATGATATAGGGTATTTATGGTTTAAAAAATTCACTTTCTATTAGTTCGTTTTTACATTTTTTGCTTCATCTTTAATAGTGTTGAAGTCTTCTTTTGCCTGGTTGAATTTTGCTTTTCCCTCTTCGATGATTTCTTTACCGTTTGAAGAGATAGTACTTACAATATCATCAAATTTTGATTTTGCTTTATCTCCGTAATCTTTCGATTTATCTTTGATTTTTTTTCTTGTGTTTGACCCTTTGTCCGGTGCAAATAATACACCTAAAAATGCTCCTGCAGCTGCAGCTCCTAAAATTCCTAAAATTGTGTTACTCGTTTTCATAATATTTGATTTAGTGATTAAAATAATTTTTTATAATGTTGTTGTTTTTAAACTTCACGACCTTTGATCAGTCTGAATAGTATTGCAATGATTGCAATTACCAGTAATATATGGATGATACTTCCAAGGCTATAAACAAAGAACCCAAGAGCCCAAAGAATAACCAGAATTACCGCGATTGTATATAATAAATTTGACATGGTTTTTATATTAAGGGGTTAATAAATTCGTTTTTTTCCTAGTTTAACTTATAAGATAAGTATACAGTCAGGTTGCTGTTTTTAGCGTCCGGAATTGTAATTGTTGTTCCGCCTACAGTTCTTTCTTTTCCAACGGTTGTTAATCCATAGTTGTAACGTACACCAATACTTATTGGGTCAAAGTCTACACCAACACCTGCAGCTATACCAGCGTCAAATTTGTTTAGATCGTCTCTGTCAATATCCTGGTCAAAATCAAAAGTTCCGTTACCAGTTACTTTAGAACTTACTAGGTAAGACGCATAACCACCGGCATGAATATTAAAGTTTTTAGTAACATTTACTCTTACTAATAAAGGAACTTCAATATAGTTCAATTTAAATTTTGTGTTTCCTGATGCAAAAGCATTGTTGTATTCAAATTCAGCACCCTTTGTTGTAAACAAAATCTCTGGCTGAATAGCTATGAAATCTGAAATAGGTAAAGTTGCATAAACCCCTGCGTTAAATCCGTATAATACATTATTGTCGTCTACATCATCTCCGCTACCGTACAGGTTAGACATGTTGAATCCTCCCTTTACACCAAACTCTGTGTTTACATTATTGTCCTGAGCGTGTAGCATTCCAAATGAAGCTGTTAAAAAAAGTGTTAAGGCGCATAAAAAATTTGATTGCATTTTCATAGTTAAAAAATAATTTAGTTAATAATAGATAAAAGGCATTTAAATAATCTCGTTGTTGATCCTTTGCATTTCGCGTAAGATCTGGTATTGTTCAGGTAAATGGTGCAATACAAGTTTTAATATTTCTTTATCGTTTGTTTCTTTCGAAATAGATTCAAACAGATTGATTTGTTCTTTTAAGGATTCAGCCATAGATGTCAAATAAACTTTATTAAAACTTATCATTCCTGCATCAATCAGATCGTATAAATCTCTTTTGTGTGTCGCATTGATTTCAGTAATAATAACGAGCTTTTTATTGGCTAATTTTGATACTTCCTGTAACAATTCTGTCTGTTCGATTTCTGTCTTTCTGCTTAATTCCTGTATCGCAAAATCTGAACTTTTTTGTTGTGCAATTTGACTTTTAGAAATAATTGATTTACTCACATTTGCCGTTGCAATAAAAAAGAAAGCTTCAATTTCTTCTTTTTCTGTTTTTAAAAAAGCTTCATTTTTTAATGAATTTTCTATCGGATTCGTTTTCTTGCAGGATGAAATACAAGCTATAATTATCAATAAAAAAAATCTAAAAAATATCGCTTTCAATTGGGGCGCTGCTTTCATTATTACTTCATAAAGTATTACATTACAAAGATGCTAACGAAACAAGCGTTTTGCTTTACAGCATAAAAAAGAATGTTTATATAATTCCCATAATACGTTTGTTTACGGGATTATTTCTTTGTTTTTCAGCTGTTTATTTAAGGACGGTTTGTGAAATAAAAAAGAGAAACCATCAGCAATGCCGATGGTTTCTTTTGTATTTGTGAAATGTTATGAAATTGATTTTCTTAATATGATTGGTTTTTTTATTCTGAGTTTTGAGTGTTGATTTATGTGCCAGGATTCGTTTTTAAATCAAACTGCGACGGCACTAAAAACTATTTTTTAGGTTTGCTAAAAACGGTGACCATGACTGTAAATCGAAAACTCTTATTCCGGTAGAAAAACAGTAAAAACAGAACCTTTATTTGGTGTGCTGTCTGCTATAATATGACCTTTGTGATTGTCGACAATTTTTTTGCAGATCGCCAGGCCAATTCCGGTTCCCGGATAATCTGTTTTTGAATGCAAACGCTGGAATAAAACAAATATGGTTTCCTTAAACTGCGGGTCAAATCCCATTCCGTTATCGGTAAAGGTAATTTTATGGAATTTCTTTACATTTGGCTCTAATAAATCAGGGTAATCTGCTGAGTTTACTTTTTCGCTTTCAATCTTGATTTCAGGTGTGCTATCCGGCTGACTGTATTTTAATGAATTTCCGATTAAGTTTATGAAAAGCTGTTCTATCTGATACGGAATTACCGCTAACTTAGGCAATTTTGAGACAGTAATAACGGCTTTCTTTTCTTCTATAATTTCCGCCAGTTCAGATTCTGCATTCTCAAGCAGTTCGTTCAGGCTTAATTTGATAAACTCTTTTTTGGTTGTATTCGTTCTCGAAAATAACAGTAAGTCGTCTATTAAAACGCGCATTCTTTTGGCTGAAACTTCTATTTTAGAAATATATGCTTTGGCACTTTCAGATAAAACGGCTTTGTCAGCTTCAGAAATTCGGGATACAAAAGTTTGTATTTTTCTAAGAGGTTCCTGCAAATCGTGACTTGCCACATGATTAAATGATGCCAGTTCTTTATTGCTTTTCTCCAGTTCTCTGTTGCGTTCCTGAAGTTCGATATTCAGTAAATGCTCGTCAGTAATATCAAAATTGATTCCCAACAGAATTTTGCTTCCTTGCTGATCTGTCAAAAGTTTTCCGGTCGATTTAAAATAACGTATTTCATAATCAGGACGCGTGATTTTGTAGTAAACAAATGGCAGTTGTTTTTTCTCTACAATGTTTTCCATTGATTTTGCCACTTTGTCTTTGTCATCAGGATGTACAAATTCGAGGAAGGTTTCTTTTACGGGCACAAAAGCATTAGGTTCAAAACCCAGTAAACGGTATTGATTGTCTGAATAATCGATTTTATTAGAATCTAAATCCCATTGCCAGGTACTGAATTTACCAATACTTTCAGATTCAGCCATCAGACCGCTAGAAATCAAAAGTTTTTTATTGTAGATTTTCAGGCGTTCAAAATCACGGCTAATTTGTCTGTAGGCCAATAAAATAAAAAGTAAGGCAACAAGAAATAATGAAATAGAAAATACGGGACTTAAAGAAATTTCGGCAGCATAAATTTTAAGTCTTTTTGCCAGGTAATTTTTCTCTATATCATTCATTTCGTCCACCTGAAAACGAATGTTTTCCATCAGGATTCGACCACCAAACATATGATTGTCGAGTTTTCGTTTATCATATGTTTTGGGATCGCTGTATTTGAGACAATTTTCAAAAGAGACAAAACGCTGAATAATTAGCTTGAATAATTTTTCCAGGTTTTTTTGCTGTTTTGGATTGTCAGCAGTCAGTTTTTTCAGGGTGATAAATGAAGTGTTTACTTTATCACGCGAATAAATATAAGGCGTCAGAAATCGGGCATTTCGTGTAATGATATAACCACGCTGCCCCGTTTCAGCATCCTTAATCGCCGACATTAATCGCTCTAATTGAATGTTTATTTCGTACGTATGCATTACCACTTTACTGGATTCGTCTAAATCCCGATTGTGCTTGTAAGCAATAGAAGAAAGAAATAACAGAATGAAAACCGCGATTACAAAAATAACTCTCAATGAGTTTGAAGAATTAAAATTTGGTATCCATTTCATTGGTAAGCTATTATTTTAATCGAAGCAGGAAATTATCACGGTTTAACCCAGAGGTATGATAGTGCCAGTTTACTGTAACGACTTCATTAATTATTTTTTTAAGCGTATTAAAATCGCTTGGCTTTTTGATATAAATATTCGCTCCCTGAATAAAAGTATCCTCAATATCTTCTTCTGATGATGAAGTCGAATAAATGGCGATAATAATATTTTTAAGATGTTCTGTTTTTTTAATTTCGATCAGACATTCTTTACCTGTTTTTTTAGGCATGTTCAAATCCAGAAACAAGATATCGGGTAGTTTAGTATCCGGATCCATCAAATGCTCCATTAATTGCATTCCGTCATGAACAAAATCAACTTTTGTCTGAATTTTTATTTCTTCAAAAGCATCCTTAAAAAAAAGACGATCATCTTCATCATCATCAGCCAATAAAATGTATAATGCGTTTTTTTGCATTTTAGTGTGGTATTTGGGTTTTATTTTAAATTTTCTCTACGTTTCTTAATTATTCTCTGAAAAGCCGATGGCGTAATTCCCGTTGTATTCTTAAACTGCGTGCTCAAATGGGCCACACTTGAGTAGTTGAGTAAAAAAGCAATTTCGGTCAGACTCATTTCGTTAATAATAATTAATTGTTTGGCTCTTTCAATTTTCTGTAAAATGATAAAATTTTCGATAGAGGAATAGGTTACCTCCGAAAAAACATTTGATAAATAGCCATAACTGTGATTTAGTTTCTCAGCTAAAAACACAGAACTTTTATAATTATTGCTGTCTTCCATAAAAACAAGCTCGATTATAGCGTCTTTGATTTTTTGAACCAGAACACTTTTCTGGTTTTCGACAACTTCAAAACCACAGGGCAACAAATTATTTTTTAAAGTTTCAAGTGCTTCAGCATCTATATTGTCGGCAATTTCAATTTCGCCAAATCCCAAAGTTGTAAAATTTACATTCTGTTGTTCCAGGTTTTGTTTCAGAAAAAGCGAGCAAATTGTGTTGATATCAAACTTTATAAATAGTTTCATTTTATAGAAATTTGGTTAAAGATAATTAATTTATTTTTGGTTACAGAGTTTAATGCGGTTAAGCAATAAAAGGACGTGATTAATTTAAATAAAAGTCTCAAAAAAATACCGTCTAATATTGTTGTACTAGACGGTATTTCTGCTTGATTTAGAAGGTCTTACAAATCAGCAATGATTTTGCGGACTTCATCTTTTGTTTTTCCCAATTTTTGTTGAAGTTTTCCGTACATTTCGTCTTCTTTTCCTTCATCATACAACAAATCGTCATCTGTAAGATCAGCATATTGTTGTTTCAGTTTTCCTTTCAACTCATTCCAGTTTCCTTTTATTTCTGTAGTATTCATGATAATAATTTTTAAGTATTTATAATATTGTAAATTTCTGAAATCATCATTATTTCCTTGTTATATCAATTTCGCAAAGCGTTTCATAATTCACATTTTGAAGTTTTAAACCTGATAACGGCGTAAAACCCACGCCATTTTTTCGTGTTGCTGCAATAAACCTGTTACAAAATCAGCTGAACCAATATCATTGTTATCGTCATTCTCAAAAGCCGGAATAAATTCCCTGAATTCGGTTACCAGCTGTTCATGATTTTCTAAAAGTTCTTCAAGCATGTGTTTCTGAGAAGCATATTCTTTTGGAGATTCTTTTAAGGTAGAGTTGTCGATAAACTCTTTCATCGTTCCAATTGTTTTTTCGCCAAGCTGGCTGATGCGTTCTGCAACTTCATCAATATTAGCTTCTAAAATTCGATATTGTTCCTCAAACAATTTATGCAGCTCCATAAAACTATTTCCGGAAATGTTCCAGTGAAATTTTCTCGTTTTTACATAAAGCGTCATTTCATTAGATAAAATCGTAGCCAACATAGCGGTACTTTTCTTTAGGTTTTTTGGGGTAATTCCGATATGTGGAGTCATAATTGTTTGATTTGCGGTTCGTTATCAAAAATAGAGAAGAAGTAATTCATTTTTCTTACATAATTTATTCAGGATGTTACATGAATTCAATGTGAAATCGAAATTCGTAAACCAATAATATTATTTGTAATTTTGCCGCACTAGTAAAATTCAATATGACAACACAACAACTACACGAACAAATTCTTTCAAAAAAATCATTTTTATGCGTGGGACTGGATCCGGATCTGACCAAAATCCCAGCTCATTTATTAGAAACAGAAGATCCTATTTTCGAATTCAATAAAGCCATAATCGATGCTACACACGATCTGGCTGTGGGATACAAACCCAACACTGCTTTTTTTGAAGCGTATGGTATAAAAGGATGGATGTCTTTGCAGAAAACAATCAACTATATCAACGAGAATTTCCCTGAAATTTTTACGATTGCAGATGCAAAACGTGGCGATATAGGAAATACTTCAAGCATGTACGCAAAAGCTTTTTTTGAAGACCTGAATTTTGATAGTGTAACCGTTGCACCTTATATGGGGAAAGATTCGGTTGAACCATTTTTGGCTTTCGAAAACAAACATACCATAATGTTAGCATTAACTTCTAACGAAGGAGCTTTCGATTTTCAGACTTTAACCACCAACGGAAAAGAATTATACAAACAGGTTTTAGAGACTTCTAAAACATGGAAAAACAGCCACAATCTAATGTATGTGGTTGGTGCTACAAAAGCCGAATATTTTGCTGATATCAGAAAAATTGTTCCGGACAGCTTTTTACTGGTTCCCGGAATTGGCGCTCAGGGCGGAAGTTTATCTGAAGTATGTAAATACGGAATGAATGATAAAGTGGGATTATTGGTAAACTCAGCAAGAGCCATAATTTATGCCTCAAAAGGAACTGATTTTGCCGAAAAGGCGAGAGAAGAAGCATTATCAGTACAAAAAGAAATGGAAAAGATTCTTAGTTTAAAGTTTCAGGTTTAAAGTTTCAGGTTGCTTTACTTTGAAAATATTTTAACCAAAAAGTAAGCTAAGTTTTTCATCTAAATGAATGTTAAGAAAACGCAAAGTTTGCAAAGCTATATCAAGACAAAGCTTTGCGAACTTTTTTTGATACAAAATAACTTTCCACAAAGAGTACAAATCTTTGCGAACTTTGCGGTTAAATCAACACAATCCAAAACTTGAAACCTGAAACAAAACAAACATGAAACAAATATGAAACAATTTCCTGATCAGCTTGGTATTTTGCATTCTTTTGAAACCGCTCCAATGCGCATTATCTCGTTGGTGCCTTCTCAAACCGAATTACTATACGATTTAGGTTTAGAAGATAAAATCATCGGAATCACGAAGTTTTGTGTTCATCCGTACCATTTAAAATCGACTAAGAAAATAGTGGGCGGTACCAAGAAAATTCATTTTGAGAAGATAAAATTGCTTCAGCCTGATATTATCATTTGTAATAAAGAAGAAAATACTCCGGAAATTGTAGAGCAGCTAAGTGCGATTTGCCCGGTTTGGGTAACGAATATCATTACTATAGAAGATAATTTTCAGATGATTTCAGATTTTGGTCAGCTCTTTAACTGCAGAACCGAATCTCAAAAATGGAATAACAAATTGGCTTTCGCTTTAAGCGATTTCAAAAAATATATTGCAGATATTCCTGTAAAGAAAGCTGCTTATTTTATCTGGAAGAATCCGTTTATGGTGGCCGGAAATGATACTTATATCAATGAATTATTAAAGCTAAATCATTTTCAGAATATCTACGAAGACAAAGGACGCTATCCTGAAGTCGAAATAAAAAAAATGCGTATCGAAGGCGATCCTGATTTGGTTTTTCTTTCCTCAGAACCTTATCCTTTTAAAGAAGAAGATGCTTTTGAAATTGGCAGGTTTACTCATCATGCTAAAACGGTTTTCGTAGATGGCGAGATGTTCTCCTGGCATGGCAGCCGTTTGCTAAAGGCATTTCCGTATTTTAAAATATTACATGAAAGATTGAAGAATTAAATTCCAAATCCAAATCCAGAGTTAAATTGGCATTTGGATTTTTTTTTATTGGAATTTTAGCCAAAAAAGAATGCCGGCATCTCGAAAACGCCGGCACTATTTAACTAACCAAAACCAAAATAATAAATAACCAGTTTATTACATGACAAAGATCCGATATATATCAATCTTATGGTGTTAAGGTCTTGTTATTACTTTGTTGAAGATAAGTTAATGTCTAAGTTTTATTATTTGTAGATAGTTTTGTATGAATGAAACTTACGTTTTTTAGATAAAGGAATGGCAAAGAAAAGCCACCTGAAACTTTAAACCTGAAACATAAATTATTATAAAAAAGAATGCCGGCATCTCGAAGACGCCGGCATCATTTAACTAACCAAAACCAAAATAATAAATAACCAGTTTATTACACTACAAAGATCTAACATAAATGGATGTTTAGCTGTTAAGGTTTTGTTATTACTTTGTTGGGCATAAGTTAAGATTTTTTAAGAGTTGTTTCTGAGCTTTCTGTAACGTTAAATAGTTTTTTATTATTAAAATATAATAACAATCAATTTTGTTTATAGATATCGTAAAGATAACTTCGTATATTTGATAAAACATTAAATATCAGCAATATGGATTCAAGCAAAAAATTAACAACTGCAACAGGAACTCCCGTTCCGGACAATCAAAACATTCAGACTGCAGGACCTCGTGGACCTGTTTTATTACAAGATTTTTGGTTTTTAGAAAAAATGGCGCATTTTGACCGTGAGGTAATTCCGGAACGAAGAATGCACGCCAAAGGTTCGGGAGCTTACGGGACTTTTACTGTAACTCATGATATTACAAAATATACAAGAGCCGATTTGTTTTCGGAAATTGGTAAAAAAACGGAAATGTTTGTACGTTTTTCAACTGTTGCAGGTGAAAGAGGTGCTGCTGACGCCGAAAGAGATATTCGTGGTTTTGCCATGAAATTTTATACCAATGAAGGAAATTGGGATTTGGTAGGTAATAATACACCGGTTTTCTTTTTTCGTGACCCAATGAAATTTCCTGATTTAAATCACGCTGTAAAACGTGATCCAAAAACCAATTTGAGAAGTGCTGATAACAATTGGGATTTTTGGACTTTATTGCCTGAAGCCTTACATCAGGTTACCATTGTAATGAGTGATCGCGGAATTCCGAGATCGTACAGGCAAATGCACGGATTTGGTAGTCACACTTTTAGTTTCCTGAATGCTCAAAACGAAAGAAACTATGTAAAATTTCACTTTGTATCACAACAAGGAATTGATAATTTATCTGATGAAGAAGCTGCTCTGTTAGTAGGTAACGACAGAGAAAGTCATCAAAGAGATTTATTTGATGCGATTGAAGAAGGAAATTTCCCAAAATGGAAAATGTTTGTTCAGATCATGAGCGAGGAGCAGGCAGCTACCTATCGTTTTCATCCTTTTGATTTGACAAAAGTGTGGTTAAAAGGTGATTTTCCCTTAATTCCTGTTGGAGAATTCGAATTAAATAAAAATCCTGAAAACTATTTTGCTGAAGTAGAACAAGCTGCTTTTAATCCGGCGCACGTACCACCCGGAATTAGCTTTTCACCGGATAAAATGCTGCAGGCACGTTTGTTTTCTTACGGAGATGCTCATCGTTACCGTTTAGGAGTAAACAACTACCAGATCCCTGTAAATTCATCCAGATGTCCTTATAATACTTTCCACAGAGACGGTGCCATGCGCGTAGACGGAAATAACGGAAGTCGTAAACATTATGAGCCTAATAGTTTTGGGGAATGGCAGGAGCAACCTGAATTCAAAGAGCCTCCATTAGCACTTCATGGCGATGCGTATGCCCATAATTTCAGAGATGATGATAATGATTATTTCACTCAGCCAGGTTTGTTGTTCAACTTATTAACAGAGGAGAAAAAACAATTATTATTCAAAAATACCGCAGGACAAGTAGGAGGAGCACAGAAATTTATTCAGGTAAGACACATCAGAAATTGTTACAAAGCTGATCCGGCATACGGAACAGGAGTAGCAAATGCATTGGGAATGACGATGGATGAAGTAAATAACTTTAGTGATCCAAGATTGTCTATTGTCGTTCGATAAAAAGGTTCAAAGGCTCAAAGTAACAAAGGTTCAAAGTTTTTTTAAGAACCGTTATCTTTGATCTTAAAGAGTAAACCCGACAGGTTTTTGAAACCTGTCAGGTTTGTTTTTAATATAAATCTTCTAAATATTCAAAAACTATATATTCTCTTAATGTAAACTGGAGTGAAGTCCAGCTCTACAATATATTTCATTCCTTCGGAACTATTAATTTAATTGGTAGGCTCGAAGAAAAGAAACCAGTGAAAACTGTTTCAATCCGTACAATCAGTGGCTAATAATTAGAGACAAAGCTTTGGGATCTTCACATTCTTTTACATTGCCAGAATAAAAACTTAACGAACTTAACGTAACCCTTTGCTGTAAAAAAAACTTAGGATCTCAATACTTCAGAATCTTAGCAACTTAGACTAAGAGAAAACAACGGTTTTATTACTATAAACCATTGTCTTACGTTCTGCATGCAGTTTTATAGCGCGAGCCAGAACAATACGTTCCAGATCTCTTCCTTTCATAATAAAATCATCTACCGAATGTATGTGAGAAACCCTTGCAATATCCTGTTCGATAATTGGTCCTTCATCTAATTCTGCCGTAACATAATGACTGGTTGCCCCAATAATTTTTACCCCACGTTTGAAAGCCGAATGATACGGTTTTGCACCCGGAAAAGCAGGTAAAAAAGAATGGTGAATATTGATAATTTTATTCTCGTAAAGCGAAATCAATTTAGGGGTGATAATCTGCATATAGCGCGCCAAAACGATAAAGTTAATTTGATATCGTTCTAATAATTCAATTTGTTTGGCTTCGCCTTCTTCTTTATTGTCTTTGGTAAAAGGCACGCAGTGAAACGGAATATCAAAACGTTCTGCAATCGATCTTAAATCGTTATGATTACTAATGATTACCGGAATTTCAATATTTAATTCTCCGGCACTGTAACGTCCTAAAATATCAAACAAACAGTGATCGTATTTAGATACAAACAATGCCATTTTTGGCTTTTGCTCCTGATTGTACAAATCCCATGACATATTAAAATCAGAGGCAATAGTTTTGTCAAAATCAGCTTTCAGGCCTTCGATTGTTATGTTATGATTGGTCAGTTCACATTCCAATCGCATAAAAAACACATTTTGTTCTACGTCAACATGTTGGTCGATGTAGGTAATATTTCCTTCTACTTTAGCAATAAAAGTAGTCACTGCGGCGATAATTCCCTTTTGGTCTTTGCAGTGAATCAGAATGGTTATTTTTTGCATTTCAAGTTAATGGTTAATCGGTTAATGTTGGATTTGCGTAATCGTTTAGATGTCTGATTTCAGAAACAAATCAGCGATTAGACTTCAACGACAAAATTATTTTTTATCCTGCATAGCAAACACTTTTTGTAGTAAAGGTGTTGTTCTTGCATTTATATTAGTACGGATATCTTTTTCTTCAACAGCAATCATTTTAAAAACACCTGCTAAAGCTTGATTGGTAGTATAATCAGTCAAATCAGGGTTTACTTTTTTGACTAATGGAATGGTGTTGTATTTATTAATAATATTTTTCCAAACCACATCAGCACCCACTTTTTCGAAAGAGCTTTTTATCACCGGATTAAATTTTCCGTACAAAGCAGTGGTCGTACCTTTTTGCAAATAGGAGGTTGCGGCACTTTCATTTCCTAGCAAGATGTTTTTAGCATCTGTAAACGACATGTTTTTTACAGCCGAAACAAAAATCGGGGTGGCTTCTTTTACAGCATCTTCGGCAGCACGATTTAGGACTTTAATTCCTTCATCAGCAAGAGATGATAATCCTATTCTGCGTAACGTGGCGTCAACTTTTTGTAATTCTGCAGGCATTAAGATTTTTACGGCTTCATTTTTATAAAAACCATCCTCCGCGGTCAATTTACTCACTTGCTTTGTGATTCCTTTGTTTAACGCTTCTTTTAATCCGGATGCAATATCAACGCCGCCAACTCCTGAAACCTGAGTCGATAATTTTGATAGTTTTTGAGATAAAGTTTCTTTTACCTGAGCATAAGAGCTAAGAGAGAATACAAGCGATAGAATTAAAATCTTTTTCATTATAGGGTTTTATAAGTTTCAAAAATACTACTTATTCAAAAACAAAGCCACAATTTTCTTTAGGCAGCACAAACAATTTGTTTTAAAATTAACATTCGTCCCGCTGTTCTCATTTTCTTTTGCTCTTTAAGGAAAATAAGAAATTGCATTTTAGCTTTAGCAAATCAAATATCGATCAAACAGGGCTTATTTTATTGTAGGTTTTTATACTCGAAATAGTAGTTTGAATAATCAATAATTAGTTTTAATTTTAAATACGAACTTCTTTAAATTAAAAATATCCCTTAATTATGAGAAACTCCCCGCTAAACAAGTGGTCATCAGGAAATGGGTTTTACAGATCATTACAGTTTTTGTGCATTTTGTTTTCCCAGATGGTTTTTTCAGGTACTTTACAAACCACTCCAAAAAATAATAATGCTATTAAAAGCAAACATTTGGTAAAAAATTATTATCCAAATGGTACGATAAAAGAGAAAGGTTATCAGGGCTATTATGAGAATAAAGATATTGCGACAGGGACTTTTATAGGTACCTGGTATTTATACGATCAGAAAGGAAAAATTATTCAGTCTGTTTATTATCATAATGATGTTGTGTCTAAAGCATATATAGAAAAGAAGAAATATTACCCAAATGGAAAAATCAAGTCAATTGAGAAGTTTAACAATTATGAACTTTATGAATCTGAAATTGATTCCATTGGCACCTGGCAGTATTTTGATCAGTACGGAAAATTGATTAAAAAAGTAAATCACTAATTACGTTGTAAAATGAGAACAAAAAAATCAATAATTATATTATTTACATTATTAAGTATGGTTTCATTTGCCCAAAATAAAGTTGATCTCAGCGAATTGAAGTTAAACGAAGATTTGGAAAATCTTCTGAAAGAAGTTCCGAATGTGAGAAAAGGCGAAATGTTCGAGAATGTGCAAATGTTTTCTTATGGCTTTGATAACAAAACATGGACGTTTAAAACCATCGTACCGTTTCATATCGAATTATTATCTTATAACGGAAAATTATCCGGTTATGCATTTCAGATCAAAACATTTGAAGATCAGGAAATAATAAAGGATTTTATGCTTGAAAATTATAAAAACGCTGCTGTACAAGAATCTAAATGGCTGAATGTATATACTTATAAAGACAAACAAGTATTTGTAGAGCTTCGGGCAATTACGCAGGATAAATTTAATGAAGGGGCAAATGGTTATTTTTCAATTAAAAATGCTGATTTCTATGACGCTTATGAGCAATTAGTGAGCAAACATTAATAAAATAAAAAGTAACCTCTCTGTCAGCGAATTGACACAAAACGAGTGGTAATAGTTTATAATCTAAATAAATCAGAATCTTAAGGCTACGGCCAATACATTCTGACATTATAATTCCAATACATCTTGCTGGAAATATAAGTAGGCTGAAATTCTCTTATAGGCAGATTATTCTCGTCGAATAATTCTACTCGTATTATTTTTTCGTTGGTATCATCTTTCAAATCAATATTACCTTCTGCAGCATCGATTAGCTTCTTTTTCTTTAAATATAAATTCGGTTTTTCGATAATAAATGCTATTCCCGCTTCATTTTTTGATTCTCTTTCTCCTGCTAAATTTCCATCAGCATCAAATGATTCAATTCTTTGCAAATAATTGTTCGTGTAATAAAAAAGCTGATAGGCAACTCCGCCATGCTGTATTTGTAATTTTTGATTTAGTATTCTAAAACGCAGTATTTGTTTTTTGGCATTTGTAAATTCTATTGAACCATTTCCGGTTGCATCAATGTGTTTGTATAAAATTCTTGACGGTATTGAGAATTGTTTTATTTTGCTGGTATAAGCGTGATATTGAGAGTCAGATTGCGCAGTTGCTAAAATGCATTGCAGCAAACTAAGACATAAAAAGAATAACTTCATTTGTTGTTGGCTTGTGCGGATAATTCTAGTTGTACTCACCGTTAATATTTTTACGGTTGATTTGTTTGATTCCAGTTTTCGTAAAAGAATAAGTAGATTCTTCCTGCCATCTCCATGTTTTTTGTTTCTCTGAATCTTCACCAATTGCACTGTAGATAATTTTGATGGTATCTTTGTCAGTAATCATTTTTATTTCAGAAAAACGATCCTGAATTTTTGCCGAGGATTCTGTTTTTTGACAATATTGCAGCCTTTCCAAAACTTTATGATCTTCACTAAACCATTTTTTTAGAAAAGATAAATGTTTGTCAGAGCATTGATAACCTAAATTAAGCGCGGACAGCAACTTACATTTTAAATTACTTTCATCTGCTTTTTTATCTCCATCCCAATAACATTCATTACTAACATCCGTTGCAATGTAACCTAAAGCGGCGCGTTGCTGATCTGTTAATGTTTTGATGTAGTTTGTATTGAGTTGAAGACCACCATTTTGGTCCAGCCATAATATTTTTATATAAATATCCTGAGCGGCCATCGCTGTAGTGGATTGGTTTACTGTTGTAGGAGTGATCGTTTTTGTTTGAGAAAATACGGAAGGACAAAAATTAAAAAGAAATAATAAAACAGTCAGGCGAATATTCATAATTGGAATTTGAAAAATTTGTTGCCCATAAAGATACTATATCTCGTATCACTTTATCAATAAAAAAGGCAGAAACCTAATTAAAGAAATCTGCCTGAATTTATATGTAATTATTTTTTGAGTAAATCAATCTCTTCTTTTGTGGTTTTTATGACAACGGTCATTTCACTGTATTGCCAGGTGCCTTTTTTCTCTGCCACAACAAATAAGGTCGCTTGTCCTTTAGGTCCTTTTATCGGAATTTGTAAATTACAGCTTCCGCGATCGCCGTTGGTTGTGTTGATACTTCCGGAAGTCATTCCGTCATCTTCAATCGGACTTCCTAGTTTTTCAGTTACCACTTTATTGAGATTTGCTTTGATCATGGCTTCTTTATAAACATCAGAATTTGTCATCATAGAAGTAACGCCAAAGAAAATACTGGCTATAAACAACACAAAAATCAATAAAAGGCTTACACATCCGGTTGGTACAAACCATTTCCAGTTTCTTTCCCACCAGCTTTTCCTAACTTCAACATAATCGTCTTCCATAAATAGATTTTATTTTAGATTCAGGTTTAAAGATAGAAAGATACTTTAAATTAAAATACAAATGAATTTTTAGATTGAACTCTGTAGTTTATTAAATATAATTTTATAAATAATTAGAATATTTTTTTCTTTGACTTCCAACATGGTAAATCGTCTTTCCTGTCATGGCATCGATCTCGAATTTTTCTTCCATGACTCCGTGCGGGGTAAACTGGCATGGCATAGTAATAGAATAAATCATTGTCTGGGGATTTCTTGATAAAACCGTTACCTGGCTATTATTTTTAATTTGTTCGTTTTCGTTCATCAGGTCTATTTTGTATTCCATTTTCATTTTATTGACCAAATCCTGCCAGCTGAATTTATAAGGAGCATCGTTATTAATTTCTTTTATAAGCTCTTGTTTCTCATTGTATTCTCTTTGAAAACCAATAAGGCAATCATAAAAACTTTCCATTTCTTTTATAAGGGTCAACGTTTTTTTATTATACATAAACCTTTGTTTGATAGGTGTGTTTAGATAAATAATTGTTTGCTGATAAGAATCTTTATGTTCGATAAGGAAAATTTCAACATTGTCGCCATTGGTATTTTTTGTAATGTATCGGCAGTAGGTATTGTTATCTTTTTTATGTTTTTCAAATGCTTCTAAATCGAATTTTCTCATACCGGATGTTTTTTACTTTTTATCTCTAAATTTTTGATCTAAAACACAAAGGTTCTTCTAATTAAGAATATTTAATGCCCGAATAAGTTCTAAAAAGGATACTTTAGGGTAATCCGCTGTTAATTGAGTAGAAAAGTTAAGGAATAGGTAAAAAGTAAATTTGTAAGAGAAATGATGCATTTTCCGGAAAAGAACAGAATAAGTAAAAGTTTTAAAAAAAAATGGCTTACTTCAGTAAAGAAGCAAGCCATAAAATATTGTAATCTAAAGGTATTAATTAGCTACTATTTCTGTTTGAGGAGAAAGAGCTTTATTCAATTCATTGTCTTTCTCATAAACATCCTGAAAGAAACCAATCTCACCATTTTCGTTTACCAGTGAAGTAAAGTACGTAATGTAAATAGGTACTTTTTTGGCTAGTTTAAAACTGTTTTCTGTTTTACCCTCCATAGCTTTATCTATTTTAGCGGGAGTCCATTCCGGATAATCTTTAAGCATGGCAACGGCTAACTCTTTTGCCATTTTTACGTTGATACAACCATGGCTGAAAGTTCTTTTTTCGAAATCGAATAAAGTTTTAGACGGTGTATCGTGCATATAAATATCATCAGGATTTGGAAACATAAATTTTACCAATCCTAAAGAATTGTCCGGACCCGGTTTTTGTCTTACCTGACCATTTACTATTTCCATATTTTTTTCGGCAAGATAATTTTTATTTTCAGCTATTTTACCTTTCAATTCGTTGTTTACGATACTTTGTGGCACAGTCCAGTAAGGGCTGAAAACGATTCTGTCAATTTCACCGTTAAAAATCGTTGTTTTGGTTAATGGCGCACCAACAAATACACTTGAGGTCATCTGTACGTTTCCGTTTTTTACATAAATTAATTCATACGAAGGAACGTTTACTAAAACATATTCATCGCTGGCCGCAATCTGGGCCGAAATAGCACGACATCTTTCCATATTAAGTTTCAATGTTTCCATTTTATCAGCAATTGGCACATTCATTTCCTTAATATGTTCTTCGGCTAAAATATAGTTGGGTTTAAAACCGTTACGCACTTTATATTTCATAACAGCATCCATCAATTCACGATCGTAAACATCGCTTTTAGAATCATGTTTTAGATCGCCTAATAAATACAATCTGGTTCTAACCTGAGCAATTGTGTTCGAAACAGCATCCGGGCGTAAATCTTTATAAGGTGTTTCTTCCGGAACAATCGCTTTCCATTTATTTGATCGGTCGATTTTTTTATATTTTTTCAGAACGTCCTGTAATTTATAATATTGGTCGTATGCTACTTTTATATCTGCTACATCTGCGGTGTTAGTAGAAGCAGTTGCTTCTTCGATTGTGCTGTAGTTTAGAAAATCTTTCAGCATGGCATCATAAGATACTTTTTTCTTCGTATCTGAATTACTTTTTTTGGCGTAAGCAATATATAATGAACTTAAAAGCATATCAGCATCTGTTTTAGAAAGCTTTGTTGCTGAGGTAGAAAAAAGATCATCAATTTCTTTTTGATAAGGAATCACTAAGTCATTAGTTTTTTTTGCTTTTTCATACAATACAGAACCAAATTCATTGATATCTTCTTCATCAAACCAAATAGTTCCCAAAGCTCTGTTTTTGTATAAAGACATTACGTCAGATTTGTATTTTTTTAAATCCGAATATCTTTTAAAAAAGTCATTTGAAAGTGCGTCTACATTATCAGAATCTGAATTGTAAACAGGTGCAGCAGTTGCAGTTTTTTTAGAGGAAACAAAGTCGTTTTCAGTTGTGTTAAAAGAAGATACAAAAAAACTCAAGCTTAAAATTAGGGTGATTGGATATAATGTTTTCATTTTTTTAAATTTTTACGTTTACTATTTAAGGTAAAAGTTTTGGGTAAAAATTTGGGGCTTTTCTACCATGCTAAATTACTTTATGGTGTTGGAAAACAAGTTGTTATATTTTATTTAAATGTTCTAAAATTGCCATGTCTTTCATGGTTATATTGATAAATCAAATAAGCGATTAAATTGTTACCCTATGAATGCGAAAAAACATTTATTTTTTTTGTTAACATAAAGCCATAACAATAACCAAATATTAAAATATTTTGTAAATTGCTCCCTTAAAATTATCATATTCATAAAATGGAGCAACAAATACCATATATTCCTAAAAATAAAGTAAGAATTGTTACAGCAGCATCTCTTTTTGACGGACATGATGCAGCGATCAATATCATGCGTCGTATAATTCAGTCAACCGGAGTAGAGGTGATTCATTTAGGTCACGATCGCAGCGTCGAAGAAGTAGTGAATACTGCCATTCAGGAAGATGCAAATGCGATTGCAATGACCTCATATCAGGGCGGACATAATGAATACTTTAAATATATGTATGACTTGCTTCATGAAAAAGGAGCCGGGCATATCAAGATTTTTGGCGGTGGAGGCGGAGTAATCCTGCCAAGCGAAATTTCAGAATTGCATGAATATGGTATTACAAGGATTTATTCTCCTGATGATGGCCGTTCTTTAGGTCTTCAGGGAATGATCAACGATTTGGTAGAACGTTCTGATTACAACCCCCCAGCCCCCGAAGGGGGAGTTTCCGGAATTGTAAATAATTTGCTGTCTAAAGAGGTAAATACTATTGCCAGATTAATTTCATTAGCCGAAAATAATCCTGATGAATTTTACAAAGCATTTCCGCATTCATCATTAGCTCCCCCATCGGGGGCGGGGGGGGCACCAGTTCTTGGAATTACAGGAACGGGTGGAGCCGGAAAATCATCCTTGGTAGATGAATTGGTTCGTCGTTTTTTAATTGATTTCCCTGAAAAAACAATCGGATTAATTTCTGTCGATCCTTCGAAACGTAAAACAGGGGGAGCACTTTTGGGAGACAGAATCCGTATGAATGCCATTAATAATCCTCGTGTTTATATGCGTTCACTGGCAACACGTCAGTCGAATTTGGCATTATCTAAATATGTAGCCGAAGCGATTCAGGTTTTAAAAGCCGCAAAATACGATTTGATTATTTTGGAAACTTCCGGAATCGGACAATCAGATACCGAGATTATGGATCACTCTGATGTTTCGTTATATGTAATGACGCCTGAGTTTGGAGCTGCAACGCAATTAGAGAAAATCGACATGCTTGATTTTGCTGATTTGGTAGCTTTAAACAAGTTTGATAAAAGAGGCGCACTTGACGCCATTCGTGACGTAAAGAAACAATACCAGCGCAATCATAATTTATGGGATAAAAATCCGGACGACATGCCGGTTTTCGGAACTATTGCTTCGCAGTTTAACGATCCTGGAATGAACACGCTCTATAAAGCGATTATGGATAAAATTGTCGAAAAAACAGATTCAGAACTAAAATCGACTTTTGAAATTACGCGCGAAATGAGCGAGAAAATCTTCGTGATTCCGCCGCACAGAACCCGTTATTTATCTGAAATTGCAGAGAACAACAGATTGTATGACGAAAGTGCCCTTTCGCAGCAAAAAGTAGCGCAGAAATTATACGGAATATTTAAAACCATAGAATCTGTTTCTGGGAAAGTTCCTCAAATCAATAAAGCAGGAATTGATGACTCAACTGTTTTACCAAGCGGTATTCAGGAACATGACGAAAACAGAATTTTCTTAAACCTTTTACTAAATCAGTTTGATAAAGTAAAAATGGATTTAGATCCCTACAACTGGGAAATTATCCTAAGTTGGGCAGAGAAAGTAAACAAATACAAAAACCCGGTTTATACGTTTAAAGTGCGTGATAAAGAAATCAAAATCGCGACGCACACCGAAAGTTTATCACATTTACAAATCCCAAAAATAGCTTTGCCTAAATACGAAGCCTGGGGCGATATTTTACGTTGGAATTTACAGGAAAATGTTCCGGGAGAATTTCCGTTTGCTTCGGGATTATATCCGTTTAAGCGTGAAGGCGAAGATCCGTCGAGAATGTTTGCGGGAGAAGGCGGACCGGAAAGAACCAACAAACGTTTTCATTATGTGAGCGCAGGATTGCCGGCAAAACGACTTTCAACTGCTTTTGACAGTGTGACATTATACGGAAACGATCCGGATATTCGACCGGATATTTACGGAAAAATCGGGAATGCCGGAGTTTCGATTTGTTGTCTGGACGATGCTAAAAAATTGTATTCAGGTTTCGATCTGGTTCATGCTTTAACCTCTGTAAGTATGACCATCAACGGGCCTGCGCCAATGTTGTTAGGTTTCTTTATGAATGCCGCAATCGATCAGCAGTGCGAGTATTATATTAAGGAGAATAATTTAGAAAAAGAAGTTGAAGCTAAAATCAACAAAATATACAAAGAAAAAGGAACAGAACGCCCTAAATACCAAGGCGATTTACCCGAAGGAAACAATGGTTTAGGTTTAATGCTTTTGGGTGTTACCGGAGATCAGGTTTTACCTCAGGAAGTGTATAATGAAATTAAAGCCAGAACATTATCACAAGTTCGCGGTACGGTTCAGGCCGATATTCTCAAAGAAGATCAGGCTCAAAACACCTGTATTTTCTCAACCGAATTTGCACTGAGATTAATGGGTGACGTTCAGGAATATTTTATTACCAAAAACGTTCGTAATTTTTATTCCGTTTCGATTTCAGGATATCATATTGCCGAGGCAGGAGCGAACCCAATTACGCAATTGGCATTTACGCTTTCTAATGGTTTCACTTACGTGGAATATTATTTGAGCCGCGGCATGAGTATCAACGATTTTGGACCTAACTTATCGTTCTTTTTCTCGAACGGAGTTGATCCTGAATATTCGGTTATTGGTCGTGTGGCGCGTAAAATTTGGGCAAAAGCCATGAAAAACAAATACGGAGCCAACGAAAGAGCACAAATGCTGAAATATCATATTCAGACTTCCGGACGTTCGTTACACGCTCAGGAAATTGATTTTAATGATATCAGAACCACTTTGCAGGCTTTGTATGCGATTTACGACAACTGTAATTCATTGCACACCAATGCTTACGACGAAGCGATTACAACACCAACAGAAGAATCGGTACGTCGTGCAATGGCGATTCAGTTGATTATCAATAAAGAATTAGGTCTGGCGAAAAACGAAAACCCAATTCAGGGATCGTTTATCATCGAAGAATTAACGGATCTGGTAGAAGCAGCCGTTCTACAAGAATTCGACCGAATCACAGAACGTGGCGGCGTTTTGGGTGCCATGGAAACCATGTACCAACGTTCTAAAATTCAGGAAGAAAGTTTGTATTACGAAACCTTGAAACATAATGGAGATTTCCCAATTGTGGGTGTCAACACATTCCTAAGTTCAAAAGGTTCTCCAACGGTAATTCCGGCCGAAGTAATTCGCGCCACCGAAGAAGAAAAACAATACCAAATTACGATGCTCGATAACTTACACCAGTTTCACGAAGCAAAAGTAAATGAGCATCTCAACAAACTACAGGAAGCCGCCATTAAAAACGAAAACTTATTCGACCATTTAATGGAAGCTACAAAGGTTTGTTCTTTGGGGCAGATTACTTCGGCGTTGTTTGAAGTTGGCGGGCAGTATAGAAGGAATATGTAGATTTTACTGTTTTATATTTATGAAAAAACCTCTCAAGATTTTGGGAGGTTTTTTTGTGGATGAAATTGAATTTTCTCTTACTAGCGCGAGCGCAATGTCATTAAGTTAAGCACTTTTGATCTAATAATGGTTAATTCTTTTTCGCGCAAAGACGCAAAAGCGCAAAGGTTTTAGGCGTAAACTTGGCGGCTTGGCGACTTTGCGTGAGATTTATTCGGTACAGTATTGCGGCTGTTTTTCTTAACTTAATGACATTGCGCTCGCGCCAGCAGATGACTTCGCACAGCAATTGCGAATATTTAAATTGAGAGCAGAGAATTCAATCCCCAACCAACACCTCATTAATTTCCGTAATCAATTCAAATTCATCCAAAGGAAACATTTCTAAGACCATTTCTAAAACGAGCGCGACATTAATAGGCGAATATTTAATTGTAGTTGAGGTTTGATGTGCTTCTTGTTCTAAGGCTACAATACATAGTTTTATGATTTCGGTAATGGTACAGCCAAGTTCATAATAATTGAGTAGCTTAATTTGAGCTGTGTGAGTGCCTGTTTGGTCAGCGGTCAGCTTATTGCAATATTTGGCAGTTAATTTTCTGAGGTTCTCTAAAGTTTTCATTTCATTGGTTTTCATGGCGTATATTTTTTAGTGATTAATAGTTTTACAATTAGACTTTTATTATTTTATTATAAGAAAAATTGTACTTTTGTTTAACTCAGCGAAGTAAGAAATAGATTTTTCTGTATGAAAACATTTTTTAGTGTTCCTTACATTAGAAATATGTTTTTTACATTTTGCGGGTTATCACACTAAATTATTATCTTTGAATTATGAGCACATTTACAAAACCAAATCATATAGGGCGAAAAATTAGCCGTATTCGTGAACTTCGAAATATGAAGCAGGAAGCTTTGGCACAAGCTTTAGGGACAAATCAGCAGGCGGTTTCTATTTTAGAAAATAGCGAAACTATCGATGAGGATAAACTTATCGCAATAGCAAAAGTGCTTGGTGTAACGGTTGAAGCTATTAAAAGTTTTTCAGAAGAAGGTATGATTAACTATTTTAATACTTTTAATGAAGTTGTAAATGATAGCCATTTTGGAAATAATAATCAGTGTACTTTCAATCCTTTAGATAAGTTAGTTGAATCTTTCGAAGAAAATAAAAAACTTTACGAACGTTTGCTGAAAGCGGAACAAGATAAAATCGAATATTTAGAAAAATTACTTCAGCGTAAATAATATTTCTAAAGTCTATTCATAAAAAAAGCATTCGCCACGGCGAATGCTTTTCAGTTTTAATGTAAAAAACAATTAACGACGAAACGAAGGACTTTCGTTTACGGATTCGTCAAGCTTAATAGTTTTTGATTTTTTAGCAGAAACAGCAATATCGTGTTTCGCAACTTTACCATTTTCGTTTACTTCTAAAGTATAAGTTCCGGCAGGAAACGCCTCTAAACTTAAAGTTTTCGAAATCTCTAATTTGTCTGTAGCAGATTCTCCTGTGTACACTAAATTATGGTTTTCGTCGAAGATAGAATAAACTGATTTCTCAAGGTTGTTCAAAGTAATGCTAATTACTTTTCCGTTTCCGGTTTTTATATTCAAAATATAATCCCCTTTTCCCTCCTTTGCATAAGTAAAGATTGTTGTAAAAAATACGGCCACAACTAAGCCCATTTTAATAAAATTTGTCATGTTTTTTTTAATTGTTAATTACTGTTTGTGGAACGCTCAAAACTACAAATAGAAATTTAATTTTATGCAAAAAAATCACTTTTTTCAGTGCTTAAATTGCTGAATCAAAGATGTTTCGGTGTTTTGGCTGAACTATGTACGTAATTACTGGACTTTTGGATTTTTTTCTGCGTATTTTTTTAATGGTTTAAAAACCAGATTCTTAGATTTATTAAGAATAGTTTTCTAAAAATGAAACCGAAAAAATTTTCAGGAAAAAAAAGGGCATAAAAAAACAGCTCAATAACCACAAAGAGCTGTTTAAAAAACGATTTCCCGTTTTATACTTTACTAACTATCTAACCTCATTTTATACTGTATGCAGTATAACTTTTTAGCGTACTGCTACGCCTGTATTTTTAGCAGAAAATCCTGCTTTATAAACTGATGAAACTGCTTTTCTTGATAATGAAGTTGCATCATCAGTAATTGTAATTTCATGTCTCACTTTTTTTACATTATCTTCAATTTCCAGGAAGTAAGTTCCGGCTGGAAATTCTTCTAAACTAAAAGTTCTCAAAATTCCTTCTTTACCAGAAGCACTTTCAGAATAGATCAAAGTACCATCTTTATCATAAATAGCAAGGTTGGCTTTTTGCACTTTATTAAGGGCAAACGTAATTAGCTTTCCATTAGCTTTTAATACATGAAGATTAAAATCTTCATTCCCGTCAATTGCATAAGTACTCATTCCTGAAAAAAGTACCGCACATACTAAACTTAATTTTAAAATCTTTTTCATGACATTTGTTTTTAGATTAATAGTTCTAATTCTCTGATGCTAAATTACTTCGGATATGCATTTTTTAGCACAACTCTATTTTCCAATTTCGATGCTGTATTCTCATTTACGAAACCGTTATAGGTTAATTTTTGAATTATTTCTATCGTTTTTGTTAATATGGCTATTATTTTTTAATGTTTTGTTTAAATTAATATAATGTAAATTTATCTGTATTTCTTACAAAAGTATGTTTGAAATGAGGTTTAACCGCAAGGGGCGCAAAGGTCTTTTTATAAGCAAGGTTTTACATAAACGCAAAGTTCGCAAAGCTTAATAATTATAAACTTTGCGAACTTTGCGTAAATCTTAGCGCTCCTTGCGGTTAAACCAAAATTAAAATATAGCACAAAAAAAACAGCTCAATAACCACAAAGAGCTGTTTCAAAACAATCACGTTTTTAACTTTACTAACTATCTAACCTCATTTTTATACTTTATGAGAGTATAAACTTTTTTAGCGTACTGCTACGCTTGAATTTTGAGCAGAGAAACCTGCTTTATATGCTGACGAAACTGCTTTTGATGATAATACAGACTGATCATCAGTAATTGTAATTTCGTGTCTCACTTTTTTTGCACTGTCTTCAACTTCTAAGAAGTAAGTTCCTGCAGGAAGTTCTTCTAAGCTAAAAGTTCTTAGGATTCCTTCTTTACCGGTAGCATTCTCAGAATAGATCAAACTGTTGTTTTTATCATAAATGCTGATGCTTGCTTTTTTTACCTGATTTAGAGCAAACGTAATAAGCTTTCCATTGGCTTTTAATACGTGTAGGTTAAAATCTGCATTTCCATTATCATTTCCATCAATTGCATAAGTGCTCATTCCTGTAAAAAGTACTGCACATACTATACTTAATTTTAATATCTTTTTCATAGCGCTTCGTTTTAAATTATTAGTTCTAATTTTCTGATGCTAAATTACTCCGACAGCTGTGATTTTTTCACAACTGTATTTTCCAATTTATATGCTATATTCTCATTTACGAAACCGTTATAGGTTAATTTTTGAATTATATTAGGTGTTTTTGTTAATTAGGTTGTTATTTTTTAATGATTTGTAAAAATTAACATTTGTATAAAATGAAGTATATTCTTACTGAAATAGGATTTGTGTATAAAAGGACTGGATTAAATAGGATATATTAAAAAAATTAGGAGTAAAAATACGGGTACTTAAAAATATAGCCCGATTACTGTAATTTGAATATTCGGTTTTTTGGGATTTTGATGCGAAATCTGTATTTACGAAACCGTTATAGGTTAATTTTTAAATTATATTAAGCGATTTTGTTAAATTTGCTATTATTTTTTAAAGATTTTATCATGAAGACAATTGCCCCAGCTCTTGAAGTGATATCGAATTCATACGGAAGTTCTTTTACCTACACAAAGCACGCCGAAAAGACCAACAGTAAAGCTCATTTATGGCATTATCATCCAGAGATTGAGTTGGTTTATATAAATGGTGGGGCAGGGAAAAGACAAATAGGAAGCCACGTTTCTTATTATACCAATGGGAGTTTGATACTGATAGGTGCTAATTTGCCACATTGTGGTTTTACGAATGAACAAACGGGAAACACAACCGAAACCGTTATTCATATTAAACCGGAGTTTTTAGGGAATGATTTTTTTGTTGCTCCCGAAATGAGAAAGGTTCAAAATATTTTGAGTCAGGCTAAAGGCGGAATCGCTTTTGGAGGAGAAACTAAAAAACAGATCGGTAAGAAAATCGAAATGATGGAAAATCAACTTCCGTTTGAACGTTTGCTTACGCTTTTGAGTATTCTTGACGAACTTGATTCTTCTAAAGATTATACGGTGCTTAATGCTGATGGTTTTTCATTAGAATTACAAACGCAGGACAATGACCGTATCAATGTAATCTTTAATTATGTCAAAGATCACTTTCAGGAATCAATCGCTATCGATGAGGTTTCGAGTCTGGTAAGTATGACTACACCATCTTTTTGCCGTTATTTCAAGAAGATTTCGAATAAAACTTTTACAGAGTTCGTAAATGAATACCGTTTGGTACACGCCTCAAAACTATTGGCAGAAAAACCTATTAGTATTAATGAAGTATGTTACGAAAGCGGTTTTAATAATTTCAGTCACTTTAGTAAATCCTTTAAACAATACACCGGTAAAAGCGCTTCGCAATACCGTCACGAACACAAAATAATTATTAGCTAAAGACCTTTTGTCCGGCTGTAAATCCTGAAACTTCTAAAGAAGCTTCAGGATTTTTTTTCAGTCACGAATTGAATTAGTATTCTCATTTTGCTTAGAAAAAATTCGCGCTAATTCGTGTAATTTGTGGCCAACTTTTTTTGAAAAATCATTTATTATCTTGTTCCTTAGTGAAGTTGAAGCTTTACTATTTGAAATTTGGATTTTAAAATTTGAATTTTTTTACTATTTCTTATTGTTATAAAAATTATATTTACATGCTGGTTATCTTCAAATTATAACAAGTGTACCAAGAATAGATTTAACCCATCACCAAATTTATAACTGAATGAATTTATTTAGAAAACCTCTTACGTTCCTCTTTATCGGAATGACCTTTTTGAGCTGCAATAAAAAAGATGTAGCATTTTCAGATCCCTTAATTACTAACCGCGACACAACAGTAAATCCTGCGGATGATTTTTTTAATTATGCGAATAATGGATGGTTCAAAAAAAATCCTATTCCCAAAACGGACAGCAATAACGGAATAATGAGAATTGTTATGGATACTATTAATGGACAAATTAAAAGTATCTGCGAGAATGCCGCTAAAGACGAATCAGTAGCAAAAGGAAGTAACAAACAAAAGATTGGCGATTTTTATGCTTCAGGAATGGATACGCTTGCCATCGAAAAAGCTGGTTTGTCTCCGCTAAATACCGAAATAAAAAAAATCAGTGAAATTAAAGATGTTCAGGGACTGGTTACTACAATTGCACATTTGCAAACTATAGGGGCAGATCCGGCTTTTACGTTTTATGTTTCACAGGATGATAAAATCAGTACTAAATATGCGTTGTTTCTTGGGCAAGGCGGTTTAGGAATGAAACAAAGAGATTACTATCTCGATTCTGATAAACGAACTGTCGAAATACGTTCTGCTTATTTGTCACATCTTAAAACGATGATGCAGTTTATGGGAGAAGAGCAGTCTGTTGCGGCAAAAAATGCCCAAACGGTAATGAAATTCGAAACAGAACTGGCAAAAGCATCCCGAAAATTAGAAGATCTTCGTGATCCTGTCAAAAATTACAATAAACTTACCGTTGATCAATTCAATGCTATTACACCGGATATCGACTGGAAAAAAGTATTACCGGTTTTAGGGATTGCAAAAGCCGATTCGGTTATTGTGGGGCAGCCGGAATTTTTTAAAGCATTGAATACGACGATCAAAAAATATACAATCGAAGACTGGAAAACCTATCTGAAGTGGAATCTTGTAAGTGCTTATGCGCCTTATCTGACTGCTGCTATCGAAAAAGAAGATTTTAAATTCTATTCGACAACAATGAATGGCGTGACAACTCAAAAACCACGTTGGAAGAGAGTAGTAGGACAAACAAATGAATCTTTAGGCGAATTAATAGGTCAGGTTTATGTGGCGGATTATATGCCAAAAGGAGTAAAAGAAAAATTACAGGAAATAGGAAACAATATTCGTGATGTATTTGCTTCGCACATCAAGAAGTTAGACTGGATGAGTGAACCTACCAAGCAAAAAGCATTGTACAAGCTGAGTAAAATGGTCATGAAATTGGGGTATCCGGATAAATGGAAGGATATGAGCCAACTTGCTATAGACAGAAAATCATATTGTGAGAATGTGATGAAAGGCAATATTTGGGAATATAATGATATGATTCATAAATATGGAAAACCGGTAGACAGAAACGAATGGGTTATGCATCCACAGACATATAATGCGTATTACAATCCCAGCAACAACGAAATCGTGATTCCGGCTTGTAATATTATTGTTCCGGGTTATGAAGGGCGTATGCCGGACGATGCTATTTTGTACGGAATATTAGGCGGTTCTTTCTTTGGACATGAAATCACGCATGGTTTTGATGATCAGGGAAGTCAATATGATGAAAAAGGAAACCTAAACAATTGGTGGACAGCAGAAGATTTAAAGAAATTCAAGGCAAAAACACAATTGATTGTAGATCAGTATAACAAATATTCTATTTTAGGAAAACAGGTAAACGGTGACGCTACCCAAGGCGAAAACATTGCTGACTTAGGCGGAGTTATCATGGGTTACGAAGCATTCGAAAAAACGGAGCAGTTTAAGAAAAAGGAAAAAATTAACGGTCTGACTCCGGAGCAGCGTTATTTTCTTGCTTATGCTTATTCCTGGATGGTCAACAGAAGAGATGAGTCCAAAATCAATCAGATCATGACGGATGTTCATGCACCGGAGCAATTCAGGGTCAACGGACCATTGAGTAATATTCCGGAATTTCATAAGGCATTCAATGTCAAAAAAGGAGACAAAATGTATCAGCCGGATAGTTTACGAGTAGTCATCTGGTAGGAAAATAAAATCTAATTCAATTAAAACCATTCGTTGCGGC
Source organism: Flavobacterium frigidimaris (assembly GCA_900129595.1). Taxonomy (GTDB): domain Bacteria; phylum Bacteroidota; class Bacteroidia; order Flavobacteriales; family Flavobacteriaceae; genus Flavobacterium; species Flavobacterium frigidimaris. The sequence goes on along the minus strand of FQWG01000003.1, from coordinate 250,980 downwards.
GAATGGTTTTTTTGTTTTACGATGTGATGGGCCACGGGTTTAGCGGATTAAACGGGTTATCGTGGATTTTTTTTATTGTTATTTTTTTGCCACAGATTGCGCGAATTTTTGTTTCACGCAGATTCTGCAGATTTAGGCAGATTTTATTTAGATTTAAAATTAAAAAATTTGTGTGCATCTGCTTAAATCTTTTTTTAATCTGTGTGAAATAGAATCTTTTTAATTATTAAAATACCTAAAAACATAATCATACTACTCAAAAACCAGTCGGATTTTTCATATGATATATTGTATAAAAAAGTATATTTACAATCCCTAATCAGAAAAAAATATAAATATGAAAAACTTTAAATTCTTTGTCTTTGCTGTTCTTTTATGCGTTTCATCAATGAGTTACGCGGCCAAAGTAGATACTCTGCAAGTTCCGAGTGCATCGATGAGCAAAACCTACAAAGCTGCTGTCGTATTGCCCAATTCATATGCAAAAAGCAAATCGGCATTTCCGGTGATGTACTTATTACATGGTGCGTATGGTCATTTTGGCGATTGGCTAAAAAGTACACCCAACAAAAAATTAGTTCAGAATCTATCTGATCAGTATAATATTATCATCGTAATGCCGGAAGGCGAGACCTTTAGTTTTTATCTGGACAGTCCGGTAAATAAAGGAAGTCAGTTTGAAACATTCGTAACGCAGGAAGTTATTCAGAAAGTAGATAAAACCTATAGAACGATAAGCAACAGAAACGGAAGAGTAATAACAGGGCTTTCAATGGGAGGTCACGGTGCTTTGTATTTATCTGCCAAACATCCTGAATTGTTTTGTGCTGCCGGAAGCATGAGTGGGGCAGTAGACATGAGTACCATGCTCAATCGTGAATCATCTGCTCAGGTAGTAAAACTCATGCAGCCCGTTTTTGGGGATAAAAGCGGCAACTCAGAAATGTATGCACCATACGCTGTTATGAATATGTTAGATAAGCTAAAAGCCAATAAACTACCATTGATTATAGATTGTGGCGTTGATGATTTTTTGATAGAACCCAACAGAGAACTACACCGAAGATTGGTTTATAACAAAGTAGATCACGATTATACTGAACGTCCCGGAGCACATACCTGGGATTATTGGGAGAATTCATTGCCGTATCATGTATTGTTTTTCAATAAAATATTGCTTAAAAATCAGCAGGTTGCAAAAAAATAAAAGAAAATTCTAATAAGAATTTAGCAAAATTCTTTTTTTGGTTTGATTTTTGGAATATCTTTATATATATAATGTATTCTAAAAACAATTAATACCACAAATACCATGAAAAAGATACTTACACTTTTCGCAGTCGTTGGACTGTTCGCATTTTCGGGATGCTCAAATGATGATGATGTAGATTATGATACAATTAGTGAAGTTTTTCAGCTTAACAACGTTAATTTTGATTATAATGCTCAAGATGGATTTAATATTAATAGAGCGCTAAATCCTGCAATTTATAAGAATGATGTTATTTTAATTTATAGAAAAATTGGCACGATCACTTCAACTAATGCTCCAATTTGGGAACAAATACCCAAAATTATATATCTTTCGCAAGGAAGATTAAGCTATGATTTTGAATTTAGTAACGAACATTTTATAATATATGCTGAGGGTAATTATGATTTGGAATTGACTCCGGATTATTTAGATAATCAGACTTTTAGAATTGTTATTGTTCCTGGTGATACTGCATTTTCAGGAAAATCTATTAATAAAGAAGATTATTCAGATTACAATGCTGTAATTAAGAAATATAATATTGATGATAGTAAAGTAAAGAATTTAAATTAAACACATAATAAAAAAAGGAAATCGAAAGATTTCCTTTTTTTATGAATACACATTTGTTTATCCGCAATCTTGTCATTCCGAGGAACGAGGAATCTCCACAAGTAATTCCGTAACTATAGCCCAATCTTTATCGGTTTTCTTGTGTGATTTACTCTGTCTGTTCGCTATCGCTCGGGCCTTTTTCTATCGAAATGACAAACTTTGTAGATTTATTAAAACGATTATTCGAAATCGTCTGTCTCTTAAGTCTAGTAGCGAAATAACAAATGATCAATAAAAATAAAAGGCTATCTTTTTGGGATAGCCTTTATTATAAATATATGTTTCAGGAATATTATTCCTGTTCTAAATCAGTATCAGTAAGTTCTTTTTCTTTTCCAAATTTAAGAGAAACCAAAATCCCCACTAAAAGCGAAAGTGCAATAAAACCTAATGAAGCCCATTCCGGTACCTGAATCCATTCGTGTAAAAGCATTTTTAATCCCACAAAGGCTAAAATAGCTACTAAACTATATTCTAAGAAACTGAATCTTGCCAGCATATTGGCTAAGAAAAAGTACATCGAACGTAATCCCAGAATTGCAAAGATATTAGAACTGAAGACCAAAAACGGGTCAGAGGTAATCGCTAAGATGGCGGGAACACTATCTACAGCAAAAAGAACGTCCATAACCTCAATAACAACCAAGGCTACAAATAATGGCGTTGCGGTTCTTTTGGCGGTTTTTGTACTGATGAAAAACTTTTCACCGTCCATTTCAGCTGTAATGGGGATGATTTTTCCAAGTGTTTTGTATACAAAAGAATCTTTTGGGTGAAAGTCATCATCATCGCCGGAGAATAACATTTTTAAGGCAGTAAATATCAGGAAAGCACCAAACAAATAAGTAGTCCAGGCAAATTTATGAATGAGCATTACACCAAAGAAAATCATCAATCCACGGAAAACCACTGCGCCTAAAATTCCCCAGAATAAAACACGGTGCTGGTATTTTTGGGGGATTTTGAAAGAGGCAAAAATAATTGCAATTACAAAAATATTATCGACACTTAAAGAGAGTTCGATCAAATACCCCGTAATAAACTTCATCGAAGCCACGGCTGGTTTTAGATTATCCGGATTTTCGATATAATCTGTGGTATAAAGCCAATAAATGACTCCCGAAAACAGGAAAGATAATGTGACCCAAATGAGAGTCCATTTACTTGCTTCTTTAGTGCTGATAATATGAGGGTTTTTATTAAATACTCCCAAATCTAAAGTAAGGATCAAAACAACGGCCAACAAAAACAAAATCCAGACTATCATGATGTTTATTTTTAATGATTTACAAAGATAGTTTTTGGTGTTTAACGTGAAAAATTAATTATCAAAAAGTTACCTCAAATTTAACATGTTCCGTCACATTAATTGAAGTTAAATTGTGGTTGCGATTAGTTTTGTACTATAAAGGTTCCCGACTTCGCTCGAATTGACAATTGGGATTTGATACTTTTTTATAAACCCTACAGGTTTTTAAAACCTGTCAGGTTTATTATTGAAAACGTTGTGTCACATTGAGCGAAGTCGAAATGCTTGTGACGACAGATTTTGTTCAAACACTATAAAGGTTCTCGACTCCGCTCGAACTGACAATTGGGTTTAGATACCTAAATATAGTAAACAAAAAAAAGTGCCATCGGTTAAGATGGCACTTTTTAGTATAATATAACTATGAATTATAGCGCTGATTTTACAGTTTTGATAATTCTTGCAGCAATTTTGTACGGATCACCGTTTGATGCTGGTCTTCTGTCTTCAAGGTATCCTTTCCATCCTTTTTGAACTGTATATAAAGGAATTCTGATTGAAGCTCCTCTATCAGATACTCCATAAGAGAAATCGTGAATAGAAGCAGTTTCATGTTTACCAGTTAAACGTTGGTCGTTGTAAGCTCCGTAAACTGCAATGTGTTCTGCAACAACAGGACGGAAAGCTTCACATATTTTTTCGTAAGTTTCTTTAGAACCACATGTTCTTAACACCTCGTTAGAGAAGTTAGCATGCATACCTGAACCATTCCAGTCTGTATCTCCAAGTGGTTTTGGGTGATATTCTATATAGTAACCGTATTTTTCAGTCAAACGGTCTAATAAGTAACGAGCAACCCAGATTTCATCTCCGGCTTTTTTAGCACCTTTTGCAAATAATTGAAATTCCCATTGTCCGCAAGCAACCTCTTGGTTGATTCCTTCAAAGTTAAGACCTGCAGCGATACATAAGTCAGCATGTTCTTCTACTAATTTTCTTCCGTGAGTGTTTTTTCCACCTACAGAACAGTAGTACATACCTTGTGGAGCAGGATAACCTCCAACAGGGAAACCTAATGGCAATAAAGTTTTAGTATCCATGATGAAATACTCTTGTTCGAAACCAAACCAAAAATCATCATTATCATCATCAATTGTAGCTCTACCGTTAGAAGGGTGTGGTGTTCCGTCAGCAAACATAACTTCTGACATTACAATGTACCCGTTTATACGAGTTGGATCAGGATAAATTGCAACAGGAACTAACAGACAGTCTGAAGATCCTCCTTCGGCTTGTTTTGTAGATGAACCATCAAATGACCAATTTCCAAGTTCTTCTAACGTTCCTTTGAAATTTTCATGCTCTTCAACTTTAGTTTTACTTCTAAGATTTTGAGTTGGTTCATATCCATCTAACCAAATGTACTCTAACTTAATTTTAGCCATAATAATATAAATTAATTTTTTTGTTTTTTTCGTTGGGTCAAATATAGATTTATTTTTTTAGCCGTAAAAATTAGGGGGCTATTTTGTTTAAGCGAGTATTATTTTTTAGATAAGCGCAATTTTGGGAGGGGTATATTTTTAAAAAAGCAATTTTTTATACCTTTAAAAAATAAATTCGTAAAAATTACTTGTCTTTATTGGTATTTGAGGTTAAGGAATTGTGAAAAAATGTTTATTTAATGAAGAATACTGAGGTGTTTTGTTATATTTTTTCAAATCAAATTCATTATTCTTTGAAAAAAGCATCTTACGTTGAAAAATCGTCGAATAAAAATCTCAAATTTATCCTATAAACAGCCTTTTTATTTGTTTATATTTGTCGATCATTTTTTAGTAAAAATTAGTACAAATTTTAAACTTATTATACATGTCAACATTACGTTTCCAGGCCTTGAGAGATGCTTCTACAAGAAAGCCAGTACATTTTGAAGAAATCGATAGAAAATCTAACATTTTTGGTGCAAATGTGTTTAATGAAAAAGCAATGAAGCAGTTTTTGACTTCGGATGCTTTAAAGGGAGTTAGAGATGCCATTCAGCATGGAACTAAAATAGACAGAAAACTGGCAGATTATATCGCCATGGGAATGAAAGAATGGGCATTATCCAAAGGTGTTACTCATTATACACACTGGTTTCAGCCACTTACAGGAACTACTGCCGAAAAACACGATGCTTTTTTTGAAGTCTCTTATGACGGAAGTGATCCTGTAGAGAAATTTGGCGGAGCACAACTGGTACAACAAGAACCGGATGCATCGAGTTTCCCGAATGGCGGAATCAGAAATACATTCGAAGCCAGAGGATATACGGCCTGGGACCCAACTTCTCCGGCATTTATTTACGGGACTACTTTATGTATTCCAACTGTTTTTATCGCTTATACGGGAGAAGCTTTAGACAATAAGATTCCGTTGTTAAGAGCTTTATCTGCTATAGATGAAGCAGCGACAGAAGTATGTAAATACTTTGATAAAAATGTAAAAAAGGTAACCGCTACTTTAGGATGGGAACAGGAATATTTCCTTATTGATAAAGCATTGGCCAATTCTCGTCCTGACCTGATGATGACCGGAAGAACCTTATTAGGACACACTTCTGCAAAAGGACAACAATTAGACGATCATTATTTTGGATCAATTCCAACACGTGCCCTGACTTATATGAGAGATTTAGAGCAGGAATGTATGTTGTTAGGAATTCCGGTAAAAACACGTCATAACGAAGTAGCACCAAATCAGTTTGAGCTGGCACCCATTTTCGAAGAAACCAATCTTGCGGTAGATCATAACTCTTTATTAATGGATGTGATGCAAAAAGTGGCCGAGCGTCACGACTTTAAAGTATTGTTTCACGAAAAACCTTTTAAAGGAGTAAACGGATCAGGAAAACACAATAACTGGTCACTGGCAACAGACACGGGAGTTAATTTGTTAAGTCCGAGTAAAACGCCAATGAGTAATTTGCAGTTCCTGACCTTCTTTATTAATACCATAAAAGCAGTTAATGATTACGAAACATTATTAAGGGCTGCTATTGCAACAGCAAGTAATGATCACAGATTAGGAGCCAATGAAGCGCCGCCGGCCATAATCTCTGTTTTTATCGGGGCACAATTGACCAAAGTGTTATCTGAGTTAGAAAGCGTTACAACAGGAAAATTATCTCCTGAAGAAAAAACAGATTTAAAATTGAATGTAGTAGGTAAAATTCCGGACGTTCTTTTAGACAATACAGACAGAAACAGAACATCGCCTTTTGCCTTCACCGGAAATAAATGGGAGTTCAGAGCCGTTGGATCAAATTCAAACTGTTCAAACGCGATGACCACTTTGAATGCGATTGTTGCCAAACAATTAAAAGACTTTAAAATAGAAGTAGATACTTTGATCGAGTCGAAAGACATGAAAAAAGACGATGCGATATTTAATGTATTACGAGAGTATATCAAACAATCTAAAAAAATACTTTTTGAAGGTGACGGATATAGCGAAAGTTGGGAGAAAGAAGCGGCAAAAAGAGGTTTAAGTAATTTTAAAACCACTCCGGAAGCAATTAAGGCTAAAGTTTCGAAACAAGCTTTGGATTTATTTTCTGAATTAGGAATTCTAAATCATATTGAAGCTGAAGCACGTTATGAAATAGAATTAGAAGAATACACTAAGAAAATTCAGATCGAAGGAAGGGTTTTGGGAGATATTGCCAGAAACCATGTTATTCCTACGGCAATACGTTACCAAAATACCTTAATCGAAAATGTAAAAGGATTAAAAGAGATCTTTGGAAAAGAATTTGAGACTATTGCAAAAGAGCAGATCGTTTTGATTAAAGAGATTTCCGGCCATATTGAAGGAATCAATTCTAAAGTATTGGCGATGACAGACGAAAGAAGAACAGCCAATCATTTAACCGATGCGCAAAAAATGGCCGAGGCTTACTGTAATAAAGTGAAACCTTATTTTGAAGATATTCGTAATCACTGTGATAAATTAGAGCTACTTGTAGACGACGAAAGCTGGACATTAACCAAATACAGAGAGTTATTGTTTACCAAATAAATAGTAATTTAACAATTCTACCAAGCCCATCGAATTTAGGTGGGCTTTTTTTTGTTGTAATGTTAAAATAATGCATTGTTAATGTTGTTTTTAGCATATAATTAGGGGTAAATGTAAAGAAATTATGATAAGAAAGTAATTTCCTACTTATGTTTTTGCTGATTTCAGTAGTTCGTCGAGATAGTTTTACAGTTCATCGAAAAGTGGTTATGTTATTGTAAAATAGGTATTTATACTTGATTTGATTTTCGAGAAGTTTTCTAATTTTGGTCATGAAGAAAGAAAATAAGTCTTCTGATTTTATTTTCGAATGACGTTTTTTGATGGCTTGATTTCCCCAAATCACACTGACCTACATAATAAGTTGTATTAATAACCAATTAAATATATCTATTATGAAAAAAGTAATTTTGAGCATCTCAGCGATGCTATTGGTAGGAGCAGCGGCTTTTGCACAGGGAAACACATCATCAGTAAATCAAGTTGGTAACACCGACACTGGTATTGTAACACAAAACGGATCGCATAATGGGTCTCTTGTAGATCAATTAGGAGACAACAACAAATCTGAAGTTTACCAGGGAATTCAACCAGGTTTGTATGCAGCTAAAGACAACAAAGCTGATGTAAAACAAACCGGTAATAACAACGGCGCATTTATTTCTCAAAGTAACCATGACAACAAAGCGTACCAAACTCAAACCGGAAACAGCAATAAAGCTACAATATGGCAAGATCAAATTGCGGGAGCTTCAAGTGCATTAGGAGGATTTGACATCGCAACTCAAAAACAAACAGGTAACAGCAATACTGCTACTGTAGATCAGGGAACAACAGGAAACGAAAAACCAACCGGACTTCCGTTCAATGCTACTCAATTAGGACATGTTGCAGCTGTAAATGTTCCATTTGCTCCTCATAGCAAAAATGAGGCTACACAAACTCAAAACGGAGATAACAATGTAGCTTATGCTTCTCAAGGTGGTGTTCATAACCAATCTTGGCAAACACAAACTTCTCCATCTGGTACTTCTGTGGCAGACAAAAATACGTCTAACCACTACCAATATGGTGATGAGAACAAAGCTACAAGTGTACAAAATGGTACTAAGTTAACTGAAGACACTTTGCAAATTGGTAACTTCAATATAGCTACTGTTACACAAACTGGTGCAGCGCATTCTAGTATTGCATTTTCAAAAGGAAATACAAATACAATTACTGTTACTCAAAGTAACTAATACTCTAAAAAACAAATGAGATAGTTGCAGAACGTAACTATCTCATTTTTTTAATTTAAATAAAATCAAGATGAAAACTTTCATTTTAACCAGTATCGTTTTCTTGCTTTTTTCTCCGGTGTTTTATGCACAGGAAAAAGAGGATGATTCAGATTTTAAAAACTATAGCTCGTCTGTTTTTAATTCAAAACAAGTCGCTTTTAGTTTAGTTTCTTCAATGGATAAAAAGGCTCAGAATGATTTAAATCAAAAAATCCAATCGGGTATTAATATACAGCAAATCGGAGATTTAAATACAGTAACAGCATTTTTAAAATCAAAAGAAACCAAAGTTGCCGTCAATCAAATTGGAGATCGCAATCAGTTGCTTTTAGATAAAAATGCTAAAACAATCACGCAAAATGTGGTGCAAAGAGGCGATAATAACAAAATTTCAGATTTTACATTGTATACCAATTATAATGTAAATATGGAAATGGTCCAAAAAGGAGACAATCAAAACATTAAAAATATTGGAACCAATTCGATGTCTAAGAACATGAAAATTACCCAGACAGGAAATGGAGCTTCGATAATTCTTATCAATCAATAAATTTAAAACATGCGTTTTATATACCGACATATTATTTTCTCATTTCTGTTTTTAACTGCCGTATTATACGGTCAGGTCCCCCAAGACAAAATAAAAGCAAAACTCGAAATAGAGAAAGTTGAAGGCAATGTAAAAATTACCGGTACGGCAGAAAACCTTACAGAGGTAATCAGGAGTGCTGCCTACAAAATGTCTGTTATAAAAAACAATAGTAAAAGTAATAATCAGTCTAATAATGACCAAGTTGGTGTTTTTACCCTGCAGCCCAATGAACGACAAAAACTATCAACCTCACAAATCAATCTGTCAGAAGATGATGAGGTAATCGTATTATTATTGTTTTATGATGAAGACAAGCAAATAATAGCGAAAGATCGTGTAGTTCTGGGTCAGGAAAAAAAAAAGACGATGTAATAGTTCTTCCTGTTGACGGATTTGTGTTAAGAGGAATCATTACGGACGACACCAAAACAAAAATTGGTAAAGATTTTTATGATCGGTATTATTACAGGTACAATGATATTGGAATAAATGCTGAAAAGATAGTAACAATAGGTGAAGAATATAGTTTTGCAAGAAATACAGCCATAACAATAACCGTCGATAATGAGGTTATTTATGAGTTTTTAGCCAGACCGGATGACGAATTTTTAGACGCCGTTGCAGAGGAATCTGTAAATGCCACCTTTACTTATTTTAAAGAAAAAGAAAAACAGCGAAAATATTTCACTCAGTATTAATTTTATTATTAGCGACATGAAATTTATTATAACCCTCGTAGTATTGCTACTACTATCTCCGTTTATAAACGCGCAGGCTTTAGTTTATAAACCGGTAAATCCGGCTTTTGGAGGAGATACTTTCAATTATCAATGGCTCTTGAGCAGCGCAGAAGCGCAGAACAAGCAGAAAGATAAAACGGCCATAACAGCGCCACAAACTGATTTGGAGCGATTTAAAGCCAATTTAAATGCCCAGTTATTAAGTCAGATTTCCAGTTCTCTCTACAAACAACAATTTGGTACTGATGGTATTAAGGAAGGTTCCTATACTTTTGGAAGCTATTCTGTCGACGTTTATCCATCTGCAGACGGACTCACACTAAATATTTTAGATACCAATACAGGAGAACAAACCCAAGTTATCATCCCAAATAAATAACATGAGATTACATCACTACTTACTAATTTTATTCGGATTTCTTTTTTCGGGTTGCGGTGCTTATTTTAATCAGCCAACCGGAGTCGAAAAAGCAATTTTAGGCGAAGGTACGCCCGCGACTTCATTGCTAAAAGATTTGCCAAAACCAAAAGAACCCGTTGTCGTTGGTGTCTATAAATTCAGGGATCAGACCGGACAATATAAACCTCAGGAAAACGGAAGCAGTTTTAGTACTGCCGTTACGCAGGGTGCTACCTCAATATTGATAAAAGCGCTTGAAGATTCAAAATGGTTTGTGCCAATTGAGCGCGAAAACATTGGTAATCTATTGCAGGAACGAAACCTGATTCGGGCAACACGTCAGGAATATGTAAAAAATGCCAATCCTAATGAGCCACAATTAACTCCTTTATTATATGCAGGAGTTTTACTAGAAGGCGGTATCGTTTCGTATGATTCTAATATTATCACAGGAGGTTTCGGGGCACGATATTTTGGAGCCGGAGCGTCTGTAAAATACCGTCAGGATCGGGTTACGATTTATTTGAGAATGATTTCGACATCTAACGGAAAAATTTTAAAATCGGTTTATATCTCTAAAACCATTTTATCACAGGCAATTGATGAAAGTTTATTCAGATATGTAAATTTTAAAAGATTATTAGAAGTAGAAACAGGATATACCACTAATGAACCTGTGCATATGGCCGTAACCGAAGCCATCGAAAAAGCGGTAGAATCTCTTGTTCTGGAAGGAATAAAAGATAATATCTGGGAAGCAGACGCGCCCAAATGGGAAGTTGATAATTTGCTGAAGGCTTATGCAGAGGAAACTAAAACTGCTGATGCAACCCAACTTTACGGAAGAGTTCTGGAAAACAGAAGAAGCAAATTTGCCATCGAAATTTCAGGAGGAGCAACATTAATGGATGGCGATTATCAGGATCCGCTTTTAAGGCCTTTTGGCAGAGGAGCTCTAAAGTTTTTTATAACGCCCGGTTTTAATATCAGTGCCTCTACGAATGTGGTCAATCTCGCCAATAAAAATTTACTCGATGTTGGTTATATCACTTATGACCTTAATCTCGAATGGCTTTTACTGCCTAAAGATCGTTTTACACCCTATTTGTATGGAGGCGGCGGTTATGCCATGAACAAGAAATTCGAGAATACATACGGTAAGATTCAATACGGTTTAGGTCTTGAGTATTTAGCATCTGACAGAATTGGAATAAAATTATTTGCAGAGCAAAATATTAATTTCAGTGACAACGTCGACTATATAACGTCAGGAACTCGGGATGATTACTATTATAAATTCGGGATAGGACTCACTTATTATTTCGCAAAAAAGAAAAAATAAAGCAGTTTTAAACATCAGAATTTTAAAGATGAATCAGAATTTTCAATTTAAAAACAAATTAATAATGAAGTATTTATACAAAATAGCAAGCGTACTTTTTTTATTGTTTTTGGTTTCATGCAGTGAAGAGAAAATAGGAGAATTGGCCTATGGCACCGTTAGCGGTAGAGTGGTTAATGCGGATACTTTTGAACCTATGGAAAATGTAAAAATACTCTCAAGCCCAACTACAAGTACGGTTTTTACAGATGCTGACGGCAAATTTACAGTTGCGAACGTAAAAGTGGGAGAATACTCTTTTCAGGCTCAAAAAGATGGTTTTGTAGCAAAATTTGAAGCTACAACCGTGACGGCAAACAATACGTCGGAGATTATTTTTGAACTTAAAAAAGCAACCGCTAATAACAAACCGCCAACAGTTCCCGTACAGGTAAGTCCGGTTGATAATAGTACAGCTCAGGCAGTATCTTTAGATCTGACCTGGACAGTTACTGATCCTGATAAAGATGTGTTAACTTTTAAAGTAACGCTTAGAAATGACAGTAATAGCGAGGTGAAAGTGTATGATGCCATAAAAGAGCAAAAACTAACGCTGACAGATTTAATTTTTGGTACCAAGTACTATTGGCAAATTGAAGTTACAGATGGTATAAATACTCCGGTTTTAAGTGCGGTAAGTTCATTTACTACAATTGCTTTTCCGACTACCAGATTTTTGTTTGTTAAAAACATAAATGATAATAATGTGATTTTTACAGCTGATGATGCCGGTAAACAATATCAATTGACAAGTTCGACTAAAAATAGCTGGCGCCCAAGAAGAAACAATCAGGCCAAAAAAATTGCTTTTATAGGAACAAATGGTTCTCAAAACGACCTTTATACAATGAATTATGACGGGACGGAAGTTAAAAAAATAACCAATTCTGTTCCTGTTGCAGGTTTCAATTCAGATTATATTGGGTATTCCTGGAATGCTTCAGGAAGTGAACTTATTTATCCTAACTTCGATAAATTATACAAAATCAATAGTGACGGCAGTGGCTTGACCAAAGTATTTCAAACACCCAATGGCAAATTTATATCAGAATGTGACTGGAGTGCCGATGGATCAAAAATTGCTTTAAAAGTAAATGATGCCAATGGTTACAATGCTGAAATTTACGTTATAAATCCGTCAGGAGTCGTGACAGCTACAATTTTGTCGGGACAAACAGGAGCAGTCGGAGGATTGAATTTTTCAGTTACCGGACAAAAATTAGTCTATACGAGAGATGTTGCCGGTTTCGAAAACCTAAATTATCGTCAGTTAGATTCCAGAATTTTCGAATATAATTTTGGATCCGCAGTTTTAACTCAAATCCTGACAGAAAAAACCTTAGGAACAAATGATCTGGATGTTCGCTATTCACCAAACGAATCAGAACTTATTTTTACCAATACCTCTAATGATGGGCTTTCGGTAAAAAATATCGTAAAAACGACTATCGGAGTTGTCAATTCAAGAACCGTTTTATTCTCAGGAACGGCAATGCCAGATTGGGAATAACTTTTAGAGGCCAAAATTTTAAACCAGTTTTACTCAGGAAATTCGGCAGCGTTATCTCACCTGCCGAATTTTTTTGTGCGTCAAAATATTCAATTTTAAATAGTATAGCCCTGAGAATTAAAAAAAGGGATTATCTTTGCACCACATCAACACAAACTAAGTTTCATGAGTTCAGATTCTAGCAAAAGGTACGCACAAAGAGGTGTTTCGGCATCAAAAGAAGACGTACACAACGCCATAAAAAATATCGATAAAGGTTTATTTCCTCAGGCATTTTGTAAAATTGTTCCGGATTACCTTACCCAGGATGAGGAATATTGCTTAATCATGCACGCTGACGGAGCGGGTACAAAATCGTCTCTGGCGTATATGTACTGGAAAGAAACAGGAGATATTTCAGTTTGGAAAGGAATCGCTCAGGATGCTTTAATTATGAATATCGACGATTTATTATGTGTTGGGGCAACCGATAATATTTTGCTTTCTTCTACAATTGGAAGAAACAAAAACTTAATTCCTGCAGAAGTTATTTCGGCAATTATCAACGGAACAGAAGAATTAATCAACGAATTAAAATCTTTTGGCGTAACGATTCATTCCACAGGAGGCGAAACTGCCGATGTTGGAGATGTTGTTCGTACCATAATTGTAGATTCTACCGTAACAGCCCGTATGAAACGCAGCGATGTTGTAGATAATGCTAACATTAAAGCGGGTGACGTGATTGTTGGTTTGACTTCTTTTGGTCAGGCAACTTACGAAAAAAGCTATAATGGCGGAATGGGAAGTAACGGATTAACATCTGCCCGTCACGACGTTTTCGGGAAATATCTAGCTAAAAAATACCCTGAAAGTTATGATGCGCTTGTGCCGGAGGAATTAATTTACTCAGGACAGGTAAATCTAACCGATGAGGTCGAAAACAGCCCAATAAATGCAGGTCAGCTAGTACTTTCTCCAACCAGAACTTATGCACCAATTATCAAGAAAATTTTAGACACCTACACGCCAAACGAAATTCACGGAATGGTGCATTGTAGTGGTGGAGCGCAGACCAAAATTTTACATTTCGTACAGAATTTACACATTATAAAAGACAATTTATTCCCGGTTCCGCCATTGTTCAGGTTAATTCAGGAGCAATCAAAAACCGACTGGAAAGAAATGTATCAGGTTTTCAATTGTGGTCACCGTATGGAAATCTACGTTCCTGAAAACATTGCACAAGATATCATCGCGATTTCAAAATCGTTCAATGTCGATGCACAAATCGTAGGTAGAGTAGAAGCGGCCGACTCTAAAAAACTGACTATTACCAGTGAATACGGAACATTCGAATATTAATTTTTTTTGAGTTACAAAGTTACAAAGGTTCTGAGTTGCAAAGGTTTTATATACTGGAGTTTACAACAGAACCTTTTTTATTAATAATTAGCTTTTTTAGGAGCTAATCCCGCTATCCGTTACAATCTTTTATCCGCCGCGGCGGACAAAAGGATTTTCACTACTATCGGGGCTAAAAAAAACACCAGGCTATGTACGAATTACTTTTTTGGAAATATTTAGAGGAGGTTTACTTAAACCATCATGAAGTTTACGAAGCCCTTACAGAAAGAGAAGATGTCGAAGGCCTTGAAACGCTTCCGGTTGAGGTAATCATGAACAGAATCGCTTCGGTATTTTCGAAATGGGAAAGAGTCGATGAAAACAGCTGGCAAAATACTTCTGGGAAAGGTGCTTTTCAGGTAATCACAACACCTCAAAGTATCAAAATTGACTGTTACGGTACCGAAGGTAAAACCATGAATAAATTGGTAGAAGTGATGGAAGAATTCAAATTACCGTTGTACGATCCGCAAATTCCGGAGCGTTATGATGAAATGAGTGAGTAATTTTTTCTCTTTAAAAACTTTGTGACCCTTCGTGATTATTTCGTGCATCTCTGTGAAAAAGTTTTTACGCAAAGATTCACACAGAGCATCACAAAAAAATAGCTTATGACAACACCAAATTTCAATTTTTCAGACAATATCATTTTAAAAGACGACTTAGTTGTATTACGTCCGTTACAAGAATCAGACGTCGATAATTTATTAGCAATTTCAATCAACGAGCCAGAAACCTGGAAATATTCATTAGTAGGCGCAGACGGAAAAGAAAATCTCATCAAGTATATTCAGTCGGCAATAAAAAACCGTGAAGATAAAAGAGAATTTCCCTTTATAGTTTTCGATAAAAAATCTCAAAAATACGCCGGTTCAACACGTTTTTACGACATGAATCTGGAATTTAAAACCCTTCAGCTGGGATTTACCTGGTACGGCTCAGCTTTTAGAGGAACCGGGCTCAACAAACATTGTAAATTTTTATTACTTCAGTTTGCTTTCGAAACACTTGGGATGGAACGCGTAGAATTTCGTGCCGATAACGATAACGAACGAAGTATTGCTGCCATGAAAAGTATTGGCTGCAAAGTCGAAGGCATTTTACGAAGCCATATGCCAACAATAAATAAGGAAATACGCCGTGATTCGATCGTTTTAAGTATCCTGAAAAATGAATGGTTTGAAGAAGTAAAAGAAAATCTGAAGCGTAAACTCTAAAAAAGAGCCGTAGGCTCGGCTCATATTGTAGGGCTGGATTTTAATCCAGCTTAGGCAAGCAAGGATAAAAATACCGTTAACCAATATTTAAGTTGGAATTTATAATTTAACTATCCATCCTGCAAAATAAGATCCTGTTCTTTTCTCATCTTTACAACTAAAGCATCAATGTGGGTTTTTATTTTTTGAGGTAAAGAATTCCAGCTTGCATCTTTTTTGAAACTTCTGCAATAATCCAGGTCACATTCTACAGCGCGAATTGCATATTTTTTGTTTTTATAGACCGTAATAATTTTAACGCGTCTTATTCCGCCATACTCTGTTTTTGTCCCATAGACAATTACAGGATCTATGTAGCCATCGCCATCAAGATCTTTAGTGCTGCAGTATTTTGTCCAGAACCAAATTGTAGTTTCTTTAGGATCCGTAGGTTCAAGTAAATCATTAATTCTCCATTTTTCAAGAAAACCGCCATGATCAGCCATGGTATAAATAGCCTGAATTTTAGTGTTTAAAGTATCATTTTTAGTAATGTTCTTTTGGTTTTCGCACAAAAGCAATTCATAGACCCCGCCTTTATCAGAGCATTCAAATGCTTTATAGATAGGGAAGTCAGAAACTTCATTTAATTCACGTTGTTTTATTTCTTCTTTGGTTAACCTATAACTGTCTGTTTTTTGCGAAAACCCGAATGTACTATAAGAAAGGACTAGAAATAAAATATAATTTTTCATATATAAATGGCATTTTTAGATGCTTCAAAGATATTTAAAAGCTTTTGAGCTTCAAACAATTTATATTTTTTAAAGAGCATATTTTATTGTAATTTTCTGACCTGAAAGTATTGGTAAAACGTTTTAGGAAATGCGAGACACTACTTTATAGGAGAAATATTGATTTAAAAAAGAACCTGATGAATAGAATAAAATGTAGAAGTTTACTTTTTGGATTGTCATTTTTGGTGTTTGTTGCTGCAGCAAATGCGCAGAAAAAAACAATAGAAAAGCGAAACCTGATTCAGTATGTTGATCCTATGATTGGTACAGCCAAAATGGGACATACTTATCCAGGTGCTACAGTGCCGTTTGGAAGTGTGCAGCTGAGTCCTGAAACCGATACGATTGCTTATAGTTTAAATGGCAAGTACAACGGAGATGTCTATAAATATTGTGCAGGATATCAATACGAAGACAAGACCATTGTGGGTTTTAGTCACACGCATTTTAGCGGAACGGGACATTCAGATTTAGGTGATTTTCTGATTATGCCTACAACCGGAAAATTACAATTGAATCCCGGAGTGGCTTCAAAACCATTATCGGGTTATCGATCAGTTTTTTCACATAGTACAGAAAAAGCAGAACCAGCCTATTATAGTGTGCTTCTGGAAGATCATAAGATTAAAGCAGAGCTTACAGCAACAACAAGAGTTGGAATGCATCAATATACGTTTCCAAAGTCAGAGGAAGCACATATTATTTTGGATCTGACTTCCGGAATTTACAATTACGATAAAAAGAACGTCTGGACATTTGTTCGCGTAGAAAACGATACTTTAATCACCGGATATCGCCAGACCAATGGATGGGCGAGAACCAGAACGGTTTATTTTGCGATGTCTTTTAGTAAACCCATTAAAAGCTACGGACAGGCACCTCTTGAAAAAAGCGTCTACAAAGGTTTCTGGGGAAGGTTTGATCAGACTAAGAATTTTCCCGAAATGGCAGGCCAAAACCTGAAATTGTTTTTTGATTTTAATACTAAAGAGGGCGAAAAAATAAAAATTAAAATGGCTTTGTCACCGGTAAGTTCTGCAGGTGCTTTAGAAAATATGAAAAAAGAAGTTCCGGGTTGGGATTTCGAAAAGGTAAAAAAACAAAGCCAGGAAGTCTGGAACAACGAATTGAATAAAATTCAGGTTGAAACGGTTCAGAAAGAAGATTTAGTGAATTTTTATACGGCGATGTATCATGCCTTTTTAGGTCCAACAGAATACATGGATGTAGACGGAAACTATAAAGGTCTGGATATGAATGTTCATAAAGCCGAAAACTTTAAAAACTACACCAGTTACTCTTTATGGGATACGTACAGGGCTTTACATCCGTTATTCAATTTGGTTCAGCCTGCGCGAAATTCAGATATGATCAGTTCGATGTTGGCACATTCAGACCAAAGTGTCCATAAAATGCTGCCCATCTGGTCGCATTATGCCAATGAAAACTGGTGTATGATTGGCTATCATTCTGTTTCAGTAATTGCCGATGCGATTGTAAAAGGAAACGGGAATTTTGACAGGGAAAAAGCACTTCAGGCTTGTGTGAACACCGCTAAAGTGCCGTATTATGACGGACTGGAATATTACATGAAAATGGGTTATGTTCCTGAGGATAAAAACGGATCTTCGGTTTCTAAAACTTTAGAATATGCTTATGATGATTGGGCCATTGCTCAGGCAGCGAAAAAGTTAGGAAAAACTGATATTTATAATGAATTTATCGAAAGGTCTAAAAATTATAAAAATGTTTATGACGCCAAAACAGGTTTTATGCGCCCGAAATTAAACGACGGAACTTTCAAAAAAGAATTTGATCCGCTGGATACACATGGACAAGGTTTTATAGAAGGAAATTCATGGAATTATAGTTTGTATGTTCCGCAGGATCCTGCTGAAATGATTAAAATGATGGGCGGTAATGATAAATTTAATGTAAGATTAGATTCGCTGTTCAGCATGCATTTGCCGGATAAATATTTTGAAAATACAGAGGATATTACCAGAGAAGGAATTATAGGAAATTATGTGCACGGAAACGAACCTTCTCATCATGTGGTGTATTTATACAATTGGACGAACTCGCCGTGGAAATCACAAGATAAAATCAGAATGATCCTAAAAAAAATGTATCGAAATGGGGCCGATGGTTTGGGCGGAAACGATGATTTTGGGCAAATGAGCGCCTGGTATATTTTTAGCAGTTTAGGATTTTATCCCGTAGCACCGGGCTCTGATGAATATGCTTTGGGAAGTCCGTTGGTAAAAAAAGCGGTTTTTAATTTAGAAAACGGAACAACTTTCGAAGTTGAAACGGTGAATCAATCGGATAAAAATGTGTTTGTGAGTAAAGTACTTTTGAATGGAAAACAATTAGAGAAACCTTTCCTGAAACATTCGGATGTTATCAAAGGAGGGAAGATTACTTTTTATATGAGTGCTAAACCAAATAAGAAGAATTATCAAAATTAAATTGCCCACAGATTATGCGGATGAAACGGATTTATGCGGATTTTTTTATTGTAATGTCTCTCTGCGCGAAGTCGAAGGGCAATGCTATTAGAGCTCTGGTTGTATCGAAAAAGTTTCACGCAGATTCCGCAGATTTGAACAGATTAAAAAAAATCCTTTTTAATCCTTCTAATCTGTGGCAAAAATAAAAAGCTTCTACTTCGCTTAGCCAGACAAATATAATTCTTGAAAATTAGGGCAATTAGTGGCGAAAAAAATAATAAAATAGAATCGTGACGGACTTTGCAAAAACTTCACGAAATTTGCACTTTAAATAAAAGTAAATATGAAAATAAATCTAAAATCAGGAATTGATAAATTGCTTTTCGGAATGAAGCAAAACGATGTAACGGCTGCTTTAGGAAAACCGGACAAAAATTATACAGATGAAGATGATAATGTAATTTTTGTATACAACGCACACAAAATCAGATTGACATTTTATCAGGAAGAAGACTTGAAATTAGGTTATTTAGTAGCTTCAAGCAATGATCTGGAAGTTTACGGGTTCAGGTTAATTGGAAGAAAAATTGCTGACGTAAAGAAAGATTTAGCCACAAAAGAAATCACAAAATACACCCAGGAAACTTTTGATACGTTCGAGAACTATTTCAACGAAGACAACTGGTTTATTCTTCAGACAGAATTTGACGAAGTAGTAAAGTTTGAAATTGGAGCGATTATCAATGGTAAAGACGAATTTGACTGGAAGTTTCCAGTGAAGAAATAATCGTATTGTCAGACTGAGTAAAGAATAAGTCTCATCTGCTGAATCACTGTGCGGGACTTCGACTTTGCCCAATCTCACACACTAACATAAAAAAAACCGACAATCACTTGTCGGTTTTTTTTGTGTTATGATAAAAAGAAATTATCCTTTTAACCATGCGTTTTTAAGTTTTTCTTTTGAAGTGTCTGTTGCTTTAAAAGTTTCTTTTTCTTCAAACGGTACTTTCACAGTTCCTTTTATAGTCTGCTCTTTACCATCACGTTTTATCTTAATAGTAATTGGATCATTTTCTTTCCATATTTCACTTTCTGAAATCAGGTCATAAATGTTTTCTAAGTTGTATGTTTTACCATTTACAGCAGTGATTACATCTCCGGCTTTAAGTTTTAAGTTCGTAAAGAATATATTGAGATCAACATCAGGACGAACGCTTATGATTTTAGTTGCCGGATCAATACCAATATAAGGAGTTTGTCCTTTGATGAAAATGGATGCAGGGACTTTTTCAGAAGCTTTGGTTACGCCTACTTTTGCCAAATAGAAATCATAAGGAATTGGCGTTGTTCCTGCCACGTATTTATTTAAGAATTCTCCAACTTCAGGATAAGTCAATTCGGTGATTTTAGCAAAAAGTTCATTGTCATTAAATGGTTTTTCAACACCATATTCGTTTGCTAATTTATGCATCAGATCCAGAATTCCTCTTTCGCCATTGCTTTTTTCTCTGATGATAATGTCAATACACATACCAATTAAAGCTCCTTTTTGGTATACATTTAAGTATTGGTCTTTATAAGGCTGTACCAATACATTGGCACTCATTTTAGTAAAGGACATCGTATCGTTTAGTGCTTTTGCTTCTTCGATTTTTTCGGCAATACGAGTATAGAATTCATTTTCGGCAATTAGTCCCTGATTGATTTGGAAAAGATTGGCAAAATATTCTGTGACACCTTCATACATCCATAAATGCTCAGACATTTTTGGTGCATTATAATCAAAATACTGAATCTCTTTTGAGTGAACAGTAAGCGGCGTTACAATATGAAAAAACTCATGCGAAACCACATCTTTCATAGATTCTACCAATTTTTCTTTTGGCATAGATTCCGGTAAAACAACTGTAGTTGCAGTTGGGTGTTCAAGAGCTCCGAAACCATGGGCATCATCTTTGGCCATACTGGACAAATACAATAAAACCGTATATTTTTTGGTGGCATTTACTTTACCTAAAAAGTTTTTTTGCGCCGTCATTATCGTTTTCATTTCCGGAGTAATACTTTCGGCAGTAAATTTTCCGGTAGGAGAGTAAACAGCGATCAGGATATCCATTCCGTTTACGTTAAAAGTCGTATAATCCGGTTTAGAATACATGATTGGGTTTTCGACCAGAACAGCATAACGCGATGTTGTAAAAACGTCGCTTGTATTGCTCGCGTCTTCGTCTGTCATTGAGGTTGCTCCCCAAAGTGTATCAGGATGTGTAATGGTAACTTTATACGGAATATTTAATTTATCCTGAAAATAACCTACAAAACCATGGGTGTTGATCATGAAGTTAACTCCTGCATTGATGTTGGTTCCGGCTGGTGAAAAAATATCGTCATTACCAAATCCTGTTCCTTTTTCAGTATCAAAAGTATCGGCAACGAGGTAAGTGATTTTTTTTAATGCTTTTGCATTAGAAATAGACCATGAATTATCATCAATTCGTTTTACGGTTAATGGATTTCCTTTAGCATCAAAAGCTTTGAAATCATCTGAATTTTTACCGTAGTTATCTGTAGAGTAAGTGCCCGGAACTGTTTTTGGAATACTGTAAATTATTTCGTCAGTTTTGATCTGTGGAGGTGTCACAGTCACTAAAACCCTATCGTCTTTTACGTCAATAAGATTAATATTCACCTCTACAACATTGCTTTTTGCAGCGCCGGATGAGTTTCCTGTTTTGCAACTCCAGAGCGTAACAGCCAGAGCTAGGGTGTAAAGTATTTTTTTCATTTATTTGTGTTTAGTTATTTGTATTTGACTTGTAAAGTCTGAAAAAGTTACATTGACATTAAAAATATAAAAAAAACTCCTGAATTTCAGGAGTTCTGTTTTAGTCTAGCTTGTTTTTTATATAATATTTACCATCCAAATCTTCATCAAAATCATCTATTTTAACGGGTTTCGGTTTTGGTTTATTTGCAATTGCCTTCTTTTTCCACATCTCAAATTTTTCAAGTGGCATTTTCTTTTTCATGATTTCCAGAACTTCTTTTTCTGCCAATCCAAATTCCTTTTTTATGATCTCAAATGGATTTTTTTCTTCTAAGGCTAACGAAACAAGTTTTTCGGTTTGCTCCCAATTCAATTCTTTGCGGTTACTCTTTTTCATCACGTGAAAATTAATTCAAAATAGGGGTTAATGATTAATAGATTGATTTTCAATTTAAGTATCAATATTAATAAAAAAAATAATTACTTGGTTCGATGTGGGAGTTTTTTTTTAATGATTTTAACTGTTTTTTGCAGATCTCGATTTTTGAAACGGTATTTGCAGTAAATTTTTCAATTTGTTGTTTTCTTCCGGTGCCATATGAGTATCTACTCCATAAATTATTTCTTCTTTTGGCAGGGTGGTAAAAGTGCTGAAAAGACGGTCCCAGACTGAAAAAATATTTCCATAGTTACTATCAGTATACGGTAATACATAATGATGATGCACTTTATGCATGTTGGGCGAAATAATAAAATAACTTAGGAAAACATCTACTTTACCTGGCAAAGAAATATTCGCATGGTTGAATTGTGAAAAAATCACGGATAAACTTTGGTACAGGAAAACCATCCACATGGGGCTTCCTACAATTAAGACGCCCAGGGTTGTAAATATAAACCGAATGATACTTTCGCCGGGATGATGTCTATTCGCCGTTGTGGTATCGATCCAGGTATCTGTATGATGTATGATATGAAAACGCCATAAAAATTTTATTTTGTGCTGTACAAAATGGGCTAAATAGGCGCCAATAAAATCTAATAGGAGTAATCCGATGATGGTGTAAAGCCAAATTGGTATTTGGGGAAGCCAATTTAGAATTCCAAAATGATTTATGGTAGTCCAGTTTGCGGTTTTAATTAAGATAAAGGCGAGAACAAAATTGACGACAATTGTGGTAAAAGTCAAAAAGAAATTGATTCCGGCGTGCTGCCACTTTTGGTATTTCATTCGAAACAACGGAAAAGTGTTTTCTATTAACCAAAAAACAGTGATTCCGCCCACCAGAATTAAACTTCTATGAGCAGACGAAATGGTGCTAAAATAGGCTATAATATCATTCATAAAACTGAGAATTTAGATTGATAAATTTTTAATCTGTTTGTTATGAAGTTGATTATTGATGAGTTACAGGCATATAAAAAAGAGAAAACCGAATATAAATATATTTGATTTTCTCTTTAAAATGTAAATTATGAAGTAAATTATGCTTTTTTAATGAGGCTTATTAAGAATAACAGAACCCACGCACCTCCAAC
The DNA here is from genome assembly GCA_900129595.1 of Flavobacterium frigidimaris. Classification (GTDB taxonomy): domain Bacteria; phylum Bacteroidota; class Bacteroidia; order Flavobacteriales; family Flavobacteriaceae; genus Flavobacterium; species Flavobacterium frigidimaris. Next base: position 227,752 of record FQWG01000003.1, on the reverse strand, counting down.
GGCAACTAAAATTTGCCAAAGCAGGCCACCGCCTCCGATACCAAGATTACCGGCGATCCATCCACCAATAATTCCGCCAACGATTCCGACGATAATATTACCCAATAATCCAAAACCTGCGCCTTTCCAGATCTGCCCGGCAAGCCATCCGGAAATTGCTCCTATAAGTAAAAAATATAAAAATGACATATGATTGTTTTTTAAGTTGAAATTGAACTGATTAAGCTGCGTCGTGATTTTGTAACAATGTTTTGTAAATGAATCCGGCTACAAGTGCGCCTAATATCGGTGCAACCCAGAACAACCAAACTTGAGATAACGGTTCTCCGCCTGTAAAAATAGCCTGAGATAAAGATCTTGCAGGGTTTACGGATGTATTTGTAATTGGAATACTGATTAAGTGAATTAGAGTTAATGCCAAACCAATTGCAACGCCGGCAAATTTGCCATTTGCAAACTTATCTGTGGCTCCCAGAATTACTAATAAGAAAAATAAGGTCAGTACAAATTCAGCGATGAAGGCAGATGATAAAGAATATCCGTCAGGAGAGAAAGCTCCGTACCCGTTTGAGGCAAAAGCTCCCGCTTGTGTGTTGTTTATCGCATTTCCTGCTTTACCGGTCCAGATAATAAACAACGTTCCTGCGGCTGCAAGTGCGCCAATACATTGTGAAATAATATAAGGCAGCAGATCTTTTGCCGGAAATCTTCCGCCGGCCCATAAACCAAATGATACAGCAGGATTAAAATGTCCGCCTGAAATGTGTCCAACAGCGTAAGCCATTGTCAAAACAGTTAAACCAAAAGCCAGCGCAACACCCGCAAATCCAATTCCTAAGTTAGGAATCCCGGCAGCAAAAAGTGCGCTTCCACAACCTCCAAAAACTAGCCAATAAGTTCCAAAAAACTCCGCAAATAATTTTTTCATAATAAAATAATTTTAATTAATAGTTGATTGTTAAAGGGTATATTGGTATGCCCAAAAAATCAAAACGATCTGTAGGGGCAAACGTACAAATAAAATCCACTTTGGTAAACCAAAACCTGCTTTTTTATTTTGATACATGAAAAGATTGGCAGGAAATACAGCAATTAACAACGCTATAATTCCCCATGCAGCAAAATGCATAGTTAAGGGAACAATTAAGAGAATGCCCAATATAAACTCGGCACCTCCACTTAAAATATTTATTAATTTGGGGTTTGAAAAAAAGGGAGGAATGATTTTAATGTACATTCCAGGGTTTCTAAAATGATTTAATCCGGCAATAATATAAAGCAAAGCCATGAGGTATAAATGCCAGGGTAAATTCATGATATTAAATTGTTTATCACGAATTTATAAAAAAATTAACAATTATTACATTACAAGTGGCTTTTTTTTAATAACACATAAAATAAGTTAATTTTTACGTTTGAAATTTACATTCATAATAATGATTGCAAGAATAATTAAGACGATTCCAATCCATTGAGAAAGAATTACTTTTTCATCTAATAATACATAAGCCATCATTACAGAAACAGGAAGTTCAAGGGCAGAAACGATACTTCCTAATCCAATTCCGGTTAACGGGAAACCTGCAGTCATTAACATTGGCGGAATAATAGTTCCGAATAAGGCAAGGATAATTCCCCATTTCATGAAAATCTCAAAATTAAAAGGAGTAACCTGAGTTGCTATTGCAAATGAAAACACTATTATCGATCCTCCTAAAAGCATGTATAAACTTCTTTGGGCTGACGAAATTTCAGTAGCAACACTATTTGCCGTAAACATAGTTGTAGTAAAAGATGCGGCAGCCAGAGCTCCCCACGCAAGGCCACGCCAATCCAGCTCTACGTCGTTATGGATAATATTAGTTGCTAAAACAGTACCAATAAGCACTATAAGTACAGCAATTACTTTTTGTTTCGAAGGTAATTTCTTTTCTAAGATCATCTCAAGTAATACGCCCATCCAGACAGTTTGCATTAATAAAACGATACCAATAGAAACGGGAATGTATTTTACTGCTAAATAATAAAACAAACTTGTCATTCCTAATGATGTGCCTGCAAGCATTAAGCTGAAAATATTTTTCTTGGTTGCTTTTACAACCTTGTCTTTGTGTTTGATTTTCTGGAAAGCATTGATTATTAAAATACCAATGATTCCTAATATAAATTGAGATGTAGTTACTTCGGCAGTAGTGTATCCTTCTGTATAAGCCATTTTTACAAAAGTGGCTAACATTCCGTAAGTTGTAGCGCCTATTGCGACTAAAAACACTCCTTTTAATACATTGTTTTGTGACATCTTACTTTGTTTGATTAAAAAATTAAAGCCGGCAAAGGTAAGTTATTTTGTTTAGGATTTAATAGAATAGGAGTATAAACATTATTATGAGTTCATTTTAAGGGTCGATTTCTACTGTATAATTATGAATTTGACAGGTTTAAAGAAAAATAAAAAACCCATCAAAATCTAAATTTTGATGGGTTTGAATATGTGCTATAAGATAAAACTTATTTTGTGACAGGCTGATCTTTGTATGTTTCGATTTCAAAAATCAAAGTTGCATTTGGCGGAATCACTCCTCCGGCACCTTTTTCTCCATATGCTAAATTTGAAGGAAGAAAGAATATTGCTTTTTCTCCATCAGTCATCATGTCTAATGCTTCAATAAAACCGGGAATCATTCCGTCTTTTTTACCTACTGCAAAAGGGAAAGACTGATATCCTTTTTGCGCATCACGATTCGCATCGTATTTCCCGTATGCTTTTGCTACGGTTGCCATGCTGCTGTCGAAAAGATCTCCATTCTCAAAATATCCTGCATAGTGAAAGTAAATATTCGACCCTTCAGCTCCTTTTATGCCCGTTCCTTTTTTAGTAACGACATATTTTAGACCAGAGGCTGTTGTGGTAGCTTTTGCTTTTGTAGCGGCAAAATAAGCGGCTTTATCAGCTATTACTTTTTTAGATTCGGCTTTTTTAGCTTCTTGTTTTTTTACATCGTCAGCCAAAACTTTTACTGCATTGAATTTTTTAGCAGCTTCACCTTTTCTGGTAATGGTAATTTTTGTCATGATATCATCCTGAACAATTTTGTTTACATTGTCCATTCCTGAAACTACGTGGCCAAAAATAGTATGTTTTCCGTTTAACCACGGTGTTTCCTTATGCGTGATAAAAAATTGGCTTCCGTTTGTAGCCGGGCCTGAATTTGCCATTGCCAGAACACCGCCTTTTTCAAATTTCAATTCTTCTACAAATTCATCTTTAAATGCAAATCCCGGACCTCCGGAACCATTTCCGTCCGGATCTCCACCCTGAATCATAAAGTCATTGATTACTCTGTGAAATTTTAATCCGTCGTAAAAAGGTTTTCCTTTCAGTCTTTCCACCTTTACATTAGGATTGTTTCCTTCTGCCAAAGAGATAAAATTAGCCACTGTTACAGGCGTTTTTATATATTCTAAAGACAAAACGATATCACCTTTTGTAGTTGATATAGTGGCAAAAATACCGTCGTTAGGATTTGTTGCAGGTGCTGCTTTTGCGACTGTTTTAGTTGCCGGAGCCTTTGGTTTTGCCGCTGGCTTTTTGGTCTGAGCCTGAAGGTTTACTACTGCCAGGCAAAATAAAAATAAAAATTTAAACTTCATTATTTTAAGAATTTACGTTTATGGTATTCTTTATATATATAATTATTGTGGCTTTTCTAATAATTGGATTTCAAAGATAATATTTGCATTAGGCGGAATAACGCCTCCTGCACCGGTTGCTCCGTAAGCCAAATGAGAAGGGATAAAAAGAATGGCTTTATCTCCAAATGAAAGTTGTTCGATTCCTTCAATAAATCCGGGAATCATACCATCTTTACGGCCTGCCTGAAACGGAATTGGCTGATATCCTTTTTGGTCAGCTCTTGCTGCATCAAATTTCCCAAAAGCTTTATTAACATCTTCAACACTAGAATCAAACAAAGTTCCGTCTTCAAGGAAACCTGAATAGTTAATGTATAATTGAGCTCCTGCAGCCGGTTTTTTACCCGTTCCTTTTTCTGTAATTAAGTATTCTAAACCTGAACTTGTTTTCGTTGTTTTTGGTTTTACAGCAGCAAAATAAGCTACTTTTTCTTTTTGAGCTCCGGCATATTTCCCTTTTTCTTTAGCGATTTCTGAAAAATAATCGTGAAATACTTTTACGGCATCAAACTTTTTAGCTGCTTCTCCATTTCTTATAATAGTTACAGCAACAATAGTATCGCCTTGTTTTACCTGATTGACTACTTCTTGTCCTTTTTCTACAACATGACCAAAAATAGTATGTTTTCCTTCTAACCACGGAGTCTCAACATGGGTGATAAAAAACTGACTGCTGTTAGTTCCCGGACCGTTATTGGCCATTGCTAAAACTCCCGCTTTGTCAAATTTTAAATCTGTGATTTCGTCTTTAAACTTATATCCTGTGTCTCCGGAACCAGTTCCTTCAGGATCTCCGGTCTGAATCATAAAATCTTCAATAACTCTGTGGAATTTTAATCCGTTATAAAAAGGCTTGTTTTTCAGGTAATCTTTTGTTACAAACTCGTTTTTACCTTCTGCTAAGGTTACAAAATTAGCAACCGTTACAGGCGCTTTTTTATAATCTAATTCTACAATAATATGACCTTTGTTGGTTTCGATATCAGCATATAAACCATCAGGCAAATTGCTGTGTTCGTCCTTACAAGAATATAATGAGCTAACGGTAACAGCTAGTAATAATAAAATACTCTTTTTCATTTTTAAGATGTTGTTTTATGGGTTTATTGTATCTTTTTTTGTTGGAGCTGCAGCTTTTGGAGTCACAGCTTTTGGAGCTGCTGTTGTCTGGGCCTGACCTGCTGCAGGTGCAGTTTTCACTGTTGGGTCCGGCACAAAATTACGAAGTGTAACAGTGCAGATTAAAGACTGATTAGTGCCAATTTTTTTGTTGTCTCCATGATATCCGTATGCAATATGCGAGGGAAATAAGAAGGTTACAGTTTCATTTTTATGCATCATTTTGATACCATCACGCAATCCCATCATGATATCCTGTTTGTCAACATAATAGGTTTGGGGTCCAAGATCTGCTTCAGAGTAAATAATTTTACCGTTTATGTCTTTTACCTCCAGATTAAAATAAGCAATATCTCCTTTTTTAGGTGTTGCCGTATCTGTCGTATTTTGTTCGTCATAATACAGCCAGTATCCTTTTCTTGTAGCGTAATATTTTGTTTTAGGATTGCTTTGGATGATCTTTTTGATGACATCCTCTTCATTCGCTACCAGTTTTTTATTTCGATCCGCTGATTTTTTCATAAAAGTACCGGAAGCTTGAGAAATTGGGCGTCTCGCTTCTTCGTGCTGTTTACAGCTTACCAATAAAACAGCAAAAAACAGGATATAGATGCTTCGTTTTAAGTAGTTCATAATGAGATTATATTTTTAGTTTATTTACTAAATCTTCAAACTTTTTCAGGGTTTCTTCCATCGAAACATCTGATCTTCCGCCTGCAGCATTACTATGTCCTCCGCCATTAAAGTGATCTCTCGCAAATTGATTAACATCAAATCCGCCTTGTGAACGGAAAGAAATCTTGATGATTTTTTCGTCTTTGTTTTCGATAAAAATAGCCGTAAAAACGATACCTTTTATACTTAGTCCGTAATTAACGATGCCTTCAGTATCCCCTTTTATATAATCAAATGAATCCAGTTCGTCCTGAGTAAGTGATGTATAGGATGTTTTGTGTTTTTCCAGCACTTTCATGTTCTGCAAAGCGCGGCCTAATAATTGCAGACGACTGTAAGAACTGTTATCAAACAATAAAATTGGAATTTGAGTGTTTTCAACTCCCAAATCAATTAACTCTGCAATGATTCTGTGTGTGTTTCCGGTAGTTCCCGGAAAACGGAAAGAACCTGAATCAGTCAATATTCCGGTATAAATGCAGGTAGCAATAGTTTTATCAATATCATCTTTTTTTCCTAAGAAAGAAATGAAGTTGTACACCATTTCGCAAGTCGATCCAAAAGAAGTATCAGAATAGGTATAAGCAGCATAATCATCCGGTTTCTGATGATGATCGATCATGATAAACGGAGCCGTTAGCCTGGCTAAAGTATGTTCCATTTCGCCCGTACGATGAAAAGCATTAAAATCTAATGTAAAAATCAGCTCAGCTTCTTCTAATATTTTGGTACAGTTTTCAGTGTCTTTTTCAAAGATTTTAACCGTTTCAGAACCCGGTAACCAGGCTAGGAAATCAGGAAAATCATTAGGAGCAATCACAGTTGGCTGATGATTGTTTTTTAATAAAAAATGGTATAAACCTAAGGTTGAACCCATAGCATCACCGTCAGGACCTCTATGCGGAATTATGGCGATTTTCTTTGGGGTTGCGAGTAACAATTGTATCGCTTGAATATCTTGTATTTTCATAGTGTGCGAATTTACATTTTTTTAATGTAATGTTGAAATCATTTTACAGATTAACACACTTTTATGTTGGTTGGGATTTGTAAGAGGTGAATTGTGAATTGTGAAATGCGAATTGTGAAATGTGAACGCCAGATTTAGAATTAGGAATTTACTTTTTGGGATTTAATTTTATACGCAGATGAAACGGATCGCTAAAGCGAAAATGCAGATTTAAACGGATTTATTTTTTGGAATTTTTTAAGATATCTGAATTTAAAAATTGGAATTTAATCTCTGATACAATTTATACTTAGCTCCTTTTACAATTTGTGATTTATAAATGCCCACAGGGCCTGACGAAAAATAAGCAACTGTACAGGCAATTGCAATGAAAATTCCGGGTTGAATTCCAAAAAGTTCCATGCCCATGATGGTGCAGGCGATAGGAGTGTGGGTCGCGCCGGAAAAGACCGCAACAAACCCTAAACCGGCCAGAAAAGCAATTGGTAAAGGAATTGCCAGAGACAAAGCACTTCCTAAAGTAGCCCCAACGAAGAATAACGGAGTTACTTCTCCGCCTTTGAACCCTGCTCCCAGAGTAAATCCCGTGAATAAAATTTTAAGTAAAAAATCATACCACGGATTAGGGTTCGAAAAAGAATCTACAATTACCGGAACACCTAATCCGGCAAATTTTGTAAACCCAAAACCTGCAATAGCAATAGCAAGAATAATTCCGCCTATAAAAGGGCGTAAAGGAGGGTATTTAATTTTAGAAAAAAGAGATCCCCAAAAATGAGTGCTTCTGGAGAATAGTAAAGCGGCCAGACCAGACAGGATCCCAATTATAATAACATAAAGCAAAGTGGTCAGGCTAATTTCAGGAACAGCAGGAATGCTGTAATGCGTATGTTTTACCTGCCAGAATTCTACTGTGAAGTAAGCAGCATAAGCTACGAGAAAAGACAGCATGACACTTTTAAAATTGATTTTACTGAAGTACAAAACTTCCAGAGCGAAAATAGCACCTGCCAGAGGAGTTCCAAAAACCGATGCAAAACCCGCACTGATTCCGAGGATAATTAGAATTTTTCTTTCAGAATGATCTAAATTAAAAAACCTGGTAAATTGATCTGCAATTGCACCTCCCATTTGTACCGCCGTACCTTCACGACCAGCCGAGCCTCCAAATAAATGGGTTAGTAAAGTTCCTAAAAGTACCAAAGGGGCCATTTTAAGCGGTATAACTTCTTTGGGGTTTTCGTATTCTTCCAGCAATAAATTATTGCCTTTTACAACAGATTCTCCCCAATAGTAATAACTCAATCCTACTAATAATCCTCCAAAAGGCAAAAGCCAGATAATCCAGTCGTGGTGCATTCTATATTGTGTAACCCATTCCAGAGCAACAAGAAAAAATGCCGAAGCAGATCCGGATAAAATACCAATCAAAACACAAATGAAAATCCATTTGAATCCTGAGAGAAGTATTTGTTTTAGGATTGTAGTCATTAAAAAAAGTTTGCCAAGAATTTCACCAATTTACACGAATTTTAAATTTTTAAATTCGTTATCAAAAATAATCTATTTAATTCTTTTAATCTGTGGCAAAAAAATAATTCGCGAAAATTCGTGAAATTCGTGGCAGAAAATTATCCCTGTACGACAGCTGTAAATTCAATTTCAACTAAATATTCGGGTGCAACTAATTTGCTGATTTCATAAAATCCCGTTGTAGGTTTTACATCTTTAAAGAATGAAGCGTGGGCTCTTGCGACTTCTTCAAAAGAAGTAATATCTGTTGTAAAAATTCTGGTTCTGATTACATCTTTCATTCCAACATTCAAATCTTCCAGAACTTTTTCAACACGTTCCAGAATATTATAAGTCTGAGCATAAGCATTGTCAGCTTTTACTTTTTCACCATCAACGATCGCCACAGTTCCTGAGACTTCGATGATATTGCCAATTCTTACGGCACGACAATATCCCATTTTGTCCTCCCAAGGTGATCCTGTTAAGATGTTTTCTCTTTTCATTTTTTTATAATTTTATTGAATTTGTTTCTTCGATTTTAAATCAAATTCCGGTTAGTTAATTTCGCTGCAATTTATAAAATATACAACTGATAAAGAACCAAATTAAATTGAAATCAATTCGTAAAACGTTCTTTTTTGTGATATTTTGAGGAGTAAGTTTTATTTTCTTGCCACAGATTAAAATGATTTTAAGGATTATTTATTGTGTAAAAAATTTTGCCACGAATTACACCAATTTTAATTCGTTTAATTTGTGTAATTCGTGGCGAAAAAACACTTACAGCATAAATCATTTTAATCTGTGAATCCCGATAGCTATCGGGAGTGGCAAAAAAAATCTTCTTTATTCAATTTGATGCTGTTCGTAAAGGCGAAGTTTATTCTGAGTTGACGTAAGGTTTTGTTGCAGGACTTCGATTTTGTCTAATAAGTTCGCGATAACATCAATCCCTTCTAAATTGATTTTAAGATCATAATGCAAACGGATCATCTTTTCAACGGTAGGCAGCTGTTCGGGTTGCAGGTATTCGTCTTCTTCCAGAATAATAATTTTTACTAAGCCATAATTATCCAATTCTGTTATAAAGGTATTTTCAATTTCGTGATACAAACAAAATTGTTTTATTTGAATTAAGTCTTTACTATTCATGATTTCTTAATTTAGCTAATTCCTGGAATAATTCTTTTTCTTTTGCAGATAAATTTGTTGGGATTTTTAAGGTGTAGGTAATGTATAAATCTCCAAACTGATTGTCTTTCTTGTAAACAGGAAAACCTTTTCCTTTCAATTTTACTTTAGTTCCGGGTTGGGTTTCCGGAGCGACTTTTATTTTTACTTTTCCATCAAAAGTATTCACATAAATTTCTCCTCCCAAAATGGCAGTATACAAATCGAGATCAACATCGGCATACAGATTATTGCCTTCCCGTTTAAAATCAGAATTATTATCGATTAAAAAAGTAATGTATAAATCGCCATTTGGTCCTCCGTTTGCACCGGGCGCACCATGATTAGGAATTTTTATAATTTGTCCGTTTTCAACTCCGGCCGGAATTGTAATTCGGATATTTTTCCCATTTACGATCAGGTTTTGTTTGTGCGTGGTGTAGGCAGCTGCGAGATCTAATTGCAACTCGGCATTAAAATCCTGTCCTCTGTACTTTGCCTGACCTCTTGAACCTCTTCCTGCAGAACCGTACATAGAATTAAAGAAATCAGAAAAATCACCTCCGGCAAAATCTCCTCCAAAATCAGAATAACTTTGATTCCCGCCTTGCTGCTGTCTTGAATATTGCTGTTGGTTAGGATCGTAACCTGCTTTCTCGAACTCATCAGCATGTTTCCAGTCTTTTCCGTATTTATCGTATTTTTTACGATTATCAGGGTTGCTTAAAACTTCGTTGGCTTCATTTATTTCCTTGAATTTTTTCTCCGCTTCTTTGTCATTCGGATTCAGATCAGGATGGTATTTTCGCGCAAGTTTTCGATATGCTTTTTTGATTTCGGCTTCTGTGGCTGATTTCGTGATTCCCAATGCTTTATAATAGTCAATGTAGTCCATTTGCGAGTAGTTTTAATAAATGGTAAATTAAAATTTGAAGTTAGTGAATAAGTTGCTAATTATCAAAATGATGTCTGTGTTTTTAAATAAATATTTGAATATTTTTTAGTAGATTTTTTGGAGTTTGAAATTTTTTATTGGAATTTAATTTGAAAATTGGCAGGTTTTTTGATTCCAAAAATTAGCCTAATATATTGTTATAATAGTCTTAAAGTTGTAGAGCCAAACTAAATTATGCTATTTTTGTGAAGCTATACTCTGATTTTTATAAAAATTATAAAAGCCGATTCGATAATACTTTTTCAATGAAGCACATTTTATTTTTCATATTATTTTTCACCGCTGTTACAGTATCAGCCCAAACTGAATTAGGTACTAAATTCAGGCCGATTGCGGCACCAAAATTTGGTGCTAAACCTAAGAAAACCCCAATACCGGAGGTTAAAGATCCGCAAGCGGACAATATGGACATACCTAGTATTAAGACGCCAAATGTTTTTGATAATACGAGTATTACGCCCAAATCGCAATTGCAGGTAGGAGCAGAGAAAAGCAAATTTACCATGTCTACAGAAACTGAATTTGCCAATCCGGGCGATCGATTTGTTCCTAAAATGGAAAAAGATCTGGACAAGGCGCTGAAAGATGCAGGACTAAAAGAAGGCCGTGGGCAATTGGTAAGACGAAATATTTCGTTAGGGGATTTTAGAACAAAATCGAAATTCTTTATTGTAAAACTCAGGGATTTTGGTGCAATCGATGGTGATTTGGTAAAAGTATCTTCTAATGATAAAGTAATCAAAGACCAGGTATTTTTAGAAAGTAATTTTAAAGAAGTAAAAATTATGCTGGATAACGGTTTCAATAAATTAGATTTTGAAGCATTGAATATTGGCGCCCTTGGCGGAAATACTGCTGAAATCAGGGTTTATGATGACAAAGGACAATTAGTAACCAATGATTATTGGGATAATCTTGCAGCAGGTTTTAAAGCTTCGATAGTAGTTACCAAAGAAGAATAGCAAAATCCCGCAATTACTTTTTACATAAAAAAAAACACATAGTCCCGACGTTTTAGCATCGGGACTATGTGTTTAATTAGATACAATAAATGCTACTTTCTGTCTCTTACTTTATTCTTTAGCAGTGACAAGTTCACTTTTTCCTTCGCCTGTTTCTTTGAGCATAAAACTTACCAGAATAGCAATCGAGATTCCTATGATCCAGAACAATCCTGCTTGCTGAAAATGAAGTGTTTTATCTAGATTACTCGAAAGGGTTTTACCGAATAAATGACTGAATAACGGACTTAAAAGTGTTGTAACCCCAAAAGTTATAAAATTAATAGCTCCTGTAGCACTTCCTTTTACATTATCAGGATTTGCTTCTTTGATGATCGAATACGGAATCATCGCAGCTCCTGAGGCAACGCCTAGTAAAAACATACTAATTTTTACAGGAAGCAGAGAAGGAAAATACAATAGCTGAACTAAGCTTAGAATCATCATTGCTGCCCCAAATATTAAAACGGGTTTTCGTTTTTTTATCTTATCAGTAATATATCCCAGTAACGGACAACCAAATACCCAGCCAAAAGCGACCATGGCACTCGAAATGGTTGCGGTATGAAAGTCCAGGGCGCGGTCTTTCTGAAAAAAGTCAACTGCCCAAGTCATGGCAAAGATTGTAGTTGGTGCAAACAATAACCCTGAAACGATACCACACAACCACGATTGCGGATTACTGAAAACAACTTTGTAAGGACTTAATAGGCCTTGTTTCTTCTGCTCAGGTACTGTCTTTTGTTCGGCTTTATTTTCCGGAGTTATAAACCAAAGTCCAAAAGCTACGATAATGGTAAAAATACCAATATACAACCAAAAGGCAGAAATGTCTATTCCTTTTTCTATTAAGGGACCTACAACAAATTGTCCTGCTGAGCCTCCAAGCATTCCAAGACATTGGGTGAATCCAATTGCTGTGGCCAAAGATTTTGCCGAAAATCCTTTGCTGGCAAGATAAACACAGCCGGGAAATGCAAAAGCACATCCGGCGCCCTGAAATAATCGTCCCGTTACTCCGCTAAACTGACTTGAAGCCATAAATAATAAACAGCCAATTCCTAAAATAAGTGCTCCCGCAAAGAGCGAATATTTAGCTCCAAAACGGTCCAATGCAATTCCGGCAATTAAACTGCAGGTAGAATAGGTATAATAATAGGTTCCGATAATAGTCACTAATCTGATTTCACTTACGGAAAAACTGTGAGAAAGTTCCGGAATCATCACAGCCGGTGCAGAGCGTATTACATAATCTAAAAAATAGAAAACCAAACCAAATACCCATGCAATGATGTAATATTTGGTATATGATTTAGTAGTATTGATATCCATAAATTGTATTTCTTTTATTTGAGCTTAAATGATATGAACACGAATTGCACAAACTAAAGCAGTTCTTAAAATTTGTGACTATTTGTGCAATTCGTGTTTATTTTCGCCTCCAAAGATAGTTTTAAATGCCTTCTTTCAGATGTTTATAATTGGATTTAATAGTCTCAAGAACTTCATCCATTTTCCCGCCAAGCATTAATCGCGTCATCGATTTTGCCATACCTGCCACTTGTTCCCATTCTACTTTTGGCGGCATTGCCAATGCATTTGGATTGGTGAAGATGTTTAGTAAAACAGGGCCGTTATGCAGAAATGCATTTTCGATTGCTCCCTGAACTTCTTCTGGTTTGTGCACATTTACACCCTGAAAACCCATTGCCTGAGCAATCAGCCCAAAGTCGGGATTCACCATGTCGGTTTCATTATCAGGAAGACCATTTACTTCCATCTCAAGTTTGACCATTCCCAAAGCCCGGTTATTAAAAACAATAATTTTTATTGGAATATTATATTGATGAATGGTGGCTAAATCACCTAATAACATAGATAAACCACCATCGCCACACATGGCAATAACCTGCCTTTCAGGATGTGAAAGCGCAGCACCTATAGCCATTGGCATTGCATTGGCCATTGATCCGTGATTAAAGGATCCCAGCATTTTGCGTTCTCCGGTACCTTTTATAAAACGAGCTCCCCAAACACAAGTCATTCCCGTGTCTACAGTAAAAATGGCATCTTTAGTCGCTAATTTATCAATAATGTGAGCAACGTATTCGGGCTGAATCGTATCTTCTCCGCCATTATCATTAATGTAGATGTTCATGTTTTCTTTTACAGTTGCATAAAATTTAAGCTGTGCCTGTAAAAAACTGTCGTCTGTTTTGGTTTCCAGTAAAGGTAATAAAGCTTCAATAGTATCGGCTACATCGCCGCATAATCCCATGTAGAGATTGGCTCTTCGTCCTAAACGTTCGGTACTGGTATCGATCTGAATGATCTTATTGCCTGAAGGCATGAATTTATCATAAGGAAAGTCGGTTCCTAATAAAAGCACTAAGTGAGACTCGTGCATGCTATGATATGCAGAAGGCTGGCCGAGTAAACCTGTCATTCCTATTTCGTTAGGATTATTAGGCTGAATGCTCATTTTTCCGCGGAACGAATAACCTACGGGAGCTTTGATATGATGGGATAGCTGAACTACCTGATCGTGTGCTTTTTCGGCACCAATTCCGCAGAACAAAGTAATTTTAGTACTCTCGTTTATCGCTTTTGCTAAATGTTGTAATTCAGCATCAGAAGGTCGGATAACAGGATTGCAATGAAAATATTGAGTAGAGATATTGCTTTCAACAGCTTTTAATTCAGAAACGTCTCCCGGTAAACCTATAACGGCAACACCTTTTTTTCCTAAAGCATGCTGTATGGCAGTTTGTATAATTCTGGGTGCCTGTTCAGCAGTCATAATCATCTGATTGTAATAACTGCAATCGTCAAACAATTTGATGGTGTTCGTTTCCTGGAAATAATCCATTCCCATTTCGCTCGTATTTATAGTTGATGCAATGGCCAAAAGGGGAACGTGTGAGCGATGTGCATCATACAAACCATTGATTAAATGAACGTGTCCCGGGCCACAGCTTCCCGCGCAAACCGCAAATCCGTCTAATTCGGCTTCAGCTGCTGCGGCATAAGCGCCTACTTCTTCATGACGGACATGAATCCATTTGATCTTGCCATTTCTTCTTACAGCATCATTAAAATGATTTAAACTATCACCGGTAACTGCGTAAACACGTTTTACTCCGGCTTCTACCAACATGTCAACTAATTGTTCTGCAACTATTTTACTCATGGATTATATTTTTAAAATTAATATTAGATTGTACAAACATTGGTTATGGTTTACTTTCTTAATGATTATATTTTAAGATACACTGGTTATGATGTAAAAGCGGACTTTGGTTTGGTTTGGTTTTATAAATTTAAGGAAAAGAAATGGGTTTTTTGAGGTTCAAAGTGACAAAGGTTCAAAGGAACAAAGTTTTTTACACTTCATTTATCTTTGAACCTTTGTTATTTTGCAACTTTGAACCTTTTTTAGAAAGGATCCGCAGTTACTCTAAACTTCATGTCTGCTTTTACCGTTACATCTTTGGTAAGCGTTTCTTTTAAGGTAACTTTTGTTCTGATTTTATATTTATCGGCTTTGATATATTGGTCTAATCTTGCGTCTGTACAAATTAAGTCGATTGTATTGGTAGTAGAATTGATATTATCCTGGTAAGCCAGTTCAATTTCGTTAGAATCATTGGTTGAGATATACAAATGAATTGACTTTAAAAATGTAAATGTCTTGTCTGACGGATCAGAAACCGATAATCTAATTGATTTTATTTTTACATCTTTTACTAAACTTGCCTTGGTTTTGTTGTTTTGAAATTCAGTTGAAGAATTGGTTGTGACATCAGGAGTAATAATTTCCAAGGGTAAATTAATGGGAATAGTGCTTTTTATTTTAATAGAGGTTTCATTAGAAATAGTAAAGGTCAACAAGTCATCAACAGCATCACAGGAACTTAAAAGCGCAGCTAAAAAGAGAGAAAGGGCAATTAATTTGGATTTCATAAGTATGGTTTTTTCTTAAATACGATGTTTTTTGAAGGTTGGATTTTTCCTTTTTAGGTTCAAAGTGGCAAAGGAACAAAGAAAAGACTTAAATCATAGATTTTAAACCTTTGAACCTTTGTTTCTCTGAACCTTTGTCGCTAAAAATTGGAACAATGAAAAAAAAAAATATTTTTTCATTGTTCCAATTTTTCAAATTCGAATATAAAAAGTATTTTTGCGCATGCAACACAACGTACTTATTTTAGATTTCGGATCGCAATATACTCAGCTTATTGCGCGTAGAGTTCGCGAATTAAATATATTCTGCGAAATTTTTCCTTATAATCACTTTCCTAGTGATTTATCACCTTATAAAGCCGTAATTTTAGGAGGAAGCCCATTTTCTGTTCGTGCAGAAGATGCTCCACATCCTGATTTATCTCAAATTAGAGGCAAGCTTCCAATGTTGGCAGTTTGTTACGGAGCACAATATTTAGCCCATTTTAGCGGCGGTGAAGTAGCAGCTTCGAATACCAGAGAATATGGTAGAGCGAACTTATCTTATATTAAAGAAGATGAAGTTTTCTTTAAAGGAGTTTCAGAAAACAGTCAGGTTTGGATGAGTCACAGCGATAGTATCAAGGCTTTGCCAACCAATGCAGTAAAATTAGCAAGCACACATGATGTAGAATTTGCTGCTTATAAAATTGAAGGAGAAACTACATATGCTATTCAGTATCACCCGGAAGTTTTCCATTCTACAGATGGATCAAAAATGCTGGAGAACTTTTTAGTAGACATTGCCGAAGTACCTCAAAACTTTACACCAAATGCTTTCGTTGAAGAAATGGTGGGAGAATTAAAAGAGAAATTAGGAAATGATAAAGTAGTTTTAGGATTGTCAGGCGGAGTAGATTCTACTGTAGCAGCAGTTTTATTACACCAGGCAATTGGTAAAAACTTATATTGTATTTTCGTAAATAACGGTTTACTTCGTAAAAACGAATTCCAAAATGTATTAGATCAATACAAAGGAATGGGATTGAACGTAAAAGGAGTAGATGCAGGAGATCGTTTTCTTGGTGAATTAGCCGGAATCAGTGATCCTGAAACCAAACGTAAAACTATTGGCCGTGTATTTATCGAAGTTTTTGATGATGAATCCCATTTGATTGAAGACGTAAAATGGCTGGCGCAAGGCACTATTTATCCTGATGTAATCGAATCTGTATCTGTAAAAGGACCATCGGCAACGATCAAATCACACCACAATGTTGGTGGATTACCGGATTATATGAAATTAAAAATTGTAGAACCACTTAGAATGTTGTTTAAAGACGAAGTTCGAAGAGTAGGTGCTACTTTAGGAATAGATCCTGAATTATTAGGAAGACACCCTTTCCCGGGACCAGGATTATCAATCAGAATTTTAGGAGATATTACTCCTGAGAAAGTTCAAATCTTACAGGATGTTGATGCTGTTTTTATCGACGGTTTAAAATCATGGGGATTATATGACAAAGTTTGGCAGGCCGGAGCAATCTTGCTTCCGGTAAACAGTGTTGGTGTGATGGGCGATGAACGTACCTACGAAAAAGTAGTGGCGCTTAGAGCTGTTGAATCAACTGACGGAATGACTGCTGACTGGGTTCATTTGCCTTATGAGTTCCTGATGAAAGTGTCTAATGATATTATCAATAAGGTAAAAGGCGTAAACAGAGTGGTTTATGATATTAGTTCAAAACCACCGGCAACAATTGAGTGGGAATAATACTATATTTCAAATTAAGGCGTTACATTTGTAACGCCTTAATTTTTTATACCTACCCATTTTTATGAGAGAACTTTTAACCCTTTCTCTTGTGTTTATTTTGTCTTTTAATAAGATAACTGCACAGGATTTAATTATTGAACACAGAATTCAAAAAGGAGAAACTGCTTATTTTATTGCCCAAAAATATAAGGTTTCTATTGATGAAATTTACAAACTCAATCCTGAGTGTCAAAAAGGAATCAAAGACAATCAAATTATCAGGATTCCTGTTTACTCTGCAGAAAAAGAAAATTCAAAACAGCAAGTTACTCATGTTGTTGGAGCAAAAGAAACCCTTTTTGGTTTATCAAAACAATATAATGTTTCGGTTGAAGCCCTTCAAAATGCAAATCCTATTCTTGCTAACGGACTTCAGATTGGTCAGCAGTTAATTATTCCGCAAAATGCTGTAAATCTTCCCAAAACAGAAGTTGTAACTTCTTCAAAAGCGATACATCAGGTTACTGCGAAAGAATCCTTATTTAGTATTGCCAGACAATATAATGTATCAGTTCAGGATTTAGAAAACCAGAATAAAGAAGTGCTTCAAAACGGATTGCAGATTGGTCAGACAATTTCAGTTCCAAACAAAAGAAAGACCTTAGACGGAAGAGTGCGCGTAATCAATCAGGAAACCCTTTTTCATGTGGTAGAACCCAAAGAGACAAAGTTTTCTATTGCAAAAAAATACAACATTTCGATCGACCAGTTGGAATCTCAGAATCCCGAAATTGTAAACGGACTAATTGTTGGCAATAAATTAGCGATCAATACTAAGGAAGTAAAACCTGCCAATGAAGGTGAAGAATTGATGCTGGCGCTTGCTGAAAAACAAGTTGTGGTTGAAAAAGGAAAAGCTAAAACAGTTGAATTAGAAGATCTGAAAGACAGATTGGTAGTCCAGAAAGAAATGAATCAGAAAATTATAAAGATTAATGATTTAAAAGTGAATCTGAATGATATGCATGGTTCCAGGGAAAATTCTGTCGAAAAACTGCGACTGGTTCTCGAAGCAAATAAAAATGTACAGGATATTTTGATGGCAAAATTAGATTCGTTAGTCAACACGATGAATGATGACTTAATTGATCTGAAAAGAATGGATATTTTGAATGTGAATGAATCAAAAAGACTAGAGAAACAATCGTATCAAAGTATTGAAAAAACGAGTGAATTATCTTCTCAATTGAAGAAAGAACTGGCTGAAAACCGAAAAGTATATGCAGGTTTAATGAACAAAGTAGAAAAAATTGCTGTTGAAGAAAATCAGGAGTATAAAAAGAAAATCCGCGAAAGCGAAAAGAACAACAATGTAGCTTCTTTGCAGCAGCGTCTTTCTTTAGAAGATATAAAACGTTACAAAACGCAACAGGAACAAGGGGATACAAAAAATCAAATTCTGATTGCTAAGATTGATTCGCTGGATACCCAAAAGACAATTGAAATAAAGCGACATATCAGTAAAGCTACTTATTATAGTATGGAAGCCCGAAAGTTTGATGACAAACTGGCCTTGATAAAATTGGAAAAATATCAGGATGAGGCGATTAAAAAACAAGACAAAACGAGTCCGGCTGAATCTTCAAAAACAATTTCATTGGAAGAAATGAAGCAGGAGCTAAAAGAAAATCCGCTCAGAACCGATAAAACGGTAAAGGTTGAAGTTTATGATAATCTTAAAGAAGTTTCAAACGGCTATTACTTAGTTTTAGGTATATTTACAGATTCTTCGGTAAGAGATAAGCTCATTATGAAACTCATTGATTCTGGTGATTTTAACGCTAGTTTCTTCTTTAATATAAACAGTCTTTCGTACTTTGTTTACTCAGATAAGTACCAAAATATGGAAGAAGTGCTTTATAAATGCAAGAAAAAAGAAGAAGATGAGTTATATAAAGAGATCATTATTGCTAAGGTTGAAACAGATCTTAGATAATAATCTTTGCAGAATCAACAAGTGGCAGGAATCTTGCTTTGAAGAAAAATTAGTAACTTGTTTTTTTGAATTAAAAATTAAATTGTTTTAAGTCTTATTTATGAAATATTATTCAACATTATTGTTTTTGGTCTTTTTTGTAACATTTTCTGCTTTTTCACAGGAGAAGGTCATAAAATATACGGTTGCGAACGGAGAAACGATTAACCAAATTGCTGTAAAATTTAAGGTTACGCCTTATGATATTTATGCATTAAATCCAGATGCGAGAAGAGGAATTTCAGCCAATACAGTTTTGTTGATTCCAACCAGTAATGCAAAACCGGCTGCGGTTAAATCTGAAACAGCTGTGGCAAAAACGGTCAGTAATACAAAAGAAATTATTCATGAGGTACAGCCAAAAGAGACTTTTTACAGTATCGAAAAAAAATACGGTATCTCTGACGCTGCTTTGAAAGCTGCAAATCCTACTTTGGAGAAAACCGGAGTTCAGACTGGACAAAAACTGGTGATTCCTGCAAAAGGAGCAGCACCAAAATCTCTTGCAGCAACAGAAAAACCTGCTAAAGAGAAAGCACAGGAAAAGTATGTCTACCATGATGTAGTAGCAAAAGAAACTAAGTTTTCGATCGCAAAACAATACGGAATTACCATTGAAGAATTAGAAAAACGCAATCCTGAAATTGTTTCTAATCTGCCAGTTGGTTACCGATTAACGATAAAAGGAAAAGCGCCTAAAACAGACGCATCAGTTGCTGCGGTTACTAACACTGTAAAACCTGCTGAAACGGCTAAAAAAGCAACTTCTTACATGGAGTATCAGGTAAAACCAAAAGAGACTTTTTACAGTTTAGGAAGAACATTTCATATCAGTCAGGAAGAGTTGACGGCGTTAAATCCGTCACTTTCTGAAGGTGTAAAAGAAGGAATGGTTCTAAAAGTTCCGGCAGGATATCTGGCGCCATCTCCAATAATTGCACAACAGCAGCCTGTAGAAAAAACAGTCGAAAGACAGTTAGAAAATACCGGAGGAGGTATACAGATTGTGGATAAGGTAAAATCTGAAACAGTTTCAGCCAATCCCGAAGTCGTAGAGCTTACTAAAAAGAGAGGTGAAAACGAACGCAAAAAATTAGTTTTATTATTGCCGTTCAACTTAGCTAAAATGCAAAATGATACGATGAGTTCTGTTAATCGTATTAAAAATGATAAATTTCTGAATATGACTCTTGATTTTTATTCGGGAGCGATGATGGCAATTGACTCTGCGAGAACTTTAAAATTACCAATTGATGTGGCAATTTATGATTCTCAGGAAACGAAAACAACATCGAATGTTTCGACTTTGATTTCACAAAATAAATTGCAGGATGCCAATGCGGTTATCGGACCATTTTATCAAAATAATGCCGAAGCTACGGCCAATACTTTACGTTTGTACAATGTTCCCGTAATTTCACCATTGTCTAAAGATAAAGCGAACCCAATCGATAATTTATACCAGACTATTCCAGGAAATGATGTGGTTCGAAATGCCATTTTTGACTATATGCGTGCTAAAAATGGAAATATCGTTGCCGTTGTAGATAAAAAGAAAGAATCTGTTATTAGCTATATCAAACAAAACCAAAAAGGAGTTGTTTTTGCCGCTTTGACTGAAACAGGAGGTTTGGATGTGGCGAATTTAAAAAGCTTGTTATTACCGAACAGAATGAATTATGTGGTAATGGAAACAGGAAATACCGCAATGGTAAAAACTACGATTAAAGCTTTGATCGATTCTCAGAAAACATGCCAGGTACAATTGGTTATTTTAGAACCAAACAGTACTCTGGATACAGACGAAATTAGTTTTGATAATTTAGTAAAACTGAAATTAATGTATCCGTCTGTAACACGAGAAAGTGATGAAGCAGGAGTTTTAGTTTTTGAAAAAGAATACAGGCTGAAAAATAAAGTGAATCCAAATACCTACGCAACACGCGGATTTGATGTCACTTTTGATACGATGATGCGTTTGGTACAAGGAAAAACATATCAGGAAACGGCAGATTTAATGACAACGGAACAGGTTGATAATAAATTTCAATTTTATAAAAAAGAAGATGGAGGACACGCCAATAAAGGAGTGTACATTTTATATTACGATACCGACTTAACTTTAAAAGTAGCAAATTAATGACATCAAAAGTAACCTATTTAGGAGATTTAAGAACAAAATCAATTCACGTGCAATCAGGAAGCGAAATCATCTCTGATGCACCAGTAGATAATAACGGAAAAGGAGAAGCATTTTCTCCAACAGATACAGTTGCTAATGCTTTAGCGAGCTGCATGATGACAATTATGGGAATCAAAGCACGCGATCTAAAAGTAGATTTTATTGGTTCGACTGCCGAAGTAACGAAAATAATGAATGCTGAACCAAGAAGAATTGGGGCTATCGAAATTGTTTTTGAAATGCAGGGTGTTGAAGATGAAAAAAACAAAACTATTCTGGAACGTGCCGCAATGACTTGTCCGGTATTTTTAAGTTTAAGCAGCGAAATTGAAAAGAAAATCACTTTTAACTGGAAATAAATTTCTAAAGAAATTAAACAAAGAAGCCATTCACCGCAGTGAATGGCTTCTTTGTTTATATAGGTTATTGTCCTTTCTCTGGTTTTAAATCTTCCAGAATGGGAGTAAGGATTGTCTTTATCACTTTCTGAATGGTTTCATTTTTTTGTTCAAAAATAACAATAGTGTTTTTACCTTTTTTAAGCCAGCATCCCGGCAAATACAATGTTTGCTGCGGACCAACACTCCAATATCTGCCAATGTTAATTCCGTTTATAAAAACAATTCCTTTGCCCCAATCTCTCATGTCTAAAAAGGTATCTCCTGTTTTAGTAAGATTAAATGAGCCTTGGTATAAAGTGGGACGGTTGGGTTTAGCAGAGTTTTTATAAGACGTTAAATCAGGCGCCGCAGCCATAGGTAATTGATACATTTTCCAGTCTCCGGTAATCGTTTCTCCATTAATAATTATTGGACTGATAATTCCTTTGTTGTTGTCATTAATTTGTGAACCATAATTAATACGGCCCATATTTTCGACCACAATATCCAGAGTAGCATTAAAGGGAACCTCAATTTCGCAATCGTATTTTTTATAGTAACGGTTTAATTCAGCAACTTTTTTGCCATTTACATACACGATAGCGTAATCACGTAATCCTTTTAATTCTAGTTTTCCACTAATAGGCTGTGTGAATTTTTTGCTGTACCAAACATAACCATCACCTTGATTTAATTGCTCAAATGTTAGGGGATTGTCTTCAATTACCGGAGTTATTTTTGATTTTAAATCAGCCAGATCAACAGCAGTGGTTAATGTAATATTCGGAATGGTAATTACAGGTGTTCTTGCAGGAACGTTTGGTGTTTTATCAGTTTTTAAGATTTCTCTTAAAGCATTATATTTAGGAGTTGCCCATCCGGCCTCGCTAATTGGGGCATCATAATCATAAGAAGTCATGTCAGGCTGAATGTCGTGTTCTTTATCATAGTTGGCACCTGATGTAAAGCCAAAATTGGTTCCGCCATGAACCATATAGTAGTTAAATGAGACCTGATTGTCTAAATATTTCTGTGTCTGGCGTACTGTTTCTTCCGGAGTTTGTGTAGGGAAAGGTTCAGCCCAATGGTCCAGCCAGCCGGGATAAAATTCAGCAACCATATAAGGTCCCTCTCCATTATTGAATTTATTGACAACCTCCTTTAGTTTTTTGATATCGCTTTCGCCATTGGCAGTGGGCAAGGCACCGGGAAGAGCGCCGCCTTCAAACAGCCAGCTTCCGTCTGAAGTAAAGAAAGGAACTTCAAAACCAATATCTTTTAATTGCTGAAAAACGGCTGCACTGTATTTTTTGTGGTCAGCCAACGCAATGTCTTTGCGTTGCGTAACATAAGAACCAAATTCATTCTCACCCTGCACCATAATAATTGGACCGCCTTTGGTAATTTGTAAATCCTTAACCTGATTGTATAACTCCGAAAAATAGGCTTTTGTAGCAGCTAAATATGCGGTATTGTTGCCGCGAATAACCATGTTGGGTACATTTTGTAAAAACCACGGATAACCGCCAAATTCCCACTCGGCACATACATAAGGACCGGGACGTAAAATAACAAATAATCCTTCTTCCTGTGCTATTTTAATATATTCGGCTAAATTTTTATTGCCCGTTTTAAAATCCCAAACACCGGGAGAAACTTCATGGTAATTCCAAAAAACATAAGTTGCAACGGCATTTAAACCCATTGCTTTCATCATTTGTAAACGATGACGCCAGTACGGCTGGGGAATACGTGAATAATGCATTTCACCGGAATGAATTTGAAACGGTTTTCCATCCAGTAAAAAATTCCCGTCTTTTATAGCAAAAGTTTGTTTTTGTTGTGCTGATGCAGTGAATAAAAGAAAGAAAGTAAAAAGGAGGGCAAGGTAAACTTTTTTCATTTTTTATTATTTTAAGTATTAATCAGGTAATTGGTATAACTAAAGAAGAGAGCACTTTGAATTGCGCTCTCTTAGTGCTACTAACTAACCCATAAATATTTACTCTGAAAACTCTAATTTTTTTAATTTGTTCCATCCTCCACGGGTGAAATCGGGAATCTCTACAGGAACAGAACCTTTATCGAGTGATATTTCTGTTAACGGACCTAAACAAGACCATTCGGCCAGATCGTAAACATCCATATCCAGCGGAAGCCCTTTTTGCAGGCAATGAATTAAACGATAATCCATTACGAAATCCATTCCGCCGTGACCGCCTACTTTTTTAGCCTGTTCCTCAATGTTTTTTACAATCGGGTGTTTGTATTTTTCCATCAAAGCTTTTTTAACTTCTTCAGGAACAAACTTGTGTGCACTTAGTTTTTCGTGATTCGGTTTTACGTCATCACCTAATGCAGCACCGTCTAAAGCATAACCTTCCAGCGGATATTTGTTTGCAAAACCTTTAGTGCCGCTCAGTTGATACATTCTGCTGTAGGGACGTGGAGAAGTAACATCGTGCTGAATCTGAATTGTTTTTCCGTTTTCAGTACGAATCATCGTCATGGTGTGATCCCCGTTTCTAAAATCCTTAATTTCCTGACCGGACTTTTCTTTGATATACGCCGGATTGCCAACCGCTTTGGTGTCCATAGAAACCAGAAAATTCATTTTGTCACCACGGTGAATATTCAAAGCCTGACAAGCCGGACCCATCCCGTGCGTGGCGTATACATCGCCACGGTGTTTGATGTTGTAATCCATTCTCCAGTTGTTCCAGTATTCGCCCCAAAAAGGCTGAAGACCGTGAATGTAAGATCCCTCAGCATGCAGGATTTCTCCAAATAAACCTTGTTGTGCCATATTCAGTGTAGTCAGTTCGAAGAAATCATAAACGCAATTTTCAAGTTGCATACAATGTTTACGGGTTTTTTCTGAAGTATCGATAAGGTCCCAAATTTCCTTCATGGTCATGGCTCCCGGAACTTCAATAGCAACATTTTTACCGTCTTTCATCGCCTGAACGCCAATAATAGCATGATGTTTCCAGTCGGTTGCGATATACACTAAATCGACATTAGGTAAAGCGGTTACTTTTCTCCACGCATTTTCATCTCCAAAAAATTCCTGAGCTTTAGGAAGCCCTTGTTTGGTTAAAATCTCATTTGCCGATTGGGTGTTTTTTTCCAGCATATCACAAAGTGCTACAATTTCGACTCCGGGAATGTGTGTCATGCGTTCTACCGCCCCCGGACCACGCATTCCTAAACCAATAAAAGCAACACGAACAGTTGGAATTGGATCAGTCGCCAAACGCAAAACATCTTGTTGACCTTTTGCACGGGCAGGAGTTTTTGTCTTGATCATTTGTGCCGATGCCATTGTTCCCTGAAACAAAATGCACACGACTAACATGAATTTTAAAAAAGTAACTTTCATAATTGAATTAATTTTATTGGAGTGACTGATATTCTAAATACGGATTATCAGGTTTTTGTATACGTAATTTTTCAAATTGATTATTTACTTTTTGGATTGCCTCTCTAATGAACCAAATTAGAGAGGCCCCAAACAACAAACAATATTTAAAAAAAAATACTAATGGTAAGGCAATATTACCTGAACATGAAATTGCCTAATATTTTTGATTATTAAATTTTTTGATCAGCGGGTTTACATGATTTTTGGTGTCTTCGTCTAATGCTGCTAAAGCTTTATCTGCTTCATCTGTCGAGAATTTTGATAATCCGCATATTCCGGCAGCGATTACATTATAAGATTGATTTTTAGTGCTTTCAACCATTAAGGTTTTATAAGAGCTATCATTTGTCGAAGCCAGTTTTATAATTGCTGCTGCTCTGGCAATTGTCTTTTTGTCGTTTTGGGCAATGTTCAGCAAGGTTTTAATTGCTGCATTCTTAATCTGATTATCTGCTAAATCAATTGCTTTAATGCTCAGCACTCTTAGATCCTCTTGTTGATCTTCTAAACCTGCAAGAAGGATCAATTGCGCTTCGTGGCTTTTATCTTTAGATGCAAATTTTATAGCTTCAATTCTATTATAATATGATGGAACCTTTTTGTATTGATACAAATAGTCGGTTATTTTTTTGTTGTCTAAAACCTGACCCACCAAAATTTTATCCGGATCAAGATCTATAAAATCCGGTTGGGATGGAATGTCAAAACTGAAATTCTGTTCGCGTTTTTCAATCAAAATATCCTTTGTTATTTTAGTTCCGTTTACATAAAAATCTACTTTTAAAGGAAGATTAAACGTTTGAACACTTTTGTCCTGAATTTGTTTTACCGCCATTGTCACTTTTCCGTTGGTATAACCATACTCGATATTCAGGATTGGATTTCCTCCCTGATAGTACCATTGATTAAAATAAGGACTCCAGTCTTTTCCTGTTATTTCTTCCATCGACAAACGCAATTGGTGTGTTTCTCCGGATTTATAAGCATTGGTAGTCAAATAATGATGCAGCGATTTAAAAAATGCGGCATCACCCATTTGGTTTTTGGCGGCATATAATATGATAGAACCTTTTGAGTAGCTGATATTATCAAACATATCATCTCTGTTTTTATAATGAAAACGAGCTAATGGCGGGCTTATTCCGTCTTTGGATGAGCGCAGGCAGTTTTGTAATTTTTCATAACGGGATCGGTCTTCAGCATCCTGACCTGCGTCATGTCCGTGCCAAAGTACTTCTCCAAATGTGGCGAAAGATTCATTCATTGTTAAGTTCGACCAGGATTCTGCCGTTACATAATCGCCGAACCATTGGTGAAAAAGTTCGTGAGCTACAGTACTTTCCTGATTGTCATCTAATAATTCTCTCGCTGTTTTCTGAACATATTCGCCATGCAAAGTGGCAGAAGTATTTTCCATTGCGCCTGAAAAATAATCCCTGCATACAATTTGTGCATATTTTGCCCAGGGATATTCTACATTTAACATTTTGCTGTAGAAATTCATCATATCCGGAGTTTTCCCGAAGATTTGCTTGGCGTAAGGAGCATATTTGGGCTCCAGATAATAATTTACTTCTTTGCCGTTGTACGAGTCTTTGTATATTTTAAAATCACCAACTGCCATCATAAACAGATAAGGAGCGTTGGGCTGTTCCATTTTCCAGATGTCCGTTCTCGTTCCGTTTTTATTGTCTTTTTGCAACGCCAATTTACCGTTAGATAACGTAGTATATTTTGCATCAACAGTCATTGCGATTTCTGATGTTGTTTTCTGATTGGGTTTGTCAATAGTAGGAAACCAGCAAGAAGATGCTTCGGTTTCGCCTTGTGTCCAGATTTGTACCGGTTTATCGCCTTTTCCGTCCGGATTTACAAAATACAATCCTTTTGAATCCGTGATAGATTCACCGCCTTTTGTTTTTAGTTCTTCTGGTTTCGCGGTGTAATTAATGAAAATAGTATACTTTTCCGTGCTTTTATATTTTCTGTTTAAAGTGATAAAAAGCTGTTCGTTATCATACGTATACTTTAGCGGAATATTCTTTTTGCCATCAATCATGACAATTTCTTTAAAATCCATTCCTTTAGCATCTAAAGTAAGGGAATCAGTTTCATAAAAGTGAGGTTTTAGCGTAAGCCATTCTTTCCCGTACAAGTATCTTTTGCCATAATCAAACGAAACCTCTAATTTGGTGTGCACTAAATCATTTACTTTTAATGCCGTAACTCTGTAAATTGACAAAGGATCTTTGTTTGAATCAGCGTTCTGAGCCACTGTTTTTTGGCTTATCAGACAGATAAGGCTCAAAACGGAATATTTTAAAAATAGCTTGTTCATTTTATTTTTTGTAAAGTTTATTTTTTTGATAACTGTATTTTTAAACACATAGATCCATAGATTTTAAGTTGAGACTGAAGATGTTTGCAAAAAAAATCTCAATTCTTTCACATAGTATTATGTGATTTATTGAGAGTAAAACGCCTTTCTCTTACTTTATAAATTATGTTTCTATGTGTTAAAAATAATATGCCTAATAGCGCTTAATTAAAGTTTTTCGATAATTCGAACTTCACCATCTTTTTCGTCAGCAGTTAATATATCCGATTGTTTTTTAGTGTAAACCAATAAAGACCATTGAACGATTTTATTTTCAGGATATAACTTTGCCTGATTTTGCAGCCATTCTTCTGCTTTTTGTGCCGAAGATGTTTTCTCGATTGCCCACGCAGAAACCAATTGATTGGCTGGTAAAAAGTTCATTACGGTATTGTCTATTTTTGGATTGAAAGCGACGATTTTCTGTAATGATTGTGTTGCTTTATCAGTATTGCCAAGGCTTGTATAACATTGATAATCTAACCAGTTTTCCAATCTTTCATCGATATCTTCCTCATAAGGTTTTCCTACACCTAAATTTTGCGGCCACAATTTGGCATCAGCAATAAATTGTAATGCTTTTTTGTATTGCTTGTTTTTCATTTCGGCCAGGGCCTGCATTAGCTTTGCTTCATGATACAATTGTCTTCCGGCAGTTGCTCCTTCAAACGGAAGAATGTCGAGTTTGGTGAGGAATGCATCCGCAGCAGCGTACTTTTTATTCAGCAATAACGTTTTGGCATATAACATTCCCATCAAATAATTTTCTTTATGCTTTTTATAGAATGGTGCTGTAATTGCCAAAGCCTTGTCAAATTGTTTGAGAACGATGTAGTGTTCTGCGAGCAGTTTATGATATCTCCAGCCTTGATTGTCTAATTTAAGGGCTTGTTGCAAACTTGTTATGACCAACTGCGAATCGTCTTTGAATAATGAAGCTTTGGCAGCATAAAAAGCAGGATCATTGGGTTTGGCACCACATTGCGTAAATAATTCTTTTGCTTTTAGAAGATTATCGCGATTCCATTCGATCAGTCCTAAATGATATTTCAATTGCCACTGATCATTTTTCTTGATTAGATCTTCAAGAATTACAGCAGTTTCTCCACGGAAAGGAAAACTAATTCCGGGTTGAATTTGACGCAAATCGACAGGTTTATTTTCTAAAAAGGCTTTCCAGTATATAATTTCAGCATTTGGAGCCGCTATCGAAAAAACTTTTAAAGCTTCATCATTACGGTTCAGATGGTGGTACCAGATTCCTAACTCGAGATAGGTTTGCTCCGGCATTTCATTTTGTATAAGCGATGTAAAATGTCCTTTTGATGCATCTGATTTCTCCCAAAGAAACTTTTCAAAACCAGCAAAATGATTCAATGGATCAACTTTTATAATGGTATTTAATATCTCGGAAGCTTTATTAGAATTGTTTTGCAAGCGATAGAGCACCGCTAACAATTGTAATCCTTCTAAATTGTATTGATTGTTTACTAAACTTTTTTCGGCATATTCAAGAGCTTTAACCTGATCGTTTTCAGTAAAATAAATTGTACTTAAAGCTGTATAAGCCGGACTGCGAAATTCAACGCTTGAAGCGGCAATATCAAAACCGTCTTTTGCATCTGTGCTGTTTCCTAAATGTAAATTTGCCAGTCCGTAGTAATAGTTTGCCGCAGGATCATAAGTATTAATCGCCAAAGCTTTGCTTGCTGAAATGACGGCGTCGTTGTATTGCAATTTACGAGTCTGTAAAGAAGCAAGATCAGACAGGGCAGGAGCATAGTTAGGATCTTTTTGCAGACAGGCTTTTAGTTTTTCTTCCGCTTTTACGTAATCTTTAAAACTGATATAGTTTTTTCCCTGCAGGTATAATCCGTAAACGGAGTCGTGGTCAAAATCCTTAGGAATTTCTACAGGTCTGTTTAGGTTACCGTCTTCAGGAGCAGAATTCCAAACCAGCTTGTTTTCGCCAATTGTCAATCTCAACTTATTTTCGTCAACAGCAACCTGAATAGAATCTTTGAATACTTCTAAGGTTTTTACTGAGATATCTTTAGAATAGATTTTCTTTCCATTATCAAAAACTTCCAGTTTTTCGTTTAGTTTTTGAAGCGGTGAAAAATAGATTTTCAGCCAGCCGTTTTCGTTTTTTACATTTACGGCACCATAATTATTGGCTTTTACAAAACCTTTTGTTTGTTTTACCGGAAACCAGTATTCTGTCCAGGAATCAGTTTGATAAGGCGCAAAAGAGCGTTGTTTGAACGGGGTCAAACTGCTGGTTTCACTCGCCTGATTAAACAATCTTCCGCTTTGTACTTCTACATATTGACCGTCAGTATCTGTCAGTAATTTTTCCCAGATCATGCCTTGCTGCGACAATCCCCAAATCCATATTTTTTTACCGGGTTTATCATCGTGATTGCCATATCTTCCCATTCCAAAATCTTCGTCATGATAATATCCTCCAAAGAAATCATCGTATTTCCCAAAGACATGATAGGATTTATAACCGCCAAAATTATTGTTTTTATAAAAGGATAAATCTTTACCATTTTTCTTGTCCATTGGCCAAGGATTGTGCTCGCCATTATGCCCGATATAACTTTGTCCGGGATAAATAAACTGTAAATCGTTTGCGGCTTTAATCCCTGTATTCATCCAGGTATAATAAGGCTGTTCAGCCTCAGTTGAGTTGAACCAGAATGAGTTGGTTGTAAAATAAGCTTTGTCTTTTGGCAAATTGATGTCGAGCTTCCAGGAAGTACGGGTCAATAAATCCAATACTCCAATAATGCAGCTTACACTTCCGTCTTCTCTGGTTATAGTGGTATAATCTACAGGAGTAGCGCAATTAGGCGTGTGCCCAATGATACCATAATTGCCTTCAACGCCGCCGCTTGTCCACGGACCACGCATCGCAATATCCCTGAATTTGATAACATGATTGTTGTAAACAATATCTTTTCCGGTTGATTTTTCTATCGCTGACCAGACTTTTCCACCTATTTCAGGCAAGATTGTTAATTTGATATAATCGTTCTCCAGTTCAATAACTTTCCATTCCTTCTGAACAGGTTTATCGGTAAAACCATCAAAACGAAAATACGGATATGTTTTGGTATCCGGTTTCGGAATCGGATCGGGATCTGAAAACGGATAGGTAGTGAATACTTTTTTATATTCCTTAATAGTGGGGTTATTTTGTGCGTTGACAAACAGGCTTCCAAAAAGCAAAATAGATATAAATGGTCGTAGTTTCATATGGAGAGCTAATTTTTGTGGTTATTTTTTTGCCACAGATTAAAAATTAAAGGATTTTTTTAACCATCTAAATATTAATCTGTGTTAATCTTTTTAATCTGTGGCATTAAACTTTTTGGTAATCTTGTCATTTCGGGCAACGAGAAATGACAGACAATATGTGACAATTGTTATTATTTAACAATCAACAGCCAGCCTTTTCCTTTTGTTACCGGTATTTCATCTTTTGCATTAAAAGTTTGTGCAGGTTGAAAATGGGTAATTTCCGGAGCAGTGATTGTTGCTTTTGCAGGATTGATTCCCAGTTTTTTCCAGTCAATATTCAGTTTCACTTTTACATCAGTATCTGCCCAGCTTGCAATAGAGATCAAAGCTGTTCCGTTCTTTTTGTACACTGTTGCCAGTACTTTATCATTAGACGTTTTTACCGGACAGTTTTCGCTCCAGTATCCAATCATTTCAGAACCTTTGATTCCGAAAGTATCCCATAATTTCCAAATATTTCTTGGGTCAGCATTATCGCTCCACGGCAATCTGTTGGTCATTCCGTAAACCATTCCTCTCCACGGATTTCCGCCATCCTGCAGCATTTCTCCCATTAAACCAAAAGGGATTCCGCTTACTTCTGTTAAGAAAAAGTCAGGTTGATTTTTTTCATAATCAAAGTATTCTCCAAACCATAATTTATTGATGTACGGAAAGTGTTCCATATATAAATTAGCACTATTATTAAATCCGTCGCTTTTATTGTACTGATTAGCACTGTGTAAATCGATAATTCCCGGATGGCCGTCTTTTGTCAAAACTCGTTTGACACGTTTCATCGTAATTCTGTCAAAAGCAACATCATCAAGATAAATTCCGTCAATACCAACATTTTGTGTTAGCCAGTTCATTCCTTCAACATAGTAATTGTGCCAGCGGTTCATACCGCTGTTTACAATTGCAGCATCTTTAATTTCAGGTACAAACCAAGCCGCGATATAATCGTCGCCAACGTGTTCCTGTAACCACGAGAATCCCCCGCCTTTTCCCGGAGAATAAATCTCATGACCTAAACTTCTTAGGGCAAAAGTCTCATACGCTTTATTCGAAACCTCTCTAACGGTGTTGTAAATCTTAACTTTTAATCCTTTTTCATGTGCTTCATCGATATAACTTTTCATCTTTTTAAATTCAATAAAAGGATAATTAATATACGGATTGATGGCATTAGCATGGTGAATGTTGATTACCGTTGCGCCAGTTTTGGCAATTGAATCGATTGGACTGTATTTGTGATAGAATTTAGTATCCCATTGAAAATCTGTGTTTATCGTGTGAAATGGCGTAACTAGTAATGTAAAATTGTAATACAGCACATCTCCTTTTTTCATGTTGCGGGCTCCACTGTAAGCATTTACCAAAACTGATTTTTGGTTTGGCGTGATTGTAATTCCTCCTTTGTTGTCGTTACCCCATGAAGTTGGTAATAATAAAGGTTTTTGTAAATAGAAATTCGTGTTTAACGGACGGCTGTATTTTTCATCTCTTAAAGAAAATTGCAATCCTGAATTTACATTTCCAATCCAGGCTCCATCCTGATTTTTATGTGCCACATCCCATTTCCAGTCTAAAGCAGCAGGACGATCACCGCCTTTTTGACCTAATCCCATCATGTATTTTGCTGATGAAGGCTGCATTGGGATTTGAAAATTGATATCATTGAAAGCAGCATCTTCAAGAGCTGTAATTTTTACGGTATAATGTAGGAAACCATCAAATTCGATAGCTGCATTCACATCCATTTGAATAGACTGAGAAGTAGAAGTACTTTCCCATGAAACGGTTCCGGCTTCTTTTTTAGTGAATTTAAGTCCTGAGTTTTTCCATTGTGCCGTTTCTTTTCCTGCAGCATCTATAAAATGAAAGGCAAAAGGAGCGCTTAAAATATCGTTTGCTTTTGTACTTGTAGTGGTCATTTCAGAAGTAAAGAAAGTCTGAATCTGAGTTGGAAAACCATTTGCTCCTAAAACCAATTTTCTGCCTAATAGAGATATTTCGCTATCTTTTACAACTAATGGCGTATAAGGTGCAATCACAGTATTTTCCTGGGCTAAAGTAGAATTTAGCCATTTTAAGCGTGTCATTTTCTCCGGAGAATCGATTCCTCCGTTTTTAGTAACTTCATTCTTTACAGTTATCTCAAGTGTGATTACTGCAGGTTTTCCATCAGCAACAACAGTCGCTTTTCCGGTATAAGTTCCTGCAGCGGCAGTTTGAGGAACATCGATTCCGCACCACATTGCCTGTACTTTTCCTTTTGAAACTGATACAGTATTCGTAAAAAGATTTCCGTCATATTTCACTCCGTCTGTATTGATACAATTGATGTTTTTTGATGAAATAGTTGCTCCGTTACTATTTTTTAAATCTGAAAAAGTAACTTTTACATTCTTTAAATCCTGTAAAGCATAAACGCCCAATTGAAAAGCAAGATATTCGCCTTTTAAAGCAGTATCTGAAAAAGTATTCTGAACGCCTTTTTGAATCCATCTTTGTGGTAAATCATTTTTCATTCGGATTGAATACAATCTGTCTTCCGGGAAAACCAAAAATGTATTACCGCTGTTTTTAGCAATAAGATCTTTCGTTTCTGCTGCTGTTGCAATTACTTCCATTGGATAAAAACTATTAAAAGCATTTATACTCTGAATTTCTGTAACACTGCAATTGTCAGCCATATTAGATTTGATTTTAGACAACCATTGTGGATCAGCTTTATTTTCGGGTTTGGCATAAATTCCTTTAGGATAATTGGCCGTTCCTTCGTCAATATAGGGCATGTAGTACACGTAATACGTTCCTTTTCCTGAAACAGGTTCAAAGAAAATAGTTCCGCTTTCTCTATTACTATTTTCGATTTTGGTATTTTGTATTTCTTTTCCTGCTGCATCCTGAACAATAATTTTTTTGAGTTCAGGGTTTTCATCCCTTCTGCGCCATTCGATAGTGGTTTTAGCAATATTTCCTGTACCGGAAAATACTACTGCTACACGGTGATTTCCTAACAAATTAGGATTCCAGCTGTCCTTGCCATCCGTGTATTTGATTTGTGCAGCCATTGGAATACTGAAAATACAAAGGCAGATGATCAATAGTCTACTCAAAATTGATGTGTTTTTTAGGTTTGGTTTCATTTTATATATGTTCAGGTTAATAGGTATGCTAATTTAAAAGTTAGTAAACAGCTTTCCAGCCATTCTTTTTCCAGTAGGCAATAATTGGTTTGTATGGTCCGTATTTATGTTGTTCTGCAGAAAAATTATCGATAAAAGGGCTGTGTGCATAATCAATAGGTTTTCCCATTTGGTTAGGATAATCCAGTGTTTTTGGGTTTGGTCTTGGATGTATTTTATCATCATTTACGTATGCTGCGATGTCAAGCGCCTGCATATCTGTAAGGTACGGTTTTCCTATTGCGACTTTATCATAAGGCATATTATTTTTTAGCCATTGTGCCTGTTTGATCACTCTGTGCATACTTGAACCAGGCTGGTAACCATAATCTCCCCAAAGTGGAGGGTACGTGTAACCGGATTTATCAGCGTTGTAAAGTCCCTCGCCATTATTGCCGTGACAGCGCGCACAGTTTTCCGTAAAAAGAGCTTTTCCTCTTTCAGGACTTGCAGCTACATCCGGGAATTCTATTTCTAGATTTTTGGCTCCTTTAAAGTTCCCGTCTTTAGGAACAAATTTGCTGATCCATTTAAAGTATGATAAAAAAGCCACCATTTCTTTTCCGTCAAGCGGAAGAGGTTTTCCGGAATGAGGGCGCATGATACAATTATTAACGCGTTCAGCAAGCGTAAGTACTTTATTCTCACGTCCGCGGTATTGCGGATAATTATCATGAGACGACATTAAATTGAAGGCATAAGGTTTTGTACCGGCATCCTGATGACAATTGGTACAATTCATTTTATTGCCTAAATATTTTCCTTTGGTACCATTTGGACCAATATAATACGCTGTTTTTAACATCAATTCTCTTCCGTAACGCACTGATTCTCCAAATTCATCATCAGGAATTTTCGATGTATCAATTGTAATGTACGAATCATCAGTGGCTGTTTTTGCCGCAAGTGTTTGAGAATTTGAAGTATTGCAGGAATTGAAAACAACAATTGGCAATGCTGAAAACAGACCAATAAGAATTATTTTTTTCATGTTTACTATTTTTAATCTGATTCTATAAATCGTAAAATGGAATTGTATTTTTAATTAAGAAGAAAGGGTTTCATCTTTTCTTCCGGAATAAATTCTACACGATAAGGCGGGATTTCTGATTCTAATGCCCAAAGCAAAATTCCTTTTTTATTGGTCAAAACGGTGATATGTCTTTTTGAACAGCAAACTAAAAAGGCATCTTTATCAATCATATAAGCGCTTCCCATTCTATCGTTGTAAATATCTTTTGGAAGTTTGATGTGGAAATCCAGTTTTACAGTTTTTTCTTTTTCATCTAATTTCAAAGCAAAAACCGAAGATTGTTTTTTCTCTACCCCATTGTCAAAAAATAGCAGACTTCCTTCGCTATTAATGTGAGCGGCATGGGCTTGAGAGAAATTACTATCGTCAGACATTTTCATATTGCCTCCTTTGCCTAATTTCCAGAGTACTTTACCTGTTTTGGCATCTACTTTCCAGATCTGTCCGTTGTTATAAAAAGAGATTAGAAAATTACCGTCTTTATCATAATTAAGGCTATTGGCATGCGTCCAGTCCTTTTTTGTTTTTAGTAAATTTTTATCTTTCATTGGATCTAAATCATCAAAAACGCTCCATTTCCAGAGTTGTTTTCCTTTACGGTCTAAAATTAAAATTCCGTCTCCGTTGATCGTATCGTTCTTTTTTCCTCCAATAGAAGTTAAATCCATTATCTTTTGATCGACAGTTATAGTGACAATTTCGTTCGCTGATTTTTTAATAATTTCATGATGAATCACTTGTTTAAAATCACCTTGTCCTTTTTTAATATATGTTAGTGTATCTCCTTGTAAATTGATTTCAAGAATTTCACTGCCATAACTTGTTGGTTCATCATTTTTTCCCAGAATGGCGATAATGCTTTGTTCTTTGGTAAAATGAGTAACCTTAAAACCTGTTCCTTCTACGGTATGATACCATCTTAGATTGCCTTTATAATCTACAATGTATGCTACTCCGGGTGTTTCTCTTTTGGCTAACAGCATAAAACCTTTTTTGAAATTTTCAGGTAATAGTTCCGGTTTCGGGCAGTTTGCCTTGAATTGTTTTTGCAGCCATTCCGGTAATGCTCTGGACTTAAACGTATATACTTTACTGGTATCTTTTTCTTTGTTTTGAATGGTAACCAACTGAAAACTATAATTGGTTTCCGGAATAATATTGCAAAGTACCAAAGAGTGGGAGAGTCCTGTTTTTGAAACTGGAGAACTTATTTTATTTTTGATTCCATCTTTGTCAGACCAATATTCTGCAAATACCTGAACATTGTCATTCGTAGTAACATCGATTTGAATTTTCAATTCGTTGTTGCTATGAGTTCCAATAATGATATTTTTAATCTGATTGCCCTGATTTTTAGAACAGCTTACCAAGGCAAGTAGCACCAAAATAAAACTCCCTTTTATTATTAATTTTTTGATCATCTGAAAGGCTTCTTTTTATGATACAGAAAAGTACTTTTTTTTTGTTTAAAAATCAGGAACAGACAGGCTTTTAAGGATATCTGTTCCTGATTAGGTTTCTTTTTTATTGTCTGTCGGCGTTGCTTAACTTAGGGTTAAGATCAACCTGACTTTGCGGATAAGTATAATATTTATTTTGTGGCATTTTGATTTGTGCAGCTTCACCAACTCTTAAGTGATAGGCATTTACAAGAACATCGTATTTGTTCATTCTGATTAAGTCAGCACGACGTTTCCCTTCAAAGAAAAGTTCCCATCCTCTTTCCTGTAATATCGCATCTCGTAATGAGGCTTGAGTGTGGTCTGATAAAACCAAAAGTTTTGCATGTGATCTTCCTTTAACCTGATTAATAAGGTCGATTGCTTCAGATGTTGGGCCACTAATTTCGTTTAATGCTTCGGCTCTGCTTAACAATACATCTGCGTAACGTAAAATGTTTACACTATGACCGTCGTAATAAGTAGTAGTCTCATCATCAGCATATTTTCGAGTTGAAACGTCCGGCATATAAAGCACACCTGCTGGTGGCTGAGCACCTAAAGAAGGAGCTTGTTTGTGCAACAAACCATCTGACCCCATAAATTCAGGGAAAAAGCATTTTTTTCTGTCATCTTCATCACCAAAAGTGTTGTAGAAATCCCAGTTTACAGTATAATATTGCCATCTGTTTTGTACAACGGGATGATCAGTTGGCCCAAAGTGATTCAATAATTCAGTTCCGTTTGTATTGGCATCACTTAATGAAGAAAAGATATTTTCGCTGCACCATTTGTTACTTTCTTTAAACAAACCTAAATAAGTAGGGAAAAGACTGTATTCGTTCAGATTCATTACTTGCTGTGTCAATGTAGCTACTTTTTGCCAATCGTGATTGCGCAGATATAGTTTTGCCAATAAAGTCAGTGCTGCACCTTTTGTAGCACGACCTACGTCATTAGTGCCATAAATAGCATTTTCTTTGTAATTAACCGGCAATACATCTGCAGCTTCATTTAATTCTTTGATCATAAAAGCATCAATTTCTTCAACAGATGAAGGTGGTGTCTGGTCTAAATACCCCGGATTTCCCAAATTGGCTTCTGTAATTAAAATTACCGGGCCCCAGGCATCCGTTAAATCCATGTAAGCTGATGCTCTTAAAAATTTAGCTTCGGCTATAAATTGTACTTTTTCGGCAGCAGTAATTCCTGACATTGGTGTAATGTTGAAAATGGCACTGTTGGCGTTAGCAACTAATTTATACATGGCGTTCCAGTCTTCTTTAAGCAAACCATTTGTCGAACTCCAGGTTCCTAAAGACAATTGTCCCGGATCTCCACCAAATTGGCAATGACCTAAATCTGTTGCAATATCTGTCAATGCAAAGTGTCTTGTTGCCCAGTACGAAAAGTTATCTCCTACTGACGGACCTTTTAATCTGCCATAAATTGAGTTAATGGCTGCTACAGCATCTGACTTGGTTTGATAACCGTTTGTATTGGTCAGGTTACTATACACCGTAGGATCAAGATCCTGATTACAGGAAAACTGTGTTCCTGCGGTAAGTAGCAGTAATAGTATGGTATATTTTTTCATTTTAATAAATTTAATGTTACTACAAAAGCTTTTTTTAGACTAGTGAATGGCGACTTTTATTCCCAAAATAAAGGTTCTTGAAGCCGGGAATGAGTTGAAGTCGATTCCTCCGCCTAAGTTTTGCTTTGTGGTGTTGTCAGGAGTAAAATGACCATTTACTTCAGGATCATTTCCGGAATAATTGGTGATCGTAAACAAATTTTGTCCAATAGCATACAATCTGATACTATCGATGAATTTTGTAGGTTTCAAAAGGCTTTCCGGGATAGAATATCCAATAGAAACATTTTTCAAACGGATATAAGAGGCATCTTCAACAAATTTTGAATTTACATAACTACCGTATTTACTTTTGTAATATCCGTCTCTTGGAATATCTGTGTTTTCATTTGTTCCGGCAACCCAACGATTCAAAGCATCTGTACTCGTAGATGATTCACCAACCATTTTTGTCATATTATAAACTGAATAATCAAAAGCACCCTGGAAAAAGATATTTAAATCAAAATTTCCATATCTGAAATCATTGTTTAATCCGGCTGTATAGTGTGGCGTAGAATTTCCTAAATATGTTCTGTCATCAGCATTAATAACGCCATCACCATTTACATCTACATATTTTGGATCTCCCGCTACAGACAGTGGTTGAGCTGCATAAGTTTCTCCGGTTTTGATTACTCCTGCATACTTATAGCCGTATAATTCGCCCATTTCTTTTCCCGGAACTAATCTGGTAAATTCCTGACCTGAAACTGTACCACTAGGATTTGAAGTATTGGTACTAATGATTCTTACATTGTCAGCAAGTGATATGATTTCTTGTTTATTGTAAGCAACATTCAAAGAAGTAGTCCATAAGAATTTATCATTTCTAAAGTTAGTACTGCTTATTCCAAGCTCAATTCCTCGGTTTTGAATTACTCCTGAATTTATTCTCTGAACATCAAATCCCCACCATCCCCCAACAGGAACATTCAAAAGGGCATCAGTAGTTCTTTTTTCGTAGACATCAATTGTAGCAGTAAGTTTATCATTGAAGAATCCCATGTCTAAACCAAAGTTGGTTTGAGCAGTTTGTTCCCATTTTAAGTTCGGATTTGCTAAATTTGCTGGTTCCGTACCGCCAACAAAGTTGCCTTCTCCAATAGTTACTCCCCACGATTTTAATCTGTTCATGTAGGCATAATCCCCAATACCGTC
Source organism: Flavobacterium frigidimaris (assembly GCA_900129595.1). Lineage (GTDB taxonomy): Bacteria > Bacteroidota > Bacteroidia > Flavobacteriales > Flavobacteriaceae > Flavobacterium > Flavobacterium frigidimaris. The sequence continues at coordinate 188,807 of FQWG01000003.1, read as the reverse complement.
ATTACCGGTAATACCGTAACTGGCTCTTAATTTAAGCTCAGAAAAAGTAGTTTGTTTTTGCATAAAAGGTTCATTCGTTATTTTCCAGGCAATAGCTCCTGAAGGAAAAATTCCGAATTTATTATTAGGACCAAAACGAGAAGAACCATCTTTTCTTATCGTGAAAGAAAGCAAATATTTATCATCAAAACCATAGTTCAGCCTTCCAAAATAAGAAGTCAGTTTCGTTTCTGTTTTTTCCGTTTCAGGTTTCAGGTAAACTGCCGCACTCTCAAGATTGTAATACGTTAGCAAATCATTAGAGAAACCGGAGCCGGAAGCTTTCATTCTTTCGAAAGTATCTTTTTGATTAGAAGTACCAATCATCGCAGAAAAAGAATGCTGTTCTTTTATATTGAATTTATATGTTAAATATTGCTCTGTACTCCATCTAAAATAAGTCTTGTTTTCTTCAGATCCCGTACCATTCAGAGCAGCTCCGGCCACCAATGTTCTTGGTGTATATTTTCCCTGAATATTTTCCTGCCATTCCGCACCGGCACCAAAATGATACGTAAGTCCTTTTATGATTTCATAATCCAAAAACATGCTGCCGTTAACCAGCCTGTTTATCGTATGATCTGTTGGTTCAAGCAAAAGTGCAAGCGCATTATCTTTTCCCTGATATTTATAATAAGTTCCGTCTGCATTATAAATAGGAAGATTAGGCGGAGCGGTCTGAATAGAATACATAGGAGATAGAATATTATCACCAAAGTCACTATTATGTCCTTCGCTGGCAGCACCGTAAATATTAGTTCCGATATTTAATTTGTCACTGAATTTTTTCTCACCACCCATTCTCACAGAATATCTTGTAAAATCAGTATTTTCTAATGCACCTGTTTGTTTTAAATAATTTCCTGATAGAAAAAATTTAGAAGTTTTATCGCTTCCGCTAAAGTTTATCGTTCTGTTCAGTACTTCTCCCGGACGTGTTGCGGCTGCAAACCAATTGGTATTGGCAACCGGAAAACTTGCAGGAAATACTGGAGGCCTTCCATTTTCAGCAGCGATTGCATTCTGGATGTTAGCATATTGCTGACCTGTTAGTAATGAAGGCTCTTTTATAATATTTTGAAAACCATCAGAGATTTCAGCTTCAATTTGCATTTTTCCTGATTTTCCTTTTTTAGTGGTAATCAATATTACCCCATTTCCACCTCTGGCACCGTAAATAGCGGTAGAAGAAGCGTCTTTTAGAATCTGAATGTTTTCAATGTCATTGGGGCTAATTTGTGCACCCGTACTTGTAATAAATCCATCAACAACATATAATGGCGCATTAGAAGTGTTTAGTGAGTTTCCTCCTCTAATTACAATCGATGGGCTGCTTCCCGGAGCATAGCTATTTTGCTGTACCTGAACTCCTGATGCACGTCCTTGCAAAGCTTGTCCCACATTAGAGATTGTACCGCCTAAGTTCAGATTGTCTTTTCCAATAGAACTCACAGAACCGGTAAGATCTTTTTTCTTCGCTTTTCCGTATCCAACTACAACTTCCTCTAATTTTTGCCCAACCTCTTTCATGACAACTTTTATAGGAGAAGATCCAATTGTTACTTCCTGATCTTCCATACCAATGTACGTCACGATAAGTTTAGTCACATTATCAGCAACAGTAATGGCAAAACTTCCATCAACATCTGTTTGAACACCAGTAGAACTGCCTTTTACAATAACATTCGCACCTGCTATAGGAAGTCCGTTTTGATCCGTTACTTTTCCTTTTACCGTTTTTTCAAAAAATATTGAAGTACTGTTTTTGTATGACATATTTATTGGTGCAGCCGCTGAAGCCTGAAACGTAAAAGCTAGTAAGGAAAGAATCGTGAGTTTGATTTCCTTACCGGATAGATTGTTAATCCTAAAATCCCTGGGTTTTTTTTGGGTTAATAATTTCATACTTTAAATGGTTTTGGTTAATGATTAATTTGTTTTTTCTGTTTGTAGGTTTTAGATTTCTTTTTTTAGTTGAAAATTCATGTTTTGTTTTTTATTTGGTTTGTAATTGAGTTATTCTCCGGATAAAAAAGAAGCTTAAATTCTAGTCTGATTCGTTATTATTCCTTCCCTTTTTCTTCATTTTTTAATGATAAAATCCACCTGAAAAAACGGTTAATTAACTTAGTTTTAAGATTAATCTGTGACGAAACTATCGATTATATTTTTATTAAACAAGAAAAAACACAAAAAATGTGCTCGAACACACAAAATTAATGTTCTCGAGCACATAAAAATATGCAAAACGTTTTTTTGGACTTAAATTCTTGTGATTATTATAAAATAATTGAGAAATAAAAGCGATTGGTAATTTGAGTATTTTTTATAGTATTCTGTTGTTTAGATCATTTATAAAAGGTGTTTGTTGAAAATGTTGTGAATTTCGCATTAGCCACATTAAAAGATTAATAGTTAAACAGTGTTTTCTTATAGGTTTATTGATGAAAAAAAATTAAGTAAAGACGATTTCGTTTTATGAAACAGGCCACTTTTTTTATTAAATTTTTAAACTACATTAGTAATCGTGAAAATGGCTAAAAAGAACAATTGTTTTTAAGCTGTTTTAAATTTCAAATAGTTAAAAAATTAACAAAAATTAAGTGTCAAAATCGTGAAAGAATATCAAGTAATTTTAGCAGATAAAAACCTAAAAAATAACAAGCAGATTTTAGATTTATCTCTTTGGGAAAAAGCCAATTGTTTAACTGATTTTTGCTCTCCGTGGAAAAAGGATCCGGTTTCAAAAATAGAATTCAGGGCACTTTGGGATTTGGATAATCTGTATTTTAATTTCAGGGTTTTTGATACCGATGTTTATATCGACCAAAAAGATGGCAGTTTTGACAGTATAGGGAACTCAGATCGTGTCGAATTGTTTTTTAGGACGAATGATTCTCTTAATCCCTATTATTGTCTTGAAATAGATACCGCGGTACGAATAATGGATTTTAAAGCATATCCGGAAAGGAATTTTGATTATGACTGGAAGTGGCCCAAAAAAGAGATAGAAGTGACTACTTCAAAAGATGATATTTCATTTACAGTGCAGGGAAGAATTAGTATTCAGTCCTTAAGAGATCTAAATTTAATCCAGAACAATACGATTGAAGCAGGTGTTTACAGGGCAAAATTTTCTCTGGCCCAAAACCTGCAATACGAACCCACCTGGATTTCGTGGGTCAATCCAAATACCGAAAAACCAAATTTTCATATCGCTTCTTCGTTTGGCAAATTTGTTTTGGTGGAATAGTTATGGCTCGCCACGAAGACACTAGAGCGCAAAGTTTTTTAAGGCTGGTTTGTTATTTCTCCTTACGTCGAAATGAACAAAAATGATAACTGTGTAAAAATCTTTGCGACTTTAGATTGATAAAAATATTTTTATTTGTGTCTTCGTGACAAATCATTTACGATACATAAAACGAAGCATTTTCGACATTTATAATATCAATAGGCAGTAAAATTGTTTCCGGAATATCTTTGCGGAATATAAAATGCTCTGCCAAAGTACTTACTCCTAAATATGCTTGTCTTTTTTGATTTTGATGAATTAAAAAATGAACCAATCCCTGATTTAGGAAGTTTACATTTTTTTCGACTAAATCGTAGCCAATAAGCGCAATTTTTTTATTTGTTAAAGGAGATAAAATAGAAGCAATCTGATATGCTTTCGAAGTGGTTATAAAGATTCCTTTCAGATTTGGATTTTCTTCCAGAAAAGCGGAGAACTTAGTTTCAACATTTGGATGTTTAAGTTTTAAAGTAGTTAGAGAAAAACCGGCAATCTTTTTCTCATCAAAATAATTTCTAAAACCTTTTTCTTTTTCCTGCATGTGAACAGCATTTTTAAGGCTTTCGTCAATGTGTATAATCGCAATTTGACCTTCGGTTAAAATAAGGTTCATTAAGCTGGCAGCCACACGTCCGCTTTTGTACAAGTCCTGTCCAACAAAACCTTTAATAGATTCTGCTTCGATTTGATTATTAAAGGTATTGACCATAATACCCAATTCGTCGTATTGTTTTACAATTTCCAGGGTTTCTTTATGAAATAATGGAGCAATTAAAACAGCATCAGGCGATTGTTTTATTATATTGTTGTTCGTGCTTAAGAATGATTTGGTGCTTTCAGGATTAAAAAAGTGCGTTTCTATGACCACGCTGTATGCTTTAAATTCAGTCATTGCTTCCTGAATTCCGTTTATGCATGGCAGCCAATACGGATCAATTTCCGGATCCGGAAGTAAAACACAAATGCGATAAATTTTAGTGTTTTTTAAATTCCTCGCAATTAAGTTGGGCTCGTAATCTATGACGTTCAGGACTTCATTTATTTTTTCTAATGCCGTTGGAGATACTTTTCCTCTGTTATGCAAAACCCTGTCAACAGTTCCTTTAGAAACCCCGGCCATTTTTGCTATATCCTTAATTGTGTACTTTTTATCCATATAAGCAAATATAGAAACTTTGATTTAATTATTTAAAAAAATCAATAAGAATTATTTAGTGTGCTCGAGAACATTCATATAGTGTGTTCGAGCACATTTTTGGTTTTTTTCTTGTTTTATAAAAATATAATATCTAGTTTCGTAGAATTAAAACCAAAAAAATAAAATAAATTCCTAACCAATCAACATTGTATTTACTTGTTTTGCAGTGTTTTATTATAAAATTTTCAAGTGAAAAAAATTACTTCCTTAGCCCCGGGTCGGACATGTCTCTTTGGAGATCATCAGGATTATTTAGGATTGCCGGTGATAGCCTGTGCAATTGATCGAAATATAAAATTAAGCGCAGAACAAAATGAGACCAATACATTTGTCCTGAACATGATTGATATTGATGAAATCCGAATCATCAATATTGACGCTACTTTTGATACACTGGAACCACGGGATTATTTCGCCTCCTCATTGCGCGTATTGCGCAGATACGGTTGTGTGCCAAATGTGGGATATACAATTACAATTACGGGATATATTCCTATTAACTCCGGAACATCAAGTTCATCCGCTTTATTGATGGCATGGATTCGTTTTTTAATTGCCGCTTTTGGAGTTGATCCTGAAGTGACACCTGAATTTATTTCGAAAGTAGGTTATGAATCTGAAGTTTTAGAACATGGAGAACCGGGCGGAATGATGGATCATTTTAGCATTGGAGTAGGAAATGTTGTGTATATAAACACCAAAGATCCTTTTTCGTATAAAATCATCAGAACTGATTTAAAAGGTCTGATAACCGGAGTTTCCGGTGTTCCCAAAGAAACCATTGGCCTGATTGGAGAAATAAAAGGCAATGCCTTAATGTCTATTGGCATTGTCAAACAAAATTTCCCTGATTTTGACCTCAATACTTCCAAAATTGAAGATATAGATCGTTATCGCAATTGTCTGCCTGATCGGTTGATTCCCGTTTTCGAAGCTGCAATAAAAAATTATCATTACACCAAAGAAGCTTTAAAAGAATTTGAAAAACCAGTTTTAGACCTTAAAAAAATTGGCGAATTAATGAATCAGCATCATGAAGTGTTGCGTGATTTATTGAAAATTACAGTTCCGAGAATTGATGATATGATCAATGCTGCTTTGCGTGCAGGAGCATACGGAGCTAAAATCGTAGGTTCCGGAGGTGGCGGAAGTATTGTCGTAATTGCGAATCCTGAAAAAGAGGATGTAGTAATCCGCGCTATTTTAGAAGCAGGAGCAGAAGAAGCTTATGCAGTAACTGTAGATCCTGGTGTGAGAATTATTGAAAATATTGAAATTTAAAAAATAAGTATGCACAACAATTTAGTAATTCTTGCGGGTGGAGCATCATCCCGTATGAAAAAAGAAGCCATTTTAGATAATTTATCGCCGGAAGAAATTGCACAGGCAAACGAAAGAAGCAAGGGTTTGATTGGCGTTGGAGCAAGCGGAAGACCTTTATTGGATTATCTTTTATTGAATGCCAAGAAAGCAGGATATAAAAATATTTATATTATTATTGGTGAACAAGGCGAGTTGTTTAAAGAGTTTTACGGAAGTAAAGATGTAAACAATAATTTTTACGGGCTCAACATTTCCTTCGCCGTGCAATATATCCCGGAAGGAAGAGTAAAACCATTTGGTACTGCCGATGCTTTGTTTCAGGCCGTAGAGCAGTTTCCGGAATTAAACACACAGCAATATTCAGTTTGTAACAGCGATAATTTATATTCTGCAAAAGCTTTATTGGCATTGAGAGAGACCAATAGTCCAAATGCATTTATTGCTTATGATCGTGATGCATTAGAATTTCCTTCTGAAAGGATTTCGCGTTTTGCCATTGCCAGACTGGATAAAAACAATCAGTTATTAGATATTTTAGAAAAGCCTTCCGCAGCGGTTTTAGCAGATTATAAAGATGTTGAAGGAAAAATAAGAGTCAGTATGAATGCTTTCAAATTCAACGGAAGCACCTTATATACACATCTTAAAAATTGTCCCGTTCATCCGGAAAGAGACGAAAAAGAATTGCCAACAGTACTTTTGAATTCAGTAAAAGAGAATCCCGGTACAACTTTGGGAATCCCGTTTTCAGAGCATGTTCCGGATTTAACAGCCAAAGAAGATATTGCAGATGTAAAGGCTTATTTACAACAATATTACCCGGTTTTGGACTGGGGTATTTAAAAAAAATTAACAAAAAATTGATATCTAATTTACGAATAAGTACAACTTATTAGACTACTTTTGTTTTAAAATTGCAAAAAAAATGCATTTAATTGTGTTTTAATTGCAATATATTTGCAGAAAAGTTGATGTTATTTTAGATAGAAAAAAATAACTAATCTATTAACAATCAACCAAAAGTATTATGTCAAACATTGAAAATGCATTACAAATAGAAAAAAGGAGTACCATTATTCCCATGGTAATCCTAACAGCATTATTTTTTATTTTGGGTTTTGTTACCTGGCTTAACGGACCTTTGATTCCATTTTTTCAGTTGGCGTGCGAGTTGACCTCTTCTCAGGCTTATTTTGTAACTTTTGCTTTTTATATTGCTTATTTTGTAATGGCGATTCCATCATCCTGGGTGATCGAAAAAGTGGGGTATAAAAACGGTATTTCGTTAGGCTTATTAATCATTGCTGCCGGTGCATTTATGTTTTATCCTGCTGCTGAGAGCCGAACTTTTTTACTGTTTTTGATTGCATTATTTGTAATGGGAACTGGTTTGGCAATTTTGCAAACCGCATCCAATCCTTATGTGGTCGTAATTGGACCAAGAGAAAGTGCTGCAGCAAGAATCAGCGTTTTGGGAATAGCAAATAAACTGGCCGGATTTGTAGCGCCGCTTATACTAACTGCTCTGGTATTGTCTAATATGCAGGAGTTTACAGCAGATAAAATTGCGATGCTGGATTCAGTTTCAAAATCAAATGCTTTAAATACACTTGCATTACAATTGCAAAGACCTTACCTTTATATGGGATTAATTATAATGGTTTTGGCACTTTTAGTCAAGCTTTCACCATTGCCTGAAATTGATTTGGATGAAGACGGGAATGTAACGCATTTGACTATTTTTCAGCAAATTAGAAATGCATTCAGACGCCCGCAACTGGTTTTAGGAGTAATTACTTTAATGTTGTATTTGGCTGCCGAAGTTTTGGCTGGAGATTCTATCGGAGCTTTCGGAAAAGAATTGGGAGTTTATGGAACAGAAGGTAATTTTTATTTAAAGTTAACTTCCTTTACCATGTCAGCAATGGTTGTGGGGTATATATTAGGAATAACATTAATACCAAAATATGTGTCCCAGGTAACCGCTTTAAAAGCTTCAGGACTTTTAGGTTTAATTTTAGTGGTTATAATTGTTTTGATTTCGCCTAAAATAATGATCCAGTTACCCGGGATTCCAAATTTGCCGGTTGTGATACTTTTAGTAGCATTATTAGGTTTAGCAAATGCACTTTGCTGGCCGGCAATCTGGCCAATGGCACTGGAAGATTTGGGAGGATATACTAAAATTGGAAGTGCTGTGTTGATTATGGGAATCATCGGAGGAGCCATTTTTCCTTTGTTTTACGGATTGATCACAGAAAATATAAATGCATCAAATATTGCAGACGGAACCGCTGAAATTTCAAAAAGCGGCAATCAGATTGCTTATTTAATGTTGGTGCCATCTTATTTAATGATTCTTTTTTATGCAATAAAAGGTCATAAATATCGAAGTTGGAAAATGTAACGAGAGGAATTAAAAAAAACTATATCATGTTAAAAAGTAAAATAGACAAAGCGACAGGATTCGAGAAGCGATTTGAAAACATCAATACGGTTGTTTTCGAAAATTCTGGCGAGGCATCAAAAGCAGTAGCGCAGGAAATCGCGGCTTTAATTCAATCCAGACAAAAAGAAAATAAGCCTTGCATATTAGGTCTTGCAACAGGATCTTCTCCAAAAGGATTGTATGCTGAGTTAGTGCGTTTGCATAAAGAGGAAGGTTTGAGTTTTAAAAACGTAATCAGTTTTAATCTGGATGAATATTATCCGATGGAGCCCAACTCAATCAACAGCTACGTTCGTTTTATGAAAGAATTGCTGTTTGATCACGTTGATATTTTACCTGAAAACGCTCACGTACCGGACGGACTTTTAACCAAAGAACAAATCGCAGATTACTGTACAGAATATGAAGCAAAAATTGAAGCCTTAGGCGGAATCGATCTTCAGGTTTTAGGAATTGGTGGTAACGGACATATTGGTTTTAATGAATCCGGTTCCTTACAGAACTCCAAAACACGTTTAGTCGCTTTAGATCATATTACAAGAGTTGCGGCAAGCAAAGATTTCTTCGGATTGAGTAATACGCCAAGAACAGCAATCACGCTTGGAGTAAAAAAAATCATGGAAGCTAAAAGAGTAATCTTACTGGCTTGGGGAGAAGGAAAAGCTAATATTGTAAAAAGATCTGTAGAAGATGAGGTTACCAATCGTGTACCCGCTTCGTTTTTACAGGAACATAATAATGCTGTTTTTGTTTTAGATAAAGAAGCATCTTCAAAACTAACCAGAATCAACAAGCCATGGTTGGTAGAAAAAGTGATCTGGACAGATAAATTGACTCGTAAAGCGGTTTTAGGGTTGGCACTTCAGCTTAAAAAACCAATTTTAATGTTGACTGATGCAGATTATATCGAACACGGTATGAGTGATTTACTGGCTGATTCAGGTCCTGCATACGATATCAATATTAAGATATTCAATAAATTACAAAATACAATTACGGGCTGGCCAGGCGGGAAACCAAATGCGGATGATTCTAACCGTCCGGAAAGAGCAGAACCGGCAAGAAAACGTGTATTGATTTTTAGTCCGCATCCTGATGATGATATTATTAGTATGGGAGGAACTTTTATGCGTCTGCAAGAACAGGGACATGATGTGCATGTAGCGTATCAAACCTCTGGAAACATTGCAGTTGCTGATGATGAAGCGTTGCGTTTTGCAAGATTCGTTATCGACTACAATGAGAAATTTGCGATAAAAAGTCCTGAAGCAGATGATATTTACAAAAAGGCCCAAACTTTCCTTGAGAATAAAAAGAACAGTGAAATAGATATTCCGGAAGTTCGTTACATTAAAGGATTAATCAGAAAAGGAGAAGCGAGAGCAACGAGTCATTTTGTTGGTTTAACAGACGATCAGATTCATTTTATGGAATTACCATTTTATGAAACCGGAACAATCGAGAAAAAACCAATCGGACAGGAGGATATTCAACTGACCATGGATTTAATCGAAAAAATTAAACCACATCAAATATATGCAGCAGGAGATTTAGCAGATCCGCACGGAACGCACAAAGTGTGTCTGGATGCTATTTTTGAAGCGGTAAAGGCCCTGAAACCAAAATCATTTATGGATGATTGCTGGTTATGGCTGTACCGTGGAGCTTGGCAGGAATGGGGAATTGACGAAGTTGAAATGGCAGTACCAATGAGCCCGGATCAGGTATTGGCAAAACGTCACGGAATCTTCAAACACCAATCACAAAAAGACGGTGTCGTTTTTCAGGGAACTGATGCCCGTGAATTCTGGCAAAGAGCCGAAGACAGAAATGCTGAAACTGCAGCCTTGTACCAGGAATTAGGTTTAGCAACATATGCAGCAATGGAAGCTTTTGTGAGATGGCACTATTAAGTTGGTAAGGTTCTGAGTTGCTATCCCGATAGCTATCGGGACTAAGTTTTTTAGCCTTTGAAATATTCGCCACGAATTCACGAATTATATTAAAATTAATTCTTGAATTCGTGGCGAAGTCATTTTAATCTTGTAGTCTTTGGCAAAAAAAAACAAACAGATAAGAAAATCATTTTAATCCTTTTATCCCGATAGCTATCGGGAGTGGCAAAAAAAGAATAGCTTTGTACCAACAAGAAGCAAGAAAGAGAATGAATCTATATTCTCTTCTCTTGCTTCTTTCTTCTTAAAAATATGCAACCAGACAAAAAACTTCTTATAAAATTAGCCCATACCAAAATGCCTTTCGGAAAATACGAAGGACGATTTTTAATTGAATTGCCAGAATATTATGTCGTTTGGTACCATAATAAAGGTTTTCCTAATGGCGAATTGGGGCAACAACTGGCACTTGTCTACGAATTGAAACTGAATGGACTGGAAGAATTAATCAGGAATATTAAAAAGCAGTACCCCAAACCTTTAAAATAAAATAGTAAGAAAAATCTTTTGCTGTTTCGTTTTTTTTGTTTAAGTTTGAGATATAAAAATATTACAATTTTTAAAAACTAATTGATACCACAGAATTCAAGACTGAATTTTTACATGTGTATAAGTCAATATTTTGAAATTATAATATTTAATACATAAAAAATATTATAATTTTTTAAAAACAAATTGATACCACAGAATTCAAGCTTGAATTTTTTAAATGTGTACAAGTCAATGTTTTAAAATTATAATATTTTTTTTATGCCAAAAATTACTTCAATTGCAAGTATAACCGCAAGCTTTATAAGCAGTCTTCTTATGCGTAATCCTGCAATCTCTTAAATAACAAACAGAAATCTCTTTTGATTTTTTTGTTAGTAACTTTCAAGTATTCTCTATTGCTCCCCTGAGTGTTTTTCTATTTTTGTAAAAATTAACATGAAGAACTAAATGGAAAACAGTTTTAAAACCTCAAACTCAGGTGAAAATTTTAGTATCGCAGCTTTAGTTTTAGGTATAATTTCTATTATAGTAGCTTTCATTCCTTGTATAAATGTGGTGGCGCTAGTTACGTCACTTCTAACTGTAATTTTTGCAGCAGTTGGTTTGTTTAGGGCAACAAATGCAAATTGTCCAACTTTGCTAGCTAAAATAAGTTTGATTTTGGGAATCGTTGCACTGTTGTTCTCAGTAATTCTCGTATTAGTTTATGGTCTTATTATTGGAGCCTTGTCATTTTGGGATTAGTAACAGACTATGATTATTAAAAATAACAAGAAATCCCCTTTTAATTTATTTGTTAATAACTTTGGTTCATTCCCTCTTGTTCACGTAAGTCTTTTTCTATTTTTGTAATAATTAACATAAAACACTATATGGAAGATTATAAACAACCGTCAACTGCAGGTCAAGGAATGGGTATTGCTGCCTTAGTATTAGGAATAGTTGGTGCTATTGCTGCATTTATCCCTTGCTTTGGTTTAGTTGCAGTAATTTTTGGAGTACTTGCAATTATTTTTGGAGCAATTGGTCTGTCACAGGCAAAAAGAGAAAAAGCCCCAACTACAATGCCATTAGCAGGTTTGGTTTTAGGAATCGTTGCAACAGCTTTTGTGATTATTTGGGTATTAGTTGTGGTAGGTACTTTTGGATCTGCTGTAATGTCTCATAAAGATGAAATACAAAAAGCTATCGATTCTGCAACTGTAGAGTCAATAAAAGTGCAGGATTCTCTAAATGCTGTAGAAATAACAACTGATACTGTAAGGGTTGAAGTAACAAAATAATACATCTCTTTTGTGGAAATAAAATTCTCTTACGAAATAGATTCATATAAAAAGATAAACATGATTTTTATTGTAATAATCATGTTTATCTTTTTTTATTGCTTCATAACTCCTTTTTTAGACTTTGGTTTTGGTTCCTCTTGTGAAGGAATGCCTTTAAGTTATTGCAAAAGCCGTGGTCTGACCAGAGCTTTTGCTCAAATAATAAGATTCAACTTTAGTGAAGCAATTGCTTATAATCCCTATAGTGTAAAGGTTTTTTTGTTTTTTCTAATTCAATTAGTTACCCGTTTCTTTATCAATAAGATAGTTCGTTTATCAAATTTGAAAAGAGTATTAACTTGTGATATTTTGTTAAGTATAGTATTCTTTGTTTTTTCATTTTACAATCTTGTAGTGATCTGAAAAAGTGGGAAGGAACCGAATATTATTCAAAAAAATATCTAATTAAAAGTTAAAATTATCGATTACGGAAACATGTAATCGTTCTATTTAAAAATTTGCAAATTATCTCATTCTCTAATTGATAAATTATCTAATTAAATTTGTACTTTTGCCAAGTTTTTTACACAACTACAATACAAACAACAACAGAATGAATCAAACGAAATATATTTTTGTTACAGGCGGTGTGACTTCTTCATTAGGAAAAGGAATTATCGCAGCATCTTTAGCAAAATTGTTACAAGGAAGAGGGTATCGTACAACAATTCAGAAATTTGATCCGTATATCAATGTGGATCCGGGTACGTTGAATCCGTATGAGCACGGAGAATGTTATGTAACAGATGATGGTGCAGAAACAGATTTAGATTTAGGTCATTACGAACGTTTCCTGAATGTTCCTACTTCTCAGGCGAATAACGTTACTACAGGAAGAGTATATCTTTCTGTTATCGAAAAAGAAAGAAGAGGAGAGTTTTTAGGGAAAACAGTTCAGGTTGTTCCTCATATTACAAACGAAATCAAAGACAGAATGCAATTGTTGGGTAAGTCCGGCGATTATGATATTGTAATTACTGAAATTGGTGGAACTGTTGGTGATATCGAATCATTACCTTATATAGAGTCTGTTCGTCAGTTGGTTTGGGAGTTAGGAGAAAACAACGGAATTGTTATTCATTTAACTTTAGTGCCTTATTTGGCAGCGGCAGGGGAGTTAAAAACAAAACCTACACAACACTCTGTAAAAACTTTGATGGAAAGCGGTATCAAAGCCGATATATTGGTTTGTAGAACAGAGCATGAGCTTTCTGATGAATTACGTAATAAATTAGCTTTATTCTGTAATGTAAAAAGAGAAGCCGTAATTCAGTCGATTGATGCTTCAACAATATATGAAGTTCCTAATTTAATGCTTGAAGAGGGATTAGATGTTGTGGCTTTAAAGAAATTAGATTTACCTAAAAAAGCGGCTCCGGATTTGAAAAACTGGAATACTTTTTTACGCAGATTAAAAAATCCAAAACATACTGTAAATATTGGTTTGATTGGTAAATATGTAGAAATGCAGGATTGTTACAAGTCTATTTTAGAGGCGTTTATTCACGCAGGAGCTTCGAATGAAACTAAGGTAAACGTGATTTCTATACATTCAGAACATATCAATAGTGATAATGTCGAAGAAAAACTGGGACCTCTTGACGGAGTTTTAGTTGCTCCTGGTTTTGGAGAGAGAGGTATTGAAGGAAAAATCGAAGCCGTTCGTTTTGCACGTGAAAATAATATCCCGTTTTTCGGAATTTGTTTAGGAATGCAAATGTCAGTTATCGAGTATTCAAGAAATATTTTAGGTTATGCTGATGCCAATTCTACTGAGATGAATGAAAAAACCAAACATCCGGTTGTGAATTTAATGGAAGAGCAAAAAACAGTTACAGATAAAGGTGGTACAATGCGTCTTGGGGCATGGAAATGTGATATCAAAGCAAATACTTTAGCGCATAAAATTTACGGACAAAAGACGATTTCAGAGCGTCACCGTCACCGTTATGAGTACAATAATAAATATGCAGATGAATTGCAAAAAGCAGGATTAATTGCTTCAGGAGTAAATCCGGATACAGGTCTGGTTGAAATTGTTGAGCTTGAAAATCACCCGTTTTTTATTGGAGTACAATACCATCCTGAATATAAAAGTACCGTTGCAAACCCACATCCAATTTTCGTAAACTTTGTGGCTGCAGCAGTAAATAAGCATGTGAATACGCATAAAAAATAATAATTAATATTCTAAAGGATGTAACTTTTGAGTAAAACTCATTACTAATAACCTTATATGAATAACCTTTTTTAAATTATAATGGAAGAAAAAAAATTTGATCTTAATTCAATCATTGGTTTTGTATTGATATTTGGAATTTTGATTTGGATTATGTACCAAAATCAACCTTCTGACAAAGAGATTGCTGCTGAAAAAGCCAAGAAAGAATTAATTGCTAAACAAGAAGCACAAGCTCAGGCTGATAAAACTAAAACAGCTGTTTTGCCAGTTGCTGCTGCAACTCCCGGCGATACGGTTCAATTAGCGCAATTACAAAAAACATTAGGGGGTTTTGCTTATTCAGCTACACTTCCTACTGCTAAAGAAGGTTTTACAACTATTGAAAACGAAAAGATGATACTAAAAATCGCCAATAAAGGTGGTTATATAGTTGAGGCTACATTGAAAGAATACAAAAGATTTGAGAAAAATTCAGGACAATTAGTTGAATTGATCAAAGACAATAATTCTAATTTAAACATCCAGTTACAAACTACAGATAACAGAACTTTAAACTCTAAAGATCTTTATTTTGAACCAACGCTGACTAAAAACGGAACGGATCAAATCCTGACGATGCGTTTGAAAGCAGGTGCTAACGAATTTTTGGAATATAAATATGTATTAAAATCAAATGACTACTTAGTAGGTTTTGATGTTCGTTCTCAAGGATTGAATAAAGTTTTAAATTCTTCTAAACCATTAGATTTACAATGGGACTTAAAATCATATAGAAATGAAAAAAGTGTTTCTATAGAAAAGCGTTATGCGCAACTGGAATATGAATACGGAGATGAAAAATACAGTTCAGTAAGCCTTGGTACAGGAAAAGAAGATACTCCGGATAAAGTGAGTTTTGTGGCTTTTAAACAGCACTTTTTTACTGTAATTTTAGCAACTGATAGACCATTTGAAAAATCAAAATTACAATCTGACGATTTAGTAAAAGATGAAACAATAGATACTACTTTT
This sequence comes from Flavobacterium frigidimaris, assembly GCA_900129595.1. GTDB lineage: Bacteria > Bacteroidota > Bacteroidia > Flavobacteriales > Flavobacteriaceae > Flavobacterium > Flavobacterium frigidimaris. Next base: position 173,538 of record FQWG01000003.1, on the reverse strand, counting down.
ATCAAGCAATTTAAAGCAACTGTTCCGTTGGCTTTTACAAATGGAGAAGTAGATTATAAAATGAGCTGGTATTTTGGGCCATCAGATTATAAAATTTTAAAATCATACGATAAAAATTTCGAAAAAATTATTCCATTAGGTTGGGGGATTTTTGGTTGGATCAATAAATGGATTTTTATTCCGTTGTTTGGATTTTTAAGTTCAACAATGGGATTGTCATTAGGAATTGCGATTATTATCTTTACGATTATCATCAAAATTGCGATGTCACCAATTACATACAAGTCTTTCTTGTCTCAGGCAAAAATGAAAGTGTTGCGTCCGGAGATTACAGAATTGGGAGAAAAATTCAAAAAAGACCCAATGAAGAAACAACAGGAAACGATGAAACTCTACAATAAAGCAGGAGTAAACCCAATGGCAGGATGTATTCCGGCATTGATTCAGCTTCCTTTTATGTATGCATCATTCCAGTTCTTCCCGTCAGCTTTTGAGTTAAGACAAAAAAGTTTCCTTTGGGCAGACGATTTATCATCATTTGATGCTGTGGTAAAATTACCATTCCACATTCCATTATACGGAGATCATATCAGTTTGTTCCCAATTTTGGCAGCAATTGCAATTTTCTTTTATATGAAAATGACTTCAGGAGATCAGCAAATGGCAGCGCCTCAGCAAGAAGGTATGCCGGATATGGCAAAAATGATGAAAATCATGATTTATGTTTCGCCGTTAATGATGTTAATTTTCTTCAATAGTTATGGTGCCGGTTTGAGTTTGTATAACTTTATCTCTAACTTAATTACAATTGGAATTATGTTTGTAATTAAAAACTACATTGTAGATACAGATAAAATTCACGCTCAGATTCAGGAGAATAAATTAAAAGAGCCTAAAAAACAAAGCAAGTTTCAACAACGCCTTCAGGAAGTGATGGAACAGCAGGAAGCGGCAAAAAAACAGAATAAAAAATAATAACATAGTTATAAAAAAAAATCTCGAGTCATCGGGATTTTTTTTTATCTAAAATATACTTTATAAGAGTCATTTTCGTTAAAGCTTAAAATTCAAATCAATGATTTATAGAAAAATATTAATTGGATTACTTTTTTTAAATGCTGTTCTGGTATCAGCACAGGATTTTAATAAATCAGATGCAGCCGGAAAAAAAGATGGCGTATGGAAAGGGATTTATGAAGTTTCTAAACGTCCGCGTTACGAAGGGACTTTTGATCATGGAAAAGAAACCGGTGTGTTTAAGTTTTTTGATGACACTAAAAAAGGAGATGTTATTGCCACTCGTGATTTTACCGCAAATGACGGTAGCTCGTATACTATTTTTTATGATCAGAGTAAGAATAAAGTCAGTGAAGGAAAAGAAATTGGGAAAGCCCGCGAAGGCGAATGGAAGTACTATCATAAAGCTTCGAAAGTCGTTATGACACTTGAAAATTATAAAAAAGGAAAGTTAGAAGGACTAAGAACCGTGTATTATCCGAACGCTAAAATCGCTGAGGAAATGAATTATATCAATGGTTCGAAAGAAGGGATATATAAAAAATACGGACAAAACGGAACTCTTTTAGAGCAAACGACTTATAAGAATAATGAATACAACGGGGATGCTGTTTTTTATGATGCCGATGGAGTTGTAGCTTCAAAAGGAAAGTTTGTAAACGGAAAAAAAGCAAATATGTGGCAATTTTACCTAAAAGGTAAATTGACCAAAGAAGTGAACATGAGTGATCCTAAAAGTAGTTATCAGGTTGATTCGAAACCGAAAACGCAATGAATTTTATAAGTCCGCTAAGCGGACTTTTTTTTATCATGATCCGAGCGATTGCGAACAGGTGACGTAATTTTACGAATTGGTAATTGATTACTACTGTGGGAAGAAAAATTAGTGAAATTTGTGGGAAACTATTTTTGATTTTCTAGTACTCTGATCAAATGGGTTTAAGCGAACTTTAGGGACGATTTTTTTGATTCTGGTTTTGCCTCTTTATTGATTATTAAAAAAGCAATCAATTTTATCTACTATGGCATTATATAAACTAATCAAAACTGTCACAATTATCAAAAATAGGACTTATCTTTGCACCCTTGTTAAAATATAAACGATTTAGAATGAAACGTGTAGTTGTTGGACTTTCCGGTGGAGTAGATTCGAGTGTTGCTGCTTATTTATTGCAACAGCAAGGATACGAAGTTATTGGCCTTTTTATGAAAAACTGGCATGATGACTCGGTTACTATTTCTAATGAATGTCCGTGGTTAGAAGATAGCAATGATGCATTATTAGTGGCTGAAAAACTCGGAATACCGTTTCAGACTGTCGATTTGAGTGAGGAATACAAGGAAAAAATCGTTGATTATATGTTCAACGAATACGAAAAAGGGAGAACTCCAAATCCTGACGTACTTTGTAACCGCGAAATCAAATTTGATGTTTTCATGAAAATTGCCTTAAGTCTTGGGGCTGATTATGTGGCAACAGGACACTATTGTCAAAAAAATGAAATTGAAGTTGATGGAAAGCCAGTGTATCAATTGATTGCCGGTGAAGACAACAATAAAGATCAATCGTATTTTTTATGTCAGTTGTCACAGGAGCAATTGGCGAAATCTTTATTCCCAATTGGGGCTTTAACAAAACCGGAGGTACGTGAAATCGCTGCTGAAATGGATTTGGTAACGGCTGAAAAGAAAGATTCTCAAGGATTATGTTTTATCGGAAAAGTACGTTTGCCGGAATTTCTGCAGCAAAAATTGCAGCCTAAAGAAGGTAGGATTGTACAGATTGATAAAAATGATCCAATTTATACTATCGAAAAACCTGTTGGAGTATCATTTGAAGAGGAATTAAAATCAGAGGCAAAAAAGCGTGATTATCTTCCAACAATGGGTAAAGTAGTAGGTAAACATCAGGGAGCACATTATTTTACGACAGGACAACGAAAAGGACTGAATGTAGGCGGAACAACAGATCCGTTATTTATTATTGCTACAGATGTTGAAACCAATACAATTTATACCGGTTTAACAAGTCTGCATCCTGGTTTGTTTAAAAAAGCATTGTTTGTTGAAAAATCTGAAGTACACTGGATTCGTACTGATATGACTTTAAAAGTTGGTGAAAGTATGGAAGTAATGGCGAGAATTCGTTACCGCCAGCCTTTGCAAAAAGCAACTTTACACCAATTTCAAGACGGAATGTACGTTCAGTTTGATGAACCGCAATCGGCAATAACAGACGGTCAGTTTGTAGCCTGGTATTTAGAGAACGAATTAGTTGGTTCGGGAGTAATTTCTTAGCTTTATACTTTTTACAAAGGTTTTGACTTTTGAAAAAGTAAACTATGAAGTGTTATTTTATGATTGTTTTGCTGGCGTTTTCTTCTGTGATGTTTTCGCAAGAAGATGCCTGGGTTTATTTTAAAGGCAAACCTAATGCACAAACATATTTTGATACTCCGTCACAGATGCTTTCCGTGCGTGCTTTAGAGCGCAGATCCAATCAAAATATTGCCTTAGATTTTACAGATGTTCCCGTAGAAAAAAAGTATGTAAGTCAGGTCAGACTGAGTGCAGGAATAACGATAATGGCACAGTCTAAATGGCTCAATGCACTTCATATTCGGGGAACGCAATCGAATATTTCCGCTCTAAAATCCTTATCATTTGTAGATAAAGTAGTTTTTGCCAATAAAACTTTGAATTCTACCTCTAAAAAGGTGATGAATAATGAGGTTTTAAAAACGGAGAAGCCACTTAAAAATAAGGCTGATTATGTGTATGGATCATCTGCCAATCAGGTTCAAATGCTTAACGGACAGGTTTTACATCAAAAGAATTATACAGGAACAGGTAAAATTATTGCCGTTTTAGATGCGGGTTTTCCTGGTGTAAATACTGCACAGCCGTTTAAAAAACTCATCGATAATCATCAGATTTTAGGCGGTTATGATTTTGTCAACAGAAACGACAATTTTTATACAGGTGACGATCACGGAACGATGGTACTTTCGACCATGGGCGCTTATACAGAAAATGCCCTTATAGGCACTGCTCCTGATGCTTCGTATTGTTTATTTATAACCGAATATGATCCTGCAGAGAATCCTGTAGAAGAATCGTATTGGGTTGAGGCAGCAGAAAAAGCAGACAGTTTAGGAGTCGATATTATCACATCGTCACTGGGTTATTTTGAATTTGATAATCCTGATTATACGCACACTTATAGCGATATGGATGGCGCAACAAATTTTATTTCGCGTGGTGCCGAAATTGCTTTTAGTAAAGGAATAATTGTAGTGGCTTCAGCAGGAAATGAAGGAAATACTGCCGAGCCTCATATTGGCGGACCAGCTGATGTCGTGTCAGTAATTACGGTAGGTTCTGTTACGTCTTCAAAAGTAAAATCGTCTAGTAGCTCAATTGGACCAAGTTTCGATAATCGAATAAAACCGGATGTTATGGCGCAAGGCGGTCCCGCAATGGTTTCGAATTCGGCAGGGAATATTGTAACAGCAAACGGAACTTCCTTTTCTTGTCCAATTATTGCCGGAATGATTGCCTGTTTGTGGCAGGCTTTTTCATTGAAAAGCAATAAAGAAATCAGGCAAATGGTACTTCAGTCTTCAGACAGATACACTGCTCCTGATAATAATTACGGTTATGGAATCCCTGATTTCGGATTGACTTTAGAGGCGGAGACTTTGAACTCTTCTTCCGTTTTTTTAGTATTTCCAAATCCTGCCCGGACAACCGTTTCATTTTTATTTGAGACAGCTTTAGCTTCCGTTTCAGTTTACTCCGTTTTAGGGCAAAAGCTGATAGAGAAACAAATTACGAAACAAAATCCAATTCTTTCTGTTGAAGGTTTAAAAAGCGGGCTCTATTTTTATACTTTTGAGGCCGATGGCTTGCACAAAACAGGAAAAATAATCAAACAATAATAGCATTTTTGAATGAATAAAATCACACAACTTTTTGATATAAAGTATCCAATTATTCAAGGCGGAATGATTTGGAATAGCGGTTACAAATTAGCTTCTGCTGTAAGTAATGCAGGAGGTTTAGGACTTATTGGCGCAGGATCGATGTATCCGGAAGTATTGCGGGAACATATTCAGAAATGTAAAAAAGCAACCAATAAACCTTTTGGGGTAAACATTCCGATGTTGTATCCCAATATCGAAGAAATCATGAATATTGTGATCGATGAAGGAGTGAAAATCGTTTTTACTTCGGCAGGAAATCCTAAAACATGGACTTCTTTTTTGAAAGAAAAAGGAATTACGGTGGTGCATGTGGTGAGCAGCAGTGTTTTTGCTCTAAAAGCACAAGAAGCGGGAGTCGATGCAATTGTGGCCGAAGGTTTTGAAGCTGGAGGACATAACGGACGTGATGAAACCACGACATTGACTTTGATCCCAATGGTAAAAGAAAAAATTAAAATCCCGATTATTGCTGCCGGCGGAATTGCAACGGGACGCGGAATGCTTGCTGCTATGATTTTAGGTGCAGATGGTGTTCAGGTTGGAAGCCGTTTTGCTGCATCTTTAGAATCATCTTCTCATGATAATTTCAAACAAAAAATCATTGCTGTAAAAGAAGGCGATACGCAATTGACATTAAAAGAATTGGCACCGGTGCGCCTGATTAAAAATAAGTTCTACAATGATGTTCAGGATTTGTACGAAAAATGCCCTTCAAAAGAGGGTTTAGTACAGCTTTTGGGCAGAGCAAGAGCTAAAAAAGGAATGTTTGAAGGAGATCTTGAAGAAGGGGAACTAGAAATAGGACAAATTGCAGGATTAATTCATGAAATTTTGCCCGTAAAGCAAATTGTTCAGGAAATGATCGCTGATTTTGAATTTGCTTGTCAGGAAAAGTCTAAATTTGAATTTTAATTATCTGCATCAAATAATATATGAATTCTCTACGTACCTACTTAATAGTATTTTTTTTAACGCTTGGTTTGCACCAAAGTTATAGTCAGACTTATCAATTTAAGACATCGGGTTTTAGTGTTTTAGAGAAAAATGAAAGAGGAAAATGGGGCGAATGGTCGAACCTTGATTCAGTCAAACTATCGGTAATTTTGGATACCAATAAACACAGAATTGTAGTGTACTCGCAGGAAATACAGCTTTTTAATATTGAGGATTATATCGAACGCGAAGAAAACGATACAGATATTGTGTATTCTTTTATGTGTAAAGACAATGACGGCAGAGAGTGCAAACTCTCTATCATTACCCGTAAAAAACAAGATTATCGCAAACAGCTTTATATTAATTACGACGATCATATTATTGTTTATAATATTTTTAGTGTTTAAATAAACAGTACCGATACTAAGATTCACTCTTTACTAAACTCAAAAAAAATGAAAAAAATGCTTTGTCTGGCAGCTGTTTTATTAATGTCGTTTTCAACAATAAATGAAGAACCGGTTGAAAGGATAGGAGTAAAAGGACCGATCGAATTCAATAAAACAAAATTTTCTCTGGCATGGACGGCCCATCCAAAAGACAATTATTATGCCCAGGAATATCTTCCTAAAAATGAAACAGTAGAACATTTTAATCAATTACTTACGATTCATGTTTTTGTAACGGATCTTTCTGTTGATGATGCAATAAGTCAAAAAGTAAGTGAACTCAACAAAAGAAAAGAAACGGATAAAGTGAGCAATTTTAGTGTGATAAAAAGTCCGGACGGAAAAGAAAGTATTTTAGATTGCTTATTAAGTTCAGGAAAAAACGATAAAATTGATATAGTAGAATTTATAGTTTATCGCTACAAACAGATAGAATTAAAAAACAATAAAAAAGCATTGCTTATTTATGCCTATTCAAAAAGAAGTTATGATGATAAAATAACATCCTTTCTTAAAAACTTGAAAAACGACAGAACAGATTTGTTAAATGTAATGACATCACAAGAGTTACCCAAAATAACAATTAAGGAATAATAGTAACAAAACCCCAACGGTTTAACCAAACCTGTCGGGTTTGCTAAAAAAAACTTACTTAATATCCTGGAGAGATGATAATACCCGGTTTTCGACTAAGACAATTTTAAAAAACGGCATAAATTTGAATAACGAAATTTAAATAATATTTTGATATTAATATAAAAGATAAGACGTTATGATTTGGAGTAATTTGTTAATAGGACTTTATATATTGATCTTGCTATACAATGGATATTCGTGGTATAAGTACAGCGAAAATGCTTCTAAAGATCAAAAAAAGAAAGAAGGTTGGATCAACTATTATCGACTTGCTACAATCTTTATTTTGATACTGTTGTTTCAGAAAATAGGTATATAAAAGGAGAATAAAGTTTCAAAATATAAACCCAACAGTTTTTTAAACCTGTTGGGTTTGGTATATGAAATCTTAGAACCTTAGCATCTCAGAACCTTAGTAACTCTAAGAAATATCTTTAATAAAATCATCATACTCCAGATAAAACATTTCTAAAGCATTCATTTTTTCGAAAAAGAAATCAAAAATAGTATCCCAATTATTGCGGTTGCTAAAACCTACACCTGTTATTTCGATCCAGATTCTACTAATTGTTTTGCCACTTTCGAGCGTATAGTTTTTTTCGAAAACAAGATCTTTGATAAATTCCTCTTCCAGAATATTTTTTAAAGCTTCCAGTTTTTCAAAATAAGCATTTCGTTTTTCATCGCTTCTTTGTTCAATATCGACTAAAACCTGTGCTTTTTTATTGTCGACATAAAATTTAAAAGAGAAATCCTTGATCTTCGTATCATAAAGCACCCATTTACGTGGATATTTTTCGGCGAAAGCCACCCAAAATTCTCTTTTTATTTTTTGTGATTCTTCTTTGCTGTACATTTTTATGGGTTTGGTTTTAGAAAGCTTGTAGAAACGCGTTTTCTAAACTATATTTATATTTTATTTGAAAATACAAAAATAAACTTTGAATATGGATTTTCAAGATTTTTTGCAATATGTTCCTGATTTAATTCCGGTTGAACTACCGGCATTTGCATCGCACATGAAAATGGCTCCAAAAGAACGCATGGAATCCTTGAAAAATCTGGATTTGAAACAGCAGAATCCCAGAATTGCTGCTGTTATGATGTTGTTTTATCCAAAAGACGGAAAAGTTCATTTGGTTTTAATTGTCAGGAACGCTTACAACGGCGTTCATTCGGCTCAAATTGCTTTTCCCGGTGGCAAGTATGAAACTACAGATGCGGATTATGAGGAAACAGCGCTGCGGGAAACACATGAAGAAGTAGGTGTTGCTCCGGAAAAAATAGAAGTGATCAAACAATTTACCCCAATGTACATTCCGCCAAGTAACTTTTTGGTGCATCCATATTTAGGAATTTCAAAAGAAGAACTTTCGTTTTATCCGGATATCAGAGAAGTAGCCGATATAATAGAATTGCCGCTTTCTGTTTTTTTAAACGATGAAATCATTATCGAAGCCACATTGTCAACTTCTTACGCTAATAATGTTTCAGTTCCTGCATTTAATATTCAAAATCATATTGTTTGGGGAGCAACCGCAATGATTTTAAGTGAACTGAGAGATGTTTTGAAAATAACTTTTGACGGAAAATCATAAAATCAAAAAAATAACAATTTGATATTCATGATACTATCAATTTATTTGCGAAATTGCTTTATAGTACAGCTAAAAGAATAATTTTTGTATGTTTGCGTGATAACAAAAAAACACAATACACAGCTATGGGATTGTTTAAACGAAATCCTTTCGGACATATATTATTCATCAAGAAATGGTTAATCCGTATTTTGGGTTCCATGACTCATAGAAGATACAGGGGTTTTAACGATTTGCAGATCGAAGGATCTGAAATTATTAAGACGCTTCCGGATACGAATGTTTTGTTTATATCCAATCATCAGACTTATTTTGCAGATGTTGTTGCCATGTTTCACGTGTTTAACGCAAGTTTAAGCGGACGTCAGGATACTATTAAGAATATTGGTTATCTGTGGCAGCCAAAGATGAATATTTATTATGTTGCGGCCAAAGAAACCATGCAGGCAGGTTTGTTGCCAAGAATTTTAGCTTATGTTGGAGCAATTACGGTCGAAAGAACCTGGCGTGCAAAAGGTGTTGATGTTACAGAAAAAAGAGATGTTAACCCAAATGATACTGAAAATATTAGAATTGCCCTTGAAGACGGTTGGGTAATTACGTTTCCTCAGGGAACGACAAAATCGTTTAAACCGGTTCGTAAAGGAACAGCACATATCATTAAACAGCACAAACCCATTGTAATCCCGATTGTTATTGACGGTTTCCGCCGTTCGTTTGATAAAAAAGGATTACGAATGAAGAAAAAAGGAATTCTACAGTCTTTTATCATCAAAGAACCTCTTGATATTGACTATGAAAACGATACAATCGAACAAATCGTTGAAAAAGTAGAATATGCTATAGAGCAGCATCCATCATTCCTGAAAGTTATTCCCGCCGAAGAAATCAAAGTAGAGGAAGAACTTAATGAAATGAGAAGATGGAGTTATAAGGCATCAGAAGAAAATTAGACTTTAAAAAAGTTGTTTTAGTTTTCCGGTTTTTAATTGAGATGGAAAAAAACTTTGAACCTGTGCCACTCTTCAACTTACATTATTTAAATATCTATCTTTTTCAACTCCTTATAGTTTGCATATAATCTACGTAATAAAGTTCCGTAGAGCAGTCTGTAAAAGCACCAGAATATCCCGAAGAAGCCTAGTATTATCAGAATTAAAATCCCTGCAGATACCAGCATTGTTTTTCCGTTGGCAGCTAATTTTTCTCTCAAAAATGCCATGTCAGGATTGTAAACAAAGCCAACAAAGAAGCTCAATATAGTCGAGACAATGATCATCCCCAAATTATACCATACATAATACTGTACCGTTTTTCTGGTTTTTAAAATTGCACCCATTAAAGATTTTGTTGCTACAGTAGTAGAAATAGTTCTGTAGTTTTTATAAAAAACAAAAATAAAAATTAATACAATAATATAATTGATATAGGTTAGGTACTCCAGAATCAATACAATTTCAGGATGGTTCATTCTTTTTAAAACATCATCCGTATTAATGAATAAATTAGAAAATGTCCAGAGTAAAACTTCCAAAATGCTAATAATCAAAATCCACCTTACGATAGAAGAAGATTTTTTATGTATCATTTTATAGATGTCCTTTTCAGAAATTTGTTCAAAAGAATTTTCGTTCTTTTTCCAGTCTTTTTTTAGTAAATCCAGTTCTTTCATAATAATTTTTAAGGATTTAGTATTTTTTTAAGTTTCCCTTTAATTCTGTTCATTTTCACACGTGCATTCACTTCACTGATTCCTAAGGTTTCAGCTATTTCCTGATAATCTTTGTCTTCTAAATACATAAAAACTAATGCTTTTTCGATGTCATTAAGCTGATAAACTGCTTTGTACATCAATTTAATCTGTTCTTCTTCTTCATAATTGTAATCAACATCTTTTACAAAATGCTGATGACTTTCATACTCAACGGTTGATATGGTTCTTTTGGTTTTTCGGTATAAGGTGATCGCAGTATTTAAAGCGACACGATATGTCCAGGTCGAAAATTTACTATCGCCCCGAAATTTAGGATAAGCTTTCCATAACTGAATGGTAATTTCCTGAAACAAGTCTTTGTGAGCATCTTCGCCAGCAGTATATAATCTACAAATCTTGTGGATTATATTCTGATTTGCCTGCAATTGCACAACAAATGACTGTTCTAGATTTTCGCTCATAATCTGTTAGTAGTGCTGAAATCACTTTTGTTACAATAATTTTTAATTTTTTTAAGCTCCCGATAGCTATCACGGTAATTTTTTTAAAGATTTTCCAGCTTTCAAAAATTTAATTAGGGATTAATTCTTTTATCCCGATAGCTATCGGGAGCGGCAGAAAAATATCGGTGTAAATCCATTTAACCCGTTATATCCCTGATTAATTTTTATAATTCCCGCGTTTTGTAATAATTCACCATGAGGTCTACAAATTTGCTATATCCTTCCATACCATCTTTTTGATTATTTGTTTTTAAGAAATTATCATAAAAAACGTGGAATCCTTTATCTATAAAAGTATCATATTGTTTCCAGAAATCCTGACTTTCCTGGTAATTTTTCAGAATACCAATATGCACGGTGCTCTTTAGTTTTTTGAATGTTTTTTCGTCTTTTGCCTGCCAGATTCCCAAACAATAGCGAAGTGCAAAGCTATATCCGGAATACTGATAATATAAATTTTGATTTCTGACAGAAGCGAGAACACCAATAAAATTACATTCACTTTCGCTGGCATAACCCATTTGGTGTGCCATTTCGTGACAGCTCGTAACAGGGAAATTGTACATTGGCAATAAATCATTTACCTGGGCTTCATTCGTAAACGGATTCAAATAACCGCCAAAACCCATATAGGTAAGAGGGAGGCTGAAAAGTGATTTCTTGATGCTTGGGATTTCGTATTTAAAATAAGGATATTCAATTGCCAGATTTTCATAACCGCTTAAATTCATTTGGAAAGCCTGATTTTGAGAATACGGAAAAACGATTTTAGCGCTGTCTTTTTTAGTTATCTGAAACTGAATTTCGTTTGTTTTGGCAATAAGTTTTTTTGTAAAAGCGAGTAATTCAGCGTCAGTATATTCTCTTTGAATTTTCATTTTTTCAAAAAGAGGTTCTCTGTAATAGTTCAGTGCCCAAAGCAAATGGAAGAAAAAGTAAAATATAGCAAGCACACTAAGAGCCTGAAGAAGATTATCTTTCCATTGTGTTTTCCATGTTTTTCTCGTTTTCCAAATCCATCGAATCAGGAACAAAATCAAAACAGAATAGAGGCAATCGCCAATTGAAAACGGAATTTTGCCGAAAACGATTCTTGAAAAATGAGAGATCTTTAGATATAGTCCGTTGCTGTAAAAGCTTTCTATGAATTCCGGAAAATAGGGAAGAATCTTTAAAAGAATGATTTGTAGAAGAAAAAATAAAGGTAAGATGTATTTTGATTTCACAATTTTAATTTTGGAAAGGTAAATATAAATACAATTAAAAAAAGTGAGCTACGAATTTCGCGAACTTTCATTAATTTTTAGTTTATAATTTTACAAAACAGAATAGCATTTGTGAAATTGTATTTTAATTTCATTAAGATTAGTGCTAATTCGTGAAATTCGTGGCGAAAAAAAATATAAACTTTGTAACTTTGAAGTTCTTAATTGTTAAACTTCAAACAAAATATAATGAGTCAAGAAATAAGAAATCTGGAGCCTAAAGTGCTATGGAATAAGTTTGCCGATTTAAATGCAGTTCCTCGTCCTTCAAAGAAAGAAGAACGTGTGATCGAGTTTATGAAAAACTTTGGAAACAGCTTAGGTTTAGAAACTTTTGAAGACGATATTCGAAATGTAATTATCAGAAAACCGGCAACTCCGGGAATGGAAAACCGTAAAGCAATTGTTATGCAGGGACATCTTGATATGGTGCACCAAAAAAATGCAGATACTGTTTTTGATTTTGATACCCAGGGAATTGATATGTATGTTGATGGTGACTGGGTTCGCGCTCGCGGAACAACACTTGGTGCAGACAACGGGTTAGGAGTAGCGACAATTATGGCTATTTTAGAAAGTAAAGACATTCCGCATCCTGCGATCGAGGCTTTGTTTACAATTGATGAGGAAACCGGAATGACCGGAGCTTTAAACTTAAAAGGAGGAATTCTTCAGGGACAGATTCTGTTGAATTTAGATACAGAAGAAGATGATGAAATTGATATTGGTTGCGCTGGAGGAATTGATGTAACGGCTACGAGAAGCTATCATGAAGAAGAAGTTCCGGAAGGATCTGTAGGGCATATTATTACCGTAAAAGGGTTAAATGGTGGTCATTCAGGAATGGATATTCATAAAGGTTTAGGGAATGCGAATAAAATCATGAACCGTTTGTTGTTTGATGCTTTTGAAAACTTTGGTTTGCAGGTAGCAGAAATTAATGGAGGAAGTTTACGAAATGCGATTCCAAGAGAAAGTGTTGCAAAAGTAATTATTTCTGAAATGTTTGATGAGGCGTATATTTTTGATATGCAGGAAATCATCAATGATATTAAAACAGAATATAAAACAACGGAACCTAATTTATCTATTGAGATCGTAAAATGCGATACGCCATCAAAAGTAATGGATTTAGGTGTTCAGGAAGGAATTATTCGTGCTATTTATGCTGCTCATAACGGTGTTTACAGGATGAGTGCTGATATGGCTGATTTGGTTGAAACTTCGAATAATATTGCAAGGGTTATCATAAAAGACGGAGAAATATCTATTGGATGCTTAACACGTTCTTCTGTAGAAACTTCAAAATTTGATTTAGCGAATGCGTTGCGTTCTGCTTTTGAATTGGTAGGTTGCGAAGTAGAGCTTTCGGGGTCATATCCGGGATGGACGCCAAATGTAAATTCTGAAATATTAGATACTTTGGTTGGTATTTATGAAAAACAAAATAACGAAAAGCCTAAAGTTGTGGCTTGTCACGCTGGTTTGGAATGTGGGATCCTTGGAACAAATTATCCTGAAATGGATATGATTTCTTTTGGACCAACAATTCACGGTGCGCACTCTCCGGATGAAAGAGCGAGTATCTCTTCAGCTCAGAAATATTGGAAATTTGTATTAGAAATTCTGTCTAATATTCCAGTTAAATAAATAGTATTTAAGTGTTCAGTTTTTTAGTAGTCAGTAATTGCTGCAAACTAAAAAGCTGAACACTTTTTATCACTCAGTAAATCTGAATACTAAAAAACTGATCACTGACCACTTTTTTTAGTCTCTTTTAGGAGTGTTTTTCTTTTCTCTCTTTTCTTCTTTCTTTTCTTTAGCCGTTTTTAACGGTTCTTTTTTTGCTGTTTTTTTAGCATCCTGACTCTTTGCCATAATATTCCGATTTAGATAGTTAACATATTTTTAAAGTAAATATAGGTTCTATTTTTGGGTTTAAACTAATTATTTTGCTGATATATCTCAATTGAATCTTTTTCAAGTCTTGTTTTTAGCCACATTTTCATTTTTTGTCTCGTATCGACGTCAACTTTTTTCTTGCTTTGAAAAAGGATAACAGGGATTATTTTTGATTTGTTAGTTTCGTTTTCCGTGGTGTAATTTCCAATAGTAAGAGTTGTAATAGTGGGGAAAAGTATTTTAGCTTCGTTACTAATCTGATTGTTATTGAATTGATATTGGGCTAGTTGATTTCGTAAATTATTAATTAAAATATCCTTTTGATCTACGACACTCTGATTATTGTTGATCTGATTCATGATGTCTTTTCTTAAATTTACAGTATCCTGCCTGATGATTAGTTTTGTGTTTGGAAGATTATAATTGACGAGTTTTTTATTAAGATTTATGATTTCGGTATCATCGAATTTTTTGGCTAAAAAAGCCAGTTCAATTCTTTTTGGATCGGTATTGTATTTTATTTTTTTATAAATAATGGGATAATCTTTATCAAGAAATTCTTTCTGAATGAACACTTCAGTTCTTGAATTATAACTTTTTTGAACGTATAACTGATAGGCAAAATAAATACTGGGAACAATTAAAAGTAAAATTAGAATGGTTATTCCGTATTTAACGCGTTTTTGATGTCTTACATCTAATTGCTGCGTAATAGGGTAATTTAGATATTTTACAATAACAAAAGTAGCGATACAAATAAAGACGCAGTTAATAGTATAGAGATACATGGCGCCAAAAAAGTAGAGATAATTACCAAGTGCTAAACCATAACCTGCTGTACAAAGCGGCGGCATCAAAGCGGTTGCTATAGCTACTCCGGGAATAGGATTTCCTTTTTCTACACGCGTTACTGCAATCACACCAACGAGACCTCCAAAAAAGGCAATTAAGATATCGTAAATGTTGGGAGAGGTTCTGGCTAATAATTCTGATTGGGCTTCTTTAAAAGGGCTAATATAGAAATATATTGCAGAGGTGGCTAAACTAACTACGGTTGCAATGACTAAGTTTTTTAAAGATTTCTTTAAAAGTTCAAAATCATACATGCCCAACCCAAAACCGGCACCCACTATTGGTCCCATCAAAGGGGAAATTAGCATAGCCCCAATAATCACGGCTGTTGAGTTTACATTTAAACCTACAGAAGCAATAATAATAGCACATGCCAAAATCCAAATATTTGAGCCTTTAAAGGATATGGCGCTTGTTATGTTTTCAATTACCGATTTTTTATTTTCTTCGCCTTTATGAAGATCAATAAAATTTAAAACTTTTTTAGTTATATCTGTCATGGCTAAAGGATAAGATTATCGTTTTTAGTAAAATTTATAGGAATAACAATGTCTAATTTAGTCAAAAAAAAGGACTAAACCTTTTGTTTATTAGGTAAAGGATTATAAATCTCAGTAAAATGGTGTTGCTTTAGTTTTAGAAGATAAAAAAATCCCCAATCTTAAGAATTGGGGATTTAGGTGTTTATTTTAAGTGTAAAACTAATTACGTTTTAGAACTTTATATTGTTCGTAACAGCCATTAATTGCATCCATAATCTGTAAATCATTTGCAGATTGTATAAAGGATTCCGAATAGTTGCAACGCTGAAGAATTTCAGGAATTTCATCTTTGCTAATGCCTAAAAGTACGGAGACAGTTTCACGATCATATTTAGATTCAAGGAGATTTCGAACAGTATCGTCCTTCCTCATTTCTTTTAGTTTCTTAAGTTCTTTTGCATTTTTTCCAAAGAAACCATAGAGTACATCGGCAGGATTAAAAATAGATCCAAGTACTTTTCCAAAAGCATTTGGAGAATATTCACCGGCTTCATAGCCTTGCGTAAGACCAGAAATACTGTAACGATAGTTTTCTTTAGTAGGAATTAATTTTGAATCAACTTCAAGATAACCTGTTAAATTAAAAGGGGCAATCACTACTTCTTCAAGAGCAATTGCTTTTTCAGTAAGCTGTATTCTGGTTACTTTATTTTTTATCCAGTCATTTGTTACTCTGATTCTTAAGGATTGAAATCCTAAAATAGAAAAGTGGATGGTATCGTTAAGCTGAACATCGATCTCAAAATATCCTTTGGCATCGGATTTTGCACCACGTACTTTGTTGGTGTTGATAATATTTACATTAGAAAGGGCTTGTTTGGTGTTATCGTTAATGATATAACCCGAAACTCTTTGTGGTGCTGTAGACTCAACGTCTTGTGCAAAACCAACGGCTGATAATAGTGTAAAAAAGAAAACTGCGAAATATTTCATATCCTGATTTAAAGCACTAAAAGTACTAAATAGGGATTAAATATTTCGCAGTCTTCGAATATAATTATCAGAAAATTAACAAAGCAAGAGGTGTTACTTTAGTATTCAGCTAAAAAGGAGCAAGGAGGTATAAACTAAGTGGTTTGAATTATAAGAAGCATCAATTCACAGGAAGATTCTGAATATAAAAAAAATCCCAAATTCCAATTATGTCTGGAATTTGGGATTTTGTATTTTAAGATATTGACTTATTAGTCTCTTCTTGGTCTTCTTGGTCTTGGTGAATCACCAAAGCTTTCAGAACGTCTTGGAGCTCTGTCTGAACCTCCTTCAGTTCTTGGAGTTGCGCTTCTGAAACCGCCTTCTCTTTTTGGAGCAGATGAATTTCTGTCGCTTCTGAAACCACCTTCTCTAGGAGCAGCGTTTCTGTCGCTTCTGAAACCTCCGCCACCAGAACCTTCACGTCTTGGTCCGAAACTTCCACCGCCGGAACCTTCTCTTCTTGGTCCGCCAGAACTTCTTCCGCCACCAGAACGTCCGTTATGGTCACGTCTTCCGCCACCATCATTTTTAGAAATTTCAACATTAATACGACGTCCTTCTAATTGTACGTTGTTTAATACTTCCATTACTTTGTCAGTATGCTCAGGATCAGTGTTAAAGAAAGAGAAACCTTCTTTTACATCTACCTTGAAAACATCATCACGACCTAAGTCTAATGTTTCTTTCAGGTAATCTTTAAGTGTCATCCAATCGAAGTTATCTCTTGAACCTATGTTTACAAAATAACGAACTGCTCCGTTGTTATTGAATTCTCTTGGTTCAGAATCACTTCTTTCGCGTCTTTCTCCGGCTTGAGATGAAATATCTCTGTTCTTTTTGTAGTAAGCAATAAAACGGTTAAATTCTACTGAAACCATTTTCTTGATCAACTCTTCTTTAGATAAACCTTCAAGAACATTGTTGATTGCTGGTAAATAGTTGTCAATTTCGTGATCAACTTCAGTATCTTTAATTTTGTTAGCTAAGTGCAATAATTGAATTTCGCAGATTTCGATTCCGGAAGGAATAGTTTTTTCTTCGAATTTTTGTTTGATGATTCTTTCGATAGAAGAAATTTTACGCAACTCACTTTTTGTAACAATTACAATCGAAGTTCCTAATTTTCCAGCTCTACCTGTACGTCCTGAACGGTGATTGTAAGTTTCAATTTCGTCAGGAAGTTGGTAATTTACTACGTGAGTAATATTATCAACATCAATACCACGTGCAGCAACGTCAGTAGCAACAAGCATCTGAATTTGTCTTCCACGGAAAGATTTCATTACACCATCACGTTGTGCCTGAGATAAATCTCCGTGCAATGCAGCAGCGCTGTATCCATCTTCAACTAATTTTTCTGCTACAGCTTGTGTATCTCTTTTAGTACGACAGAAAACCACAGAGAAAATATCTGGATTTGCATCGGCTAAACGTTTCAAAGCTTCGTAACGGTCACGTGCATTTACTAAGTAAAACTCGTGAGAAACTGTTGCAGAACCTGAGTTCTTAGCTCCAACAGTAATTTCAACCGGATCGCTCATAAATTGTTTTGCAATTCTGGCAACCTCTTGTGGCATAGTTGCAGAGAACAACCATGTGTTTTTTTGATCTGGAGTATCTGATAAAATAGATACGATGTCTTCATAGAATCCCATGTTCAACATCTCATCAGCCTCATCAAGAATACAGTAATCTATATTTTTAATGTTTACTAAACCTCTGTTGATCATGTCTTGCATTCTCCCCGGAGTAGCCACAATAATTTGTGCCCCTCTCTTAATGTCCCTAGCTTGCTCTGTAATACTAGCCCCGCCGTAAACTGCTACCACATTAATACCTTTCTCGTATTTTGAGTAGTTTTTAAGTTCGTTGGTAATCTGTAAACAAAGTTCTCGTGTTGGCGATAAAACTAATGCTTGTGTATTCCTGTTGTCAGCATCAATTTTTTGAATTAGCGGAAAACCGAAAGCTGCCGTTTTCCCTGTCCCTGTCTGAGCCAACGCAACCATATCTGTGTCTTTTTCTAATAATAGGGGAATCGCCTTTTCCTGTACCTCTGACGGATTTTCAAATCCTAGATCTAAAATCGCCTTCAGTAACGATTCATTCAATCCTAATTGTTCAAATTTATTCATATGTATTTTTAAAATAGGGTGCAAAATTACTGTTAATTATTCAGATAAACTAATGCTATTTTAAGAATTATGTATTTGTTATGATTTGATTATCAAAAAGTTATGTTTAGTGTAGCATGTTTTTTTTCTGACAATCCGGAAAATTCAGGAAAAATACGTCGTGAATTATAAATTTTGGGCTCTAAAATGTTGTATTCTAAACAATTATTTTCCTGCATTCAGAAAATCAATTAGTTGGTGGGTTGCTTTTGCCCGATGACTTATCTTATTTTTAATGTCTGAGGCCAGTTCTGCAAAAGTCTCAGTATAATTTTCAGGTTGAAAAACGGGGTCGTAACCAAAGCCCTGATTCCCCGTTTTTTCAAAAATAATGTTTCCTTTTGCGATTCCGGTAAACAAATGCTGTTTTCCTTTTAAATTTAATGCAATAACAGTCTTAAACTGAGCGCTGCGATCTTCTTTATCTGATAAAGCCTCCAGAAGCTTGTTCATATTGTCATCAGCATTGCGCTGTTCTCCCGCATATCTGGCTGAATATACACCAGGTTCTCCGTTTAAAGCGGTAACTTCTAAACCGGTATCATCAGCAAAACAGTCATATCCATATTTTTCCGTGACGTAATTCGCTTTCAAAATAGCATTTCCTTCAATAGTATTCGCCGTTTCAGGAATTTCTTCATGGCAGCCAATGTCTTCCAGGCTTAATAATTGTATCGATCCGTTTAAGATACCTTGAATTTCTTTGATCTTATTAAGGTTGTTTGAAGCGAAAACCAGTTGCATGAAAATATATTTTATAGGTTGTTGATATCTAAACACAAATTTAGAATTCTTATATTTGATATGTGACGAAAAATTAAAATAAATGAAGATTTCTTTACTGTATAAAAAAATAACCCCTTTTGTCAGGCCTTACAGAAAAATGGTTATTGCGACTTTATTGCTTACTTTTTTAGGATCGTTTGCCGCTCAGGTAAATGCATTGATATTAAAATATACTGTAGATTCGATTAGTGATTTAATGGTAGCACACGAACCATTGTCAAAAGGCTTTCATTTATTAGGTATCATTAGTATTGTTTTGCTGTCTAAAGAACTGGTTTACTCTGTCGTGCAATTTGGACAAAAATTTTATGGAGAAAAGCTGCGAATATTCATAACCCGCGATATTTCGCAGGCAATAGTGGAAAAAATCCTAAGTTACCGAATGGAATTTTATACTTCTAATGAAAACGAAAGTGGAAAACTTCAAACCAGAATAGATTTAGGAATCAGCAGTTTAACAAGATTGGTTCAGAACTTTTTTATTGATATCCTGCCATTATTTGCAAATGCATTTGTGGCCCTGGCGATTATGTTTTATGCCAATGTATATGTGGGTTTGGTGAGTTTATGTATTATTCCGATTTATTTTTATATCAGTCAGTTACAAGCTACTAAGTTGAGTGGTTTCAGGAGACGGATGCGTAATTATCGTGAAACTAAAAATAACGGAATCATTAGTTTAATCGAATCTATCACGGTGATTAAATCTTTTGTTCGGGAACCTATGGAAGCAGATCGTCATAAGGATATTCAGTTTGAAATGACCGAAAATCAATTAGCAACCAGAAAAACCAGTTTTATTTTTGAAAGTGTAAAAGGTTTTGTGGAGCAAATAGGAGTAGTGATCATCATTATTCTAACGGCCTATTTTGTTCTTAATAATACTATGACAATTGGCGCAATCATGTTTCATATTATGTTGTTTAATAATGTATCTGCGCCAATCAGGCAATTGCATCGTATCTATGACGAAGTAAATGATGCCTTGATTTATTCTGAAGGATTTTTTGATATTCTGGAATCGGATAATGAAAAAGAGGTAAGCGGTGATTATATCCCTGACAAAATTGTGGGACTTATAGAAGTTAAAAATGTTGATTTTGTTTATCCAAACGGAACAAAGGCACTTTCTGATATTAATTTTACCATTAAACCAAACGAAACTACCGCTTTAGTAGGATTAAGCGGCGCGGGAAAAAGTACAATTATCAATTTGCTGGATAAGTTTTATTTGCCTTCATCCGGAAAAATATATCTGGATGGCGTAGATTTAAACGATTACAATACTGATTTTTTGCGAAAAAACATTGGACTGGTATTACAGAAGAATCATATTTTTAAAGGTACAATAGCCGAAAACATTTTGTACGGAAAACCAGATGCTTCACAATCTGAAATTATAGAGGCAGCCCAACAAGCTTATATTCATGAACAAGTAATTCAATTGCCTAAAGGTTACGATTCTGATGCGCATTTGCTTTCCGGCGGACAGCAGCAGCGAATTGCGATTGCAAGATTGTTTTTGAAAAATCCACCCATTATTTTTCTGGACGAACCTACCGCAAGCTTAGATGCCATAGCGACAGAACAGATTAAAAAGTCTCTCGATGCGATAAAAAAAGACAGAACTGTCATTATTATTTCACATAGTATTTCTCAGATTATTGATGCTGCAAACATAATAGTTTTAGAACAGGGAAGATGTGTCGAAAAAGGAACCCACGACGAATTGTACGATAATAAATCTGCCTATTACCAGATATTTACGGCAATGGCAAATAGCCTGAATCTTGATAAGATTACACAGACTCTTGATTAGTTAATTGTTGCCTTCGACGCGCTCTTTGTTAAAGTTTGAACTTTGTCAAAGACCAATTAAAATTTATGTTTTAAAAGCATTCTTTCAATCATAAAAGTAAGTGAAATCCCCAAAGTATAAGCCAGAATATCACTCCATAGAAAACCTTGCCCCAAAGTATACCTTCCTGCAAGGGTGTTTCTAAGTTCGTTGATCCAGATTGCCTGATAGAGTTGAGAAAATTCAATAGCATAGCAAATTAATAGCGAGGTTATCATAATCTGAATGCTTTTTTTCTCGATCAATAGTGTCCGAATAAAAACATACATCATAACAGCATAAAGAAAATCTCCTATATACAATGGGATGAGATCCGTTTTTCTGGACATGATTCCCATAAAAATAATCAGGAGAAGTAAAATAAAATAGTAAGGTCTGTATTTTTTCAAATTTTGATTTTTGACGGCATCATTAGTACTTTTTTAGGGATACAAAAATACAAAGATTCGGTTACGTCTGCTTTATTTTATAAATTTATCAATTGCGTAAAATTATAAATAATTTATCTGTCTAAAATTAAAATAACCACATGAATACAAGATTTGCAACTCTTATTTTTACCTTATTTCTATTAGGAAATATGGGTTATTCTCAAAAAAAGAACTCGTTTAACATCAAAAAACAACTCGAATATTGTGCGAGACAAGCTTCGAAAACTTTAAATGTAATTCCGGATGACGGAACATCGCCAAGAACCGTTCCTAATGGAAGCAAAGAATGGAAGTTTGTTGATTATAAAGACTGGACAAGCGGTTTTTGGCCTGGGGAGTTGTGGTATTTATATGAAGCAACAGGAGATAAAAAATGGGAAAAAGAAGCAGACAAATTCAGTAGGTTTTTAATTCCTCTGTCAGTTAGTAAAGCAAATGATCATGATTTAGGGTTTCAGATATTTAATAGTTTCGGAAATGGATACCGTTTGACAAAAAATCCAGGATACAAAGAGATTATTTTAAAAACCGCTGATACTTTGGCAACACTTTTTAATCCAAAAACAGGAACGATCCTGTCATGGCCTCATCATAAATATGAAGGTCATAATACAATCATTGATAATATGATGAATTTAGAACTGCTTTTTTGGGCTTCTAAAAATGGAGGGAATAAAAAGTTATATGAAATGGCCGTAAAACATGCCGAAACGACAATGAACAATCATTTTAGACCGGATCACAGTTCTTATCATGTTGTTATTTATGATAATGAAACAGGCAAAAAAATTAAAGGGATGACTGCGCAGGGTTATAGTGATGACAGTATGTGGGCAAGAGGCCAGGCGTGGGCAATATATGGTTATACAATGGTGTACAGAGAAACAAAAGATCCTCAATTTTTAGATTTTGCGCATAAACTGGCACGGGTATATTTAGACAGATTAACGACCGAAGATTTGATTCCGTATTGGGATTTTAATGCACCGGGAATTCCAAATGAACCAAGAGATGCTTCGGCTGCTGCAATAGTATCGTCGGCACTTATAGAGTTGAGTTCTTATACAAAAGAGGCAAAACTGAAAACGGAATATCTTATAAAGTCTAAAAAGATGATTGTTTCGCTTTCAGATCATTATCAAAGTCATGATGTGAATTCAGCTTTCCTGTTGCATTCAACCGGTCATAAACCTGGCGGAAGCGAAATAGATTGTGCTATAAATTACGCAGATTATTATTATCTTGAAGCGCTTTTAAGACTGCAAAAACTAAAAAACTAAAAGTTATGATAAAAAGAATCATCCAAATCTCCTGTACCGTCATTTTGGTACTGTTGATGTTAAGTTGTAAAAATGCAAAACAAAAACTTCAGGAATATGTAACGACCTATAATAGTACGGCTGCAAGTTTTAAAGCAGATGATGTTACGCTTACAACGGCCAGAGGTTATATCAATGACAATAAAATCGAATTGCGTTTTGAAACTAGTTTAGAACAAAATGAATCTAATAGAGTAAAAGCAAATACATCATTTCCAAAGCTGTTGAAAGAAATGATAGATGATAATAAACTTCCTAAAGAACTTGTAGAAGATGGGATTCAGTTTGATGCTTATTTTTTAGCTGATGACAATACTGTTCTCGTAAAAGAAATAATAAACAAAGAATCTGTAGGGGAGTTATTACAGCAATAATTGAAATTAATCACTATTGAAAGCCGCTTTAATTATTTTTAAAGCGGCTTTTTAAGTTGTATCAATGCATAAATCGGCTAGGAATCGTTCGTTCTTTTTAATCTGTTTTGTTATTTGTTTTCGGATAATTAATTTGTAATCAAATGATTGTAGTTTTTGTTTTTATGTTCTGAAGTTGTTTTTATTTAAAAAGTTCATTATGTTTGAGTTAAAAAATAACTATAAACATAAAAAATTATGAAAAAAATTACCCAAATCGCATTTTGTGTTATTGTTGTATTATTGCTGGTAAGTTGTAAAAATACCAAGCAAAAAATGCAGGAACACGTCAACATCTATAATATTTCTTCATCTATCAAAGGCAGCGGTATTACCAGCACCAGTTCCAAAGCATTTTTAAATGATAATAAAATCGAAATCAGAATTGAAACCAACCTGGAAGAAAATGAAGCGAATAAATTAACCTACAAAGATTCGTTTCCTGATTTATTGAAAGAAATGATTAAAAACGATCAAATTTCCAGAACGTTAATTGAAGAAGGAGTAAAGTTTGATGTTTATTTTTTAGCGTATAATAATGCTATTTTGGCTCAAAGGGTAGTGGATAAAGAAGAATTGGCAGTTTTAGAAAATACAGATGGTAGTAAAGAAGAAAAGGTAACCGCTGCGAAACTCTAATTGAAACTATATAGCAAATAAAAAAAGCCTCTTTGTATATTTCAAAGAGGCTTGCTTTTGTTTTTATCGTTTGGTAACGTTGGTTAAAATATCAGGGAAATAAGAATCTGACAGATGGCCAAATTCATCTCCGCGCATAAAGATATTAATATCAACATCAGAGAAACTCTTTTTACCTGCCGCTGCTAAAAGTTCATTGGCGGCGTGTAACGTATTTTTATGAAAGTGATATACACGATCTGATTTATCCGTAACCACAAGACCTTTCATCAGCATTTTGTTTTGAGTGGCAACTCCCGTAGGACATTCGTTATTATGGCAACGTAACGCCTGAATGCAGCCTAACGAAAACATAAATCCGCGGGCACTGTTACACATATCTGCACCCAACGCGATTGCATGTAGAATCGAATAACCGGAAATAATTTTTCCGCTTCCAATAATGCGTATTTTGTCGCGAATATTCAAGCCTATTAAAGTTTTATTTACAAATATCAAAGCAGGCTCAAAAGGCATCCCAACACCATCAGCAAATTCTAAAGGAGCAGCTCCTGTTCCGCCTTCGGCACCATCAACCGTAATAAAATCCGGATAAATGTCTTCGGCAATCATTTCGTGACAAATAGATTCAAATTCAGCTGTATTACCAATACATAATTTAAATCCAATAGGTTTTCCGTTTGATAACTGACGTAATTGTGCAATAAAATGAATCAGTCCTTTAGTATCTGAAAAAGCATGATGACCGGGAGGAGAAAGAATCATAGTATGTGGCTGAACTCCTCTGATTTTGGCAATTTGCTCCGTATTTTTAGCAGCCGGAAGTACACCTCCGTGACCTGGCTTCGCTCCTTGAGAAAGCTTAATCTCAATCATTTTAACGTTGGGAAGATTCGCTTTCTCGGAGAATTTCTCAGGGCTGAAATTTCCTTCGGCATCACGACAGCCAAAATATCCTGTACCAATTTGCCAGGTAATATCTCCGCCGCCTTCAAGATGATAATCCGTTAGACCACCTTCTCCTGTGTTTTGATAAAAGTTTCCTTTTTTCGCACCAATATTTATGGCACGAACGGCATTTTCGCTTAATGAGCCAAAACTCATGGCCGAAACATTAAATAAAGAAGCTAAGTAGGGTTGTTTGCAATCTTTTCCGCCAACAAGCACACGAGGTAAGTCCTCATTAACTTTTGCCGGGAAAATAGAATGTTTTACACCTTCGTAACTATCGTGATTTAGATTTTGCTGTGTTCCAAAAGGCGTATTAGAATCAATATTTTTGGCTCTTTGATAAACTAAAGAACGCTGATTTCTGGAAAAAGGACGTCCATCAGTAGATCTTTCGATAAAATACTGTTGAATTTCAGGTGCAATCATTTCAAATAAATACCTAAAATACCCCAGAACAGGAAAGTTTCTTAAAATAGCATGCTTTTTTTGAAGTGTATTATAAAAACCAACAACCAGCAATACCGGTATAATAATAACGAGTAAAAAACCACGTTCAGTTTTAAGATAGATGGCGAGAACAATTAGAAACAATAAGAATCCGTAGATAAAAAATTTTTTTCTCATGTTTGTAAAGATTTAAAAGGTAATAGTTTAATAATTAATTGAATCGCAGGCGTACATAAACATGTTTAATGCCTTTTTTATCAGATTCTCTTTCATCAATTTCAAGAATATCCGTTAGCGATTTTAGCATTGGTGTAAGCTTAGAAAAACCGTAATTTCTTGGGTCAAATTCAGGTTTTTTCTTTACAATAAGATTTCCAACATCACCAAGAAATGCCCAGCCATCATCGTCTTCGATGTCTTCGATAGTAGCTTCAATCAGTTCAATGGTTTGTTTGTCTATTTTATGTAATGCTTTTTCAGCAGGTTTTTCAATAACTTTTTTGGCATCAGTGGCAGAAGCTGCGACAGCTGTTTTAGGTTTTTTCTTTTGGATTGCTCCGTCTAAAACTTCAATATAAATAAATCGGTCACAGGCAACAATAAAAGAATTTGGCGTTTTCTTTTCGCCAATACCAATTACTTTCATACCGGATTCTCTTAGTCTGATGGCCAGACGGGTAAAATCACTATCACTCGAAACAATACAAAAACCATCCAGTTTGCCTGAATAAAGTAAATCCATGGCATCGATAATCAAAGCAGAATCTGAAGAATTTTTTCCTACCGTATAGCTGTATTGCTGAATAGGAGTAATCGCATGTTCCAGTAAAACAGCTTTCCATCCATTAGCATTAGGTTTCGTCCAGTCAGCGTAAATACGTTTTGTAGTGGGTGTGCCAAATTTTGTTATTTCTTCCATCATGCCTTTTACATTACTGTAAGGTACATTATCGGCATCAATAAGAACGGCTAGTTTGAGATCTTTTGAGTTGCTTAAAGCCATTATTCAGGTGTTAGAAAAATTAGTACTTCCAAAGGTAAAACTAAAATTGGTTTTTCGTAGAATTTGATCGGGAATAAGTGTTTTGTTTTTTATTAATTATTTTGGTTATAAATAAGGGTTTTGCTTATAAAATTAATTAAAGATAAATTTGTCTTTTATGATAAGCTTCACTACATTTGTATGGAATTAATGAATTAATATATGTTTTCAAAAGCGTGTGAATACGGAATTAGGGCTTCTATTTTTATTGCGACAAAATCTTCTAAAGGGATTAGGGTTGGGATAAAAGATGTTGCCAAAGAAATTGATTCTCCGGAACCGTTTACTGCCAAGATCATGCAAATTTTGACCAAGAATGGTATTATTCATTCGGCCAAAGGAGTAGGAGGCGGTTTTGAAGTTTCGAAAGAAGCCCTGAAAACAATAAAATTAATTCAGATTGTCGACGCTATCGATGGAGATAAAATATACAGAGGATGCGGTATTGGGCTTAAAGAATGCTCAGAAGAACATCCTTGTCCGGTGCATTTTGAGTTTAAAAAGATCAGGGGACTTCTTTTGGATATGCTTACCACCACCACTTTAGAACAGCTTGCTTTGGGAGTAAAATCAGGAGACTTTTTCCTGAAAGGAATAAATACAAACGATTAACATTTAAATAAATATCTTAAAAATGAATGCAAAAACCAAAATTTCGTTATTAATTCTAATGGGATTCTTAACAATAACTTCTTGCGGGAAAAAAGAAACTGCACCAGCTGAATCAACAGAAGTAAATGAAACTTCGACAGAAGGTGAAGCAGCTCCGGCAGCAGAAGAAAATGTATTAGTTATTGAAGGAAATGACCAAATGCAGTTTAATAAAAATGAACTAAAAGCTGTTGCAGGAAAACCAATTAAATTGACTTTAAAACACGTTGGTAAAATCCCTAAAGAGGCAATGGGGCATAACTTAGTTATTCTTCAGGAAGGAACTGATGAAGCAGCTTTTGCAGCAAAAGCGATCACGGCAAAAGACACAGATTATATTCCGGCTTCAGAAAAAACTTCAATTGTTGCCCATACTAAATTGTTGGGCGGGGGAGAAGAAGATACGATCGAATTTACAATTGATAAAAAAGGAACTTATAACTTTTTATGTACTTTCCCTGGTCACGTGGCTATGATGAAAGGTGTTTTGATTGTGGAATAAATATAAGAACTCCGAATCTCTTATAAAGGTTTGGAGTTTTTTTAAGAACTAATAAAAGATAAAAATGTCTTTTATTGTAAAAATATAAAATGAAAAGAGAAAAAAAACTATGGATCGTCTTTACTTTGGTCATGACGATCTCTTTTGCGGTGCTTGGTTATTATGGTTATGAAATTTACCAGCAGGCGCCGCCACTTCCTAAACAAATAATTTCAGATAGCGGCAAAGTAATTTTTTCTGATAATGAAATCAAAGACGGGCAAAACATCTGGCAAAGTATAGGAGGGCAGGAAGTGGGTTCTATTTGGGGACACGGTGCTTATGTTGCGCCGGACTGGACAGCAGATTGGCTGCATCGCGAAGCTGTGTTTATTCTGAACAAATATTCGAAAGAGGATTTTGGTAAAGAATTTAATGATTTAGATACCGAAAAACAAGCAGCATTAAAGATTCGTTTGCAAAAAGACGTAAGAACAAATCGTTATGACGAAAAATCACAAACACTTACTATTTCTGAAAACAGAGTTGCCGCAATTCAATATCTAAGTCAATATTATGAAGGGCTTTTTACCAATGATCCTAAATTTGATAAATTAAGAGAAGAGTATGCGATTCCTAAAAACTCGATAAAGGAAGCGGCAAGAATGCATAAAATGAATGCATTTTTCTTTTGGGCAACCTGGGCCACAGTCACCCAACGCCCGGATTCGGATATATCTTATACACACAACTGGCCATCAGATGAACTTGTAGGGAACAAGGCTACAAAAGAATTGCTTGCCTGGTCCGGCGTTAGTATTATTTTATTGATTTTTAGTATTGGAATTCTGGTCTTTTATCACGCAAAATCAGGCGAAGACGAAGCGTTTCCGCTTCCTGCAAAAGATCCTATAATCAATCAGGGAATGACACCATCGATGCACCTGATCAAAAAATATTTTTGGGTTGTGAGTTTATTGATGATTTTACAAATGGCTTTGGGAATCATTACTGCGCATTATGGTGTAGAAGGAAATGGATTATACGGTATTCCTATTGATCAGATTTTGCCCTACGCAGTGACGAGAACCTGGCATACCCAATTGGCAATTTTCTGGATCGCAACAGCCTGGCTGGCAACAGGATTGTATATTGCTCCGGCAGTTTCGGGTAAAGATCCTAAATTTCAGTGTTTTGGAGTCAACTTCTTGTTTATTGCTTTGTTGATTATCGTATTAGGATCAATGGCAGGACAATGGTTTGGTGTAATGCAAAAATTAAATCTGGTTCAAAACTTTTGGTTTGGACATCAGGGTTATGAATATGTAGATCTTGGGCGTTTCTGGCAGATATTCCTGTTAGTGGGATTGTTCTTATGGCTGGCGCTAATGATCCGACCATTAATTCCGGTTTTAAAGAAAAAAACAGAAGAGAAAAACCTAATCGTTTTATTCCTGATTTCCTGTACAGCCATCGCAATGTTTTATGGTGCGGGATTAATGTGGGGAAGACAAACCAATCTGGCCATAGCGGAATATTGGAGATGGTGGGTTGTTCATCTTTGGGTAGAAGGATTCTTTGAAGTATTTGCAACAGTTGTTATTGCATTTTTATTCGTTCGTTTGGGATTATTGAAAACGAAAACAGCAACTCTGAATGTGCTATTTGCCACTATTATCTTCATGTCCGGAGGTATTTTGGGAACTTTTCATCACTTGTATTTCTCCGGAACTCCAACGGCTATTATGGCATTAGGCGCTTCATTTAGTGCTTTGGAAGTTGTCCCGTTAACCTTAATTGGTTTTGAAGCCTATCAAAATTATAAATTGTCAAAATCAACACAATGGATATTAGATTATAAATGGCCAATTTACTTTATGATAGCAGTGGCATTTTGGAATTTCCTTGGAGCCGGAGTTTTCGGATTTATAATCAACCCGCCAATTGCCTTGTATTATGTACAAGGTCTAAACACAACGCCGCTTCACGCACACACTGCATTGTTTGGTGTTTACGGAATGTTAGGAATTGGCTTAATGCTTTTTGTTCTGAGAAGCCTGTACCGAAATATTACCTGGAACGAGAAATTGCTTAAAATCACTTTCTGGTCATTAAACATTGGTTTGTTTTTAATGGCGGTATTGAGTTTGCTGCCAATAGGAATCTGGCAGGCGATCGAAAGTATTGATCACGGAATGTGGTACGCACGTTCGTCAGAGCTAATGCAGCAGCCAGCAATGATTACGCTAAAATGGCTGCGCGCAATAGGAGATTCTATCTTTGGGATAGGAATTATTACTACAGCCTGGTTTGTCTTTGATTTGACATTAAAAAACAGAAGAAAATAATAAAAAAACAATAATTAAGTATCATGGAAAATTTACAAAATAAAACAATAGGAGCATTTGTAGCAGAGGATTTTAGAACTGCAGCCGTATTTTCAAAATATAAAATCGATTTTTGCTGTAAAGGGAACAGAACCATCGATGAAGTTTGCGAAAAGCAGGAAATTGATTCAAAGATCTTGCTTAAAAAAATTAAGGAAGCTTTGTCTGCGGAAAACAGCAACACAATCGATTTTAATTCATGGCCTTTAGATTTATTAGCAGATTATATCGAAAAAACGCATCACCGTTATGTAGAGGAAAAATCGGTTATCATTATGCAGTTTCTAAATAAACTTTGCAGTGTGCACGGTGCAAATCATCCCGAGCTGTTCAAAATAAACATGTTGTTTACTGAATGTGCAAGTGAATTGGCACAGCACATGAAAAAAGAGGAGCTGATGTTGTTTCCTTTCGTAAAAAAAATGGTAAAAGCCATAGATACAGAGGCTGCTTTGGTACAGCCTCCTTTTGGCACAGTTTCTAACCCAATTGCCATGATGATGCATGAGCATGATGCCGAAGGAGACCGCTTTCGCGAAATTGCAAGCCTGACCAATGATTATAAGGCTCCGGACGACGGATGTACAACTTATAAAGTAACGTTCCAGATGTTAAAAGAGTTTGAGGAGAACTTACATACCCATATTCATTTAGAGAATAATATTTTGTTTCCTAAAGCGGTGGTTTTGGAAAAAGAATTTGCTTAAATAAAATTGTATAATTAATGAAAGAATGCACCGATACATGAATTTACATCGGTGCATTTTTATTTCTGTAATTTGAATAATAATAGAGTTGTTTTGAACTACTTTTAATTTAAATAAAAATGAAATTGTTATCTGAAATGAGTTCTCAAAAAAGTTGGTTAATATGTTGTTTCTTTAATTTTTTGACAGCTTCACTTATTGGGTTGTTAATGCGTTTTGTTTATCTGTTTCCACTCGAAATAAATTATGGTTTTTTGCTTCATGCGCATTCTCATGTAGCGATGTTGGGTTGGGCATATTTGATGATTTATGTTTTAATTGTTCGCTTTTTTATACCAATAGAAAAAAGAAGAAAACCTGTTTACAATTGGTTGTTTTGGGGGACTCAATTTTCAGTTGTTGGTATGATGATTACTTTTCCTGTTCAGGGTTATGCCTTATTTTCAATTATCTTTTCGACCATGCATATTGTATTGAGTTATGTTTTTTGCAGATTGGTCTGGAAAGATATCGCTAAGGAAAAAACTCCGGCAGCAATGCTCTTACGTACTTCGGTTTTATTTATGGTTTTCTCTACTTTTGGGGTTTGGTGTTTAGGTCCGGCGGTAAGTATGTTAGGAAAGCAAAGTATTTTTTATCAAATTGCGATTCAGTTTTTTCTGCACTTTCAGTTTAATGGCTGGTTTTTATTTGCAGTTTTAGCTTTATTTTTAAGACAATTTGAAGATAAAATCAATAAAAAATCATTTAGTATATTCTTCACTTTACTTATCATCGCCACATTTTTGACGATTGCATTTCCTGTAAGTTGGTTTGTTAAATGTAATTTTCTAAGCTGGATTAACGCTTGTGGAGTGATTTTGCAGTTGATTGCTTTTGTCTTTTTTTACAAAATGCTCCAACCAGAATCAGGTCAGTTGAAAGCCGGTTTAGATACCACAGCCAAAATGGTTTATGGTTTAGCTTTATGCTCTTTGCTTATGAAAATTGGTGTGCAATTATTGGTTCTGATTCCTAATCTGGCCGAAGTTTCGCATCAGGTACGCAATTTTGTTATTGGCTTTATTCACTTAACATCTTTGGGAGTCATTACGGGATTTTTGTTGGGAGTGTTACTTCAGAATAAGTTGCTTTCGCACCAATCTCAGCTGCTTCGTACAGGAATAAAAAGCTTTATTTTTGGATTCATAGTGACAGAAATATTCTTGTTTCTTCAAGGTAGTTTTATTTATTTCAGAAACGAAGCTCTCTTTGGCTATCGCGAAGGGATTTTTGGCGCGAGTGTTCTTATTGTAGCTGGATTAAGTTTAATGACAGCTTCAATTATTAAGGAAAAAAGATAAGCTATTCTGTTTTTTTGTCACAGATTATTATGATTTTGCGATCCCTTGGATTAATTTTTCTATTGGATATAAAAACAAAAAACAAGAGTCGATGAATTAAAATCTTCCCTTGTTTTTTTACGAATTAATTAACCTGTTTAATCTTTTCGGCTTCGAGATTTATTCTGTCTACCGTTTTATCATTATTTACCCCCAAACCTTCTTGTTGGTAAATCAATTCTCCGTCTGGATTAAAAACACTTATAATATTAGAGTGTGAGAAATCTATAGGAGATATTTTTTTATAGTTAACGGCAAGGACTGCCGCAAATTCCCTTGTGTTTTCCTCTGTAGAGCGTAAGAAAATCCACGGATCATTTTCCATTTTATTAGCAATCGCAAATGCCTTTAATTTTTCAGGAGTATCTGTTTCAGGATCAATACTCACCAGAAGAAGTTTTACGTTTTTCTTCGTTTTTTTATTTAAGCGGGATTCTATATTTCTCATGTCCGCAACCAATCGCGGGCAGGCAGCTTTGCAAGTGGTGTAAATCATTACCATGACGAGAATATTTCCTTTCAGGCTTTTTAGTTCAATGTTTTTTCCATCTTGGGTTGTCCATTCTGAGGGTAAATTATAAATCGATAAATCGCTGATTGCTTTGTCTTTTTGGGCTAATGAATTGTCTTCTTTTTTAGAATCTTTGCAACTTTGTAAAGTAAGAAGAAGAATGAAAATTGCCATTATTGTTTTTTTCATTTTAAATGATTTTAAAATTATAATTGAGTTGCAGCAGCACATCTAAAACCGAGATTTCGGGTAGAATAATTCGCTTTAAGACTTCCTCTGAAAGCATATCGCATAAAAGCGGCGTAATCCATCAGGTCAGTTGCATTTACAGATGCACCACCGCAAAAAAGGTTTTTATCGTCGCTTTTGTCTTTTCTGGATTCTCCAGACAAAAAGATACTATTAAAGTCAGAAGTCCATTCCCATACCAATCCGTGCATATCATAAACGCCCCAGTAATTTTTGAACGTTTTGCCAATAGGATTTTCATAGGTTTTTGATTTCTCGTACCACGACAAAATGTATTTATTAAACTCAGTTTTTGTTCTGGCATCCTTCTTTTTTTCATCTGCCATCGCCACATATTCCCATTCATCCATTGTAGGCAAACGTTTTCCCTGACATTCACAATATTTCTTGGCGGCAAACCAGGAAACATTGGTTACAGGAGCTTTAGGATTTGAATTTCCAATATCAAAATCACTTTTCCAATAGGCCAGATAACTTTTGTCGGCAAAAATTCCTTTTATTTTAGATTTGCTATAGTTTGGGTTTTTTTTAAGGAAAGTCAAAAACTCAATATTTGTAACGGGATAAACATCTATAAAAAAAGATTTTACCACTACAGGCGTTTTTACTGTAGCCCCGTAAAGAGGGACAAATGAGCCCTCTTTTATCGGAGCCATTTTCGATTCTTGCGCTCTGACCATTCCCATGAGAGCCAAGAAAAGAATAATGAAAATGCTTTTTTGCATATTGCTTTGTGTTGTTATCTTTGTGCTTTTACCATTTCAGGAGTCACATCTGTTTTATTATTTCCCCAACTGTTATAGATATAGGTCATAACATTTGCGATCTCGTCATCAGATAAATTCTGACTTGGCATGACATTATTATATTTTTTGCCATTTACAGTTACCTCACCACTTAAACCATGCAGGATTGTTTTAATGGCTCGTTTAGGATCTGCATTAAGATAATCTGATTTTGCAAGAGGTGGGAACGTACTAGGGATTCCTTGTCCTTCTGATTGATGACAGGCAAAACAGGTTGTACCAAAAATCTCTTTTCCAATTTTTATTTTTTCAGTTACAGTTCTTTTTGGAATTGCCGTTTTAGCAGCTGTACTGTTTGGCATTTTTTGAATTGTTCCTCCTTCAGGCAGATAAATACCTTCCTGGATCGTTCCTGAATATACTTTTTTATTTTCAGGACCTTCTACTTTTAAGATTCCCAGTGCACCTTTATTAAAAGCTCTGAAAATAGAGTGGTCAACAATGATAAAATTACCGGGAGTTTCAACTTTAAAGTCTACTATAGAGGCTCCACCGGCAGGAATTAATGTCGTCTGAACGTTTTTATTCACCATACTTCCGCCTTCTACATGCACATTGTCGAATATTTCACCAATAACATGAAAAGAAGATACCAGGTTAGGGCCGCCATTACCAACAAATAAACGAACAGTTTCTCCCACTTTTGCGGTAAGTTCACCTCCGTTTGTCAGCGAACCCACTTTTCCGTTAAATACAACATAGTCAGGAGTTTCTTTTACGGCTTTATTCATATCAAAAGGCTGTAGTCCTTTCGCTCCATACTCACCCTGCGTATAGAAATCTCCCTGCATTACGTAGTATTCTTTGTCTACCGGAGGAAGTCCGCCTTCAGGCTCTACCAAAATTAAACCATACATTCCGTTTGCAATGTGCATTCCAACCGGAGCCGTCGCACAATGGTAAACATACAATCCGGGATTTATCACCTTAAAGCTAAAGACTTTTTCGTGACCGGGAGCGACTAATGAAGACGTTGCTCCACCTCCGGGACCAGTTACAGCATGTAAATCGATATTATGAGGTAATTTATTATCAGGATGGTTTTTTAAGTGAAATTCGACTTCATCACCAACACGTGTTCTGATAAAACTTCCCGGAACAGTCCCTCCAAATGTCCAATATGTATATTTTACACCATCAGTCATCGTTCCTTCCTGCTCTTTGATTTCCATATTAACCTTTAGTTTCATGGCAGGTCTGTTTCCAACCGGTTTGGGTACCATTGGCGGGGCAGTAAGCTCAGCTTCTTTTTCTCCATCAGTTACTATAGCGGTATAATCAGTTGATTCTTCTGCTTTTTTGCATGATGTAAACAACAGCATTGCAAAAAAGATACAGAAAACAGCTTTTAATTTTAGGGGCATTTTAGATGTCTTTTTCATAACAAGTTTGGTTTATTTTAGTTTTAAATCTTAATACAAATATAAAAGACAAAAAAGTCTTTTATTATGATAAAAGTCATATAACGAAATAAATTACAATTTAATTTTGTCTTGATATTTGAGTTTAATCTTGTTAAACTGAAGGGGTTGAAATAGGTATTATTTTTTAAAGATTGATATTCAGATTATTTTTCGATAAAAATAAATGGCAAACTGAATTTTAGAATAATAATCATTATTTTTGCACCCTGTATAAATTAAAATTATTACTTCAAAATATATTTATGGTAAAAGATTTATTCGAAAGAATTCAGAACAATAAAGGACCATTAGGAAAATGGGCTTCACAAGCTGAGGGATATTTTGTGTTCCCTAAATTAGAAGGAGAACTTGGTCCTAGAATGAAATTTGGTGGAAAAGATATTTTAAATTGGAGTTTGAATGACTATTTAGGTCTTGCAAATCACCCGGAAGTTCGTCAGGCAGATATTGATGCAGCAACTCAGTTTGGAGCAGCTTACCCAATGGGAGCCCGTATGATGTCAGGACACACGAAATACCACGAACAATTAGAAAATGAATTGGCGGAGTTCGTAATGAAACCAGCTGCTTATTTATTGAATTTTGGTTATCAGGGAATGGTGTCTATTATTGACGCTTTGGTGACTAAAAACGATATTATTGTTTATGATGTAGATTCTCATGCTTGTATTATTGATGGTGTTCGTTTGCACATGGGTAAACGTTTTACTTACAAACACAATGATCTTGAAAGTATGGAGAAAAACCTGCAACGTGCTACTAAAATGGCAACTGAAACAGGTGGCGGAATTTTATTTATTACTGAAGGTGTGTTTGGAATGCGAGGACAACAAGGTAAATTAAAAGAAATTGTTGCTTTAAAACAAAAATACAATTTCCGTTTATTAGTAGATGATGCACATGGTTTTGGTACTCTTGGTAAAACAGGAGCCGGAGCAGGTGAGGAGCAAGGAGTTCAGGACGATATTGATGTTTACTTCTCTACTTTTGCAAAATCAATGGCTAATATTGGAGCATTTGTAGCTGCAGATCAAGATATTATTGATTATTTGAAATATAACTTACGCTCTCAGATGTTTGCAAAAGCATTGCCAATGATTCAGACAATTGGTTCTTTGAAACGTCTTGAATTATTGCGTAATCACCCTGAATTGAAAGATAAACTTTGGGAAAATGTAAATGCGTTACAAAACGGATTACGTTCCAGAAACTTCAATATTGGAGATACAAATACTTGTGTAACACCAGTTTATTTACAAGGAAGTGTGCCGGAAGCAATGGTAATGGTAAACGATTTAAGAGAAAACTACGGTATTTTCTTATCGATTGTAATTTATCCGGTAATTCCAAAAGGTATTATTTTGTTAAGAATGATCCCGACAACTTCTCATACATTAGCTGATATTGATGAAACGTTAGTTGCATTTGAAGCCATTCGTGAAAAATTAGAAAACGGAACTTACAAAGAAATTGCAAGCAGAACTAAAGTTGATTTAGACGCTTAATTTCTTAATCATAGATTCCTAATATGGGAATTATATAAAAAAATCCATTCGTTATGCGAATGGATTTTTTTTATTTCCATTAAATTTATACTTGTAAATCACAGTAAAAAAGAAATAGTATGAAAAAAGTATTAGCAATAACAGTAATTGTTTTAGTTGTTTTTATTTCTTGTAAAAAAACAGCTCCGGTACCGGAAATTGTTCCAAACGATCCAAAAGAGGTTGAGGTTCTTGAGCCTTCAGGAGATCAGTGTTATTCATCAAGACTTAATGGTAATATAGTAGCGTTGAGTTTTAATGTAAATTCGCATCAGGAAGTAAACGGAAAATTGAGCTATAACCTAACCGGAAAAGATAAAAACGAAGGTACTCTGGTAGGAAATATGAAAGGTGATACGCTAATCGCAGATTATACTTTTATCTCTGAAGGAGTTTCTTCTGTAAGAGAAGTAGTTTTTTTGCAAAAAGACGGAACACTTATCGAGGGATATGGTGATGTAACAGATGCAAATAATAAAGTAACCTTTAAAGATAAAAAGAAATTAAAATTTGACACAAAAAATACGCTGACAAAAGTTGATTGCCCTCTTTAAAGGAGAGATAAAGAAATAAAAAAATTGTAAAACACAAAATCCATTCGATTTGTCGAATGGATTTTTTTATGTATTTTGAAATTGATTCTAAAGATATTTTAAATACGTTTTTCTTTGACAGTGAATCTTTGGGTCAAAGTTCTTCCATAATAAGTGAATCGCTGTGTTTTCTGCTAATTCCGGTGTTCTGATGCAATTTTTAATTCCTTTTTCAGAGAAAGTTTTAAAATACTCATCAAAAATAATGGCGGTAACACCTTTGTTTTGATAATCCGGATGAACTCCGATGAGGTAGAAAACAACATCTTTGCTCTTTTTTCGTGCTCTTAGTAAATGAATGAATCCAAATGGAAACAATTTTCCTTTTGCCTTTTGCAGTGCTTCAGAAAAACTAGGCATTACAATACTAAAAGCAACCAGATTATCTTCTTTATCTACCACAAACTTGATGTATTCCGGATTGATAAAACTGATGTATTTTTTCTTGAAATATTCTTTCTGAACATCT
Organism: Flavobacterium frigidimaris; assembly: GCA_900129595.1. Lineage (GTDB taxonomy): Bacteria > Bacteroidota > Bacteroidia > Flavobacteriales > Flavobacteriaceae > Flavobacterium > Flavobacterium frigidimaris. The sequence continues at coordinate 135,899 of FQWG01000003.1, read as the reverse complement.
GAAATTGCTACAAATGAAGATAGTTTGGCATACGATTCATTAAACAAATCAAACATTTTGTCTACGTGAGGCATAATGTCTTTTGTTTTTGTAAAAGTAAGTGCTCTTAAACCGTATCTTTTTTTAATTAATTCCTGCGCTTTTAGAAAAAACTCAGGTTTAACATTGGAGAACGGAAAAATACTCTCGATATATTCTTTCTCTACTTTAAAGCCTAATTGCTCAAAATGAGTGACATAATAAGGATGATTGTACCAGGTAATCATAGTGCCCATTTGGTCATAACCTTCTGTCAGTACACCCACTTTATCCAAATTCGAAAAACCCATTGGGCCTTCAACATGCTCCAGATTGTGTTGTTTTCCCAGTTCGTATACTTTTTCTAATAAAACTTTGGTCACTTCAACATCATCGATAACATCAAACCAGCCAAAACGAACTTTTCTTTTGTGCTGATTATTTACCTCTGACCAATTGATGATAGCCGTAATACGCCCCACAATTTCATTGTCTTTGTATGCCAGATAAAAATAAGCTTCAGCATTGTCAAAAGCAGGATTTTTTGTTTTGTCAAAAGACTCTAATTCATCCGCAATAATAGGCGGAACCCAATATGGATTGTCTTTATAAAGTGAAAACGGAAATTTTATATAGTCTGTTAATTCCTTTTTTGTTTTGGCTTCTTTAAGTGTAATCATTAAGATCGTATTTGTTTTAAGAATATTCTAAGTAAAATAACTCATAGAATTGGTGACAACGAATATAGTTATCTTTACTATAAGAAAAAAGATCTGATATTAAAAATGCCCCAAATAGTGTCTAACTTTTTGGGGCATATTCAAATAAGTGGGCTTGGTTTTTTATTATTTAAAGGTATATCCTATTCGAAGATGCAAGTCTGCGGTAGTTTCAGAGAAGTTGTCATCCAGATAATATAAATATCCAATTCCGATTCCGGCTTCATAATTGAAATTGCTGTTTCCGATATTTCTCCTGATTCCCCACTTCGGAATAATAGCAATTTGATTTGAAACGTATGCATTGTGAGCATTTGAAATAACAAACCAATCCGGATGGTAGTTGATTCCCAAAGCCAGGAAATTGGCGCTGTTATTTCTGCCTTTATCAGCTCTGTTTCGTTTATTAATGTTGTAATACCATCTTGGTTCTAAAGTAATCACCGGCGCCAGGGCGTATTGTGTGGTACAATCAGAACAGCCGCGCAATCCTACATCTAGACCAATTTCGCTTCTTAGGCTTATTTCGTTGAACAAACGGGATTCATTGTTGATCCAGAATCCCAGAAAGCCAGTTTGTGCGTTGTAAATTGATTTTTCTACCCCTGTGTTTTGAGAATAATTAGTTTGAAAAGCGAAACACAATATTGCTGCATAGAGAATTTTTATCATGTTGCCTTATAGGGATTTTTTGTTTATGTCTTTTTTTATTTTTTTGTAAGCTCCTAAAATCAGGCCGTCAGTTGTTTTTGCCAGAATTAAATTATTTGAGTTTTTATCTATGGCGACAGACCCATTAATAGTTTTGGAATAAATAACTTCTAAATTGTTTAAGTCGTATATTTCAAGTACAAAAACGATCTCATTATGGTGTTCCTGCGATAAATTGTTATGCGAAGAATAGTCAACGGCTGCTATTTCTTCTTTTACCACTTTAGCCTTTATGTTGATAAAATAATCAAATTTTGTTCCTTCTTTTAAATCAGTGAGTTCTTTTCGATCTGGATTGAACGAGATATTTGGAGGTAACAATAAACCTTTTGTAAGAGGCACATAGCTTAAGTCTTTTTTTAGTTGTTTGTTAAAATCCTCTATGACGATTTTGGTTAATTTTTTACTGACAAAATAAGGCGCATCAATAGTATTCAGTAACCATTTGCCATTATTAAAATCCAAACCACTTTGCATCTTTTGATCCTGGGTAACATACGTAGGAAATGCGCAGGACATTAATTGTAAACAAATCAATAGTAAGGTGATTTTTTTCATTTTATAAGCAAAACTTTTTAAATTTATTATAGACTAATACCAAACTTGTTTCTCTTATTTTCCTGCTTTCTTTATTCGTACTTTGCTTTACGTTTTCTTTCTTTTGCCTGATAATCGATTTCTCTCTGTTCCATTTGATTATCTTTATTCTTTTTGGCTTTATCGTTCGCTTTAAACTCCATTTGCTTTTCTTTATATCTTCCGTCATAACGCCATGAAACACCTACTCCTCCGTATAAAATAGAAGGTGTGTCCTTAAAATTAGTACTTACAGAAGCATCAACCTGAAGATTAGAATTGATTAAATAAGCAGCTCCGCCACGAACAATAGCATCGCTGTAGAAATCACTTTTATATCCCTGATTTTCAACAAAACCCGACCATTTATCATTAAATCCGTGCGTTAATGTCAACACATAACCGTAACTAGGATAATCTGTTGCAATGTAATCTGCGATGATATTGGTTACGAAAACCCATTTTCCGCCGCCAAATAAATTTTGTGTGATCAAAGCAACTTTAGGAGAAATTGCTGATTGCGGAGAGAAATAATACGGATTATCAGCACCAGTAAAATTTGCTCCTGCAAAAAGAGAAACCGCCGGAATTAATTGGTGCCAGTTAAAACTATGATTGGCTTTGTAACTGTAGATATTGACTTCTCTTTCCTTTTTATAAGGATCATAAATCAAATATTTAGCTCCTAAAACGGTTTGTTTGAAATTATTCTTTTTGTAACTTGTATAAGGAGTATCAAAGTTTTCCATTTGGTATTGCAGATCCAGGATAAATTCTAATTGTTCAAAAAAAGCACCATAGCGCAAAGTTAGATCTGTACCAAAACCGCTTGCGTCATAATTTAATAAATCGTGTTTTTCTTTGATACCATAAACACCAAATTCCGCCTGAATGACTGATTTTCCAACTGCATATGCAGACATCGTTTCGCCCGGACGATTTGAATTAATAACGTCAGTATATTGTGCGAAAAAAAATTGTGGAACCAAACACAGGGCTGTAATAAAAATGTTTTTATTTTTTAACATGAATGTTTTTTTAAATTAAAAAGTAATAACGCATTTCAAATGTACTATATTTTATTATTTATTTAAGATTGATATTTTAATTTTAAAGAATTGATTTATTAATTTTGGGGAAAAATTATACAATTATGCAAGAAGCATCTTTTTCAGGTTTAATAAAAGCTATATGTTATATGGTAGCATTTTATTATATTTTTAAATTTTTAGCTAGAATCTTTTTGCCGGTATTGGTAAAAAAAGCAGTTGAAAAAGCGGGAGAAAATTTTCAGAGACAACAACAATATAGCCAGACAGATTCATGGCAAAAAACGCGTACAAATAACGATGAGATCATCATCGATACTACTAATGCAAAAAAGCCTCGCGAAACCAAAAAGGTAGGCGATTATGTTGATTACGAAGAAATAGATTAAGTTTGTATCCTAGTTAGCAGGATTCATCATTTAACCCAAACCAGCCTAAATTGAAAATAGTAAGTAAGTTCTATCCGCATGCCCTTGTTATACTGGGGTTCATTCTCGTTTCTTTAGTTTATTTTTATCCAGTTTTACAAGGAAAACAAATTTTCCAGTCGGATATTGCTCAATATACCGGAATGGCAAAAGAGCAAAATGATTTCAGAGCGACAGAACATTCTGAGCCATATTGGACCAATTCTGCGTTTGGTGGTATGCCAACTTATCAATTGGGAGCTAATTATCCTAATGATTTTGTGGGACATATAGACGATGTTTTACGTTTCTTACCTCGTCCTGCTGATTATTTATTTCTCTACTTCTTAGGCTTCTATGGCTTATTGTTAGTACTGAAAACGGATCCTTTAAAAGCATTTATAGGAGCACTAGCATTTGGTTTTTCTACCTATTTAATTATTATTCTGGGGGTTGGTCATAATGCAAAAGCGCATGCAATTGCGTATATGCCGCTTGTGATCGCCGGATTTATAATGGTTTTTCAAAAAAAATATATTTGGGGAGGTCTGCTCACCATGTTTGCGGTTGCGTTAGAAATTAATGCGAACCACTTTCAAATGACCTATTATTTATTGATTTTCTTACTGATTCTGTCAGGTTATTTTGCTTTTAATTTTATCAAAGAAAAAGAATATAAGCCTCTTTTAAGGGCGATTGGTGTTTTGGCTGTGGCAGGAATTTTTGCCATTGGTGCAAATGCGGCCAATTTAATGGCTACCAGCGAGTATGCTAAATTCAGTACACGCAGCAATAGCGAATTAACGTTTAATCCTGACGGATCAAGAAAGGTAAACGAAAATGCTTTAAGCCGTGAATATATTACAGAATACAGTTATGGAATTCCGGAAAGTTTTAACCTTATCGCGCCCAGACTTTTTGGAGGTTCAAATCACGAAAATGTAGGTACTGATAGCCGTATGTATGCCTTTATGCTGGAACAGGGAGTTCCGTCCGAACAAGCTCAGGACTTTGTATCAGGAATGCCAACGTATTGGGGAGATCAGCCTATTGTTGCTGCTCCGGCTTATATTGGCGTTGTCGTTTTCTTTTTAGGCATTTTAGCATTATTTATTGATGATCGAAAAATAAAATATGTATTCCTTTCTGGAGCATTGGTTTCTTTAGTGCTTTCATGGGGGAAAAATTTCCCGTTGCTGACCGACTTTTTTATAGATTACATTCCAATGTATGATAAGTTCAGAGCGGTATCTTCTATTCAGGTCATTCTTGAGTTGTGTTTTCCTGTTTTGGCAGTTATGGGGCTTCAGTCATTTTTTAAAGCCAAAGACGAACCTAAATTACAGCAAAAAGCATTAGTGCAAACAGGTACTTTTGCTATGGGAATCATTGTGATTCTTGTATTTGCCAAAGGGATGTTTCATTTTACAGGAAGCAGTGATAATTATTTCTTAGAGTCTTACGGCCCCGCTTTTGTTGATGCCTTAAAAGAAGACAGAAAGAGTTTGTACTCGGCAGATCTATTGCGTTCAGGCTTTTTTATTGTGCTGACTTTTGGAATTTTATGGTTGTTTATCAAAAATAAACTGGCTCAGCATACGACCTTGATTATCGTAGGTCTTTTAATGATTTTTGATTTGTTTTTTGTAGATAAAAAATATGTTTCCGCTAAAGATTTTGTCAGCCCTGCACAGATTGCAGCTCCTTTTCAGGAAACACCTTCTGATGTTCAAATTTTAAAAGACACGACACATTACAGGGTTTTCGAAGTAAACGGAAATATGTCAAGTGCACGTGCCTCTTATTTCCACCATTCGCTTGGAGGATATCATGCTGCAAAACCTAGAAGAATGCAGCAGTTATTTGATTACCAGATTGCAAAAAATAATATGGAAGTTTTGGATATGCTGAATGTTAAGTACATTATCCAGACTGATAAAGAAGGAAAAGAATTCCCGACAATAAATCCAAATGCAAATGGAAACGCATGGTTTGTTAGTACCGTAAAATTGGTAAATAAACCGGACGATGTCATGAAAACTTTAGATCATATTGATACTAAAAACGTCGCTGTTTTTAATGTCCGTGAACATGAAGCCAAATTTAGAAGTGCCCGTTTAAAGAAACAATGGGATACAACCGGAACAATTAAAGTCGTACAGTATAAGCCAAATTATATTAAGTATAAATCAGACAATGCAAAAGATGGTCTGGCTGTTTTTTCTGAGATCTATTACAAAAATGGCTGGAACGCTTATATTGACGGTAAATTAACAGATCATTTTCCTGTTGATTATGTCTTAAGAGCAATGGAAGTTCCGGGAGGACAACACACTATCGAATTTAAATTTGAGCCTCAGGTTATAAAAACCGGTGGTATGATTAATTTGGTGAGCTCAGTAGGTATGTTATTGCTTTTGATTGGAGGGATTTATTTCGAAAGGTTCTTTCGCAAAGACTCACAAAGTAGCTACAAAGAGATTCAAAAAAAATAGTAAAAAATCTTTGCGAAACTTCGTTGATTTTTTTATGAACGAAAGAAGATGAAAATTAAAAATGAGACTCGGTGGGTATTTTAATAAGGAATGCCGGATCATTTAGTATCTTTGCCAAATGTATGTTAAAGACTAAACAATGAAAAAAAACGTGTTAAGTTTTGGTACTCCAAAAGAGTTGGAAGCTAATAGAATAGCTGAAATACAATCAATTTCTTATTTGGAAAGATTAGAAAGATTGATGGCAATTATTGAGGTCTCTTATATGCTGAAAACAGCAAAAGTAATTCAATCTAAAAAACGATGAATGAACAAATAGTTGCTATTTGGAATAGTTTTTTTGAAAACAAAGTTAAATATATAACTATTGGAGGGTTTGCTGTAAATATATATGGTTATAATAGAAATACAGGTGATATTGATATTTACTTGGAAGATACTATTGAAAATCGTGTCAATTTAAGAAAGGCTTTGAAATCAATTAATTTGGGAGATTTTGAAACTATTGAAACAATGCAGTTTATTCCGGGTTGTATAGACTTTAGTTTAAATTACGGTTTAAGATTGGATATTATGACAACTGTAAAAGGCTTAGAAGATAAATCTTTTGCTTCGTTATTAGAAGATGCTACAGTTGTAATAATAGGAAAAACTCCTGTTTATTTTATTGATTATGATAATTTAATCATTGCTAAAAAAGCTGCAAACAGACCTAAAGATATTTTAGATATTGAAGAACTTGGTAAGGCCAATAATAAAACAGAATAGTATACTAAATCTACATAAACTGATATTTTTCAGAAATTGAATAAATTGGAACAAAAAAAACTTTTAATTATTACTTACTATTTTCCACCGGCCGGAGGCCCTGGTGTGCAGCGTTGGCTGAAGTTTGTAAAATATTTGCCCGAATTTGGCGTTCAGCCTATTGTTTATGTTCCTGAAAATCCAACTTACCCAATAGTAGATGAAGGTTTGGTTAGCCAAATCTCTGATAAAGTGATTGTTTTGAAGAATAAAATTTGGGAGCCTTATCAGCTGGCTTCTGTTTTTTCGAAAAACAAAACCAAAAAAATTAGCTCTGGAATTTTTCCTCATAAGAAAAAGCAAACTTTTTTAGATAAAACATTTCTTTGGATCAGAGGAAATCTTTTTATTCCTGACGCCCGCGTTTTTTGGGTGAAACCTTCAGTTGCTTATCTTGAAAAATACATTGAGGAAAATAATATCGATACTATTGTAACTTCGGGTCCGCCACACAGTTTGCATTTAATTGGTTTAGAGCTAAAAGAAAAACTAAACGTAAAATGGTTTGCAGATTTTCGTGATCCCTGGACAACTATTGGATACCATAAAGCTTTGCGTTTATCAGCTTATGCCGCTAAAAAACATAAAGATTTAGAATATAAAGTATTAAATAGTGCTGATACAATTATTGTAACCAGTAAAACTACAAAAACTGAATTTCAGGCCATTACCAACAAGCCTATTTCGGTGATTACAAACGGCTATGATGTCGAAAATGTCGAGAAACAAACTCTGGATACTAAATTTACTTTAGCACATATCGGATCGTTTTTATCAGATAGAAACCCTCAGTTTTTATGGGAATGTCTGGTAGAATTACTTCAGGAAATACCGGATTTTAAATCACATTTAGAAATTAAATTAATAGGAGCTGTAAGTCAGGAAGTTCTGGATTCTATTGCTGAATTTCATTTAAATGATTATTTAAACCTTTTAGGGTATGTTTCGCATCACGAAGCAATTGCACATCAAAAGAAATCTCAGGTTTTACTTTTAATAGAGATTAATTCTGAAGATACTAAAAGTATAATTCCGGGTAAATTGTTTGAATATATGGTGTCTAATCGTCCAATAATCGCCATTGGCCCTAAAGGTTCTGATTTTGCAGACATCATCACGGAAACAAATACGGGAGTATTTTTTGACTATTCTGAAAAAGCGAAATTAAAAAGTGTAATTTTGGACTTTTATAATCAATTTCTGGAAGGAAAATTGCAAGCTAATGGCGTTGGTTTACAGCAATATTCAAGAAAAAACCTTACCAGACAATTGGTACAATTGATTAGTTAAAAAAGCAATAACAATTAAAAAAATCTATAGAGAGTAGAAAATCAGAAATCTAAACTCTACAATCTAAACTCTGCAATCAAAACATGGGTATTGTTTTAAATCAGTCTTTCAAAAACACAATTATTACTTATATAGGCTTCGCTATTGGAGCTATTAATACGCTTTACCTGTACCCAATTTACCTGGGAGCAACCTATTACGCATTAACGAATTATATTTTGTCTGCAGCGAATGTTATCATGCCGCTGTTTGCGATTGGAATGCAGAATACGTTAGTCAAATTTTATTCGCAGTATAAAACCGAAGAAGAACGAGAACAGTTTTTATCATTTACGGCGTTGTTTCCTATTCTGATGTGTATTCCGCTAGGGATTATTGGGATTCTCTTTTTTGATGATATTACGGCATTTGTAACAAAGAAAAATCCTGTTGTAAAAGAGTTTATGCTCCTGATTCCGTTTATAGGGATCTGTATGGCTTATTTTGAGATTTTCTATGCCTGGGCAAGAGTTCATATGCACTCCGTTTTTGGAAATTTCATAAAAGAGGTAGGCTTGCGTTTGGTGTCTACTATTGCTTTGGTAGGTTTGTATTTTAATTGGATGACCCTTGTTCAGTTTGTATATTTTACGGCAGCTATTTATTTTGTGGCATTTATAATAACCATGTTTTATGCCTTTTATATAAAGAAACCGAAGTTTCAAATCAGTATTCCGGTGAATGTAAAAAACGTAATGGAATATACTTTCTTTATTATTCTCTCAGGAAGTGTAGCCAATTTACTTTTAGATGGTGATAAGCTGATCCTGAACCAATACATGAAGATCGAGAATATTGCTTATTATTCGGTGGCGACATATATTGCTTTAGTTATTTCAGTTCCAAGCCGCGCGATGCATCAGATTGTATATCCAATTACAGCAAAGCTAATGCACGAAAATAAACATGATGAACTCAATATTTTGTATAAAAAAACGTCAATAAATCTTCAGATTGTAGGAGGGTTTGTAATGCTGTGTATTTTTGTTAATATTAGTCAACTCTATGAAATAGTTCCTGAAGAGTACAGAGGAGGTATTCCGGTAGTTTTTATGATTGGTTTATCCAAGTATTTTGATCTTATCCTGGGGAATAATAATGCAATCATCTTCAATACTAAATACTACCGTACGGTATTGTTTTTGGGATTGGCTTTAGTTGTTGCAACTTTTGTTTTAAATATAATTTTTATACCAATAATGGGTATTATAGGATCTGCATTTGCGACATTATTATCCATTACTCTTTATAGCTTAGCCAAGTTACTGTTTGTGGTTAAAAAGCTTGATTTATATCCGTTTACAAAGCAAAATCTACATTCGCTGGCTGTTACAGGCGCTTTGTTTTTGATATTTTATTTTTGGGAATTCCCGGTTTATCCATTAATTGGGATTGCCTTAAAATCGATTTTAGTAACAGTTTTATACGTCTATTTAAATTACAGGTTTAATATCTCTCCGGATATCAATACGGTTATTGACAACATTTTGAAAAAGTTGAGAATTAAAATTTAGTACGATTTTATTGAGAAAAGCAAAGTAATTGAAATTTGGACCTATTTTGTTTTTATATTTGTTACAAAGGATAATCAATTTATTGCCGGCAAATATGAAAAAGAAATTACTTTGTTTTTTAGTGTTCTTCATTACGTTATTTTCTTCATTAGTTTTTGCTCAAAAAGATAGTGTACAACTATCAAAAACAGCTGTTCCTGAACTAGTGCAAAAAAAATATCCAGTTGCCCCTTTTAGAGACACCCTATTTTATGTGTATAATAAAGTTGGTTCTTTCTCAGCTGAAAGCAGGGCAGATGCTATTGCCGGAAAAATAAGAAAGCTTTATGAGGACTCTTTTTTTAAAGAAGATTCTATTTCTGTCGTGCCTTCAGATATCTCTCAGGATATTATGTACAAGAACGATTTTGTCATTATGTCTATTTTAGAGATCGATGCAAAGGCCGAAAATCAAACTGCCGCTTATATTGCCAAACGTAATCTAAGTTTAATTAAAAAAGCAATTATTTACCAGAATGAGAATTATTCCATGCTTCCCAAAAGACTTGGATATACAGCATTACTGATCTTAATCATAAGCATAGTTTTATATTTTGTAGGCAAAGCTTTTAATCGCGTAAAGCTGCATATCCTAAAAAACAGTGATAAGTATTTTAAAGGGTTCAATTATAATAATATAAAAATCCTGTCGCCACAAAAGCAGCAATCTCTCTTAATGCAATTGTACAGCTTTGTCAAAGGGATTACGTTAGTTTTAATTGTATATCTGTCCCTGCCTATATTGTTTAGTATTTTTCCGGCTACAGAAGCTTATACAACAACTTTATTGCGATGGATCCTTACTCCGGCAAAATTAGCGGTAATGGGATTTGTAGATTTCTTACCAAGTTTGGTGACCATTGTCGTGATTGTTTTTATTTTTAAATACACGATAAAAGTGATCCGTTTCTTTTTTGATGAAATTAAAAAAGAAAATATAAAAATCGATGGTTTTTATAGTGACTGGGCAATGCCGACATTTAATATTGTCAGGTTTTTGCTGCTGGCTTTTATGGTTGTTATTATTTTTCCCTATTTGCCCGGATCAGATTCCCCAATTTTTAAAGGAGTTTCCGTATTCGTGGGTATTCTGTTCTCATTAGGTTCTTCTAATGCTATTGCAAATATGGTCGCGGGATTAGTGATTACTTATATGCGTCCGTTCAAGATTGGAGACTTTATCAAAATAGGAGATGTCAGTGGAGAAGTTATCGAGAAAACTGCTTTAGTTACCCGTATCAGAACGCCAAAATTCGAAGACATTACGATACCAAATGCTACAGTTTTGTCAAGTACCTCTACCAATTATTCCTCCAATACAAAGCAGGTCAACAATGGTTTATTAATTCATAGTACAGTTTCGATAGGTTATGATGTACCGTGGGCAGCCATTCATAAAGCTTTGATCGAAGCCGCATTAAAAACAGAAATGGTAGAAAAAACACCTCAGCCTTTTGTTTTGCAGACTAGTTTAGATGATTTTTATGTTTCGTATCAAATCAATGTTTATACAAAGCATCCCACACAACAGCCTTTAATTTATTCGTCGCTTCATCAAAATATTCAGGATTCATTTAATGCAGCCGGAATCGAGATTATGTCACCACATTATAATGCGGTACGTGACGGGAATAACACTACGATTCCCGAAAATTATTTGAAAGACGATTACGAAGCACCTTCTTTTAATATTAAGAAACAGTAAAGTATTGTTAATCTGAGCAGATTCTAAAAAAAATAACTGCATTTCATTTTGCTGTTAATTTTATTAAATATAATTTTATGTGCGAATTTAGCAACAGTTTCTTTTTTTATCTGAAAAATAACTGATGTAAGACAATAAAAGTAAACGTTGTTCTGTTTTTAGGAATGTAACAATTGTTACAAAATTCAAATTTGAGAAGTAATTGTAGTAGTATTTGGATTAATTTTTAATGGATGATTATGAAAAAGAATGAACTTAGTCAGGAGCAAAGCTTACAGGTATTTTCTAATATGATATCAAACAAAGTTCATAACGGATTTACATTAGAAGAAAGAAATGATGAATTTCTTTTTGCAGTTCTGTCTAAAGGCGGAAAAGTAGTAAATCATGGTTTAAATTTTATTATTTTTTGTCTGACCTTGGGATTATGGTCGTTTGCATGGCTTTATTTAACTATTGAGGCCTCAAAGCAAAAAAAAGTATTAGTTGCCATTGATGAAGATGGTTTTCCTTTTGAGGAAAGATGTTTAGTCGCTTAGTGATTATTTAAATCACAAATTAGAAAATTCCAAATTCCAATACGGTAACCACGTCATTGGAATTTGGAATTTTTTTAATTTAGAGTTTTTTTTGTTTTACAATTTATCCTTTAAATAAATACCTGTTACAGATTTCTTCTCTTTTACAACATCTTCCGGAGTTCCCACGGCTAATAAATGTCCACCGTTTTCTCCTCCTTCGGGACCTAAATCAATGATCCAGTCAGCGCATTTTATCAGGTCAAGGTTGTGTTCGATGACAATTATCGAATGCCCTTTTTCTATTAAAGCATCAAAAGAGGCTAATAATTTTTTGATGTCATGAAAATGCAAACCTGTTGTTGGCTCATCAAATACAAATAAAGCTTTGTCTTTTGTGGCTCCTTTTACTAAAAATGAGGCTAACTTAATACGTTGTGCTTCACCACCCGAAAGTGTCGATGAAGATTGCCCTAACTGTACATATCCCAAACCTACATCCTGAAGTGGCTGTAGTTTTTGAGTGATTTTTGTTTGCTTGTTTTTATCAAAAAAGGCAATTGCATCATCGATAGTCATCGTTAGAATATCGTTGATGTTTTTATTGTCGAAAGTAATCTCTAAAACTTCTTTTTTGAATCGTTTTCCTCCACACGTTTCGCAAGGCAGCGATACATCAGCCATAAAGACCATTTCAACATTTATAGAACCTTCTCCTTTGCAAGTTTCACAGCGTCCTCCGTCGACATTAAAAGAGAAATGTTTTGCCTGATAACCTCTTATTTTTGATAATTTTTCTTTGGCATATAAATCACGGATTTCATCATAAGCCTTGATATAGGTTACCGGATTTGATCTTGAACTTCTTCCAATTGGGTTTTGATCTACATATTCGATATGTTTGATCTGCGAAAAAGAACCTTTTATGTCGCTAAACTGACCTGCTTTTTCAGAGGCGTTTTCCAGCTTTTTCTGCATCGCCGGAAAAAGGATTTTTTTAATCAGCGTACTTTTTCCACTTCCTGAAACTCCTGTAATTACAGTTAAGACGTCTAGCGGAAATGTAACATTAATATTCTTTAAGTTATTTTCTCTTGCACCAATGATATCAATATGATTTTTGAATTTTCGTCTCTTCTTCGGAACTGAAATTTCTAAATCGCCATTGAGGTATTTTGCCGTTAATGAATCAGATTTTAAGATTTCTTCATAAGTTCCCTGAGCTACTAAATGACCGCCAAAAGTTCCTGCTTCAGGACCAATATCTATAATCATATCAGCCGCTTTCATGATGTCTTCATCATGTTCGACAACGATCACAGTATTTCCTAAATCACGAAGAGAAAGTAAAACTTTGATCAGTCGCTCAGAATCTTTTGGGTGCAAACCAATACTTGGCTCATCGAGAATATACATCGATCCCACTAAACTGCTTCCTAATGAAGTTGCCAGGTTGATACGCTGCGATTCTCCTCCTGAAAGGGTTGCAGAATTTCGGTTTAAAGTAAGATAATCCAAACCAACTTCTGTCAGGAATGACAAACGATTATTGATTTCGACCATCAAACGTTTTGCGATTTGCTGTTCGTAAACATTCAGATCGATGTTTTTGAAAAAAGTAACCAAATGTTTAATTGGTAAATCAACTAAATCTGAAACCGTTTTACCGTTTATTTTTACGTATGAAGCCTCTTCGCGTAAACGTTTTCCACGGCAAGCGTGGCATTTTGTTTTTCCGCGGTAGCGAGATAACATCACCCGATTTTGAATCTTATAATTTTTTTCTTCCAGTTCCTTAAAGAAACCATTCAAGCCCTGAAAATAACTGTTTCCTTTCCATATCAAATCTTTTTGCTCTTCTGAAAGTTCAAAGTAAGGTTTGTGAATCGGGAAATCAAATTTATAGGCATGTTTGACCAATTCATCCTTGTACCAGCTCATGCTGTCGCCTCGCCACGGATAAATTGCATTTTCAAAAACAGATAAAGAAGTATTCGGAACAACCAAATCAGCGTCAATACCGATAATATTTCCGTAACCTTCGCAGACCGGGCATGCACCGTAAGGATTATTAAAGCTGAACAAATGAACATTGGGCTCCAGAAAAGTAATTCCGTCCAATTCAAAATTATTCGAATACGTAAATTTTTTATCAGAGTTTAATTCCTGCAGATAACAAATTCCTTTTCCTTCAAAAAAAGCAGTTTGTACCGCATCTGCCAATCGATTATAGAATTCTTCTTCGTCTTTGACAACAATCCTGTCTATGATCAGTAAAATGTCTTTATTGTCTAATTTATGCAGATCTGTTGGTGTAAAATCATCGAGACGAACCATTTCGTTGTTGACCAGAATACGGGCAAAACCTTGTTGCAGGAGCACTTTTAGTTTGTCCTCTAACTGTCTTCCTTCTTCTAAATGAATAGGGGCAAGTAAGAGCCATTTGCTGTCTAATTCTAATGATTTTACATCAGCAACAACATCAGTAACGGTATTTTTTTTGACTTCCAGTCCTGAAATAGGCGAATACGTACGGCCAATTCTTGCGAATAAAAGCTTAACATAATCATAGATTTCAGTCGAAGTTCCAACAGTCGAACGTGCGTTCGTTGTATTTACTTTTTGCTCAATAGCAATAGCAGGCGCAATACCTTTTATATATTCAACTTTTGGTTTGTCTAAACGTCCTAAAAACTGACGTGCGTATGAAGATAAGCTTTCAACATAACGACGCTGCCCTTCGGCATATAAAGTATCAAAAGCCAAACTGGATTTACCTGATCCTGAAAGACCTGTAATAACGACAAGCTTATTTCTGGGAATAGCAACATCTACATTTTTTAAATTATGTACCTGAGCTCCTTTAATTATAATATTATGTTTTGGGTCGAGTGTAGAAAGATCAATTTGCATAAAAAAAGTCAATTTTTACAAAAGTAATCAATTTTGAATTGAGTTTTGTTAATGAGATTGTTACAAATTTTAACTAAATGTTCCAGAATTACCATGTTATCACTGCTGATAAAGTTCATGTTACAGGCGAAGCAATTGCAAGAATCCTTAGTGATTTTTTTTTGCAACGAATTTCCACTAATTCTTTTTTGGCGGGAATTACAATAATTTGCCAATTCAATTTGTAATAATTTGTGCAAGTCGTGGCAAAAAAACATCCCGCAATTGAATCATTTTAAACACCTTAATTCGTTGTGTATTTTTTAATCATAGATTTTAAATGTTAAAAATAATTATGCAGAACTATTCCTTTCAATAATAAAATAAGTTATTTTAGAACTGTTTTTGTAATATATTAATACCGCCCCCCAATTTGAAAACTAAATTTTCTTTTCTGCTTTTTTTGGTCCGTTTTCTCTTGTTTTCACAGGAGTTTCCGCCCATTGTCAAATATTCGTCAGCTGTTTATGGTGCCGGAAATCAGAGCTGGATGATTACTCAGGATGATCAAAACTATATGTACTTCGCTAATAATGACGGGCTTTTAGAATACAATGGTACAAATTGGCAGTTATATCCTACGCCCAACGAAACTATTGTGCGGTCTGTAAAAGTAATTGGGAACAAAATTTATACAGGTTGTTACATGAATTTTGGGTATTGGACGAGGCAGGCTAATGGCAGATTAAAATATACTTCGCTTAGCGATACCATCAAAAATAAGATTTTAGACGATGAACAGTTCTGGAACATTCTTAAATATGACCACTGGATTTTATTTCAATCCCTCAACCGAATTTATATTTATGATACTAAAACCGGAAAATTCACAATAATTGCACCTAAAAAAGGTGTCGTGAAATCGTTTGCATCCAAGAATGCCATTTATTTTCAAACGCTCAGTGAGGGGCTTTTTGAAATCGAAAGCGGAAAAGCTAAATTAGTTTCGGATCATCCTATTCTTAAAAAGTTTACGATTGTAAATATGTTTACCACAGAGGATGGATTGCAGATTCAGACACAATTAGACGGAATTTATAAATTGGCAGGAAACACCTTAACACATTTTGCAACGGATGTTGATGCGGAGCTAAAATCAAGTTTTGTATACAGCAGCCAGCTTTTACAGGATGGAAGTTTTGCATTAGGAACCGTTTCTAACGGAATCTTTATTCTGTCTGATAAAGGAAAATTAAAATATCATATTTCGCAAAGCAAAGGGCTGAGCAACAATACGGCTTTGTCTCTTTTTGAAGATAAGGATCAGAATTTATGGGCAGGACTTGACAACGGAATCAATTGTATCAATATCAATTCGCCGGTACATAGTTTTACAGACGATACCGGGGTTTTGGGAACGGTGTATGCTTCAGCGACTTTTAATGGTTTGCTGTATGTTGGGACGAATCAGGGCTTGTTTTGTAAAAACAGTCAGAGTAATTCGGAATTTAAATTTATAAATGGAACAAAAGGTCAGGTTTGGTCCCTTTTTGTATATGATAATACGCTTTTTTGCGGACATGATTCGGGAACTTTTATTGTTACAAATGATTCTGCCAGAAGTATATTTTCAGGTTCAGGAACCTGGAAGTTTGAACCGGTTCCTAATTCGCGTAATCAGTTACTTCAGGGAAATTATTCCGGAATTTCGGTTTTAGAAAAGGTAAACAATCAATGGACATTCAGAAACAAAATTCAGGGCTTTGATTATTCATCGCGTTATTTTGAAGTCACGGATCATCTTGATGTTTATGTAAGTCATGAATACAAAGGGGTTTTTAGATTAAAATTAGATCCGTCGTTATTAAAAACTCAGGATTTCTATGCTTACAAATCTCCCGATAAAGGCAAAAATGCGAGTTTGGTCAAATTCAATCATCAAATTTATTATGCTTATAAAGGAGGAATTTTCAAATTAAATCTAAAAACAAAACAGTTTGAGAAAGACAAGTTACTGAGTTCTATTTTTGAAAAAGATGAATATACTTCAGGTAAACTAATTGTCGACAATTCAAATAAAATATGGCTGTTTTCTAAAAATTACATTCATTATTTTTCTGCCAGTAAATTGAGCAATCAGTTAAAACAAAATATTATTCCAATTCCTTCCTCGTTAACCAATTCTATGCTGGGTTTTGAGAATATTACTCAAATTTCTAAATCAACGTATTTAATAGGGACTACGGATGGTTATTATACGCTTAATATTGATGATCTGAGTTTCAAAAATTATACTGTTTTTATAACAGATATCAGCATTAATAAACAGAATGAAAATTTAAAAAATGTAGCTATTGGTACTGAAGGAAGTTTTCATGCCAATGAAAATAATATCACATTAAATTATACTGTTCCGGAATACAATAAATACATCAATTCAGAATATCAGTATTTGTTAGAAGGTTTTCAGAACGACTGGAGTGAGTGGAGTACAAAGGCAACCGTGAATTTTAAAAATCTTTCACCGGGAAAATATACTTTTAAAGTAAGGGCAAAATATGCGAATACGATTTTGCAAAACACCGCGACTTATACTTTTATTATTTTAAAACCCTGGTATCTGACAAATCTCGCCTGGTTTATTTATTTTCTTCTGATGTGTGTGCTGGCTTATTTTATCAATAAATCATACAGAAGTTATTATCAGAAACAAGAAAAGAAATTAATAGAAGAGAACAACCTTTTACTGGAGATAAAAGAATTGGAAAACGAGCAGCAATTGATGAAACTTCGCAACGAACAGCTGTCTCAGGATGTTGATAATAAAAACAGGGAACTGGCAGTGTCTACGATGAGTTTGAACAGTAAAAATGAACTGCTGGCCTTTATTAAAGAAGACTTGAAGAAAACGAATCAAAATGACAGTAATAACATAAAATCTGTCATAAGCACCATCAATAAAAACATTACCGAAGAAGATTCCTGGAATGTTTTTAAGGAAGCATTTGATAATGCCGATAAAGATTTCCTGAAGAGGATAAAACAACTTCATCCGATATTAACTCCTAATGATCTCCGACTTTGTGCGTACCTGCGATTGAATCTTTCTTCAAAAGAAATCGCTCCTTTATTCAATATTTCGGTTAGAAGTGTAGAGATAAAAAGGTATCGTTTGCGTAAAAAAATGGATTTGCAACACGAAATCGGTTTAGTCGAATACATTTTAGCTGTATAGTACATCAAAAAACGGCTTAAAAAACTATACATTACCTCAACATTAACGGTTTGTTGTGAGTTTATCTCGAAAATGTTAAAGAAATTAACATTCGTAATTTATAGTTAAATAAGGGTGTTTTTTGAGATATATTAAATATAGCATGTGTTTTTTTGTGATGTATGTTTTTTGTTGTGGTTAATTTTATCGTTTTGCTAAGGAGATATGATAAATTTATCTTTCAATAAAAACTAACTAATTATGAAATCCAAATTATTACTAACCGTACTAATTCTGTTTACATCTTATGCGTTTTCGCAGTCCTTAGATGTAAGCGGAACAGTACTAGATGGCTCAGGATTATCACTTCCTGGCGTGAATGTAAAAGTTAAGAGTTCGTCGCAAAGTACAACCACAGACTTCGACGGATCTTTTAAATTATTAGATGTTCCAAAAGGAACTACAATTGTTTTCAGTTATATAGGTTTCCGTACACAGGAAGTTGTGGTTTCAGGATCCAAAATAACAATTAAATTGAGCGACGATGCAAGATCCCTTGATGAAGTCGTAGTTATTGGTTACGGAACTCAAAAGAAAAGAGAAGTAACCGGTGCTGTTTCTGTAGTAGACAGTAAAACGCTTGATATCCTGAAACCAGCAAGAATAGAGCAAGCGCTGCAAGGAACAATCTCAGGTGTAAATGTTACTACACAGTCAGGATCTCCGGGTGCGCCACTAGATGTTCGTATTCGTGGTATAGCCACAAATGGTCAGAACGGACCCACTGCGATAATCGATGGTTATATGGGGGATTTAAGTATCCTTAATCCAAATGATATCGAAACCATTACAGTTTTAAAGGATGCACAGGCTGCTATTTACGGTACTATTGGTGCAAACGGAATTATTTTGATTACCACTAAAATGGGGAAAAAGAATTCGAAAACCAAGATCTCTTTTAATAGTTATACCGGATTTCAGGAAGCATCGAGAAAATTACCAATGCTAAATGCTACTGAATATGCTTTGTTACTTAATGAAAGTTATGCCAATGGCGGAAAATCACTTCCTTATCCAAATGTAAGTGGATTGGGTAACGGAACGGATTGGCAAAAAGAAGTTTTAGGCAAAGGCGTACCAATATTAAATAGTGATCTTACTATTTCAGGAGGTTCTGATAAAATCACCTATTCAATCAGTGGTTCCCATTTAGACCAGGAAGGTATTGTTGGCGAAGGTAAATCAGGTTATTTAAGAAATACTGCCAGACTGGCTTTAGGAGCTGATTTAAGTGATAAAATTAAAGTAAAAACAAATGTTATCTATACCTATTTCGACAGAAAAACAATTAACGAAAATGGTTTAGGATCTGTATTGTTTAATGCACTAAATGTACCTGCAACCCTTAACCCTTATGATGCAAAAGGTGATTTTACTTTAGTACCAAGTACAACAGGATTAGGAACTGAAATCATTAATCCGCTGGCACAAGTTGCTAATACTTATAACGATTACAATTATAAAAAGCTAAACGGAAATTTTGGTCTGGATTATAAGATTTTCAAAGGATTTACATTATCAGGTTCTATTGGTTTTAATACCGCAAACAGCGAAAGTAAAGTCTTTAGCCCGCAAATAAGTTATGGCGGAAAAGTGTTTGATGTACAGAGAAGTTTTGTAACGCAAAGAACTGTAAATGACAACGATTATTCGTTTGATATTTATGGAACATATAATATAAAAATTGCAGAGAACCATAATATTACGGCAACAATAGGAAATACCATTTATAAACAATGGGGGAATTCAGCCGTTGCAACAGGTTTTGATGTTCCTAATAATTCCTGGGAGTTTGCGGATCTTTCCTTGACAAAAGGAATTTCTACGGCGCTTAATACCGGAGGTTATGTTTACGATCAAAGAAGACTCTCTTATTTTGGCAGAGCCCAATATGATTACAAAGGAAAGTATCTTTTTTCGGCTATGATCAGACGTGATTCTTCGACAAAATTCGGACCAGGTAATAAAGTAGCTAATTTTCCTTCTCTTACAGGAGGATGGGTAATTTCTGATGAAGGTTTCTTTGGAGAATCAAAAACAGTTAATTTCCTGAAATTAAGAGCAAGTTATGGTACTTTAGGAAATGACCAGATTCCAAATAATGGTTTTTTAAGCATTCTAAACGGAGAAGCTACTTATGTTTTTGATGGCGTTTTAGTAAACGGACTGGCTACAGGACAAATTCCTAATCAGAACTTAAAATGGGAAGAAGCCAGAAAGTTTGACGTTGGTTTAGACTTAAGACTATTCAATGATAAAGTTTCTGTTGTAGCAGATTATTTTATCGATACCAGAAAAGATTTATTGATTCCGAATATTCCGGTTTCAGGAATAACAGGAATTGGTGCTCCGGGAGCAAGTGCCCCGACCATGAATGCGGGAACAGTTAGAAATTCAGGTTTTGAATTTGCAGTAGATTATAAAGAGAAATTTTCAGATTCTTTTTCTATGAGTATTGGTTATAATGTAACCTTTCTTAAAAATGAAGTATTAGAAGTAAATAACGGAACGGGATTTATCGAACAAGGAGGTTTTGGAGTAGGACAGCCGGCAGCTTCACGTATGGAATCCGGTAAACCAATCGGATATTTTTACGGTTATAAAACAGACGGTCTGTTTCAGAATCAGGCAGAAGTTGATGCTCATCCGTCACAATTGGCCCTGGGAGCAAATGCATCACCTGGCGATATTCGTTATGTAGATGTAAATGGCGATGGCGTAATTGATACCAAAGACAGAACCAATATTGGAGATCCGATTCCTAATGCCACAATGGGATTCAATATACAGCTGAATTACAAAAATCTTGATTTTGCACTTTATAGTTTCGCTTCAATAGGAAATGATATGGTCCGTAATTACGAGAGAGTGCTTTCTGATGCCAACCGACTGGATTATGTTTTAGACAGATGGACAGGCGAAGGAACAAGTAATTCTGTGCCAAGAGTAACCACGGGAGCAACAGCTAATAATGTTCTTTCAGATTATTATGTTGAAGATGCTTCTTATTTCAGAATTCAAAACATACAATTAGGATATACAATCAATCCAAAGGTGACTCAAAGAGCAGGAATTACGAAACTAAGACTTTATACAGGAGTAAACAATCTGTACACCTTTACGAAATATAAAGGTTTTGACCCCGGGGCTTCATTTGGACCTACAAATCAGGACGGAGTTTCTCAGTCGCCAATTGGTGCCGGAATTGATTACGGGTTTTATCCAGTTCCAAGAACCTATTTATTGGGTTTAAACATTAATTTTTAATTTCAATAAAAATGAAAAAGTATTTAATTACCACCATCATAACACTTACACTGTTCTCGACAATAAGTATTTCTTGTTCAGATGAATTTGTAAGTCCAAAACCGCAGTATTCTATCGATTCTGAAAATTATTTCAACTCAAAAGCAGATTATGAAAATGCGTTAGTTGCAGCTTATGATTTGTTGCAGTCTACTTATGCAAATGCTTTATTAGGAGAAATTGCTTCAGACAATACATTAGCCGGAGGAGAAAGCCCAACAGATGTAATTGGCTGGCAGCAAGTAGACGACATGATTCATACACCGGTAAACAGTAATTTAAGAGATATCTGGAATTGGATGTTTGCAGGAGTTCAAAGAGCCAATTATATTCTTGAATTCCAAAATAAAACAGATTTTGAGGGAAAAACCCAACTACTCGCAGAAACACATTTTCTAAGAGCATATTACCAGTTTGAGTTAGTGAAATGGTTTGGGGGAATCCCGATGAAAGGGGATGCAAGATTTAAAGTTGGAGATGAAAAAACAGTACCACGTTCATCAGTTCAGGAAGTGTATGCTTCTATAGAAGCTGATTTAATTTTTGCTGCTGCTAATTTATCTCCAACAGCATCTCAAAAAGGCAGGGTAACCAAAGGAGCTGCCCAGGCATTGTTAGGAAAAGCCTATTTGTATCAAAATAAATTTGTACAAGCCGCAGCATCTTTTGATGCCGTTATAGGTTCAGGAAAATACAGTTTAGTAACTGATTATGATACAATGTTTGAAATGGCCGGAGAAAACGGGCCGGAATCTGTTTTTGAAGTGCAGTACACAGATGTAGAAGGAGCGGCTTTTACATGTTTGCAATGTAGCGAAGGAAACGTTGCAGTAGGTTTTAGCGGAATCAGAAATTATTCAGGACCACTTTTTTCTTCGGGATTTAGTTTTAATATCCCAACCCAGGAAGGAGCAGATGCTTTTGAAGCAGGTGACAATCGTAAAGAGGTTACGATATTGGATATCGCAGCATGGGCAGCAGCAAATACATCTTATGATAACGGAAAAGGAGTAACATTTGGAAAAGGAAATGAAGACACTGGTTTCTTTAACAGAAAGTATTTACCTAGAAAAAGAAGTGCAGAAGCACAAGGCGATTTAAACTTAACAAATCCAAACAATTATAGGGCGATACGTTATGCTGATGTATTATTAATGGCAGCCGAAGCTTATAACCGTGGAGGAATTGATGAGACAAAAGCAAAAAACTACTTAAATCAGGTAAGACGCCGTGCTTTTGGAGATCTTAATCACGATATCTCAGTTTCAGGAGCTGCGCTTACAGATTTTATTTTAGCCGAAAGACGAGTAGAACTTTTTGGAGAAGGACATCGTTTCTTTGATTTAGTTAGAACCGGAAAAGCAGTTGGAAAAATACCGGGTTTTAAAGCGAATAAAAACGAATTATTTCCATTACCAATCGAAGAAATTCAGTTTGCAAACGGAAACTGGCAGCAAAACCCTGGATACTAAAAAAACACTATTATGAAAAAATTACATTTTATTATAAGCATTTTCGTTTTTACAATCCTGTTGGGTTGTGCAGGCGATGACAGCAATATTGATTTAGACGGGTTAAGTGCACCGGCAAACCTAGCCGTTTTGACCACTGTAACTCAGGATAACTCAGGTAAAGTCACTTTTTTGCCTACCGGAGAAGGAGTTACACAATACAAAATAAATTACGGAGACGGAACTCCTGAGTCGGATTATTTTTCGGCAGGAGCAACTATGACCCACACCTATAAAGAAGGCGTTTATAAAGCTAAGATTGTAGCAATGGGAATAACTGGAAAAACAACCGAAATAAATAAGGATGTTATCGTTTCGTTTAATGCGCCCGCTAATCTTGTAGTAATAATTACTAATGATGTATCAGTTTCTAAAAAAATAACTGTTCAGGCAACGGCTGATTTTGCTTTGTTTTATGATGTTTATTTTGGAGAAGCGGGAAAACCAGAACCAGTTTCAGTAAACAATGGTGAGTCAGTTTCTTATACGTATAAAGAAGCAGGAGTTTATACTGTTCGCGTAGTATCGAAAAGTGCTGCAATTAAAACTGTTGAACATACAGAACAGGTTACAGCAAAATTAATAGTTAATCCAACTGCTTCAGCACCAGTTCCTCCAACTAGATTAGACGCAAATGTAATTTCTATCTACAGTTCGAAATACAAAGATGTAGAAGGAACTAATTTTAATCCAAATTGGGGACAATCCGGCGGTTTATCAGAATTTGAATTGGCGGGTGATAAAATGCTGAATTATACAAACTTAAATTATCAGGGAATTGCATTTGCAGATGGTGTAAAACTGGATGTTTCTGCAATGGATTATATTCATCTTGATGTCTGGACAGCAGATTTAGAAAAGCTAGCCATTTTCCTTATTAGCAATAATAAAATAAATGGTGAAAGACCAGTCACAAAAGATTTGGTGGCAAACCAATGGACAAGTATTGATATTCCAATTTCTGCATTTACAAGTCAGGACGGATTTACAGTGGCTGATATTTTTCAACTTAAACTGGTTGGAACTCCGGATGGTAAAAATATTTATTTAGACAATATTTATTTTTATAAACTACCGGCAGAATCAGTAGCATTGCCGCTTGATTTTGAATCTGCTAATTTAACTTTTGCCTGGGGCGGATTTGGTAATGTAGATGCTTCTGTAGTAACAAACCCTGATAAAACCGGAGCGAATGTATCTGATAAAGTAGTTAAGATTGACAAAAAATCAGGAGCAGAAACCTGGGGCGGAGCAAGTTTAAATCTTGAAAGCACACCTGATTTTAGTAAAGGAACAAAAGTAAAAGTAAATGTATGGTCTTCAAAAGCGGGAGTTGATATATTATACAAAATGGAAGTTTCGACCTCTCCAAAAGACGGAAATGGTAATCCAACGGTATTTATAGAAGTACATGCAACAACAACAGTTGCCAATGCCTGGAACGTTTTAACATTCGATCTTACAAGCGCAGCCAATTTTAGTACCAGTAATAAATACGACAGAGTAATTTTATTCCCTGACTTTGGAAAAGGAGGAACAGGAGACACTTATTACTTTGATGATATAAAACAATCCAATTAAAATAAAAAATCATGAGCAAAAAAATAATTATAAATATCGTATTACTTTTTGCACTGGTGTTAGCAATAAGTTGTCAGAATGATGATCATTCTTTTGGAGATTTGTCAGCACCAACAAATCTGAATATTACAGCTGAAATTATAGGAAAAACTGCCGATGCTCCAAACGGGGACGGATCAGGAATGGTAAAGTTTACTGCAACGGGAGATAATACCGTTTCTTATAAATATGCCTTTAGTGACGGTACTTCGGAGAATTCTCCAAGCGGTATATTTACCAAACGTTTTACCAAAACGGGACTGAATAAATATATCGTTACCGTAATCGCTTCAGGAAGAGGAGGTATAGCTACCAATATAACGACAGAAGTCGAGGTACTGAGTAATTTTAGAGATGATGAAGCAGTTCAGCTTTTAACAGACGGAACTTCAAAAAAATGGTATTGGTCAGCTTCTGAGCCGGGACATTTAGGAGTAGGCCAAAATGATGGCGATGCTACTAAAAATTATTTTCCAAATTACTATTCGGCAGGAGTTTGGGAAAAAGCAGGAGCACCGGCAAGCAGCTGTTTATACGAAAATGTATTGACATTCTCTCTGGATGCTGACGTACTAAAATTTGAATTAGACAATGGCGGTTCCACATTCTTTAATGCTTCGTTTGCAAGTATTGCAGGTGGAAGTTCGCCAAGTGATGAATGTTTAGCGTATAATAGTGCAGGTAAAAAAATAGTTTCATTAAGTCCTTCAGAATCGGTGGTGATGGCCAATCCAAACCATGCAACACAAACAAGAGGTACAACGATGAGTTTTTCTGATGGTGGATTTATGGGGTATTATATTGGTCAGAGTTCTTATGAGATCTTGTCGATCACAGCCAATAGAATGGTCGTAAGAGCTGTTATGGGAGGGAATCCCGCATTAGCATGGTACCATATCTTTACCACTACAAAACCTACTCAGGCGCCACCTGCAGAATACACAAAACTAGTGTGGTTTGATGAGTTTGATACAGATGGTGCTCCTGACGCTACAAAATGGACTTATGATCTTGGCAGAGGAGACAGCGGTTGGGGAAATAATGAAAAACAAAATTATACCAATGCAGCGGCAAACGTAATTGTTCAGGGTGGAAGTTTAAAAATCACAGCAAAAAAAGAAGCTTCAGGCGGAGCAGATTATTCGTCTGCAAGATTAAAAACAGATGGTAAATTTAAATTTACTTACGGTAAGGTCGAAGTAAAAGCCAAACTTCCAACCGGAGTAGGGACCTGGCCTGCAATTTGGATGTTAGGTTCAAACTATGCGACAAAACCCTGGCCTGCCTGTGGTGAGATTGATATAATGGAACATGTAGGCAAAAATCAAAATGTTATTCTAAGTACGCTTCATTATCCTGGACATTCAGGTGGAGACGGAAATACAGGTTCTAAAACGATACCAAATGTCTCAACAGAATTTCATGTCTATAAAACAGTTTGGAGCCCTGCTTCTGTACAGACTTTTGCAGATGATGTACTAATTCATTCCGTTCCTAATGACGGTACTTTGCCTTTCAACAGCGACTTTTTCTTAATTCTGAATGTTGCAATGGGAGGTAATCTGGGCGGTAATATTGATCCTGCCTTTACACAATCTTCGATGGAGATTGATTACGTAAGAGTGTATCAATAGATTATAAATTAATTAGTAAGAATGAGGTGAGAAGGTCAGTTAAGGCTGGCCTTCTTATTTTATTAATTTTTAAAATGACGGTATGAAAAAAATAATTGTATTAGTAATGATAACCAGTTTTAGTTTCGCTCAGGAAATAAAACGAAAATTAGTTTGGGAAGAGAATTTTAGTAAAAAACAAGTTAATGAAGCTTTTTGGAATTTCGAAGTCGGCGATGGTTGTCCGGACTTATGTGGTTATGGCAATAATGAAAGACAGATTTATACCAAAACAAATCACGAATTAAAAGATGGAAATTTAATTATCGAAGCCAGAAAAGAAGGAAATAAATATACCTCTACAAAAATTACTACTAAAGGTAAAAAAGAGTTTAAATATGGCCGAATCGAAGCCAGGGCAAAACTGCCTGTTGGTCATGGTTTATGGCCTGCATTCTGGATGTTGGGAGCTAATATCGATGAAGTAAAATGGCCAAAAACCGGAGAAATTGATATTTTAGAATACATAGGCAGAGATCCACATATGGTGTATACAACTTTGCATACACAAGACAGCCACGGTAATACAATCAATACAAAGAGAACCCCTTTTCCTACTATTGAAGAAGGATATCATGTATATGCAATCGAATGGACAAAAGATAAAATCGACTTTTTTGTAGACACAACATTGGTTTACACCTTTAATCCCGAAGTGAAAAATGAAGATACCTGGCCATTTGATAAACCATTCTATATTATAGTCAATTTAGCGATAGGAGGAAATTTTGGAGGTCCTGAAGTAGATGATAACGTACTTCCTCAAAAATTTTATGTCGATTATGTTCGTGTTTACCAATAGTAAGGCATTCACTTGAAAAATTGTAGCTGAATCAGATGTAAATACCTTACTTGTTTAATTTTAAAATATTTATGTCTGATTTTTTGCATTAAAGAAAGAAAAATATTTAAGCTTTTTTAGTACTCAAAAGGCAAAAATCAAGCTTGTGAGACAATAATTAACGATTTATTGTTAATTATTGTTCTTCTTGTTTGCTTTTTCAAATAATAATTTGTTAAATTTGGTCAGAATATTAACATAACCACATAAACCCAAAAGACACGCCTATATAGTAAAACTACTTTTTATAAAATTACTCCAAATTTTAAACAGAAACTAAAAAAGTAGTACTATGGCTGATCTGCATATTCCAGACGCTCTATTAGTGAGAAATTATGTCGATGGCAATGAAAATGCCCTTGCGACATTAATTAAGAGACACGAGTCTAAGATATATGGATTTATATATTCTAAGATTGCTGATAGAGATATCTCAAATGATATTTTTCAAGATACCTTTATTAAGGTGATTAAAACCCTAAAAAGTAATTCCTATAACGAAGAAGGTAAATTTTTGCCTTGGGTAATGCGTATTTCCCACAACTTAATTGTAGATCACTTTCGTAAAACCAAAAAAATGCCAATGTACAGAGAAACCGAAGAGTTTTCGATTTTTTCTGTCATGTCAGACGATTCTTTAACGATCGAGAACAAAATGATTTTTGATCAGGTCGAAGTAGACCTGAAAAAGATAATTGAAGAGCTTCCGCTAGATCAGAAAGAAGTTTTGGTAATGCGTATGTATCAGGATATGAGTTTTAAGGAAATATCTGAAATTACGGGTGTTAGCATTAATACAGCATTGGGAAGAATGCGTTATGCACTAATGAATTTAAGAAAGATAATTGATAAACATCAAATTATTTTAACCAACTAATACTATTTTGACTAATAGCTCGTTATACTATTATAAAAACATTTTGATAGTATGGCGAAAATTTACTCTAAAAAGGCATTAGCTTCTAAAGACTTAAAACCTAAAAAAGAAGTTGTTTCTTTTTTACTTAATTATTCACAAGCATTAACAGTTGTGAAAATTGAAAATAAAAGTTTTGAAATTATAGCTAATTAAGCAGCCCACTATATTTGTCGGATGTTTATTTCGAAAGAAAAACCAAATGGTCGTTTTGGTTAAAAGCTCACTATTTGTATCCAAATACAGATAGTGAGTTTTTTGTTTTTAATACTAAGCGAGTTGAATTAAAAAACTCAACAAAATAAGCATAGTCAACGGTTTCAACCTTGGGAGCACAATATATTCCATAATGCATTTCCAAATTCCTTTAGTAAATAACCGAAAATAATAACCATTTTAGTATCGGAGATATTACCTGTTATTAGTGATAAATTGATTGTAGTTTTATAGTCGCTTTGTTAAAATTTTGAATTTTGAACGGATATCAAAATTTTATTTTATATTTAGCTTTATTTTAGTTAAAAAACAGTTTTTTATTTAATTAAAAAGCGCTTTAAAAGAATTTTATGTATTAAAAACCTTTCAATATTTAGAAAACCTTAATTATTAATAATACCTAAAACCAAGTATAACCAAAAACCAAACCATCTATGACCCAAAATTACCCTAACCACGTTTTGTTTGTTGTTCCTTTTAATGTATCCAGTAAAGAATATTAGAAAGAATAAGTATTTGTTTTATATCGATCATTGGCAAGAGTGAAACTTTTAGCCTTCTAATCAATGTGTGGCAAATTCTTAAGTAGTACCCTTAATCTATTTAACAACCAAACCTAACCAAAAATGAAAAAGAGCCTCAAAACCTTATTAGTACTGCTATTGCTAAATACGGGAGCATACGCTCAAAAAGAAGAAATTAAAGAAGCACAATCTTATTTTGCCAAAGGAAAAACCCAGGAAGCCGTAGCTATTTTAAAAAAAATAGAATATCTCGTCATAAATGCCCCGGTTGAGGTCAAGTCCGACTTTTATTTTACAAAAGGAAATGTTTATAAAGATTTAGCAACCAAAAATATAGATGCAGCAGCTAACTTTGCTGTAGCAGTCGGAGCTTATCAGGATGTGCTTTTGTATGAGAATGATTCTCAGGTTTATAAATATGCTTTTAAGGCAAGTTTAGCGCTAAAAGAGATGAAAGCCAAACTGGTAGACGGAGCTTACAGCGATTATAAAGCCGAAAAATTCAAAGAAAGTGCTGATAAAAGCTATGAAGTGTATCTGTTCGATAAAAAAGATGTCCGAAATCTGTTTAATGCCGCCTCCGCTTCCTTATCTGCTAAAGATTACAAATCAGCCATTAAATATTTCGAGGAACTTAAAAAGCTAAATTATACCGGTGAAAACGTTATTTTTTATGCCACCAATAAAAAAACAAAAACAGAAGAAGCTTTTGTGTCAATGAGTGCAAGGGAAGCAAGTATTCAGGAAGGACTTTATGAAAAACCAAGAAATGTAAATCCGCCATCAAAAAAAGAAGAAATCATTACGTCTTTGGCTTTCTCTTATATGGAGACAAATGATTATTGCAACGCCGAAAAATATTTTGAAGACGGCTTGCAAGTCAATCAAAATTGCATAACCTGTTACATCAATCTGGCTTATATAAAAATAGAGTTCAAAAAAGAATTACTTGATCTAATGGCCACTTTAGGAAATAGTGCAAAGGAAATGCAGCAATATGATAAGTTAGACACCCAAAAAGATGATATTGTAAAAAGTGCCATCCCATACCTTAAAAAAGCATTGACAATTGAGCCAAAAAACGAAAATGCCACAAAATCGCTTCTTGGAATCTACAGATCATTAAATATGACAAACGAATATAATACGCTTAAAAGCAGTATGTAAAAAGAAGAGAGAAGCTACTTAACAATCTTTTTAGTAGCTTCTTCCTTTTTAATTGCTTCTTCTATCAGTGATTTTTTTCCGACAGTTCTCGTAATAATATCTTTCTCCAGGCTCCATCCTCTTGCAGGCGAATATTCACGTCCGTACCAAATGATTTGCAGGTGCAGGTCATTCCACAATTCTCTTGGAAATAATCTTTTAGCATCTTTCTCCGTCTGTACCACGTTTTTTCCGTTCGAAAGATTCCATCTTAACATCAGTCTGTGAATGTGTGTATCAACCGGAAAAGCCGGAACGCCAAAAGCCTGCGACATCACAACGCTCGCTGTTTTATGTCCAACAGCAGGTAATTCTTCAAGAGCCTCGAAACTCTGTGGCACCTTTCCGTCATGTTTATCAATTAAAATATGTGATAAACCGTGAATTCCTTTCGATTTCATAGGCGATAAACCACACGGGCGAATGATTTCCTTGATTTCTTCCACAGACATTTTAATCATATCATAAGGATTATCAGCTTTTGCAAAAAGTATAGGCGTAATCTGGTTCACACGCACATCTGTACATTGCGCCGAAAGTAAAACCGCAATCAACAGTGTATAAGGATCTTTATGATCAAGCGGGACAGGTATAGTAGGGTAGAGTTCTTTTAACGTATTTATAACAAATTGTACGCGAGCTTCTTTATTCATTTCCGTATTTTTAATCCCGTAAAAATAGCATAATTTTCATGATGTGCCTAATCCAGCTTTTTGTTACAACTCCTCATTGCGGCAATAACATTTTTAAGCATTCGCAAGAGCTTCCTCCGGTCGCTTTGCCAATACAAAAAATGTAAATTACCACAACTCCGGGGTTTTCACTTCAATCTGGGGCATGAACATAATTGTGAATTATGAATTGTTAATTATGAATTAGTTTAAATTTATAATCTAAGTTAGTCTAACAATCTAAAAATCTAAAATATGACAACATTAAAAGCAGGCGATAAAGCTCCAAATTTTTCAGGAACAGATCAGGACGGAAAAACACACAAACTGGCAGATTACGCAGGAAAAAAATTAGTAGTATTCTTTTATCCAAAAGCAAGTACACCAGGTTGTACCGCAGAGGCTTGTGATCTAAGAGATAATTTCGAACGTTTTAAAGCCAATAACTACGAACTTCTTGGAGTAAGTGCCGACAGTCAGAAAGCACAGCTAAAATTCAAAGACAAATACGAATTCCCTTTTCCCTTATTAGCCGATGAAGATAAATCAGTAATCAATGCATTCGGCGTTTGGGGACCAAAAAAATTCATGGGAAAAGAATACGACGGAATTCATAGAACCACCTTCGTAATAGACGAAAACGGAATTATCGATGAGGTAATTTCTCAGGTAAAAACAAAAGAGCACGCAGCTCAGATCTTGAAATAATAAATTTTGTTTCAGGTGTCAAGTTTCAAGTTTTTTATAAGTTCGGGAAGTTTATTCTTTCATAATAATCTTTGTCAAAATTTAAACTTTGACAAAGATTAAACGCACCAATTGTCACCCTGAGCGAAGTCGAAGGGCGCAAAGAGTTTCAATTCCGCTTAGCCTCAAATAGAGAGGTTACAAGATAATTCTGTACCATTGTGTCACCTCGACGAAGGAGAGGTCACACAAGTAACTCGACAAAGATTGGCAAAAAGAACCGAGAGTAAAACCTGAAACAAAACAAACTTGAAACCTGAAACAAACATTAAAAAAAATCCCAAAAAAGAAAAATTTTTCTTTTTTGGGATTTTTTTTAATGTTAAGCATTTTGCTCTAATTCTTTCTGCGGATGATACCCAAAAAGATGGTGTTCTTTTATTATTTCGGCGATACCGGACGGAAGCATTGGTTCCCAGCCTGGTTTTCCCTGATTGATCATTTTCAAAACCTCGCGGGAGAAAACCTCCAGATTGTGCGGATCATAATCGGCAATATCCACCACTTTTCCGTTGAATTTAAAGAACTTGTACAATTCTTTCATTCTAGGATGTACTTTTAAGTTGTTTGAATCCATCAAAACGCCATTGTCGTCTAACATAGGATATAAGAAAACTTTCATATCCCTGTAGAATAATTTTCCAAAAGCTTCCAGAATTCCACCGCTTAAATGACGGTAATATTTCTCGTCAAAAATATCAACTAAATTGTTGACACCCATTGCCAATCCCATTCTGGCTTTGGTATAATTAGCAAAATATTCTACTACTTTATAATATTCCTGAAAATTCGAAATCATTACAGTCTGACCTAGGGAACAGAGTAATTCAGCCCTGTCCATAAAATCACGCTCATCAATTTCACCATCAGAACGTAAATTCGAAAGTGTAATTTCAAAAATAACCAGTGTATTGTCTTTCTCAACTTTATTTTCTTCAAGAAACATTTTAAGCGATTTCTCGTACATGTCCATGTTTACTTTCGTAACCGGACGAAAACTTCCCCTAAGCGCAAGAAGGTTTTTTTTGTATAAAATAGCAGCCGGAAGAATGTTTTTTCCTTCAGGATTAAACATTACGGCATCAGTCATTCCGTTTTTAACCAATTGCAAGCTAATCAAACGATTATCAACATCAGCAAAACGAGGTCCTGAGAAGTTAATAGTGTCAATTTCGAGTTGGTCTTTGTCTAAGTGATCGTATAGGTAACGAAGTAATCGTTTTGGATCGTTGTATTTGTAAAAAGCACCGTAAATTAAGTTTACACCTAAAATTCCCAGTGTTTCTTGTTGCAGTCTGGCGTCAGTTTCTTTAAAACGAATATGAAGAATAATTTCGTTATAAGCTTCGTCAGGTTCAATCTGGTATCTGATTCCAACCCAACCGTGACCTTTAAATTGTTTGGCAAAATCTATAGTTGCAACAGTGTTGGCATAACTAAAGAAGAGTTTGGTAGGATGTTTTTCTCTGCTTAATCGTTCTTCGATTATTTGGCCTTCAAGAGTCAGCATCTTTTTTAGTCGCTCTTCAGTCACATAGCGGCCATCACTTTCAACTCCATAAACGGCATCACTGAAATCTTTGTCGTAGGCAGACATTGCTTTTGCAATTGTTCCCGATGAACCTCCAGACCTGAAAAAATGCCTGACCGTTTCTTGTCCAGCGCCAATTTCAGCAAATGTTCCGTAAATATTCTCGTTTAAATTAATGCGTAACGCTTTGTCTTTTATAGAAGGAATCTGTTCGATGACCTTGTCACCTTTGAGTTTTATTTCTGTACCCATTTTATTTTAAATAGATTTGTTACAAAGTTAGCAAATTAGGCTTCTAATGAAAGAGAAATAATCCTATTTTTGTAAAAAAAATAAGTTCAATTGAAGGTATATTTTTTAGGTACTGGTACTTCCCAAGGCATTCCGATAATCGGAGTCGATCATCCTGTTTGTAAAAGCACTGATGCTAAGGACAAAAGGCTTCGCGTATCCATCTGGATTACGTGGGGCGATCATTCGTATGTAATAGATTGTGGTCCTGATTTCAGGCAGCAAATGCTTTCTTGCGGCTGCAGGCATCTTGATGCAATCCTGTTTACACATGAACATGCAGATCACACAGCAGGATTAGATGATATTCGTCCGTTTAATTTCAGACAAGGCGAAATTCCCGTTTATGCACATCAGCGTGTGATTGATAATCTAAAACGCCGTTTTGATTACGTTTTCGAAACCGTAAATAAATATCCTGGCGCTCCAAGCGTTAAAACGATAGAAGTAATTAATGATCAGCCTTTTGCTGTTGGAGATAAAACAGCAATTCCGGTGAATGTCATGCATGGTGATTTACAGGTTTTTGGTTATCGCATTGATGATTTTGCTTATCTGACTGATGTTAAAACAGTTCACGAAACCGAAGTCGAAAAACTAAAAAAGCTTAAAGTTTTAGTGGTAAATGCTTTGCGCGTAGAACCACACGACACACACTTTAATTTGCAGGAAGCACTCGATTTTATAAATCTGGTCAAACCTGAAAAAGCTTATCTAACGCATATTAGCCACGTTTTGGGCTTTCATGAAGAAGTACAAAAACAGCTTCCTGAAAACGTTTTCCTGGCCTATGATAATTTAGAAATTACAATTTAATTATATTACAAAAATGAAAAAATCCTTAATGCTTTATCTTTTTATCCTTGCGATACTTATGAATGTTTTTACCTATATGTTTTATAGCAGAGAAGTAAAATTCGGGCAGGAAAGATATGATAAAACGACTAAGAAACTAAGAGACAGCATCAGTTTAGTAACAACGAAATTAGCTGATGCAGATTATTTTTCGCTAGAGCACAACGAAAATGCGCAAAACTATTTTGACAATAGTGCTTCAGGAGGAAAAGTAATTTTATACGAAAAACTGATTCCTGTTGTAACAGAGAAATTATTAGATCTGAATGCAAGCCCAAATGGAAACCCTTATACAGGTCAGGATAAAATAGGCCCGAATAAATTTATCATTAATAAAGTTAAGATTCTAAACCACAGATGGATTATCGCTGATTATAGCAATGGAGAAATGTGGGGAGAAGTCCTGTTAAAATATTTTGTTGCTGATGATGAAAGTATTACTTTTGAAGTAATTCAAAGTTGGTTGTATCAGAAATAGGAAATAATATCCTGTTTTTTAACTTTTAAATTAATGGGATGTATGAAAAAAATATTTTTATTCTCGATTATTATTGGGCTTTCGTTTTCTTGTGCTAAAAAAGTTTCGGAAGAGAGTAAAACGCCAAAAGACCAAGAGTCAAAGCCGGCAGTTGTGGTTGGAGGCGATGCTGATGCCCACGGTTGCAAAGCTTCTGCGGGTTATACGTGGTCAAGTCTTAAAAAAGAATGCGTTCGTCTTTTTGAAGTAGGTACAAAATTAGCACACGCCGAAGACGGAAAAACATATTCGACAGTTGCCTACGTAATCTTTGAAGGAAACCAGGCCGAACTTTTTCTGGATACTCAAAAAGAGCCAATCCTTTTAGAAAGAAAATCCGAAGGAGAATCCTGGAGTAACGACGATTACCAGCTCATTCCCTGGAAAGGTTATGTCCTGAAAAAAGCAGATAAGGTTATTTATACAGGAGAATAAAGTTGAAAGTATACAGTCGCAGTTTTCAGTCTCACTTGTTGAGTTGAATATTGCGGCTTTTTTAAAAAATACGATGCATCATAAAGATTATAGCATAAATCCAAAAGTTATAAAGTATTGTAAAACTTAATCCATATAAAATACTATTTGAATAGTGACCTTTACACTTTGAAGATTTTTTAAAAACGAGTCGTAACGCCCTGAAGAAAATCCAATAAAGCATTGCGATAAAAGTTAAGACAGAAAACCATAATATGGCGCCAAACGCCCAGCATAAGTAACTAATTACGATTGCCATAATAAACCATAAAATAAGGCTTATTACAATTCCAAAAATTCCTTCGCCCACATCTGGTAAATCATCAATACTGCGGTCTGCAGCAGCTTCCTTTATATAATCAATTTTTGAAGCATCAAAACGATCTGTTATTTCGCCCAGGTTGTCTCTTATTTTAATTCCTTTAAATAATCCAACAGATATAAATAAAAAGAAGGCTATCGATAAAATTGTAGTTGATAATAGTGAATTTTCAAAAAAAGATCTATGATCTCCTAATCCAAAAAGCCATACTGTTATAATAGTTAAGAATATGACAATGAGTGTAATTATAAAAATATTCCTGGAATTCAGTATTTTATAGTTACTCGTCAATTTTAATTCACTTCTCTTATTGTTCTTTTTTGCCATTAAAAAAATCTTTAATCATTCGTGAACTTTCTTCCGGGCTTCTCAGTGATACGAATTCGGCATTTTC
Source organism: Flavobacterium frigidimaris (assembly GCA_900129595.1). Classification (GTDB taxonomy): domain Bacteria; phylum Bacteroidota; class Bacteroidia; order Flavobacteriales; family Flavobacteriaceae; genus Flavobacterium; species Flavobacterium frigidimaris. Next base: position 100,231 of record FQWG01000003.1, on the reverse strand, counting down.
ATTTATCGTAAAATGCCCTTTAAAAGCTTCTGGCATTGCGTTATATTGTTGGTCTACCTGATTCAGTGTTTCTTTAAAACAGTTATAGTTGTATTTCTGTATCAGGTATGGTAAAGAGTTTTGTCCTCTTAAAAGTTCGTATTCCTGATAATTGTAAGGTGTAGTTTCCTGTCTTTTAGATAATGTCAGATTGAATTTCTGCAATAATTTTTCTATTTCCTTTTCGCTGACAAATTGAGAAAGTCCGCGCAAAGCATAGATTTTCATATCAAGATATCTTTCTTTTTTATAGGCATTACCAAAGAAATCTTTTAATTCAGGAAGATCAAAATCTTATAATAGTCTCAGGATCTTATTTCTGATATCAAGTTGTTTTGTAGCAGAATAAATCCTTGTCAAGTGAGCGAAATTATCTTTATTGATACTATTTTGATCTAAAGAAAACAGGGTGTTTCTAAAGTCTTTATTACTATCTTTTATCTTTTCGTCAGTTAGTATAGCTGGAAAATTACTCATTTCTAGGATTTAAAATAGTTATGTACTCAGGCTTCAAACAGCGACTGAAAACTGGATACTACTCTGCCAGCCAATTCTTAAAATCAAAGAAATTCTGTGGAGCAACTCCGTGACCAACCGGATATTCTTTATAAGTTACCGGAATGTTTAGTTTTTCTAAAATAGCAGGAGTTTTTCTCGCCCAGTCAATTGGGATTACCTGATCTACAGTTCCGTGTGATGCGAAGATTTTTAAGTTCTTAAAATCGTTTTTCTCGTAACCTTCTTTGATAATTTCGTCGTTAAAATACCCGCTCATGGCAACTACTCTCTGAATTTTTTCAGGATAAGAAAGTGCTACGGCATAACTTAAAATCGAACCCTGACTGAAACCAACCAAAGTTACATTGTTTGCATCAATAGGATAATTAGCAACCAGTTCATCTACAAAAGTAGCGATTACATCACGTGATGTTTTAGCTTGCTCATTATCTGAGAATTTATTCTGATCTGCATCAAAATTAATCGCGTACCATGCGTATGCACCATATTGCAAATCATACGGAGCGCGGGCAGAGATAATGTAATAGTTGTCCGGAAGTTCAGTAGCAAACGAAAACAAATCAGCTTCGTTACTGCCATATCCGTGTAATAAAAGTAAAACAGGATTTTTATCTAAAATTACTTTTGGCTCTTGTATTTTATATTCTAAAGATAGATTCATTTTTTAATTGTGAAATGTAAGTTGTGAATTGTGAACTTTGACAAAATTTTTCAAGTTTGGAATTTGGAATTTGATTTTATCCTATCGATTTAAACCATTTTTGAAATAAATTCCCAACCAGCGGAATTGGTCTTGTCTGGCCCTGAATAGCACTAAAAATCCCGTAAGTCCATAATATTGAGATGCAAATCCACATGGGAAAAGTAATCATAAAGCTGTCAAAATTGCTGATAATGGCGCCAAAGGAAATAAAGGCAAGTGATAGTCCTAAAGCCTGACGAATGTGAAAAGAGGCAAAACTATTTTTATTTTCAGAGTTCATAGACATCGCGATCAAGATACCAATAATTAAAATATAACTGGTAATGGCGATTGATTTTCCCTCTTCGATTGAATTCTTCATTGTAATTATTTAGTTATAACAAGTTGATTTTGATTTAAAATTCCGTAGACAGAACCTCTGATTTCGGTTCCTAAAAAAGCAGAATTTTTAGATTTTGAGAGAATATTGGCTTTCGTAAAAGTTGATTTTCCTTCGGGAGTAAAGAAAGTGAAGTTCGCTTTAGAACCTTCGGTAATTGTATTGTTTTCAATTCCGAAAACGGATTTGCCGGAAGTTAATTTTTCGATTACCGTTTCAAGTGGTAAAACAGTTAATAAAGCTCCAAAAGCACTTTCAAGGCCAATAGTTCCATTTTTAGCCGTATCAAATTCCATTTTCTTGAATTCAATATCAATTGGGTTGTGGTCAGATGTAATGATGTCTATTGTTCCGTCTGTAACTCCTTTTAATAAAGCTTGTCTGTCAGTTTCCGTTCTTAATGGCGGTGTAACTTTAAAACGAGTATCAAAACCTTCCAGTTTTTCATCGGTTAAAACCAAATGATGTACAGCAACACTCGCGGTTATCTGTAATCCTTTTGCTTTTGCTTCTCTTATTAATGCTACTGATTTTGCTGTAGAGATGGTGGGAATATGTAATTTACCTCCGGTATATTCTAATAGAAATAAGTTTCTGGCAATTTGTAATTCTTCTGCCAGATTCGGGATTCCTTTCAGTCCTAATCTTGTAGAAACGATTCCTTCATTTGCAACTCCGTTTCCTTTCAGATTTGCATCTTGTGCGTAAGCAATCACTAAACCATCGAAATCCTGAACATACTGCAAAGCAATTTTCAATAAATTGGCATTGTCAATACTCTTATTGTAATCTCCAAAAGCAACAGCTCCGGATTTTTTCATATCAAATAACTCTGCCATGTCTTTTCCTTCACTGGCTTTGGTTAAAGCACCAATTGGATAAAGAGCTGTAGCAAACCCATTCGCTTTGTTTTTTACAAAATTTACCTGAGACTGATTGTCGATAACAGGAAAGGAGTTAGGTTGCAGAGCAATGCCGGTAAAACCACTTTTTGCAGCGACATTCAATCCGTTTGCGATCGTTTCCCGGTCTTCGTAACCTGGTTCGCCAAAAGAAACGCTGCTGTCAAACCAGCCTTGAGAAAGATGTAAATTGTCAAATTTAACTTCGGTAGAATCCTCGATATCCAGAATCGAAGTTCCTATTTTTTCTATTAAACCATCTGCAATTAAAAGATCAACCGTCTGATTATGAAACGGACTTTTTGAATCGATAATTTTGGCGCTTCTGATGATTATTTTCATATGTAGAGTTTATTTTAATTGAAACAATTAAATTATTTTAAAACATTAATACTTGATTTTTCTGAGTCATTAAGGAATTAAGTTAATAAAGAAAAAACTGAATATTCTCAATGAACAAAAAATATTGCTTAAGTTTTTTTTAGCATTTAAGATATAAGAAGAAGCTTATTCATAATATTCTTAATCTCTTAATGGTTCAAAAAAAAGTAAAACTTTAAGTTTTACTTTACGAATTTGATTATGGCCATTTCTAATGCTAAAAATAACAGTGCAAAGATAACAAACCATTTCCAAATTTGGCTGTCAGTTCGTTCAGTTTGTAGTGTATTAAAAATGGTAGAAATGGTATCGGCAGTTTTAAAATCCGAAACCACATTTGTATTGACCTGACTTAAATCACTCTCGCTTCTTTTGTAATTGAAACTCAGGTTTTCTACCCATTCTTTTTTATCAAAAACACTATAATTCCCAGCTGTTTCAGGGAAATCATTAAATGTTAGTTTTACTTTATTGTTGAGGATTTGCTGAATCGGAATAAAAGAATCTTCAGTTCCTTTTACTTCCAGAATAGCATCTTTGGTCAATAAAACATCTACAAAATAAGGCTGATTATTACCGATGGTCAAAGCATTAACTCCGGTTTTCTGATTGTTTTGCCCCATTTTATAAAATAAAGGCACAATTAACGGAGATTGCTGAAAGTTTGAATTCGCTGCATTAATAGGTGCTGAAAAAACAGTAATCCCAGAAACCGGATTCTGAATTGCGGTTACAAATACACTTTGATCTTCATACGATAAAACTGCCGGATAAGGGCTGGAAATAGCAAATGAACTGTTTGTTTTTGGATATTGGAAATTCGTGATTTTATTCTCGAAAACACCTGAAAACAAAGGATGATCAAAATTGATTTTGGTAATTAATTTGCTTTTGCTTTCAAGAGTATTAAACTGAATTTTTCCGAAATTACCCAGAAATGAATTGAGATTGGAAACTGAACTTTTTTCAGAAGGAATCACCACCAGATTTCCGCCCTTAGAAACAAATGCTTTTAGTGTCGTTTGCAAAGCCTGAGGAACTTCGACTAATTCATTCAGAATAATGGTATTTTGTTTGTCTAAACTGTTGTAATCTAAACTGCTAATCGGGTAATTGTTGTAATTGAATTCCGCCGACGTGTAAATGCGCGACAAGAAATTGCTTTTTTCAGGTTCGCCAATACTGATAACATTCGTTTTTTTGCTTTTCGAAATACTGAAATAAAGTTTGTTGTCATACGTCAAACCGTTGTCTTCAATGGTTACATAACCGTGGAAAGCTTCTTTTGGAATCGTAAAATTGATTTTCTTTTTCTTGGTGTCGAAATTGATAATGGTTTTGGCAATCAGTTTGTTCTGATTGTACAATGCCATAGAAACAGGTTTGAAATCTTCTCCATAAGCGGATAAATTAACGCCGATCTCGTAGAAATTCTCTAAAGTCTGCTGGATAAAAACGCTGTCAATAGCAACATTGTTTTTTTGTTCTGCTTTCGGGATAATAAAATATGGTTTCTCATCCGTATCAATGTTTTTTACATCTTTTTCGGCTAAGCCAACAGCATCAGTAATGATAACGATATCTTTTTTATGAGCAGATTTGTGCGCTTTGATCTTTGCCATTATAGACGGAAGCTCAAAAGGAGTCGCGCTGTATTTTAGATTTTGTAAAGCGCTTTTCGACGATTTGATATCTGTATTCCAGTAATTTTCAGTGTTGGTTAACAATGAAAACTGAGTGGTTTCCGGCGTATTTTCTAATAATTCCTGAACGGTACGTTTTAGTAATTCTCCTTTTTTTCCTTTGGCCTGCATGCTGAACGAATTGTCCAGAACAATATACATTTCGTTAGTTGCATTTTTACTGTCCTTAGCTTCAAAAAAAGGTTGTGCGAAAGCTAAAATAATAGAAGTCAGTAATAATAAACGGGTCGCTAATAAAAGTCTTTTTTTGATTTTTGAACTTTTTCGGGTTTGAATTGAAAGTTCTTTTAAGAATCGGACATTGGTGAAATAAGAGATTTTAAAACGTCGTAACTGAAATAAATGAACCAAAATTGGTACAATCAATAAAAACAGAAAGTATAGAATTTCGGGATGTTTAAAATGCATTCTGGCTTAGATTTATTTCACTACTTTTTGTAGATACTGGTCAAAAATACAAATTTTTAGTCAAAAGATGCAGGTATATTAATTAAACCATATAAGTAATATAAGTTCCTTTAATTTTTGATAAAAGAAGTTTCATTTATAATCTCTTATATGTCTTAAATGGTTTAAAGATCTTGTTGAGGAGTTTGAATAATGTAACTTATGTAATTTCTTTTGTAACAAAAAATAACTTTCCGAAAGATATTATTGAGTATTTTAGCCTATTCAAAAACAATTTAAAAAACTATGAAAAGATTATATATAGTTCTTTTTTCGACTTTAGCTTTTACGGCCTCACAAGCTCAGAATAAATTCAATTTACTGGTTGGGACGTATACTAATACTTGCGAAAGTAAAGGAATTTACGTTTATGAATTTGACGCGACGTCAGGTGATTTTAAATTAAAAAATTCAACAGAAAAAGTGGTGAGTCCAAGTTACTTATCCGTTTCTGCAAATAACAAATTTATTTATGCGGTAAACGAAAACGGTACGCAGAGTGCCGTAACTGCATTAAGTTATGATTCACCAACGGGACAGCTTAAAGTATTGAATACACATTCTTCGCTGGGCGCTGATCCTTGTCATTTAATTAATGATGATAAAAATGTAATTGTAGCTAATTATTCGGGCGGAAGCATTGCTGTATTTAAGAAAAATGCTGACGGAAGTATAACAGAAGGTCAACAATTGATTCAGCATGAAGGAAAAGGACCTAATGCGGCACGTCAGGAAAAGGCACACGTGCATCAGGTTGTTTTTTCTCCGGACAAAAAGTTTGTTTTATCGAATGATTTGGGTCAGGATAAGGTTTTTATTTACAAATATAATCCGGGAGCGAGCCACGAAGTGTTAACTTTAAAAGGAACTGTAGATGTAAAAAAAGGTAGCGGTCCAAGGCACTTAACGTTTAGTAAGGATGGTAAATTTGTGTATCTGGTTCAGGAATTAGATGCAACTCTTACTACTTTTAGTTATGATAAATCCGGCGCTTTAAAATTAATTGCCGAAACGAGTATTCTGCCAAAAGGATTTACCGGAGGTACAGGTGCTGCCGCGATTAAAATTTCGCCTGACGGAAAGTTTCTATACGTGACAGATCGTGTTGATGCAAATTCTATTTCAGTTTACCAAATTCAGAAAGACGGAAACATAAAATTTGTAGAGCAGGAAAGTACATTAGGAAAAGGCCCAAGAGATTTTGCTATTGATCCAACAGGGAATTATCTGTTAGTGGGGCACCAATATACAAATGATATTATAATATTCAAAAGAGATAAAATTACAGGAAAACTTAAGAATACCGGAAAAAAGATCGATTTGTGTTCTCCGGTTGGATTGGTTTTTACCAAAATTTAATCGAAAGGTTCAAAGGCTCGGAGGAACAAAGGCTCAAAGGTTTCCTATCTAGCGTAAAAAAAAGGATCGAAAATGTAAATAAGTTACAAACTTAAATTTACATTTTCGACCCTATATTATTCTCTGAACCTTTGTTTCTCTGAACCTTTGTCCCTCAAGAAGGCTATTTATTCTTATCTTTTCTCTTCTTGTCTCTCGTTTTCAACATGTTTCGATTGACAGATCCGTGGGTTTTCTTTTTGGTTTTAGAAGGACCTCCAAGATTCACTTTTTTATTCTTTTTGTCTTTTTCATGAAAAGCACCGTCACCTGTTAGTTTTTGTTTTTTCATTAAAAACTTAATCGGTTGTTTATCTTTTTCAGGTTCGATTAACTTAGACGAAACTTCAACTTCTTCAGGGAAATCTGCTATTGCAAGTTCGGTATTCATTAACACTTCAACTTCAACTTTAAATTCTTCTTCACGGGGCGTGATAAAACTAATAGCAGTTCCGGTTGCATCTGCACGACCTGTACGACCAATTCTGTGCATATACAATTCAGGAAATTCAGGAAGTTCGAAGTTGATAACGTGAGAAATATTCGAAATATCTAAACCTCTCGCCATAATATCAGTAGTAATTAATCCGCGTAGATTTCCTTCCTGGAATTCAGCCATCGTACTCAAACGGTAATTTTGAGATTTGTTCGAGTGAATTACCCCGAACTGACCTTCAAAATCTTCTTCTATTCTGGTATGAAGCATATCTGAAATCTTTTTATTGTTCACAAAAACCAAAACACGTTCCATGCTTTCGTTTGTTTCTAATAAATGTTTTAACAGGTTTACTTTTGTATTGAAGTTAGGTACGTTGTACGTAATCTGAGTAATGTTTTCAAGCGGAGTTCCTGAAGCAGCAAGTGTAACTTCTTCCGGAAAATCAAAAAAGTCATTCAAAACAGCATCTACTTCATCCGTCATGGTGGCAGAGAAAAGAATGTTTTGACGTTTTGTTTTCATCATCGCTAAAAGTGCTGTCAATTGCGTACGGAAACCCAGATTAAGCATTTCATCAAACTCATCAATAACTAATTTTTGAGTTTCATCAAAACGAATAACAGCGTCCAATGCTAAATCCATTGTACGGCCTGGCGTTCCAACTAAAATGTCGACACCTTCGTAAACAGCTTTTTTTTGTGTATTGATATTTACCCCACCAAAGATACCAAGTGTACTAACCGACATGTATTTGGTTAATTTTTCGACTTCTTCTACAACCTGAACGACTAATTCACGGGTTGGAACCAGAATTACGATTTTAGGCGTATTGGTTGGTGTAAATTTGTATAATTTTAAAAGGGGTAATAAGTAAGCAAATGTTTTACCGGTACCGGTTTGCGCAATTCCCATCATATCGCGGCCAGACATAATCACAGCAAAGGATTTTTCCTGAATAGGAGTAGGCGTAACAAAGCCTAATTCGTCGATTGCTTTTTGTACTGATTTTGGAAGATTGAATTTTTCGAAAGTGCTCATTTACATTAAATTTTGTGCAAATGTACGTTAAAATGACGGTTAGATCGCTAAAATTTTCGAATCATCTCATAATTAAATGATGTAATGCCTTAATTATCAATATTAAAAACCTTCGAAAACACCTAGTCCAAACAAGGCAAAATCGTATTTTACAGGATCTTGAGGATCCATTTTTCGCAGTTTCAGGTCTAATTCAGTCAATGCTTTTCCGTCATTTTGTTTTCTGGTAAGAATGCCAAGTTTTCGGGCAACATTACCGGAATGCACATCAAGCGGACAGGATAATGCAGCTGGCGAAATGGTTTTCCAGATTCCCAGATCGACACCTTTTGTATCCTTACGAACCATCCAGCGCAGATACATGTTGATTCGTTTTGCAGCAGAATTGTTCAACGGATCTGAGATGTGTTTTTGAGTTCTTGGCAAATGATCGATTTCAAAGAATATTTTCTTGAACTCGTGGATGCTTTTTTGTAAACTGTCTTTTTCCTGATGTTTAGCAAATACAGCTTCTAAGCCATTATGATTTTTATAAATGTGCTGCAGTCCCTTTATAAATCCGCCAAAATCTTTTCCGTTAAAGGTTCTGTGAACAAAATTTTCTAATCGTACTAAATCTTCCTCAGAATGCGACATTACGAAATCATAAGGTGTATTGCCCATCAAGTCCATCATTTGATGGGAGTTTTTGATGATCATTTTTCGATTTCCCCAGGCAATTGTAGCGCTTAGAAAACCGGCAATTTCAATATCTTCTTTATGAGAAAATAAATGCGGAATTTGTACAGGATCACTATCGATAAAATCCTGATTATTATATTGAATGACTTTTTCGTCGAGGAATTCTTTGAGTTCTTTTTGGGTCATGATTGAAATGAAAGTTCTTGTTATTCAGGTGTCCTGGCCCTGATGGAAGCTACATCTCCCGATTTAGAAAAACAAGGCTTTTTAGCCGTAGTTTTTGTTTATAGGGAATACAGCGGACAGCAGGATTAGCTTCTAATTACTAATTAAGCCATCGACCATTACTAATTTTCGATCTGCCATATTGGCTAATTCCTCATTGTGAGTTACAATCACAAAGGTTTGCCCAAATTCGTCACGAAGCTGAAAGAATAACTGGTGCAGATTTTCGGCAGAATGAGTGTCTAAGTTTCCTGAAGGTTCATCTGCAAAAATAACGTCCGGTTTGTTAATCAAAGCCCTTGCAACAGCAACTCTTTGTTGTTCTCCGCCCGATAACTCGTTTGGCTTGTGATTTATTCTGTGCGATAAACCTAAATATTCTAAAATTCTTTTAGCTTCTTTCTCCGTTTCGGCTTTTGGTTTATTCGCCATAAAAGCGGGAATACAAACATTTTCCAGAGCTGTAAATTCAGGTAATAATTGATGAAACTGAAATATAAAACCAAGATTTAAATTTCGAAAATTCGACAATACTTTGTCTTGCCTGCTTTTCTTTTTGAAATAACGATTCATATAAATAGCCAGAATTAAAATTGGAAAAATCAAAATGCCAATGGTAATGTTTCTGACCAAATCATCAAGAATTGTATGTTTAAAAAAGGACGCAAAAATTACCAAAGCAATTGTGTAAACAGAACCGATCCAGGATACCCATTTAAAAATTTTTTCCTGTTTTGAATTGTCAGTTTCGACATCTTGTAATTTTAATACATTTTCTCCGTTAATGGTCAGAGAAGATCCGGTATTTATTTCAGGCTTGTCAAGTGTTCCTAAAATTTGTAAAAGAGTTGTTTTTCCGGCACCTGAAGCGCCAACAATTGAAACAATTTCTCCTTTTTTGATATGCAAGTCAACTCCTTTTAAAACTTCTAATTTGTCGTAGAACTTGTGTATATTTTTTGCGTGTATCATTTTGAAACTGTTTTTACAAAGAAACAAAGATTCTGCCGATATAAAAATGTGTTGTAGCAGAATTTTAAGAAGAGGACTATTTAAATGAGTATTGAAAAATTATTTTACATTTATCATCAATATTTTAAAGGATGAAAATAAAAATTGGATTATTAGTCGTGATAATGGCACTTGCCGCAATAGCTATAAACGCAAAAACAGACGCTGATGATCCTTTTTTAGTTTATAAAGCCGATCTTATAAAACAAGATTTAAAATTATACTGGAAGAACGATAAAGGGCAGAATATAGGAAGTATTCAGAACTTAAAACTTTGGCTGGAAGGAAAGAACCAAACTTTAGATTTTGCGATGAATGCCGGAATGTACAAAAAAGACCATTCTCCTCAGGGACTTTATATTGAAAAGCGAAAAATGTTAGTCCCGTTAGATACAACAAAAGCGGCGGGGAATTTCTATTTAAAACCTAACGGCGTATTTTATTTCACAACACAAAAAACTGCTGTTATATGTACGACGCAGGATTTTCGAAACAATGCAAAAATAGAATATGCGACCCAATCAGGTCCAATGTTGATTATTGACGGGCAAATTCATCCGGAATTTAAAAAAGGATCTGCTAATGTAAACATTCGAAATGGGGTTGGAATTTTACCGGACGGAAAAATAGTCTTTGTAATGTCTAAAAAAGAAATAAATTTTTATGATTTTGCAGATTATTTTAAAAGCTTAGGTTGCAGAAATGCTTTGTATTTAGACGGATTTGTATCACGTGCATTTGCTCCGTCTGAAAATTGGATTCAGACTGACGGAAATTTTGGTGTGTTATTTGCAGTAACTCGATCTGAGAAATAATTAAAGCTATTTTAAGTCGATGATTATATGGTAATTAAGAAATAAAATTATGTTTAGAAATAATTTCAATGTGACAAATTCTTTATAAATTCGAATAATATATAATTTAAAATAAAATGCAGGAAGTAAAAACAATAAACGAAGATGAGAGAACCAGAAAGCTGCTTTTGGGTTTGCTTTTGGATGCTATTGGAATGGTTTCCTTTACAATTCCGTTAGTTGGAGAATTTACGGATGTTGTCTGGGCGCCGGTTGCGGCTTTTATAATGACCAGAATGTATAAAGGCAGAGTAGGGCGAGTAGCGGGTATTTTGACTTTTGTTGAAGAGATAATACCATTTACAGATGTAATTCCATCCTTTACACTTACATGGATTTATACTTATTATTTTCAAAGAAATAATAATGACGCCTAGTTTTTATCTTTAAATAAAAATCCCAGTCCCATATTTTTAAGCATTTTCTTTTCGAAATTCCAAAAGAATCGAAACTGACCAAAAATGGCTCCAATCGTAACCAGCAAAACCTGATAGATAGGAAAAATAATCAACAATCGGATTAAAGTAAACCAGCCGCCAAAATCTTCTTTGGTGATACCTAATAAAACGCAAAAGGGTTTAGACAACCATGCAGATGCCGATCCGGTGATGGCAAAAACAACAAGTATAATGATGGCTTGTAGATTTGAGGTAATTCCCCAACGTTTCTTTAATCTATTCATTTTTATTTGCAATAATTACAAATATAAGAACATTATCTTATAGGAACATGCCCCGCCAGCTTTTGTTTGTATGTATTTTGAAAATAAATCATATAATTATAAATCAAATAATTTACTTCATATCCGTAGTGAATATTTGGTCTGTAATCGATCGTCATTTCGTATAAATTCGGGCTATATCTTTGTGGTTGCAAAACACGATTGTTCCATTCAGTAACGTATAAATAATTTTTGTTTTCAAGATAAGACAACGAATAGTAATTTCGGGGAAGTGCTGTTGAAGCCAGCCAGGTGCTAAAACCATTGTCTATAATAATTACTTCATATTCTAAAGAATCATTTGCAATTCGTACGGTATCATTTACGGCAATACTTGTTTTATCTGAAGGGTTTACGGCAACAGTATTTTTAGAGGTAGAACACGCTGCTATAGTAAGCAGGATAACTAATGCGGAGAGTATTTTTTTCATGATTTTTTAATTTCAAACTTTAATTTACAGATAAATCAACGTACTATTTTGCTGTTTAAAAGTAGCCTTGTAATTCCTTGAATTGCAGATTTAAGCTTATTGAACTAATTGAAATACTAAAATCTTGCCATTTTTAGTTTTTAATTTAAAAAAAAGCCATTTACACTAAAGTAAACGGCCTGTAATAATTTATGTCTTTGGGTTTAATGTGCAGAACCTTAGTGTTTTATTGGTTGTTTATTTGCTGCCAAATATTTTTCCGATAAATCCTGCGATTCCACCTTTGGTTTTGGCAACTACCAGAACATCGGCAACATCTACTTTTCCGTCATTGTTTTGGTCTAAGCCAAACTGCATTCCGTATTTATTAATAGTTTCCATAATACCCGAAGCTTGTCCGCCATTTCCTGTAATTGAACTAATAATATCCGAAAGCTGAAAACCGCTTTCATTCGGATCTTTTGTTTTATTTACTAAAGAACTTAAAATCTGAGGAATCATCCCTGAAGCGACACCTGCGGAAGCCTCACTGCTTAATCCAAATTTTTGACCAAGATTTCCCGATAATTGCTGTGTTATTTGTTGCACAATAGGGTTAGAACTATCTATAGGTGTTTTTCCGCTAAATAAATCGGCTAATTGTTCTCCTCCGCCTTCTGAAGCAATCTTTTGCAGTCCTGCAAATATTGATGTGCTTGTCTCGTTTATTACAGCTTCATTATGCTCATTTGGGACAGCAGCGTTATTTACAACAGCGTTGCCTCCGTATTGCTGTACTAATTGTGTTAATTGTTCAAACATAATTTAAAAAATTTAGATTAGAACTCAAATTTAATCAAAAAAAGAAAGGAATTAATTAAATAGTATTAATAAATCCTCTCTAAACGATTTAATTATAATTAATTAGCGCAATGCATTTACCAAATTATTCAAAAGCTTATTGGTATGGCTTTTAGATTAAAGCCGATGTTAGTATTTGGTATTTGGTGCTTTTACCCCGCACCAGGTAGTGATATCTTCAGGATTAAATCCGGGACAATCCGGGATATTTTTTTTAGGAAAAAATAAAACCTCATTAGTAAACGTGCTTAAGTTAAAATAATAATTGGTAAAATCTTCGCCATATCTCCATACATCACTTGAGCCATCATTTTGAACGGTTTCACTAAAAGTGAAAATTGATGATTGTTTCGGAATAAAATATTCTTTCTCGATAACAAGCATGAATATATTTCCAAATATAGAGGTACAGAGTAAAAGAATTACAGCAGTAAATAGTATAAAAAGAATAATCCGCTTACGGCCAGAACTTTTTTTATCCGTTTTCATAGTATAATTTAGTTATGCGTCAAAAATATAAAAAAGAAAGGGATTTACTACAGCTAAGCAGTAAATCCCTTTAATTGATTTTAATTTATTTTTACTTAGCTCAACAAAGTAATAATTTGTGATGCTAATTCAGTACCAATTCTGTCTTGTGCTTCTCCCGTTGCAGCTCCAATGTGCGGAGTCAAAGAGATTTTAGTGTGCATTAAGATGGCCATTTCCGGTTTTGGTTCGCTTTCAAAAACATCTAAACCTGCAAAAGCAACTTTTCCGGAATCTAAAGCTTTTACCAGTGCTACTTCGTCAATAACCCCACCACGTGCACAGTTTACGATTCCAACACCGTCTTTCATGATTGCAAATTCTTTCTCACCAACGATGTAACCATCCTGAGCAGGAACGTGTAATGTGATGAAATCAGCTTCTTTGAATAAAGATTCTAATGACTGAGAAACGATTGTAGTTGTGATTGACTGACCGTCAAAAAACTCCACTTTAATATCTACAGACGGAATAAAACTATCTGCAGCAATTACTTTCATACCTAAACCAAGAGCCATTTTTGCAGTAGCTTGACCAATACGGCCAATACCAACAATACCAAGAGTTTTACCTCTTAATTCAACTCCATTTGCGTATGCTTTTTTCAAACCGTCAAAGTTTGAATCCCCTTCAAGAGGCATGTTTCTGTTAGAATCATGTAAAAAACGAACACCAGAAAATAAGTGTCCAAATACCAATTCAGCAACAGATTCTGATGATGAAGCAGGTGTATTAATTACGTGAATACCTTTGCTTTTTGCATAATCAACATCGATATTATCCATACCAACACCACCACGGCCAATAATTTTAAGTCCCGGGCAAGCATCAATAATATCTTTACGAACTTTAGTTGCACTACGCACTAAAACTACATCTACATTATTTTCGTTTACAAAATTAGCTACTTGTTCCTGAGCTACTTTTGTAGTTATAACTTCAAATCCACCTTTTTCCAAGGCAAGAATTCCACTTTTAGAAATTCCGTCATTTGCTAATACTTTCATTGTATTTATTGTTTATTTGGTTAATCGTTTAATTGTTTAATCGATAAACCAGCTATTTGATTTTTCTTTTTTGATATTTTAAAGGAAACATTTTTTGACGATTAAACAGTTAAACAAATTAACGATTAACCGAAAAAAACTAAACTTTAGCTTCCAAAGCTTTCATTACATCAACTAAAACCTGAACACTTTCGATAGGCATAGCGTTGTAAATAGAGGCTCTGTAACCACCAACAGAACGGTGTCCCGGCAATCCTGAAATTCCTGCTTCTTTCCATAAAGCATCAAACGCAGCTGTATGATCAGCATTGTTCAGTAAGAAAGTAACATTCATTTTAGAACGATCTTCAACTGCTGCAGCACCTTTGAATAATGGGTTTCTGTCGATTTCAGAATAAAGTAAATCCGCTTTTGCGTCGTTTAATTTTTCAACAGCAGCGATTCCGCCTTTTTCTTTGATCCATTGTAAAGTCAATAATGAAACATACACTGCAAAAACAGGTGGAGTATTGTACATACTTTCTGCTTTGATATGTTTTGCATAGTCTAACATACTTGGGATTGTTCTTCCACTTTTTTCTAAGATATCTTCTTTAACAACTACCAGAGTAGTTCCTGCAGGGCCCATATTTTTTTGAGCTCCGGCGTAGATTAAGTCAAATTTAGAGAAATCTAAATTGCGTGAAAAAATATCAGAACTCATATCGCAAACAACAGGAATGTTAGTTGCAGGGAATTCTTTCATTTGAGTACCAAAAATGGTATTGTTACTTGTACAGTGAAAATAATCAGCATCACTTGGTATTTCGTATCCTTTTGGAATATGGTTGTAATTTTCTTCTTTTGAAGAAGCTACAACAACAGTTTCTCCAAAATATTTTGCTTCTTTAATAGCTGCAGTAGCCCAGGTTCCTGAATCTAAATAAGCTGCTTTTCCGTTTTCTTTCATCAAGTTGTACGGAGCCATTAAGAATGCTGTACTGGCACCACCTTGTAAAAATAAGGCTTGGTATCCTTTTCCCTGAAGTCCTAATAACTCTAAAGCAAGGGAGCGAGCTTCATCCATAACTGCAACGAAATCTTTGCTTCGGTGCGAGATTTCAAGAATAGAAAGTCCTGAATCATTAAAATTTAATATAGCTTTTGATGCTTTTTCAAAAACTTCTTGAGGTAAGATACTTGGTCCTGCGCTGTAGTTGTGTTTTTTCATGGTTGTTGTTAATAGTCCAAAAATTTAAAGACGCAAATTTCGGCAATAGGAGCTGAAAAAGCGATAAATAATTCGAAATAATTAAACATTTTTTTACTTTGTTGTTAACAAAAACGTTATAGTATCTACGTTATCTGCATAATCCCACAATTGAGGATTTTGAGTTTGGCCAAATGCAATGCTGTTTGTGATTAAATCGTTGCTCACTATACACTGAATTTGTTCTGCATCAGTTTCAAGGCGGGTCTGTAAATCTTCGATGTTTTCGTAGAATTCATAAAATACACTCGAAATAGGAGAGGCGTAACTTGAATCTTCTTTTAGAGTTAAAAAACCGTTATCCAGTAATTTGAAATTACTCATTAAAAAAACAGCTTTATTATAATCATAATTGTTAGCGTATTTCTCGTAATGAATCACGTCCTGATATTTGAAAATAGCCTCAAAGAAAGCGACAAACGAATAGTCTTTGGGAACAAAAAGTTTAGAAACATTGCGGCATCCCAAACCAAAATACCTGAAGATATCCTCGCCTAAAGCTTCCAGATCTTCTTTGGACTCTTTTCCGTTTAAAACGGCAACTGAGTTCCTGTTTTTTCTGATAATCGAAGGTTTGTCTTTGAAGTAGTATTCAAAATAACGGGCTGTATTGTTGCTTCCGGTGGCAATTACGGTGTCAAAATTTTCCAGTTTACCCTCTACGAAAGTGATCTCGTTTTCTAAACTTTCATCAGCGAAAATTAAATATTTGGCTAAAAAAGGTAATAAATGCTGATCGTTGGATGACGTTTTTATTAACGCTTTATTTCCTGTAATTAAAACCGATAAAAAATCGTGAAAACCAACCAAAGGAATGTTTCCGGCTAGGATTAGCGCTACATTTTTTTGATTTTTTTCTTCTCCGGCAGCATCAAATGAATATTTAGAAATCCATTTGTCAATGTTTTCTTCGGTTAGTGCTTCTGCCCATGATTGTATTGCAAAGTACACTTGTTCAGGTGTATACCACCCGTTGTGTGATTGAGATAAATGTATTAGTTTTTCAAAATCATCAAAAAAGGCTTCATTGTGTAAAACGCCCGTTTTCTTTACGGATTTGCCTTCGGAAAACTGACTTAAAAATTTTCCTAATTCAACAAAAAGACTTTTTTTTGTTTCTAATGTCATAATGTTTGTTTATGAATTGTTTTGATTGTAATTTTGCACAAAAATAAGCTATATTACGTTATAAGGCAAAGTAGAATGAAATCTTTGGCATTTTAAACTCAAAGCCTTTAACTTTTAACATGTAACCAAGAACAAGATGGCAATAATTATAACTGACGAATGCATAAACTGTGGGGCTTGTGAACCAGAGTGCCCAAACACAGCAATTTATGAAGGAGCTGACGATTGGAGATATAAAGACGGAACAAGACTTTCTGGAAAAATAATTTTACCTGACGGAACTGAGGTTGATGCTGATGATGCACAAACACCAATTTCTGACGAAGTATATTATATTGTTCCTGGAAAATGTACTGAATGTAAAGGTTTTCACGATGAACCTCAATGTGCTGCAGTATGTCCTGTTGATTGTTGTGTACCAGATGATAACCACGTAGAAGATGAAGAAACCTTGTTGAACAGACAGGCGTTTTTGCACGGTGATGAATAATATATTATTTAAGTTTTAAATAGAAAAAAATCCTGAGTCAACGCTCAGGATTTTTTTTATGCCGTTGACTTTTTTTTGTATTGTATTGGTTTTTAATGTTTTATTTGTAGTTTTATAGTGATTAATTTTTATTTAATAACTGTCTATGAAGAGATTACTACTTTTACCTATTGTGTTTTTTAGCGTTGGGATTTTGGCACAAAATACAGAATATTCTATCATTGTTAAAGATATAGAAACCCAATTGCCCATCGAAAATGCAACAGTACTTATTATGAAAACAAAACAAGTTTTGTTGACTAATGAGGAGGGTAAAGTAAGTTTTGTGTTAAGTGGCGCATCAAATGTTCAGGTTTCTGATATGGATTATGATCATATTACGCTTCGCTGGACAACATTAAAAGACAATGACTTTGTGGTTTATCTAAAGGATAAGAACAATAAATTAGATGAAATTGTTGTCTCTAGGGAAAATCCGCAGAAAATATTACAAAAAATTGTTTCTCATTCGATAAAAAAACTTTCGTCTCCCTATCGTTTGAAAGTCTATGTAAGAGAATTTTTTATGTTAGACAATCAATACTCTTATTATAATGACGGACTTGTGAATTTTCAGTTTTCAGGTCATGAGAAAAAAAATACAACAACATTGTTGGTAGAGCAAAATCGATCTTATGGTTTGTTAGAGGCAGATGTCAGTACGGATCTAAGAGGATATAATTTGAATAATATCATGGAAAATTATTCGAACCTCACTTATTTTGACCCTGTTTTAGATTCGAAAAAGAAAAAAGAATATGACTATATAATAAGTGGACATCCTAATAATAAGAATTATTATATAATGAAAGTTACTCCATTAAACACTTCTAAAAAAGAATTGGAGGATTTTGAAATCATCTACGATCCGGAAAAGAAAGTAATTATAGAGTTTACTATTACTACGACGCAGCAAAACCTTGATAAAATAGCAGATAAAACGGCAATTGGTTCTAAAAATATTACAAGATCATTTATAAAAGTAGATTATAGACTAGATGGCGAAGATTATTATCTGTTAAATTCGAATGAAGAAATTGCTTATAATCTTATTTTAAAAGATAAAGTCAAAAATATTCAGGTTCGCAATAGTTTTATCACGACCAATTTTAATAAACAAAATTTCACCTATCGTGAAAGTGATGTTTTTAAGGAGAAAACACTTTTTAATAAACAGAATAAAATTCTAACCAATTACTGGGATATTTCAGGATTTACAGCTACAGATCAGGAAAAAGCCATTATAAAAGCGTTAGATTTTAAGATGTAACTTTCAGAACTCAGATACAAATGAAAAAGATCCTAATTGCAGCAATAAGGATTTTTTCCGTTTTAATTGGTTTGTTAAAAGCTTCTTTTTCTTTAAAATATTTGATGTATTTGAAAGGAGATATTTTAAAATAGATTAATCATCATTTTTACTTCACTTACCAGCTATTAAATCTTATATTTGCAAAATTTTAAAGCCAAAAAATATCATTTTGGCAGAAACGAAAAATCGATACATAAATTATAATCATTAAAGTAACGACCTATACATTAAGGTAGAAGTAATAGTGATAAGACCTGAGAGAATCAGGATCTAATAAAAAATAAATAGAAACAACAGATGAAAGCAGGAATTGTAGGATTACCAAATGTTGGAAAATCAACATTATTTAATTGTTTATCTAATGCAAAAGCGCAAAGTGCCAACTTTCCGTTTTGTACAATCGAACCTAATATTGGTGTTGTAAACGTTCCGGATCCAAGAATCAACAAATTAGAAGAGTTGGTGAAACCAGAGCGCGTACAAATGGCAACAGTTGATATTGTTGATATCGCAGGTTTGGTAAAAGGAGCAAGTAAAGGGGAAGGTCTTGGAAACCAATTTTTAGGAAACATTAGAGAGTGTAATGCTATTATTCACGTATTGCGTTGTTTTGATAATGATAATATTGTACACGTAGACGGAAATGTAAATCCAATTCGTGACAAAGAAACCATTGATATTGAGCTACAGCTAAAAGACTTGGAAACGGTTGAAAAACGTTTAGAAAAAGTAAATCGTGCCGCTAAAACAGGTAACAAAGAAGCGCAAACTGAAAAAGCACTTTTAGACCGAATCAGAGAGGCATTATTGCAGGCTAAATCAGCGCGTACTATTGTACCTCAAGGAAATGACGAAGAAGTTCTGATGGAATCTTTTCAGTTGATTACCGCAAAACCAGTATTATATGTTTGTAATGTTGATGAAAATTCAGCCGTAAACGGAAACAAATATGTAGATCAGGTTCGTGAATTAGTAAAAGACGAAGATGCTGAAGTAATCATCCTTTCAGTAGGAGCAGAGGCAGATATTACAGAACTGGAAAGCTACGAAGAGCGTCAGGTTTTCCTTGAAGATATGGGATTAACAGAGCCGGGAGCATCAGTTTTAATCCGTGCCGCTTATAAATTATTAAAACAACAAACTTATTTTACAGCAGGTGTAAAAGAAGTTCGCGCCTGGACCATCAACATTGGTTCAACAGCGCCACAAGCAGCCGGAGTTATCCATACAGATTTCGAAAAAGGATTTATTCGTGCAGAAGTTATTTCATACGAAGATTACGTTCAATACGGATCAGAAGCAAAAGCAAAAGAAGCAGGAAAATTCAAAGTTGAAGGAAAAGAATATATCGTAAAAGATGGTGATGTAATGCATTTCCGTTTCAACGTGTAATTTAATAAAGAATAAAGAGAATAGATTAAACTGCTGAAGAAATTCAGCAGTTTTTTTATGCTTAAAATTAACGGCTGCCAGGTTCAGCGAAGACGAAGCCCGCCAAATCTGCTTTGTCTGCATAATCTTCGAGAAAAATAAAAGACAAAGTAAAAAAATAACGCTTTCATATTAGTGAATCTGTTTACAAATTTTAACATGGTAAAAATGTAAAATTTCCCTTAAAAGCAAGAATTCGGTTTTTTTAATTATTTCTTAAATTTGAGTAATTATCTAAAACCGGAAGTATCGTGAAAGTAAAAAATATATTCTCCAAGTCATGGTTTCTGCTCAAGAATACCTTTTTAGAATTTAATGACGACAACGCTATTAAGCTTAGTGCTGCGTTATCTTATTACACCATATTTGCATTACCGCCTTTATTGATTATTATTATCACTGTATGTGGTTTTTTCTTTGGAGAAGAAGCTGTAACAGGTCAGCTTTATGGGCAAATAAATGGTTTGGTAGGAAACGGAGCAGCAAGTCAGATTCAGGAAGCGATAAAAAATGTACAGTTATCAGGTGACAATTTTTTCGCGACGATATTTGGAGTCGTGATGCTGCTGATTGGGGCATCGGGAGTTTTTGCGGAAATACAAAGTTCTATTAATTTTATATGGGGTTTACGCGCAAAACCGGATAAGGGAATTAAGAAATTCATTCAAAATCGCCTGATGTCATTTTCGATGATTGCTTCAGTTGGTTTTCTAATGCTGGTGAGTCTTTTTGTGAGTACCACATTAGATTTAATGAGTGCACGGTTAAAAGTATATTTTCCGGAAAGTACAGTTTATTTATTCTATGTCGTTAATACCGTGATTGTACTGGCAAGTATAACGCTTCTTTTTGCCATTATTTTCAGAACATTGCCCGACGGAAAAATAAGATGGAAAGATGCATTTATCGGATCAGGAGTTACGGCCATACTTTTTATGATTGGTAAATTTGCAATAGGTTTTTATTTAGGCAGTTCAACAGTTGCCTCAGTCTATGGCGCAGCAGGTTCTGTGATAATTATTTTGGTTTGGGTCTATTATTCGGCAATTATTCTGTATTTTGGAGCTGAATTTACCAAAGTATATGCAAAATCGTACGGAGGAAAAATTTACCCGAATGAATACTCCGTAGAAATTCAAAAAGAAATTTACGAAATCGAGAAACCAAATAAAATATAGTTAAACAATTGACTTATATGGTTTAATTAATAAAAAACACACTTATGAAAATTATAGCCTTTGGAGGAAGTAACAGTCAACATTCTATCAACAAACACTTAGCTACTTACGCAGCAGGTTTATTTGAAAATGCTGAAGTTGAAGTTTTGGATTTGAATGATTTTGCTATGCCATTATTTAGCGTTGATCTCGAAAAAGAAGTGGGACAGCACGAAATTGCAAAAGCATTTTTGGCTAAACTGGCAAGCGCAGATATTTTAGTAGTTTCCCTGGCAGAAAATAACAACAATTATTCTACAGCATTTAAAAACGTATTCGATTGGTCATCCCGAATTGACAAAGAAGTTTTTCAGAAAAAGCCAATGTTACTAATGGCAACTTCACCTGGAACAAGAGGTGGTGCTTCGGTTTTAGAAATAGGACGTAATGCTTTACCAAGATATGGAGCCGAAATTAAAGCTACATTTTCATTACCGGCTTTTAATGCTAATTTTGATTTAGAAGAAAATAAAATCTCTAATGCAGAATTAGACAAAGAATTAAAAAATCTTATAAAAGAATGTTTTTAAATCTATGAAAATAAAAAAGATTGCCTTTATAATTCTTTTTCTTAATATACTTTTTTTGCATTCCTCTTACTCCCAAAAGTATAGTGATGTTGATAAAATAGTAGCCAAATATCCTAAAAATTTTAGTTCTGCAAATAATTTGGCTGAGAGAATTCAGGACGATTTCTCTTCAGATCAGGATAAAGCCCGGGCTATTTACAGTTGGATTGCCTTAAATATAAAATACGATTACAAAGTTTTTTTAAACCCACCCAGAACACAAGGTTTTAGTTATTCGACCGAAGCTGAAAAACAAAGAAAGATTCAGCAGATTAATGATAAACTAATTCAGAAAACATTTACTTCCCAGAAAGCAGTTTGTGAAGGTTTTACAGCTTTATACCAGCATTTGGCAGGATTGGTTGGATTAAAATCAGAAATAATTCGTGGAGATTCTAAAACAAGACTGGCAGATATCGGCCGAAAAAATACTTCGTCAAATCATGCCTGGAATATAGTTTTGATTGATAAAAAATGGAGATTGATAGATGTTACCTGGGGTCAGGGATATTATGACAGCAGCAAAGGAAGAATGGTAAATGATTTTGATCCCATTTATTTTGATACAGATCCCGATTATTTTTTTGCCAAACATTTTCCGGATTCTGGTTCTTATCTGGGGAACAAATTAAATAAAGAAAAATTTCTGAACGGACCTTTGATTTATAATAAAACAATTCAGGGTGACTATAAAATAAAATCACCCGACTCTGGAATAATTGAAGCTAAACAAGGGGATAAAATGACGTTTGAAATTAAAAATGTCTCCAAGTCCAATTTGCTTTTCTATTTAAATAAAAAGAATCAGGCAGTTAAAATTCAGAATTCTAAAGAGAAACGCGGCAGTTTGGAATTTCAAATTGTCTATGATAAAAATATAGGTGATTATATTACTATTTATCTGGATACGTTTAGTATTGTTTCTTTTAAAATAATTCGAAAATAGACCTATCAGAGATGTTTGCTTAAAGATTTTTCTTCTTTTACAGAATTGCCGTACCTTAGCGATAAAGAGATGAATTTAATGATAGCAGTCTGTTGAACTGTTGAAATGCAATAATGGCTATGGAAACAACTTTCCTGAAATCTATTTTAGACAATGATTTCTATAAATTTACGATGCAGCACGCCGTAATAAAACTTTTTCCCAAGGCAAAAGTGCGTTACGGTTTTATTAATAGAGGAAAACATATTTTCCCTCCCGGTTTTGGTGATTTACTTCGACGATCTGTTGATGCTATGTCAGATTTACGTTTGACTAAAGAGGAAAAGAATTATCTGGCACACTTTTGCCCTTATCTGGATCCGACTTATTTAGATTTTTTACAGGGATACACTTATGATCCGTCAGAAGTTCAGATTAGTCAGGAAGGATCAGAAATAAAAGTCACAATCGAAGGATTTTGGTATCGTACAATTTTGTGGGAAGTGCCTTTGATGGCTTTAATTTCGGAGCTTTTCTATAAATCAAATCATCTTATTCGCTTAAATGATGATGCGATAAAAATTTTGACAAAAGATAAAATTGATAATTATAATACGTTAGGTGTTTCAATTTTAGAATTTGGTACAAGACGCCGCCATTCTTACGATGTGCATGTTTTGATAAACGAAACATTACAGACTTTTGGTTCTGAAAGTTTTATCGGGACAAGTAATGTGCACTTTGCAATGGTTAATAATAAAAGACCTTTAGGGACGCATGCACACGAATGGTTTATGTTTCATGCCGCTCAATATGGTTTTAAAATGGCCAATTTAATTAGTTTAGAACATTGGACACAAGTATACGGAGGCGATCTCGGAATTGCCCTAACGGATACCTATACAACAGATGTTTTTTTCGAACAATTTGATAAAAAATATTCCAAGCTTTTTGATGGAGTACGACATGACAGTGGAGATCCGATTGAATTTGCACAGAAGGTAATTTCGCATTATACGAAAATGGGAATTGATCCAAGATCGAAAGTGATTGTTTTTTCAGATTCATTAAATTATGATAAAGTAAAAAGTATCACGGAATTCTGTAAAGATAAAATCAAAATGTCATTTGGTATAGGAACCAATTTTAGTAATGATGTAGGTTTGCCGCCTATGAATATGGTCATAAAACTTACCGAAGTTAAACTCGATAACACGCATTGGCAAGGTGTCGTAAAACTTTCTGACGAAAAAAATAAAAATACGGGAACGCCCGAGATGATTGCTTTGGCGAAGCAGGTTTTAGGAATCAAATAGTATTTTTTTGTTTAAAACCTGATTTTTTATATTTTTATCGGCCGTATTATTTTAAAATCAATTTAAATAGGATTTAAAGCTGTTATTAATCGTAACAAAAAGAAAATAGGCTTTCATTTTTTGACTATAAATGGTACATTAGCCAAAAATCCAATTCACTTTATGCTAGAGCAAAATCAATATACCGAAGATAATATTCGATCACTCGATTGGAAAGAACATATTCGTATGCGTCCCGGAATGTATATCGGGAAATTAGGAGATGGTTCTTCACCGGATGATGGTATTTATATTCTTCTAAAAGAGGTTTTAGACAACTGTATCGATGAGTTCGTGATGGGCTCAGGAAAAACTATTGAGGTGACGATCAAGGATAAAACGGTTTCGGTTCGTGATTACGGACGTGGAATTCCGTTAGGAAAAGTAGTTGATGTAGTTTCGAAAATGAATACCGGAGGAAAGTATGATTCTAAAGCTTTCCAGAAATCAGTAGGTTTAAATGGTGTCGGAACAAAAGCAGTAAATGCACTTTCGAATTATTTTCGCGTAGAATCAGTTCGTGATGATAAACAAAAAGGAGCTGAATTTTCTGCCGGAAATTTAGTTTTAGAAGAAGATATAATTGATACAACAAAGCGAAAAGGGACAAAAGTGACCTTTACGCCAGACGAAACGATCTTTAAAAATTACAAATTCCGTATGGAATATGTCATTAAAATGGTCAAAAACTATTGTTACCTAAACAATGGTTTAACGATTATTTTTAATGGCGAGAAATATATTTCTGAAAATGGTCTTAGAGACTTATTAGAAGAAACGATCAGTGCAGAAGATCTTGAATATCCAATTATTCACCTGAAAGATCATGATATCGAGATTGCGTTAACACATAGTAAAACACAATATAGCGAAGAGTATCACTCTTTTGTCAACGGGCAAAACACCACACAAGGAGGGACGCACTTGGCAGCTTACAGAGAAGCAATTGTAAAAACCATTCGTGAATTTTACAATAAAAACTTCGAAGCATCTGATGTTCGTAAATCGATTGTAAGTGCGATCAGTATCAAGGTAATGGAACCTGTTTTTGAGTCTCAGACCAAAACAAAATTAGGTTCTACAGATATGGGTTCTGATGACGGAACACCTGCAGTATCCGTTCGTACGTTTGTAAATGATTTTGTGAAGAACAAATTAGATAATTATTTACATAAAAATCCTCCGACAGCCGAAGCATTATTGCGTAAAATTTTGCAAGCCGAAAGAGAGCGTAAAGAATTATCAGGAATTAGAAAATTGGCGACAGATCGTGCAAAAAAAGCCAATCTTCATAATAAAAAATTAAGAGATTGCCGAGCGCATCTTCCGGATACTAAAAACCCTAGAAACTTAGAAAGCACACTTTTTATTACCGAGGGAGATTCGGCTTCCGGATCGATCACAAAGTCACGTGACGTGAATACTCAGGCAGTTTTCAGTTTACGTGGTAAGCCTTTGAATTCGTACGGAATGACTAAAAAGATTGTATATGAGAATGAGGAATTCAACTTATTGCAAGCTGCGTTGGATATCGAAGACGGATTGGAAAAACTACGTTACAACAACATTGTAATTGCAACTGATGCCGATGTCGACGGAATGCACATTCGTTTGCTGTTGATTACTTTCTTTTTACAATTCTTTCCTGAATTAATCAAAGAAGGACATTTATATATCTTGCAAACACCACTTTTCAGGGTTCGAAATAAAAAAGAAACCATCTATTGCTATTCAGACGAAGAAAGAAAAGATGCGATCGAAAAATTAAAACCAAAACCGGAAATCACCCGATTTAAAGGTTTGGGAGAGATTTCTCCGGATGAGTTCAAGAATTTCATTGGAGAAACCATTCGTCTTGACCCAATTATGATGGATAAAAATACTTCAATTGAGCAATTATTATCTTTCTACATGGGAAAAAATACTCCGGACAGACAAGAGTTTATTATCAAGAATTTGAAAGTGGAGTTGGATGCGGTTGAAGCTGAGGTTTAGAAATTAAAATAATAAAGTATTGTCAGACGGTCTTCAAAATAAAATCATTTTTCAGCAAGTTGCCGAGTTATTGCAAAATGCCCGACAACAGGTTTTACGTACCGTAAATTCAACTATGACAATTACATATTTTGAAATTGGAAGAATCATTGTTGAAGAAGAACAAAATGGAAAAGATAGAGCTGAGTATGGTAAAAAACTTTTAAAAAGTCTTTCGCAACAATTGACAAAGGAATTTGGAAAAGGATTTTCGATTCGAAATTTGGAATTTATAAGAAAATTTTATTTAACGTATTCAAATTCAGAGGCTTTGACTCGGATTTTAGAAATTCAAAAAAAACAGTCACTGACTGAGGAATTCAAATATCAGAAAACGCAATCACTGATTTCGTTTTTCAAATTAACTTGGACTCATTACATTTTCCTGATACGAATTGATGATGAAAGAGAACGACGTTTTTACGAAATAGAATCTGAAAAGCACAATTGGAGCGTTCGTGAATTAAAACGTCAATATGATTCGGCACTTTATACAAGATTAGCTTTAAGCCGGGATAAAGAGTGAAGCAGTAGTAAGATATACTTTACCAGAAAACAACGAGCAAATTTTTGCAAGTAAATATAAAACCGTTTTACCAAGTGAGTCAGATTTAAAACGACTTTTGGAGAATAAATAATATCAAAATTTATAATTTCGAATATAAATAAATGAAAGACGAAGAAGACGATAACATAATTCCAAACGACGACGAGAATAATTCTGAGGAAAACCAGCTTGATGAGAATCAGGACGCAGATGATTCTGAAGAAATTATCAGTGTAAATGCTAAGAATTTTGAAGGACAGCATTTTTACGAAAATCAGGAAGAAGAAGGAGAAGACGTTATTACCAAAGTAACCGGAATGTACAAAGACTGGTTTTTGGATTACGCTTCTTATGTAATTCTTGAACGTGCAGTTCCGGCAATTGAAGATGGTTTTAAACCGGTTCAGCGTCGTATTATGCACTCGCTTAAAGAGTTGGATGATGGTCGTTATAATAAAGTTGCCAATGTTGTAGGTCACACCATGCAATATCACCCACACGGAGATGCGAGTATTGGAGATGCGATGGTACAAATTGGTCAGAAAGATTTATTAATTGACTGTCAGGGAAACTGGGGAAATATCTTAACGGGCGACGGAGCTGCGGCTTCTCGTTATATTGAGGCGCGTTTATCTAAATTTGCTTTGGAGGTTTTGTATTCTCCAAAAATTACCGATTGGGGTGTTTCATATGATGGCCGTCGTGCAGAACCAAATAATCTTCCGGTAAAGTTTCCGTTGCTTTTGGCACAAGGAGCAGAGGGAATCGCAGTTGGTCTTTCGACTAAAGTTCTGCCTCATAACTTCAATGAGTTAATTGATGCTTCGATCAAGATTCTAAAAGGAAAAGCATTTACACTATATCCTGATTTTATGACACAAGGTATTGCCGATGTGTCTAATTATCATGACGGACTTCGTGGCGGACGTGTACGTGTACGTGCAAAAATTGCGCAATTAGATAAGAATACCTTAGTGATTACGCAAATTCCGTTTTCGACCAATACCACAACTTTGATTGACAGTATTTTGAAAGCCAATGATAAAGGTAAAATCAAAATCAAGAAAATCGAAGACAATACAGCTGCCGATGTTGAGATTTTAATTCATCTTTTCCCGGGCGTTTCTCCGGACAAGACAATTGATGCTTTGTTTGCTTTTACGGCTTGCGAAACTTCTGTAGCGCCTTTAGGTTGTGTGATTGAGGATAATAAGCCGTTGTTTATCGGAGTTTCTGAAATGTTGAAGATTTCGACACACAGAACACAAGATTTACTTCGTCAGGAATTAGAAATTCAATTAGAGGAATTAAAAAATAAGTGGCATTTCTCTACTTTAGAGAAAATCTTCATTCGTGAAGAAATGTACATTGATTTCAAATTGTATTCTGATAGAGAATCGCTTTATAAATATTTATACGATCGTTTTGAGCCTTTCAAAAAATCATTCGTCAGAGAAATTACCGATGATGATTTGCAACGATTGACTCAGATTCCGATGATTCGTATTACTCGTTTTGACTCTGATAAAGCCGATGATTTCATCGCTAAGTTAGAAGACGAAATGAAAGAAGTACAACATCATTTAGAAAATCTAACTGATTTTGCAATTGCGTATTTTACTAAATTAAAAGAGAAATACGGAAAAGGCCGCGAACGTCAGACAGAGCTTCGTGTTTTTGATAATGTCGAGGCTACAAAAGTAGTTTTACGTAATACAAAACTATATGTAAACCGCGAAGAAGGTTTTGTAGGAACCAGCCTTAAAAAAGATGAATACGTTACCGATTGTTCTGATATCGATGATGTAATCGTGTTTTTACGTGACGGAAAAATGCTGGTAACAAAAGTAGATGCTAAAACGTTTGTGGGCAAAGATATCATTCACATCGCTATTTTTGATAAGAGTGATAAACGTACCATTTATAATATGATGTATCGTGATGGAAAATCAGGACCTTCATATATTAAACGTTTCAATGTTTCTGGTGTAACACGTGATAAACCTTACGATTTAACAAATGAAACGGCTGGTTCGCAGGTAGTTTATTTTTCGCACAATCCAAATGGAGAAGCAGAAGTAATTACTATTTTATTACGTCAGGTGGGAACAATCAAGAAATTGAAATTCGATATTGATTTTGCCAAGTTAGCGATTAAAGGCCGCGCTTCTAAAGGAAACTTGGTTACGAAATATCCAATCAAGAAAATTGAATTAAAGGAGAAAGGAATTTCAACCTTATTGCCAAGAAAAGTCTGGTTTGATGATACCGTAAAACGTTTAAATGTAGATGCAAGAGGTGAATTATTGGGTGAATTTAAGCCAAGTGATAAAATCTTGATCATCAACCAGAGTGGTAAACTGAAAGTAATTATTCCGGAATTATCGACTCATTTTGAGGAAGATATGATTGTTCTGGAGAAATTTAATCCTAAAAAACCAATTTCGGCGATTTATTATGATGGAGAAAAAGAACGTTATTATTTAAAACGTTTTCTGGTTGAAACCGATAAAGAAGAAAGTTTTATTACAGAACATCCAAACTCGCAATTAGAAATTGTATCAACAGATTATCGTCCGGTGGCGCAATTAATCTTTGCTAAAGTAAAAGGAGTTCAGAAAGAAGATTTACATATAGATGTCGAAGATTTTATTGCTGTAAAAGGCTTTAAAGCTCTAGGAAATCAATTGACAACGGATAAATTAAAACAAGTTAAT
The DNA here is from genome assembly GCA_900129595.1 of Flavobacterium frigidimaris. GTDB lineage: Bacteria > Bacteroidota > Bacteroidia > Flavobacteriales > Flavobacteriaceae > Flavobacterium > Flavobacterium frigidimaris. The sequence continues at coordinate 70,972 of FQWG01000003.1, read as the reverse complement.
TTATTGGATCCGTTACCTTATGAAGAACCTGTAGAAGAGGTACCTGAAAAACCGGAACTGTCAGATGATGATTCAGTTGAAACAGAATTAGATGATGACGGCCAGATAGGTTTGGTTTTAGACTAATATAAAACAGAAACGCTAAGAAATTGATTCTTAGCGTTTTTTTTATAATACATTCGGTCAATTAATTTTCGAGAATATTTACGATTTCTTCCTTTATCCATTTTACCTCATCGTTTTCAATAATCACAGTCATTGTGTCACCATCCTTAACTTCTCCTGAGATTATTTTTTTTGCCAAAGGTCTTCTTAAATGGCTTCTTATAATACTTTTTATAGGTCTTGCTCCGTATTTGGCATTATAACCATTTTCAGCAAGATAAAGTTTCGCTTCCATAGGAATTTCAACTTTAATATTGATATTCTTTAACAAATCCATGAACTCTTTTTTGAGATGGATTTCGAATATTTTTAGCGCATTTTCTTTACTGATAGGAGCAAAAGGTACAATTTCAGTTAAACGACCTAAAAATTCAGGTCTGAAATAATTACCCATAATTTCCATTAAAGAAGTTGACGTTGGAATTTTACCACTATTAAAAGTCTCCACAATATGATCTGCACCGATATTTGAGGTAAAAAGTATGATTGCATTCGAGAAATCGCCTTCTTTTCCTAATCGATCGTGTAGCTTTCCTTCATCCATAATTTGAAGAAAAACATCATATACAGAAGTATGTGCTTTTTCGATTTCATCAAATAAAACAATAGAATAAGGTTTTTGCCTGATTTTATTCACTAACAATCCACCTTCTTCATAACCCACATATCCTGGAGGAGCTCCATTGAGTGGGAGTATTTGTGCGATAGCTTTATGAAACAGCTTAAAAACAGATCATCAAATGTATTCCCGTACCGACTTTTTATAGAAGATTAATTTCACAAATAACCCTGATCTAAAATCAGGCTTTTTACTTAAACAAAGAATTCAAATTAATATGTTTTTTCTCTTTCAGTTTTTTTACAATTTTTAAAAAAGCAATTGCGGTTATGTACGCATCGCCCAATGCCGTATGTCTGTCTTTTTTAGAAATATCAAATTTATCGGCGAGATCGTCTAAAGTGTAATGATCTTTTCGCTCAAACAAATGAGACTTAATCAGTGTTTTTTTGTATAAAATAGCAGTGTCTAATCGCTTGTTCGTCAATTCAGGAAGGCCATTTCTTTCTAGTGCTTTATTAATCATTGTAACATCAAAAATAGTATGATGTGCAATAATAATCGAATCACCCAGAAAAGCTAAAAATTGTTCTAAAGCTTCTCGCTCAGTTGGGCGTTGTATAACGAAAGCTTTTAAAATACCATGAATCTGAGCTGTCGATTTATCGTAATGATCCTGCTCGATATAGACTTCAAAACTGTTCTGAACAGAGATTACTCCATTTTGCAACACCAATGCGCCAATACATAATATGCGGTCATTTTCGTAATCTAAACCGGTAGTTTCGGTATCTAAAACAACAAAACGGGTTTCTTCGATTGTGATATTCTCATCAAAGAGATCGTCTTCTTTTTTCCAAAAATTAAATAAACTCATACTTATACCAGATTTGAGACATTAAAACGTACCGAAATTAATTCCTGAAGCTCTTTGATGGTTTTAAAAGTTCGTTTCAGTTTTATTTTCTCCATCTTAGATAATGATTCCAATGCAATAAATTGGCCGGAATCATTATGTAAAAGTCCTTGTTTGGTTCGGAATTTCAGCAAAGCTTTAAACGAATAGGAACACGAAAGATACAATTCTCTATTGTTGGGTTCCAGTTCTGCCAGTTTTTCGAATCGTTCTGCAGTATTACTAATTGATTTCACTGAATGGGATAAAATCAAAACACGTGCAGCATCCGTTAAAGGCATTAGGGCTCTTCTTTTAATATCAAAATGATCTTTATTTGCTCCGTCCTGTTCTACCAAAAATTGCCTAAAAAAGCCTGTTGGAGAAGGACTTTGCAATGCACCACTCACTAAATGAACATAGAAAATAGGATTTGCTTTTACATTTTCAAAAATAAAATCAGAAAGCTCATTCGTAATTTCGGCATCACCATAGGTTAAACTGTAATCAAAAAATATAAACGACAATAAAACCTCATTTTTCCCCGGATTCGTGATCCAGTGATGCACCTGATTTTTCCATTCATCCAGACTCATACACCATTTAGGGTTTGAGGCCATCATTTCGGCAGGGCAATAGTCATAACCAATTTCAAAAAGGCCTTTATTGACAAGTGTGGCAAATTTCAGGAAATATACTTTTGTTTCTTCTTTAAAAACATCAGAGACATTTTCATACACAATCGCGTTATCCTGATCTGTATGCAGCATTTGTTCGCTTCGTCCCTGACTTCCCAGCGCGAGCCATGCAAATTTCACAGGCGGCGGATTGCTCATTTTTTCTAATGACATTTCGATAACTCTGGTGATGCAAGCTTCATTGAGCTCTGTAATGATTTTAGAAATCAACGTCATTGGGATATTCTGATCGAGATATCCCTGAAGCAATTGCATGATTCGGGCGCGAATAGGTTTAATTTCTTTGGCTTTTTTAGCTCTTTTAAGTGCTTTTATTAATACAGCAGGATTGTTTCCTAAAGCCACCATTACGTCATGTTTAGATAAAATCCCAACAGCTTTGGTATTGGTTGTTCCGTCTTTTGTCAGGCATAAATAACTGATGTTACTTTTCATCATTGCCATTTGTGCCTCAGTAACTGTCATTTTTTTAGGATACGTAATAACGGGTTTTGTCATTATGGTTTCGGCGGTTGTCAGGATCGAATAATCTCCGGTAACAATTTTATTGCGTAAATCTTTATCGGTAATAATACCTATAGGCAGCATTTCGTCTACAATCAATATTGCACCTACTTTTTTCTTTGTCATGATTTTAGCAATATCCCGGGCTGTGGTAGAGGGGCTGCAAGTGACAATTTTCTTGGAATATTTTATGGGTTGTAAGTCAAAAGAATCCCTTTCATTATGATGATTACCATGCAGTAAATCATCGCCATATAATTTATCTTTATGAATGTCCGAGTAAGGATTTCGGGTGTTAGACGCATAACTTTCGATCAGGAAATTACCAACAGTTCTGTTTTCTAATGCATAAGGTTTAAAAACAGCAATGGGAATGGCGTAAAGAATGGTTTCTTCATAGGCAACGGCTTCCATAATATAATTTTCCTGGGCCAAAAGCGGACGTAATCCAAAAATATCGCCTTCGTCACACATGTCTAAAACAGTGTTTTTCTGACCTTTTTTAAGGGCAACAGCACCTTTATGAACGACATAAAAGGAGTCGTGAGTTGTCTCATTTTCCGCAAAAATTACTGAATCTTTATCTTTGTAAACAATAGAAATTTGTTCTGATAGTTTTTCTAAATCCTTTTGATGCAAAAAGCTAAAAGGAGGGAAGTTCTTTAAAAAGTCGGCAACTCTTTGCGAAATAGTATTTTTCATGCGTGAGATTTAGGTTCTAATGTAATACTTAAAATAGAAATGTAAAAGAAACACACTTAAACTTTTTTAGTTTTGCCACAAAGCCACGAAGTTTTGTTTATTCTTAGTGGTTTATACAACGTCATAAGTCAGTTACTGTTTCCTAAGAAATGCTGATATAAAAAAAAGTTCCATGAATGGAACTTTTTAAATTATGATTTATGAGTGTTTCTTCCGAACCCGCATATTGATAAACTCTACGGCCAATGAAAACGTAATGGCAAAATACAAATACCCTTTTGGGACAGCGCCAATGTGTTCTCCCAAAAGCGCAGCATTCGATAAATGCATACTTTCAGTAATCAGCATAAAACCAATCAGGATCAAAAACGAAAGTCCTAATATTTGAATGGAAGGGTTTTTATTGACAAAATTCCCCACCGGAACCGCAAACAGCATCATGACCAAAACAGAGATGATAACGGCTGTAATCATTATGGTTAAGGCACCGTGAACACCGTTTGTCATACCTACTGCCGTCAGAATAGAATCGACAGAAAATATTAAATCGATTAGCAAAATCTGCACAATAACATTCGAAAATGACTTTTTTGCTGCTGCACCAATTGTCTTTTCTTCATCGCCTTTATGATCTACTTTTTCGCTAATTTCCTTTGTGCTTTTATAAATCAGGAATAAACCTCCAAGAAATAAAATGAGTGCCTGACCGGTAAAATCGCCTTCAAACCAACCCCAGTGAATACTGAAAATTGTTGCTTTCATCGCAATAAGATACGAAATCCCCATCAAGAGGGCGATACGCATAAACATAGCCAGAAATAAACCAATTCGGGTTGCTTTTTTACGATCTTCTTCAGGTAATTTACCTGTTACGATCGAAATAAAAATGATATTGTCAATTCCTAAAACAATTTCAAGAAAAGTCAGTGTCAATAAAGCAATCCATGCATCGGGATTCAAAAATACTTCCATACTAAAATTATTTCGTTAGATTAATTACTCCACTTTTATAACCGTTCCGCGTTGCTTTTGATCAGAACCCACCATTCCAAATTCAAACGTATAAGAATCTTTAGAAGTGGTTAAGATCTTCATGCTAATCGCTTTTTCTTCAGCCATGTTTTTGGGGTGTTTCTTTTGCAGGATATATTCACAATCACTTACCCAACGCACTGTAGAGGTGTCTGTTTTCCCTTCAAAAGTTTCGATTTCAATACCATCTTTACGTTCAAAAACCGTTGTTTTTTTTACGCCATTTACCTCAAACTCAAATTTGAATTTTCCGTTTTTAAAATCTTTACAATTGTGTTCGGCATCATAACAAGATACTAATGCAAGTAGCGGAAGGAAGAAGAATATTTTTTTCATTTTAAATAATTTGTTTTTTAGTATCCGGATAGCTATCGGGACGGGCACAAAAGGATTTCCATTACAATCAGGGCCGGGAAAATTGTTTTCATGTTAACTTAAGAAGAGATATTTAGTTTTTATCAGGTCTTCGACTTCGCTCAGACGGACAAACGAACAAATCATTTCAATCTCTTTAGTTCATCATCGGTAAAGTTCTTGATTTCTTTTTCTTTGGCAAACTTTTCGGCATTATAATTTCCGGATTTATTTCTCGGGATCGATAAACTATCCCACTCGTTATTTTTTAGCTGCTTGGCATAAAAAACAATCTGTCCCACATGATACGGATAATGAGCTAGTTGACGATTTATGGCTTCAATAACCGTATGACCTTCATTACGGATATAGATAATATCCGACAGCTGTTCCGGTTTTAAATCGTTTAAGGTATTTAGAAAGCAATTCCAGCCATTATTCCAGACCTGTAAAACTTCTTCTTTTGATTGCAGGTCATTTTCGAATTCAGCATCACGGTTGCGCCATTCTTTTTCGCCATCAGAAGTTAGAAAATCTGTCCACCTCGAAAGCATATTACCGGAAATGTGCTTGATAATCGTTGCAATACTATTAGTGTCTTCATTTACAGCAACAAAAAGCTGATGAGGCTCTAATTGATTTATGGCTTTTTCGCCCAGCATTTTATAATACAAAAATTGCTTTTTAACGCTTTCTAAATAAGATTGAGTTGCATTCATATTTGTGTGTTTTTGTCACGAATTTGCTTCGCCAGTTGGTTATCGCTTGGAACACGAATGTAGACGAATAAAAAATCACATTTTTAGAGTTAAAAATTAGTGAATATTCGTGAAATTCGGGGCAGTATTTTTTTAAATATTAATAGTTGGTTTTAAACAATCTTAATATCATATTTGTCTAAAAGTCCCACAATTCCTTCATTAGAAAATTGTGCTTTTTTCATTGGGTTAAATTCCGGATCGATTTTATAATTGTAGGCAGTTTTAAAATTAACAGCAGCCAATTGTGTATCATTAAAAATAGCTCCTTCCAGATTGCAATTGTCAAAAACCGAACTCGTTAAATTAGTTCCTATAAAAGTAACTTCTCTAACAGAGCAATTGATGAATTTGGTTTTAGGCATTTTTTTATTTGAAAAGATGGCATAATCTAACGTGCTTTCCTCAAAATAAACCTGAAACAAAAAATCATCACATTCATTGAAAGCGATTCCAAGAAGTTTGCAGTTTTTGAAACTTACATTCTTAAGACTTGTTCCCGATAAACTCGTCATCGATAAATTGCAGTCTATAAATTCGCAGTCTAAAAAAGTATTGTAGGCAAAATTGCTATTTGAGAAATCACAATTTTTAAAAATACAATCTTCAAACTCCCTATTGTTTATTTTTTTATCAATATAAGTGACTTTCTCGAAGGTTTTCTGTATGTGAATTAGACTTTCCATATTTGTATTGGATAAAAAAATAATAATTTTTTAAAAAGAGGGAATTAAACGCGACAGGTTTTTAAAACCCGTTGGGTTTGCTTAGTAGGGACTATTTAGTCATTAAACAAACCCTTCATGATAATTTTCAATCCGTAAAAAATCAAAAACATAGCGCTCAGACAAGCCACAATTCCAATTCCTAAAACCAGGTAATGCCAATTGGTATGTTGATTCATAAAAGCATTATAAATCAGTGAAGGACCAATAAACAACAGAGGTAATGAACCTGACATATATTTAATTCCTTTTCCCAGTAATTCTTTATTTGTTGCCATAGTTTTTTTGTTTGAAGGTTTTGTAAAGTTTCAGTTATCGCATCCTGTTATTTCGACCTGAGGAGAAATCGCACAAGAAACTACATAATGTATATTTCAATCTTTGTTGATTGATTTCTCGTTCCTCGAAATGGCAAACTGTATGTTGTAAAAGGCGTCTTATATTTTACAAGAAACCCATTACTCTTTATAATTGTCGATAGCATTTCGTACGCTGCCGTATTTTTTTAATAATTCTGAACCTTTTTCATACGAAACAGGAATTTCATCCATGATCATTTTTACGCCGCGATCTACCAATTTAATATTGCTTAGTTGCATATCAACCATTTTGTTGCCCTTTACTTTTCCTATTTGAATCATTGCTGCTGTAGAAATCATATTCAAAACTAATTTTTGAGCTGTTCCGGCTTTCATTCTGGAACTTCCGGTAATAAATTCAGGACCTACAACTACTTCAACAGGAAATTGAGCTGTTAGCGCCAGCGGACTTCCTGCATTATTGGTAATACAGCCGGTAAGGATATTATTTTGATTGCAGGTTTCTAAACCGCCAATGACATAAGGAGTTGTTCCGGAAGCAGCAATACCAATAACGACATCATTTGCACCTATATTATTGTTTTGTAAATCGATCCAGGCTTGTGTGGCATTATCTTCGGCATTTTCTACGGCACGGCGAATAGCGCTGTCACCCCCGGCAATAATACCATTTACTAAATCAAAAGGAACGCCAAAAGTGGGAGGGCATTCAGAGGCATCAACAACACCTAAACGACCGGATGTTCCGGCTCCTATATAAAACAATCTCCCGCCAAGTTTTAGTTTAGCGACCACTTTTGCCACAAGTGCTTCAATTTGTGGGATTGCTTTTTCGACTGCATTTGGAACAGTTTTGTCCTCCTGATTGATGTTGGTCAGCAATTCATGCAGAGACATTATCTCTAAATGTTCGTATTTTGAAGATTGTTCTGTTGTTTTGGTAAATGCCATTTTTTTGTGTTAATTAAGCCGGCTCAAAATTAATCTTTTTTATTGCAATCCCGAAATTTAGAACGTAAAGTAGTAAAGATTAGAATATTTTTTTTCTTTGAATTCTTATACAACGATTGTTTCTAAGAATCTTATTAAAAGAACTAAAATATTATATTTGTTGAATAATCTAAAAAAATTAATGGATATAGTAAGCTTTTTAATAGGAATGTCTTGGATGTCAGCTTTTGTTGCTCTTTTGCTAGCTTTCTTTTTGTTGACTGTAGAAACAAATAATAAAATATCAAACAGATTATTTGCTGCCTATTTATTGCTTTTTGCCATTGATAATAGTGGGCTTTTTATTAATGAGAATTTTATTAAAGAACACCTCAATTTAGAATTTTTCAGATGGACTACCAGTTCCTTAATATTACCTGTTTTTTACCTATATATAGTATCCGTTTGTTTCACTGATTTTCGATTAAGCCCCAAATATCTACTTCACTTAGCTCCATTTATAGCTGAAAATCTAATTTTTGCTTTTAGACTGTACTTTGTAGATGATGTAGAAAAAATGAAGTTTTATGATCATCATAATCAAATGCCTGAATTCTACTCTTTGTTGTCTATTGGAGCAATTCAAGTCGTGTTTTATAGTATTGCAGTTTTTTCTGTTTTAAGAAAGTACAGAGCGATATATCAGGAAAATTATACCAATCCCAGGACTTCAATTTATAAATGGTTAATTCAGATATCTACTGTGCTCTTTACTTTGTATTATTTATCTATAGCAAAGAATGGTTTAAGATATGCTGATTTTGAGTTATTATGGATCTGGGCCAATGTAGTATTGCAATTTTTACTACTAGTCATAATTTGTTGGTTTGTACTAAAAGCATTAAACCATCCTGACCTTTTTAGAGGTATCGATTCTAAATTGCAATTGGCAAGAGATATTTTACCTAAGGAAACCAGTATTGCTGAAGTCAAAAATAATAAAAGCGAGGCAATTACATTACAAATCTCGGCATTGAAAGATTATATGGCAGAAAAAGAACCTTTTCTTGATCCGTCGCTTACAATTCAGGAACTTTCTAACCAGATTAATATTCCGGTTCGGGATTTATCAGTCTTGATTAATCATCATATCGACCAGCATTTTTTTGATTTTGTAAACGAATATCGCATTCAGAAAGCCATGAATATTTTGAAAGATCAATCAAAAAGTCAGCTTACGGTTTTGGAAATTTTATATGAAGTAGGTTTTAATTCAAAATCTTCGTTTAATACTTCTTTTAAAAAATATACTAATCTAACGCCTACAGCTTATAGAAATGATTCATAATTAACGGTTTGTAAAAAGTCGTACGTTAGGTTTAATAAAGTCGAACTAATTTCTGTTGAGAAAATTGGTTCGACTTTTTTTTGTCGGTCGCGTACAGAAAATTTCTAAGGCAACTTTGCTTCAAATTAATCGAACAAGTAAAAACTAGAAATTATGAAAAAACTGAACCTCTTTATCTTTTTATTATTACCTCTTTTTTGTTTAGCACAAGCATCCTTTAAATTAAACGGAAAAGTTGCCGATGAAAAAATACCATTAGCATGGACGGATGTTGTAATCTTAAATCAGGAGGGTAAAATTATAAACGGAGCAACAACAAAAGAAGATGGCAGTTTTGAACTGATTTTGAATAAAGGATTTTATAAAGTAAAAATTAGCCTTCAGGGATATGCTGAATTTGATAAAGTAATCACAATAGAAAAAAACATTGATTTGGGGTTGATTGTCGTAAAGGAAAATGTAACGAATTTGGGAGAAGTTGTCATTCAGTCCAGAAAAAATACGATCGAACAAAAAATAGATCGTGTGGTATATAATCTTGAAAATAATGTTACTAACGTTGGCGGAGATGCTTTGAGCGCTATCAATACAGCGCCGGGAGTTGTAGTGCAAAACAATGCTATAACTATATTAGGAAAAGGAACTTCTCGTGTGATGATTGATGGAAGAATGATTGAGCTAACGGCTGAAGAATTAAATGAGTTCCTGAAATCTATTTCGGCAAGTGATATTAAAAACATCGAAATTATAAGTAATCCTTCTTCAAAGTTTGAAGCCGAAGGAACAGGCGGACTGATTAATATTATAATGAAAAAAGGGGCTCGTAATTCCTGGAAAAATACAAGTACGGCATCTTATGATCAAAATAAATACGGAATTTATGCTGTAAGGAATAATTTCTTTTATAATAAAAATAAGTTTAGGTTTTCGGCCAGTATTAATGGAAAAGCAGGTGCTAAAAATATTAAGGAAGGTCTGGATATGTATTTTATAGAAGGGCTTTCGAAAATGGATGTTATAACAAAACTGAATGAGGAAAACTTTTCCGGAAAAGTAGCTCTGGATTATGATCTTTCTGAAAGAACAACCATTGGTTTTCAGCTCCTGAAAGATAAAAGCAATCCTGATTTTGACTCGGATATCAGAATCAATAAATATAATTCTAAGAATCAATTAGAGAGTTATATTATCAATGAGAGTTTTTTAGACAGGAAATCGGGTAATCAGACTTATAATTTGCATTTGATTACCAAAATTGATTCTCTCAATCGAAAATTATCATTCGACGTTGATTATTTTGATTATAATTCAAAATTCGACAGAAATTTTACTGCAAACAATTATTTGTCAGACGGAACCTTTGTCGAGGTCAACCAATCCGGAAGAAATATTTCAAATCAGGGTATTGATAATTTGAGTTTCAAGGCTGATATGGAACATCCGCTTCAAGCACTCAACTTATCGTATGGAGCAAAAGTGAGTTTTACAAAAAGTAAAAGCGATGTTATTTTTTTTAATACCATTACCGGAATTCCGGTTTTAGAGATGAATCAGACGAATCAATTTAGATATACCGAAAATAATCAGGCGTTTTATATTAGTGCAGATAAAAAAATCAATGAAAAATGGAATTTGCAGGCTGGATTGCGATTAGAGAATACACAAACAAATGGTTTTTCGGAAAATCTGAATCAGGAAACGATAAACAACTACCTTAAATTATTTCCAACTTTTTATGCATCTTATAATAGAAATGAAAATAATAATTTTAGTTTGAACTACGGAAGAAGAATCCAAAGGCCGAGTTTTTCTTTATTGAATCCGTTTCGTGTTTATATCAGTAGTAATAGTTATTCAGAAGGAAATCCGTTTTTGAAGCCTTCTTTTAGTGATAATTTTGAATTTTCGCATTCGTATAAGAAAATATGGAGAAGCAGTGTTTTTGTCAATGCAATTACAGATGGCTATGGTGTGATTTTTACTGCGAATCCGGAAAGAATGACGCAAATTGTATCGAGAGAGAATTATTTTAAAGGGATCAATTATGGAGTTGGTGAAACGTATTCAGCTAATTTTGCCGATTGGTGGCAGAGTGAGAACTCATTGTATTTTTTAGGATCTGATATAAAATTTACAAAAGATATCAATGCAATACCGGCAAATAGTCTTGAAATCAATTTTTCGACAAATAATACTTTTTCGTTGGGCAAGGCAACTAAACTGCAGGTAGATTTTAACTATACTTCGCCTTACAAAAGCGGTTTATATGAAACAGGATATACTTCAAGTTTAAATATTGGTTTTAAACAGGATTTGCTTAACAAAACATTGCAGATTGCTGTTTTGGTAAATGATATTTTTAATACATCTTATCTCAAAAATGATGTCTCGATTGTAAATGGTGTAAAACAAGTTTATAACCAAAATGAAAGTAACCGATTTGCCCGTTTGTCTGTTGTTTATAATTTTGGAAATAAAAAGATTAATGTTAGTCAACGTGATTTTGGAAATGAAGATGAGAAAAACAGAGCGAGATAATTAGAAGGAATAGGAATATCTAACGGGTTTTTGAAATCTGGTGGGTGTTTTTTTGAAAAAGATTAGTTCTTATTTTTGCGTGAGGGATAGGAGCTCACTACCGAAGTAGTGCGTATAGCCCGACCGGATTTGCGAAAGGCGCATATAAACGGTTTGCTAAACAGCGCCTTTTGTAAATATGGTCACGCCCTGATTATAACAAAAAGGCCAATATAATACCCAATATAATCATAGAAACTTTGGCGACATTGAATTTATGTCCTTCGCTGCTTTCGAAAATAATGGTTGATGAAATATGAAATAAAATCCCGATTACAATCGCGGTGATTTCAGTATAATAATCGTTTAGAAAAGGTAAGTATTCAGACGCAACTGTGCCAAGCGGTGTCATAACAGCAAAAGTAAGCATAAAAGCAAAAATAGCTTTTTTGTTCAGGTTGGCGTTGATGAAAAAAGTAGTCAAAATTACGGCAATTGGCAAGTGATGAATGGCTATTCCGAGTGCTAAATCATGATGGTGGCTTACCGGAAATCCTTCTAGAAAAGCGTGAATACACAAACTTATAAAAAGCAGCCACGGAATCTGACTCATTTGGGCATGCCCGTGAACGTGCCCGTGCTCAGCTCCTTTTGAGAAAAATTCTAATATGATCTGAAATAAAATTCCGACCATAATAAAAATACCTATATTATGATTGTGTGTTTCATAAACGTCCGGCAACAAATGCATTACGGTTAATGACAGCAAAAATGAACCGCTAAAAGCAAGCAATAGTTTTAGATTGGTTTTGTTTTTTGGTTTTAAAAACAAAGCCACTATATAACCTAAAAGTACAGAAAATAAGGGTAATAGATAATTCATCTTTTTATTGTTTAATCGTTGATTTGTTTCATCGGTTAATTGTTTTTTTGTTTACCGGTTCAACGGTCGAACAATTAAACGATTCACCAATTTATTTAAAAATCATGATTAATCGTTCGCTTTCAGTTTTATGAAATTTTTTGAGTTTATAATCTCCAAAAATATCCAACAGATAAATTCCTGCTTCGGCCATTAAATCTTCGAAATCTTTTAGCGTTAAAGCTTTTACTTTTTCTGTAAAATGATATTGATGTCCCTGATCTTCAAAATCTATTTCTTTGAAAATATGTCCGTCCTGAACATATCTTTTAATTTTAAAATCGATATCATCAACTGTTTTTACTTCTTCGGGAACTAAGGTTTCGATAACATTTGCCACATTCATAAAATCGATAACGGCAAAACCATATTCAGATAAACTTTCTTTGATGGCTTTTAGGGTTGTTAGGTTATCATCGTCGTTTTCGAAATAACCAAAACTTGTAAACAGATTAAAAATGGCATCGAACTTCTCTTCAAAAGGTTCACGCATATCGTGCACTTTGAAATGAAGGGTTTCGTTACTGTTTTTACTGGCTTCTGCAATGCTGTTTTCAGACAAATCAGCACCTAAGACATTAAATCCTAATTGATTCAGGTAAATAGAATGGCGTCCTTTTCCGCATGCTAAATCCAGAACTTTTGCTTTTTCAGGCAGGTTCAGATAATGTGTCAGATTATCCATAAAAATTTGTGCCTCGCGGTAATTTCTATCTTTATAAAGTATGTGGTAATATGGAGTGTCAAACCATGATGTAAACCAGTTTTCGGTATTACGCTCCTGATTTGGTGTTGATGAGTTTGGTGCTTCAGACATTTATTCTATTTCAATTAATTCAAAGTCCCGCAAATTTAGTGTATTTTTGCCGAAAAATAACTATTTCGCAACGATACCTGAATAATCAGTTTGATGTGTGTATATGCATTGTTGTACGTTTGCGATCGGAGTTTTTTTTAATACAAAAATAAAGATGGAAGAAAATTTTAGAATGATTGCCAAATGTTTTTTTGGTTTTGAAGAAATATTAGAAAAAGAATTAAAAGATCTTGGTGCTCAGGACGTCGAAAAAGGAGTGCGAATGGTGAGCTTTAAAGGCGATAAAGGTTTTATGTATAAAGCTAATTTATCGTTGCGTACTGCACTTAAAGTATTGAAACCTATTTACTCGTTCAGAGCCAATAATGAGCAGGCACTATACAAAGGAATTTCTGGTGTAAACTGGTCTAAATTGTTAAATGCCAATCAGACTTTTGTTATTGATGCCACTGTGCATTCGACTTATTTTAACCACTCTGAATTTGTTTCTCAAAAATGTAAAGATGCCATTGTAGATCAGTTTAGAGAAAGAACGGGACAACGCCCAAGTATTGATAAAGCTTTTCCTGATTTAAGAATCAATGTTCATATCGATAAAGACCAGGTTTCGGTTGCGTTAGACACATCCGGAAACTCTCTGCATCAGCGTGGGTACAGAACAGCAACCAATATTGCGCCAATCAACGAAGTTTTGGCAGCAGGAATATTGTTGTTATCAGGCTGGGAAGGACAAAGTCACTTTTTGGACCCAATGTGCGGTTCAGGAACTTTCCTTGCAGAAGCAGCTATGATTGCTTGTAATATTCCGGCAAATATCAACCGTAAAGAGTTTGCTTTCGAAAAATGGAAAGACTGGGATAATGATTTGTTCGAACAGATTATAAACAGTCTGATGAAAAAAACAAAGGAATTTCATTATACGATTAAAGGTTTTGACAAAGCGCCAAGTGCTGTAAACAAAGCTAAAGATAATATCAAAAATGCCAATTTAGAAGATTATGTTACCGTTCAGGAAGAAAACTTTTTTGATACTGAAAAAGCGGTAGAAGGAAAGCTGCATATGGTTTTTAATCCGCCTTATGATGAGCGTCTGGATATTCATATGGAAGAATTCTATAAAAATATTGGTGATACTTTAAAGAAAAGCTATCCGGGAACAAACGCCTGGTTTATTACAGCAAATCTTGAAGCATTGAAATTTGTTGGATTAAAACCTTCCCGTAAAATCAAATTGTTCAACGCAAGTCTTGAAGCACGTTTGGTAAAATACGAAATGTACGAAGGAAGTAAGAGAACGAAATTTCAGGTTTCTGAATAGTTTTAAATAGTTACAGAGGAACAGAGGTCCAAAGGAACAAAAGAAAAAACTTTGTTGCTTTGCATCTTTGTAACTTTGAACCTTAAAAAAGAAAAAATGACAAAATTACAAATAAGAGCTTTTTTATTCCAATTAGGATGTTTTGCAATTTTATTTATTGCAGGAAGATATTTGGTGGCTATGTATACAGGATTAACAGGACTTTGGATTCCAATGACTGCTTTTATTGTGGCAACTTTGATTTCGCCTAAATTTCAGGCCGTAAAAACTAAGGATGGTGAAAAGCTGTTTATGAAATGGATTTTTATGAAGGGGATTAGAGAAATAGGATAACTAATTTTATTTTTATGAAGATAATTGGACTTATAGGCGGAATTAGCTGGGTTTCTACGGCTGATTATTATAAACTTATAAATGAAGGTGTAAATGAGAAACTGGGTGGGCTTAACTTCTCAGAATGTCTGATTTACTCTTTTAATTATGCTGATATAAAAAAGAATAATGAGGCGAATGACTGGGATTCTACTTTCAGCATGCTTCTAAAAGGTTGTGAGTTTCTTAAACAAGGCGGAGCAAAAGCAATTGTTTTGTGTGCCAATACCATGCATCTTATTGCTGACAGGCTTCAGGAAGCGATCGATTTGCCTGTTATTCATATTGCTGCGGTTACCGCTGCAGAAATTGAAAAACAAGGATTGAAAAAAGTGGGGTTGTTAGGAACTAAGTTTACAATGGAGCTCGATTTCTTTAAGGATAAACTTATAGCAAAAGGAATTGAAGTTATAATTCCGATAAGTGAAGATGATAAAGATTTTATTCACACTACAATTTTTGAGGAACTGGGGAGAGGGCTTGTTACTGATGCAACGAAAAAACGTTATCTGGAGATTTCCAATCAATTAATACAACAAGGAGCAGAAGGAATTATTTTAGGTTGTACCGAAATTCCTTTAGTAATACAACCAGAAGATCTTTCTGTGCCAATTTTTGATACTGCCTTACTGCATTCAAAAGCAGCAGTTGATTTTCAGTTATCTTAAAATCAGCATATAACTTAAAAGCCATGAATTTATTAATTTAAATTCATGGCTTTTTTATTTTATAAAGAAACTATTTTTTAGGTGCTTCTTTTGTGAGTTCAGGAATAATTACTTTTTTCTTGTAAAGCGGTATAAAATAAGAAACGGTGTAATTGAAACCTACTCCAAAACTACCGTCATACGTTCTGTTGAAACCCGGGATATACAAATTATCAAAACCTGATGGTTTAGAATTGGCTACCAGCATTTTTAACTGAACGCCAAATCCAACAAATACATTATTAAAAACTTTTGCTTTTATCCCCATGGCAACTTCTATCCATCCGGCTGTAAGACCGGTGTATTTTTGACCATCGACAATTGGTGGCTGTTCTCCCCAATACGGATTTGCATTATAGATTTTATAACTGTTTAGTTGTTGGCTAAAAGTACTAAAACCGCCACGCATCCCTATTGTGATTAAGTTTTCCATGTCGAGCCAGTTTTCATATAAATTATAGTCAAAACCTCCTTTAATATAAGTTCCGGTAGCTGTCGAATTTAGTCTGGTGTCATCTGTAGTTTTATCTTCAAAGCCAAGTTCTGCCGCCAGATAGTACTTTTTTGTCAGACGAAAATCACCTGTAAACTCAACACCTTTATAATCTTTATCATAAAAACCACGAGTCAGTTTGTACAAATCAACTCCTACGCGAAGACCATAACGGTCTGTTTTGATACTGTCTTTTTTTATTTCCTGAATTGCAGGTTTTGCAGTTTCAGGTTTTGGTTTTTGCTGTGTGGTTTCTTTTGTTATTGTTTTAGTTGACGTTTCCTGGGCCTGACCCAAAAACATTGAAAACAATAAGCAAAGACTAAAATAATACTTTAATATGTGTTTCATTTTCAGATTCGACGTTAGATTGTAATACGATAACTCTCTGCATCCAAAGACCATCATTGGCTGGATCTGTTTGCTCGAAAGGGGTTGATACTGGATCTGCAAGGGATAGCGGGTTTAATTGAAAGATCGTTTTAAAACCACAGGCTCTGGAGACATATACATTTTGACGTGTATAATTAAATTTTATTACATCTGTATTTATTGCAGCGGGATTAGGATTTCCTGAATCCAGAATAAAACTATATGTAACTGAATCTTCATTTGTTTTTAAAGGAATAGAAATGGTATTAGCACTGGTTTGATACTTTGTAATGCTGTCGCCACTTTTATTAAAAATAATTCCATTTGGCTGATCTTTACCAATTACTTTTAAGTTGGTGACATTTTTAGCTAACGTTGGAGTTTTAATTTCATAAAACGAAATCACTAATCGGGGAGTAGTGGGTGTATTTGCATCACAAATATCATCTTTCTCACAACTGGATAAACCAAAAGTAAAGACTAATAAAAGAGAGATTATTTTTTTCATTTAAATTTTGTTAGCGAAGTTCTAAAAGTACAACATTTTCGACATGATGCGTTTGTGGGAACATGTCAACAGGTCTCACACGTGTTACTTTGTATTTTTCGTCCATTAAAGCTAAATCACGTGCTTGTGTCGCAGAATTACAACTTACATAAACCACTTTTTTAGGGGCAATTTTCAGAATTTGATCAATAACTGCTGCATGCATACCGTCTCTTGGCGGATCTGTAATGATAACATCCGGTTTTCCGTGTTGCGCGATAAAGCTTTCGTTAAAAACGACTTTCATATCACCTACAAAAAACTCACAATTCGTTATATTATTGCGTTCAGCATTAGCTTTAGCATCTATAATCGCTTCAGGAACACTTTCGACTCCTATTACTTTTTTTGCTTTTTTAGAAACAAACTGTGCAATAGTTCCGGTTCCGGTATATAAGTCATAAACGGTTTCGTCACCGGTAAGTCCGGCAAAATCACGCGTTATTTTGTAAAGCTCATAAGCCTGATCTGAATTGGTTTGGTAAAATGACTTAGCGTTAATGCTGAATTTTAAACCTTCCATTTCTTCCAGGATATAATCTCTTCCTTTATATAGTTTGATATTCTGGTCGTAAATAGTATCGTTTTGTTTTGAATTAACGACATATTGTAATGAAGTAATTTGCGGGAACTTCTCATAAAGATGATCTAAAAGAAGTTCACGGTTTTTCTTGTCATTTTCGTAAAACTGAATCAAAACCATGATTTCGCCAGTCGAAGCTGTACGAATCATAAAAGTTCTCAATAAACCGGATTGTTCTCTCGGATTAAAGAAAGCTAAATTATGCTCGTTTGCAAAATCCCTGATTTCGTTTCTAATAGCATTAGACGGATCTTCCTGCAGGTAACATTTTTGAATGTCAAGAATTTTATCCCACATTTTCGGGATATGAAAACCTAAAGCATTTCTGTTTCCTAAATCTTCTGTGCTTTCAATTTCTTTTTCTGTTAACCAACGACTGTTAGAAAACGAAAACTCCATTTTATTTCTGTAGAAAAACTGTTTTTCTGAACCTAAAATAGTTTCAAATTCAGGAAGTTCAACTTTTCCTATACGCTGCAAATGATTTTTTACTTCGTTTTGTTTGTAATACAGCTGTTGGCTGTATTTCATGTTTTGCCATTTACATCCGCCACAAACACCAAAATGATCGCAGATTGGTTCAATGCGATGTTCTGATAGTTCGTGAAATTTTACGGCTTTACCTTCATAATAGGCTTTCCTTTTTTTGAAAGTTTGTACGTCAACTACATCACCCGGAACCACGTTCGGTATAAAGATTACTTTTCCGTCAGGAGCCTTTGCTACTGATACTCCTTTTGCCCCGGCATCAAGAACCTGAATTTGATGAAAGACAACTTTGTCTGTATTTTTTCTTCCCATAGCGCAAAAATAAGTGTTTGTAAACTTTTTCAAATTTAAATTTCAAAATATTTTATCAAATTGTTTAATTTATTATTTTAATTGACTTTAAAAGTTAACTTTGTTTTTAACAATTAGCCCAAATTCACCATTTTTAACTTAGATTATTGTTGTTTTTTATGAAGTTGTATCATAATCTTTCACAAATTAGCTTTTTGAAAAAAAGTTATGCGTTCAAGTTTTTATTTGTTGCCTTCGTAGGCATCCATATCCCTTTGATCGGAATTTTATTTTTTGTGCTTTATTACAATCATAGTGTTTCGCCTACTTCAATATTGATTTTCTCTTTGGTGATGACTTTGCTGGCCACTACAATAACACTTATAGTGCTGAATCAGTTGATTAAACCAATTTCTATTGCTTCAAAAGCACTGGATGATTATAGAAATAACAGAAAATTATCTGTTTTGCCAACGGAATTTAGTGATGAAGCCGGTTTGTTAATGGCTAATATTCAGGAATCTATTTATGAAGCTGAAAGTTTTATAAATGAAAAGCAGGATTTGATTTACATGCTTTCGCACGATTTAAAAAATTTCGCTGGTAATCCTCAGGGTCTCGCTAATTTGATTATAACTGAAAATCCCTCTGAGTCTGTACGCCAATTGGCAGAATTAATTAGGGAATCGACTAATTTGCAATTCAGATACATCGAAAATTTTATAAAATTACTTCAGGAGCAGGATCGTGTTGTAAAAGGAAATCTGGAACTAAGAACGATTTTGTTTCCTGGTATTTTGCCTTTTATTAATGAGCAGGTAGAACAGCGATTGATTGATAAAAATATAAAATTGAGCGTTGATGTAGCACTTACTGAAGCTCAGCTTAGAATTGATGAAGGTTTGTTGATTCAGGTAATAGTCAACTTAATTAGTAATGCTATTAAGTTCTCTTATTTTGACAGCGAAATCAAAGTTAGGATCTATAATGACAATTCAAAGTTGGTTATAACGGTTACGGATACAGGAATTGGTTTTGATAAAAGTCAGATTGATGAACTGTTTAAGAAATTTACTAAAATGAGCCGATTGGGTACGGCAAATGAATCCTCAACCGGAATTGGATTGTATTTGTGTAAAAAAATCATCGAAAAAAACAAAGGAAGTCTTAGTGCGACCAGTGAAGGTAAAAACAAGGGCGCTGAATTCAGAATCGAGTTTGAGTTGTAAAAAAAAATAAAGGTTATAAATTAGAATTGAGCGCCTTTCTGTTTTCTCTGACTGAAATAAGGCACTGAGATTCAAAAAAAAACTTAGAACCTCAGCGCCTTAGCATCTTAGTATCTTTTAAATCACCATAGCTGATGAACAGAAGGTTTTATATATTCTTCGTAAATTTTATTCATTGCCTCAATTTTCTCCGAAGTTAATTCAGGGAAATCATAAACTGATAAATTAGATATCACATGATTTGCAGTTGAAGCTCCCGGAATGATGCAACTAATATCTTTAAAACTCAAAATCCATTGTAATGCAATAGGAGCGAGGTTCGTTGTTTCAGGAAATAATGCTTTTAGTTTTTCAACCGCTTTTAATCCCAATTCGTAATCAATACCTGAAAAAGTTTCACCTTTATCGAAAGCATCTCCGTTACGATTGAAATTACGGTGATCTTGGGCTTCAAAAGTAGTTTTTGCATCAAATTTACCAGTTAAAAGTCCGCTTGCTAAAGGAACTCTCGCAATAATTCCGATGTCTTTTTTTCTCGCTTCAGAGAAAAATAATTCAGAAGGACGCTGGCGAAACAAGTTGAAAATAATCTGAACCGTAGTTACATTCGAATATTCAATTGCTTTTAGCGCTTCTTCGACTTTTTCGACACTTACGCCCAGATTTAAAATTTTTCCCTGATCTTTTAATCGGTCAAAAAGTTCGAAAATTTCAGGTCGGTAAAAAACTTCAGTAGGAGGACAGTGCAGCTGAATCAAATCCAGAGTTTCTAATCCCGTTCTTTTCAAGCTGTCTTCAACAAATTTCTGAAGAACTTTTGGCTGGTATCCGTTACTCACATGAGGATTAATGTGACGGCCGCATTTTGTAGCTACATAAATACGTTCTGATCTTGAGCGCACGACACGTCCAACGGCAGTTTCGCTCAGTCCGTTTTCATAAACATCAGCGGTGTCAATAAAATTTACACCGTTATCGATAGCCGTATTGATAAGTTCATCGGCTGTTTTATCATTAAATCCAGATCCCCATTTTCCTCCAACTTGCCAGGTTCCAAGGGAGATTTCAGAGATCTTAAAATTGGTTTTTCCTAGTTTTCTGTAGTTCATTTCTTTTAAGGTTCAAAGGTTCTTTTCTTCAAGTTCGAGAGTTTAAAAGAGACAAAGGCACAAAGGTTTTTTGTAGAGATGCGCAGCAGTGCGTCTTTTGGGGAACTATAAAAATGTAATCAGTTTATAAAAACTTTGTCCCTATGAACCTTTGTGCCTTTGAACCTTTCTTCTCAATCAAATAAATCAGAAGACAAATAACGATCACCGCGATCGCAGATAACAGCAACAATTACTCCTGATTCTAATTCTTCGGCGATTTTTAAGGCAACAGCAACAGAACCTCCGCTGCTCATTCCTGCAAAAACACCTTCTTCGAGAGCTAAGCGTTTCGTCATAATACGTGCTTCTTCTTCGCTTACGTCAACTACAGTATCTACTTTAGATGCATCAAAGATTTTGGGTAAATATTCTTGTGGCCATTTGCGGATTCCCGGAATTTGTGATCCATCGCTCGGCTGCGCGCCAACAATCTGAATTGCGGGATTTTTTTCTTTCAAATAAGTCGAAGTTCCAATGATAGTTCCCGTTGTTCCCATTGCAGAGACAAAGTGGGTTACAGTTCCGTCAGTGTCATTCCAGATTTCAGGACCGGTAGTTTTATAATGTGCTTTCCAGTTGTCTTCATTCGCAAATTGATTTAGCATGATATAACCGCCTTCTGCTACCTTTTTGTCTGCGTAGTCGCGTGAACCAATAATTCCTTCGCTAGCGGGCGTTAAAATCACTGTAGCGCCATAAGCACGCATTGTTTGAGTTCTTTCTTTTGTAGAATCTTCCGGCAGCACCAATTCGATCTCTATTTGAAACAATTGTGCGATCATGGCAAGAGCAATTCCTGTATTGCCGCTTGTCGCTTCGATCAGCTTGTCGCCTTTTTTGATATCACCTCTTTCAAGAGCAGCAGCAATCATGTTATACGCCGCTCTGTCTTTTACACTTCCGCCCGGATTATTTCCTTCCAGCTTTAGTAAAAGTTTTACATTTTTATTTTTAACCAAATTGACAGTTTCCATCAAAGGAGTATTTCCAATCAGGTTTAGCAATTTCTGTGCATTCATTTTTTTTCTTTTATTTTAACTTCAGTTGTAGTGGTGTTGGTGACAATAGAATCTTCAGGAATCGATTTGGTTACCCATGCATTTCCTCCCACAATACTATTTTTGCCAATAATGGTTCCGCCTCCAAGAATAGTGGCATTCGCATAAATGCAAACATTCGCTTCGACAGTTGGATGTCTTTTTGCATTTTTCATTTCTTTGCTCACGCTCAAAGCGCCTAAAGTTACACCCTGATATATTTTTACGTGTTTTTTTATCACAGTCGTTTCCCCAATAACGATTCCGGTAGCATGATCAATAAAAAACGGAGAATCAATAGCGGCACCGGCATGTATATCAGTTCCGGTAATTCGGTGTGCGTATTCGCTCATTAATCTCGAGAACAGCAATAAATCCAGATGGTATAATTCGTGGCTTAATCGATAAATTGCAATGGCATAAAAACCGGGATAACCCAAATAAACCTCATCGATACTATTGGATGCGGGATCATTTTCCAGAATATATTCAGCATCCTGATTTAGTTTCTCTAATACGCCGGGCAGTTTTTCTAAAAACCGGTCCCAGATCGATTCGCATAATTTTTCAGGTTTTTTGCAAGCGAGTACCGCAATTTCTTTGAATCGTATTTCAAGCTCGTCAATACTCTGAGCTAAGGATGCGTTCGAATCAAAAAGGGTATAAAAAAGCTTTTCGGTAAAATCTTCAGTTTTGGTTTTGATACCGTAATTTATATTGGAATGGCTTTTTAAAGCTTTTATATTCTGTATGATAGTGTCTTTTGTCACAATTATAAAATTGAGTGGATATTTTAAAACGTTAAAAGTAATGTGTTTTTTGTAAATAAAGGCACGAATTATATAAAGAAATTTTGTTTTGAGAATTCGATTTGTGATAAATAAAAGAAACATACAAGCACATTTTTTATATGATTCTAAATAAGTTAAATGCGTAAATTAGCCCTTAAAATTTATAAACATGAAAAATAATTCGACTTTTAAAAGTGCTATTTCTAATGATTCTTTTCCTGAAAGTGAGAAAATTTGGGGAAAATCGATTCACGATCCAATTTTAGGACTTATCATTCAGGATTTTCCTTCTTTTAGTGAAGATGATTGTATTGCAGTAAAAGAGTTAAACGAATACCGCCAAAAATACATTTCGAATTATTTGTCTACTGAAATCGGAACACTTTCTGATCTTGAAAAAAGTGTTATTACTTCGCTCAAAGAAGATAAGTCAATAGTAAGTATTGTAGAAGACGAAGAGGAGGTAAGGAGTTTTGGTCAGAAAATAGCAGACAAAGTTGCTGACTTTGGCGGAAGCTGGACTTTTATAATTTCCTTCTTACTTTTCATCGTAGTCTGGATTGGTGCGAATGTTTATATTTTGGTCAATAAAGGTTTTGACCCGTATCCGTTTATTTTGCTTAATTTGATTTTATCCTGTATTGCCGCATTGCAGGCTCCGGTAATTATGATGAGTCAAAATCGTCAGGAAGAAAAAGACCGAAATCGTGCCAAGAAAGATTATATGATCAACCTGAAATCCGAATTAGAAATTAGAATGATTCACGACAAAATCGATCACTTAATTATGCATCAGCAACAAGAATTAATCGAAATTCAGAAAGTACAAATCGAGATGATGAATGATATTCTGAACCAGATAAAAAAATAATTTCAGCGTTTTTTCAATGCAAAAAATCAAAACAAAAGTTGATAAAAAAAAGTCACTTCTGATCTTTGAAAAAAAGAAGGATTAAGCGCTGAAAAAATAAAGTGAGGTTGCGGTAATTTAATCCTTTTTAGAAAAAGACAAAGTAAAAAAATGAAAGTGGAAAGAGTATAATTGATATTGAAATTTTGCTAAAAAAGAGCTTTGAAAAAAGTAGGAATAAAATAGTATGATCAAAGGTTAGTTATGTTTGGTTTTGGAATGTATTTTTAAATACGAATCAGATCATGTCTTGTTATAAATTGAACAGGATTTTTTTCTGTTGTTCTGAAAAAAAAGCGACGACAGAATCCTGACGGCTATATACTCCTATTTTAAAGTTTCTTACTTTTGAATTCTTATACATGAAAATATGAAAGCTTTTAAAATTTTAATAATGATTCTTGCGATTTCGGTTGCGATGTACGAGCAGGTTTCAGACAAAAAAAATATCTATATTATGGTAATTGCGATTGCAGTTTTCATGTATGGAATGATGCAGTTGAGCGCAAAAACACCAAGTAAAAATCAAGATAAAGAAGAACAGGATGTTGACTAAAGGAGATAAAGTTTCAGTCTTAGATGAAGCGATAAACGGAACAGTGGTTTCGGTGAAAAACGATGAAGTTTTGATCGAAACTGAGGATGGATTTATGATGACATTTTTTGTCAAAGAGTTAATTAAAAATCAGGAAACCAGTAATTTAATGAATTCTATCAGAAGAATTGATTTAGATGAAGTTTCGAGAGAGAAAACAGAGCCAAAACCAAGGAGTTTTGTCAAAGAAAAGAAAGATAAACGCGAAATTTCTGCTCCGGAATTTGATTTGCATATCGAAAAACTGGTTCCGAATAAACGCGGAATGTCAAATTATGATATCTTGACTTTGCAGACTGAAACGGCAAAAAGACATATTGAATTTGCAATTCGAAATAGAATTCCTAAGATCGTTTTTATTCATGGCGTTGGCGAAGGAATTCTGAAATCTGAACTTGATTTTTTATTGGGCCGTTATGACGGAATAGATTTTCAGGACGCCAATTATCAAAAATATGGCTTAGGTGCAACCGAAGTTTATTTTAGGCAAAACAACAAATAAGACTTTTTTTTATTGCTGAATTCGTTCGCTTTAAAGCATAAAAAAAACGTCCGTTTTCTTTCTAATTCTCTAGTGAGATTAGTTTGAAAACGGACGTTTGTTTTGTAAGAAAATAAGAGGTTTTTTTTAGCTATGAAAAACCTTGTTTTTTGCTAAGGCACTACAACAGTTACAGTGCCTAAAACGAAATTATCTCCCAGTTTAAAAGTAGTATTCCCTTTTTGTAGTGTTGCTTTTTTAAGAACTATTGTATGTTTAAATACCTTAAGAGAGCTCGTGGTTGTGACCTGTATTATACCACTTACATTAGCCTGTCCATCCTTGCCAAACCATGTGTCTAATATGGCAGGTGATGCAGGTGTCTGGTTGGTACAGAAGTAAGTGCTTGCGTTTACAGGCAACACCCCGGCATAGGTTCTGTAATATAATTTATTATTTAAAGAGTTTAAGTTGATTAAACTTTCTCTTGGTTGTCCTGTTGGGGTATCTACATTTTCAATTATATTGTCGGACAGACTTTCGAGGACAAGAGAAGATGTTGTGTTTTCGATGTAAACTTTATTCTGATCTGGACAATATTGAGCAGTTTGAGCACTAAAATCTACCACGACCGGAGTAACTGTTGTAGTAAAATTTCCAAAATCAAATTCGGCATTCACCTGATCTATTCCTGATGGCTTGGCAAAAGTGATATTGTTAAAAACAATATTATGGTTGTAACCTGTAACTTTACTACTTCCTGTAGTTTCATCTGTTACTTCGATTTGTGCCGTGTTTATTACAATTTTCCCTGATTTAGCTTGCCATTCTTCTGTCACGCTTGGTGATGTTGGGGGGATGCTGCCGCAAATGTTAGCTGTCTCAACTTTACCATTATATGCTCTGTAGACAACACGGTATAGGTTGTTGTCGATATCATAGGTTACTGGAGCTCCGGGTAGTGTTACATCATTTATAATTTTGTTGTCCGGTAACTGAATTAATAAAGATTCCTGACTCTTTAGTCTGTATATTAAACTGTTAGTTAATGTGTTGCAGGTTTGAGAGGCAATAGTAGGGTCGTCAAAATCAATAGTGTCAACTGTTAAGTCACCGTCATCGCAACCGTTTAATAATAGTGCGAATACTAGAAGGCATGCATATTTTTTCATCGTAATTTTATTTGACGTCAAAAATAGTGAAAAATTTGGCAAATGATATTTAAGAATAGACAATTGATATTTCATAACTTTGCATTAATGAAAAAAGTATACCTCGATAACGCCTCTACAACCGCTATGCGTCCTGAAGTTATTCAGGAAATGACAAAAATTATGACTGAAGATTTTGGTAATCCGTCTTCTACACATAGTTTTGGAAGAAACGGAAAGACTATTTTGGAGCTTTCCAGAAAGAGCATTGCCAAACATTTAAATTGTTCCGCACAGGAAATTATTTTTACTTCAGGAGGAACTGAGGCCGATAACTGGATCCTTCGTTCTGCAGTTGAAGACCTTAAAATAGAACGTATCATTACCACCAAAATAGAACATCATGCCGTTTTGCATACCGTTTTGGTGCTGGAATCTGAATATAATGTTCAGGTCGATTACGTCAATATAAATGCTGACGGAAGTATCGATTTAACGCATTTGTCTAATTTACTGGCGCAGGAAAAAAAGACAATTGTGAGTCTGATGCACGTAAACAACGAAACAGGAACAGTTTTAGACCTGAATAGAGTGGGTCTGATCTGTAAGCAATATGGTACTTTATTTCACTCAGATACCGTTCAGTCCGTTGGTAAAACTGAGATTGATTTACAGGAAACGCCAGTTGATTTTATTATTGCGAGCGCACATAAATTTCACGGACCAAAAGGTGTTGGATTTGCTTTTATTCGAAAAAACTCAGGATTACAACCTTTGATTTTTGGAGGTGAACAGGAAAAAGGACTTCGTGCCGGAACTGAAGCAGTACATCAAATTGCCGGAATGGCAAAAGCTTTGTCACTTTCGTACGAGAATTTAGATCACGAAAGGATATACATCTCTGAGCTGAAAACGTATCTTATTGATCAGCTTGAGATACATTTTCCGGGATTTAGAATCAATGGAAAAAGAGATGATTTTTATAATATTATCAATATTATTTTGCCTTTTTCTGCTGATAAAACCTCCATGTTATTGTTCAGTTTAGATATGAAAGGAATTGCCGTTTCAAGAGGAAGTGCATGCCAGTCCGGAAGTATAAAACCTTCACATGTTTTAAAAGAGATGCTCTCAGAAGAAGATTTAAAATTACCAAACCTCAGAATTTCTTTCAGTCATTATAATACCAAAGAAGATATAGATTGGCTTATCGAAAGCCTGAAAAGTATTTAAAAAATAGGTGTAAAGGTTCAGCGTTTTTAGATTTCAGGTTCCAAGTTATTTAACCTGGAACTTGAAACCTGAAACAAAAATAACTATTTTCTAATCACCCTTACCTGTGCATCATTCGTTAGTTTGATGATTGTTGAAGGTTTTCCTGCAACTCTGTCATGATATAGATTCACAACATAATCTACGCCTTTAACAATTTCAGGACTAATATCCTTGAAAGCAATAGGAGTAGGCTGTCCTGAAATATTAGCCGAAGTTGAGACCAAAGGTTTTTTCATTCGCTCTAATAATTTAAAGCAAAATGGCTCTTTTACCAAACGAATTCCAAGTGAATTATCTGCTGCAATGATGTTGGGGGCAACATTTCTGGGTTCGTCCAGAATCAAAGTAGTTGGTTTTTCAGATAAGTCTAAAATCTGCCAGGCTACTTCAGGGATGTTTTTAAAAACATTATACATCATTTTCTCCCCATTCATCAGTACGATCATGCTTTGTGTTTCAGCACGCTGTTTGAGTTTGTATATTTTGGCAACAGCTTCAGGATTTGTAGCATCACAGCCAATTCCCCAAACGGTATCAGTAGGGTAAAGTATAATGCCGCCCTCTTTGATAACCTCGTATGCTTTTAAAATTTCTTCGTTCATTCTATAAAATTATATACTTGTTTTTGTATGCTTATTTAAGCTGCAAAGGTATAAATAAAAAGAAGATGAATGATTTGTGGGGTGTGATCATAATCAACTCTTACAGCTTTTTTGTTTTGTTTCTCTTAGACATCGACATCAAAGGCAATTCGATATACTTAAAAGTAAGCTGGCAAATAAGCAACAGAGGGAAAATAGATGCAATAATAATAAGCCAAAATTCAGAATTGGTTAGCATTTTTGCTTTCTCAAAACCAATTATAAAATAGAAGATAATGAATAGTAAAATACCGTGTAACAGGTACAAACTATATGTTATTTGGCCAAATTTACGGGAGAAAGCACTAGATAAGATTCCCAAAAAGCTGTTTCCTGATGCAATAATCAAAAATACAACTGATGATATTACGATCTGAATTGGTTTTCGGCCCCCGTTAAAAAAATAAACGGAAAGTGCCAATAGCAATATGGCTAAAATAGTGTATTTTTTTTGTTTTAGAATTCCTTCAAATTTTTTGGTATTAAGCAATATGGCAACGATTATACCGCCTACAAAAGGCATAAAGTGTCTTAATGATGATTTATTAATAACCATAATGATGGCTGCCGCGGCCGTAAAAGCAAATACTGCTTTTAAGTTTACTTTTATTTTAAACCATAAAGCGATAAGTGGCAATAAAAAGTAAAACGTCCATTCGTAAGGTAACGTCCAGGTTATTCCGGAATTCAGTATAAAAGTATCTTCCAGTCCGTTTAGATCCGAGTTTTTCTTGCTTACGTTAAAAAATAACCAGGAAAGTACGCTTTTTAAATTTTCGATAAACGGAACCCTAATGGTGAATTGGGTTAAATAAGCAACCAGAAAAAAGATGATAATTACCGAGAAGAAATACATTGGGAAAAGTCTGAAAAACCTTGATTTAAGGTAATCTGGCCAATCAATTTCTCCGGTTTTATTATTGAATAACTTAGTTGTAAATAAAAAAGCGGTAATTATAAAAAAGAAAACCACTGTTGTTTCCCCAAACTGATTGAACAAATTAGAAGCAGGGTCTTCCCAGTTTTCAGTCTTCAAAAATACCTGCCAGATGTAACTGTGATGCAAAAAAACAAAAAAAGCCAAATATCCTCTTAATCCGTCAATTTCAGGATATCGAATTTCACTTAAATCTGTTTTTACAAGTTTGTTTACAAGTAAAACGGATACAATTAGTACAGCTAATATTGGAATCAGAAAGGCGTAAACGGTAAAATTCATTTTTTATAAGATTGAATAGCAGCTGGCTGTCATTGTTTTAGAAGCAGTTTAGTGACGTTTTGTTTTTTACAAACTTACTGAATGATACATTATAATTGAACGAGTAAGATTGTAAAATGGCTGTTTTTTTATAATAGACAATTTAAAACTGTTTTTTGAAAATTACGTTATCAGTCCAGCCTTCTAAAGTGTATTTGTAAAAAACAGAATCAGGGATTTTCTCGTATTCATTTTTGAAAAAATCAACCGGTACAACCGGATTTTTTTCGTCTATGATAAGAATGTTATTAGGATTGTAAAAATCATAGTTTTTTATATCAGCGTTCGTTGTGATCAGCTTTTTTTCTAAGCCCAGGCTTTCAAAAACCCTGAAGGTCAGGCCAATCTGACCAATTCTGTTAATGTCTAGTAATACTTTTGAACGGTTGATATAATCATTGACCTCCGCTAAAGGCATATGTTTATTGATATAAGTAATAATGTCATCGGTCTGCTTGTGCTTTTTATCATAAATAATAAACTTGAAATTTATTTCTTTAGATTTTAGTTCCTTAGCAATTCGCTCTAATATTGGTAATCTTTTGTCGATCGAGCTAATGTTGAAAACATCATAATCAAAAGCTTTCTCAGTATTTACAGCTGCATTTTTATTGTAGATCCAGTTAGGGGCAAATTTCAGATCGAATTTGGCACAATCGTCTTTCTCGAACGAATACACCTCATCAAAACAATGCAGCACTCTTTTGATTTTAGGACAGCGATAGGTGTTATCATTAAAAAAGCCTATTGATTTTTTAGTATATTTCTTAAATTCAAGAATACTTGCGGGATCAATAAAATCACCTTTTATAGTCAGGATAACATCTTGGATTTCTTTGTTTTTTTGTAATTGCTTTATAATTTCTTTCCCGTAATGCAAGTGTTTTAAGTTCGTCTTAAAGAAGGCCTTTAGAATAAAATTATAAGCTTTATGCAATACAGATGGATATTTGTATTTAAAAACATTAAAATCGATATGATGTACAGTATGTCCCTGCTTTTCCAGAGTAGATGCAATGTGTGTATTGAGACCCCAATTGTCGAGACTTATTAATGTTATGTGCATTATCGGCTAATTTGTTTTTATTAGTTGGTAAAACTAACTAAATTTGCTGAAACAATTTTTATGATTTTAAGATTAAATCAAGGGTATGAAAAATTTGAAAATATACTTGTTGAGTATATTCAGTTTTTTGATACCAAAGGAAAAGACTTTGTCATTGGCCAACGCAATCAGATCAAACTTTTTGATTTAAATGGTCAGACGATAAATATAAAATCGTTTAAAGTTCCTCACTTCATTAATAAAATAGCCTACAAATATTTCCGAAAATCAAAAGCAAAACGCTCGTACGAGTTTGCCAATAAATTATTAGAATTGGGAATCGGAACTCCAAAGCCTATTGCGTATGCTGAGTTTTCGACACTTTTAGGTTTAGAGAAAAGTTTTTACGTAAGCGAGCAGCTTCAGTGCGATCTGACGTATCGCGAACTTGTAGAAATTCCCGATTTTCCTGATCATGACAATATATTAAGACAGTTTACCAGATTTAGTTTTGAACTTCATGAAAAAGGAATCGAGTTTCTGGATCATTCACCCGGAAATACATTGATCAAAAAGAATGCGGATGGCAATTATGACTTCTTTCTGGTTGATCTGAACAGAATGGAATTTCACGATTCGATGACTTTCGAAATGAGAATGAAAAATCTATGTCGTTTGACTCCCGTAAAAGAAATGGTTGCTGTTATGAGCAACGAGTATGCTAAGCTGTATAAGGAACCTGAGCAAAAAACTTTTGATACTCTATGGAAATATACAGTCGATTTTCAGGAACAGTTTTATAGAAAAAAGCGTTTAAAAAAGAAACTTAAATTCTGGAAGAAGTAATTAAGAGTTAAAGTCAAATTAGGATTAAATCTTAATATCGAGATATAAAAAAGACAAAAACCATTCATTAAGAATAAGGTTTTTGTCTTTTTTTATTGTTTTTGGGTTATTATTCTGTGTTCTTAATTTTTATATTCGTGAAAATAAGTTTCCAGTTTTTCAAGCATTAAGGGTAAAGGATATTCAGCATAATATTCAAAAGTATGCTCCTTAATATATTGTTCTGTGTGTTGTTCGTATATTTCCGGCTTTAAATCTTTTAAGTGAATAGAAGCATTTTTTGCTTCATTTTCAAATAATTGCCAGGTTTCCTTTCTTACAGAAGGAGTAAAGATGGAGAAAGTTGGGATATCAAGCGCTTTGGCCATATTTACAGCTCCGCCTTCGTTCCCTATCAGCATTTCGCATTGTGAAAGCAAAGCTAAGAAAGGTCTTAGTTCAGTACAATATAGATCAAATACAATATGTTTTTTGGTTTCTTCAGTACAGTAATTGAATACCTCGAGTGCCTGCTCTTTTTGGTCCGGAATATAATTGAAGATTATGGTGGCATTAGTTTTAGCGACTGTAAAGTCTATAATTTTTGCCATTCCTTCCAGAGGATATGTTTTGTAAACCTCGCTTCCTAAAATTCCAAACATAATCAATGGCTTTTCGCTATCGATATTATAGCTTTTTAGAAGTTGTCTGGCCTCGTTTATTTCAGATTCTTTTAGGAATATCTTAGGTTTTACATCTGTGATTTTTTCTGAGATAAACGGTTTCAGAAGCAGTAATCTGTTTTCAATAGCCAATCCGTGTTCAGATGCTATAGCGTCAAAACGTTCGTAAGTATAATTATAGAAAATTTTGGTATACCACTTGCGATAAGAAACTTTGTATTTTGCTCCTGAAAACACAGTGATCAGGTTCGTCTCTAATTTCGAGTATACATCAATAATGGCATCGTATTTTTTTCTGCGGATCTGAAAGATAAATTTGAATAAAGAGGGAATTGATTTTCTTACCTTGTTGGTTAACGGAATAATAGTGTCAATATTTGGATTTTCCTGTAGTACATCGACAGAATTTGGATAGCACATATAATCTATCGCAGCATCCGGAAACTTTGTTTTTAAGTTGTTGCAAATTATAGTACTCGTTAATACGTCTCCAATTCTTTTTTGCTGAATGACTAATATCCTCATTTATTTTAAATTCAATTTGAAGGCTAAATTACAAACTATTTTATGAAGTGTGCAACGCTAAGATTAAACTAAAATAAAAAAGTTATATTTTTGCGTCTAATAAATTAAATTTTGCAATGGAAATTAGTGGTCTGGTTATTACTTTCAATGAAGAAAAAAACATTGGAAAATGTATTGATGCTTTATTAAAAGTTTGTGATGAAGTAATCATAGTAGATTCTTTTAGTAAAGATCGTACAGTTGAAATTGCCAAAGAAAAAGGAGCAATAGTAGTACAGCAGGCTTTTTTAGGAGACGGACCTCAACGTACCCATGGTTTGCCATATTGCAAAAATGACTGGATCCTAAATCTCGATGCCGATGAGTTTCTGGATAAAGATGCTGAAGCATTTATTTTAAACAAAAAATATTTAGAAGGAAACCACGATGCTTTTAGTTTTAGGGTAAAGAACTTTTTAGCAGATAAACTAATTGATTTTTCTGGATGGTATCCGGATCATAAAGTTCGTTTTTTTAACAAACAAACAGCACATCCGTCAGATTCTATTGTACATCAGAAAATAATAACTCAAAATGAGAAAAAAGTAGCGGTACATATATTGCACTATGGCTGGGAATCTTTAGATCAGATTATTGCAAAAAAGAATCAATATTCCGGTTGGCATGCGCAACAATTGTTTGATCAGGGAAAAAGAGTCAATGCTTTTAAACCGGTTCTTAACGGTACAGTTGCTTTTATACGTTGTTATTTCTTTAAGAAAGGTATTTTTAATGGTATAGATGGATTGTCTATCGCCATGATTCAGAGTTTCTTCTCTTATATGAAATATGCAAAACTTATAAAACTTCAGAAAAAACAATAAAAATTATAAAAAGGACAAATAAAAAAAATTCCAAATTCCAATCATAAGCAATTGGAATTTGGAATTTTAAATATTGTAATTTATAGATTAAACCGCTACATCATATTCACGAAGTGCATTGTTTAATGATGTTTTTAGATCTGTAGATGGTTTACGGGTACCAATAATCAAAGCACAAGGAACCTGAAACTCACCGGCAGCGAATTTTTTAGTATAACTTCCGGGAATTACCACTGAACGAGCAGGAACAACACCTTTCATTTCAACCGGCTCATCACCAGTAACATCGATAATTTTTGTTGAAGCGGTCAAACAAACATTAGCCCCAAGAACAGCTTCCTTACCAACGTGTACTCCTTCTACAACAATACAACGCGAACCAATAAAAGCTCCGTCTTCAATAATAACCGGAGCAGCCTGCAATGGTTCTAAAACACCACCAATACCAACTCCACCGCTTAAGTGAACATTTTTACCAATTTGTGCACAGCTACCAACAGTTGCCCAGGTGTCAACCATAGTTCCTTCGTCTACATAAGCACCAATGTTTACGTAACTAGGCATTAAAATTACACCGCTTGAAATATAAGCTCCGTAACGTGCAACAGCATTAGGTACAACACGAATTCCTTTTTCAGCATAACCTCTTTTTAGCAACATTTTGTCGTGGTATTCAAAAATACCAGATTCCCATGTTTCCATTTTTTGAATTGGGAAATACATTACAACAGCTTTTTTTACCCATTCGTTTACCTGCCACTTGTCGCCAACTGGTTCAGCACAACGTAATTTTCCTGCATCAACCAATTCGATAACTTCTCTAATAGCATCAGTTGTAGTAGTTTCTTGTAATAAAGCTCTGTTTTCCCAAGCTTGTTCAATTATAGTTTGTAAAGAATTCATAAGTTTTAATTTTTGGCAAAGATAGCGTATTTGTACAAATGCGAAAAGGTAAAGTCTTTTGAAAATGTTACAGAAATAACATTTTGTTTTTATTTTGATAAATAAATTTTTACTGTCATAGGGGATTTTATTATGATAAGACTCCATAAAAAGGTTTTTTAACAACACAATATGACAAAAATCAGGTTTTGGGTTTTTTGTTCTAATTAATTTTGCACCATTAATTTCAGAAAATACAAACAGAAAGAAATTAAGTACCATTCCAAACTAATAATAAGCAGCACATGAATCAGGAAAATCAGCCTCTCGGACAAAGAACTATTATCGATAAAGAAGTCTCATGGGACAAAACTCAGGTTATTATGAGTAAAACAAATGCATTTGGTATCATTGAATATGCCAATGAAAATTTTGTTAATGTCTCAGGATATGAAGATTACGAATTAATGGGACAGCCACATAATATTATTCGTCATCCTGATATGCCAAGAGTGATTTTTAAAGTGCTTTGGGAAAACCTTAAAAACGGAAAAAACTTCCATGCCATTGTAAAAAATTTAGCGAAGTCCGGAAGGTATTACTGGGTAATTACCGATTTTGAAATTTCAGTAGATGAGAACGATGTTATTGTGAATTATTTTGGTAGAAGACAAGCGGTGCCACAGGAAGTTATTGCTGTGCATATAGAGCCTTTGTATAAAAAATTATTACAAATTGAAGCTGCAAGCGGAATCGAATACAGTGAAAAATACCTTATTGGATTTTTAGAAGAAAGAAAGAAATCTTATGTGGAGTATATTAAAGAGTTAATTTACGAACATGAAAGAGGACAGGCGAAATTTGCTCAGTATGAAGAAAAAATAAACGCTGAGGAAGAGGAAGAAGAGGAAGAGGAAAGAGGTTTTTTTAGAAGACTTTTTAATAGGTAATTTTTTTTTTTTTAAGTTTTGAATATTTTGGATGAGTCCGTTTCGAGTTTCGAGACGGACTTTTTGTTTTAAAAGGCAAGTTGATTATTGGTAATTCTTTCGTTGAAAGATTGTATATACGCCTTTAGGAATTTTTCATATTCTTTGACTCTTGGTTTTTCCTGTTGCATCAGATTATTTTTTAATAAGACATCTTTTTTCCAATTGTACAAACCGTTAGTTTGATTGTCTGCAAAAACCAAATAATAATCGTCCTGTATATAATGATAGGTTCCCTGAAGATAGTATACAACAAAGTTTTTCGGAGATTTATAGCTTTTTCCAAAGCTTACCATTTCGGTTTTTATATTGAGATAGTCCAGAATACTTGGCATAATGTCAATCTGCTGAAAGTTTTTTTCGTTGATCCCCATAAATTCAGGATTGGAAGGATCGAAGAATAGAATCGGAATTCTGAATTTTCCAATATTTGTTTTGTCAATATCTATGTCACCTCCGGATGAAGTATGATCAGCAGAAATTACAAAAAGAGTATTATTGTACCAACTTTGGTTTTTGGCAGTTTTAAAAAATTCTCTCAATGCAAAATCAGTATAAGCGATGCTCTCCTGGATAGTGGTAGTTCCTTTTGGGAATTTTCCTTTGTATTTCTCAGGTATAGTATAAGGATTGTGCGAAGAAATTGTAAATAAGGAACTAAAAAAAGGCTGCTGAAATGAGCTTAGTTTTGTGGCGTAAAATTGCAAAAACTCTTCATCAAAAATCCCCCATGTTCCATCAAAAGCTTCCTTGCCGGTATATTGGTCTTTACCAAAATAATGATCAAAACCTGCGATTTTTGTGTATTGATCAAAGTTCTGGCTGCCATTAAAAGCGCCATGAAAAAAAGAGGTATTGTATCCTTCTTTCTTTAATATTTTAGGCAGGCCGTTTATTTTGTTTAAAGAGAAACTGGAGGAAATAAATGAATTGTTCATTAAACTCGGAATACTGGAAAGTATAGACGGAACGGCATCAATGGATACTTTTCCGTTTGCAAATCCATTTTTGAAATAATAGGATTTAGTAATTAATGAATCTAAAAAAGGAGTTTGTCCGCGTCCGATATTTTCATTGCCAAAACTTTCTAAAATCAAAATCACCACATTTTTTTTAGTTGCCGGTTTATCTGATTGCAGCGAAATAACCGGATTGTAAATAGATTTTAACTCTTTTGAACTATAGTAATTAACGTTATCAAGATCCTCTTTTTTTGCTATTGTTGTCAGAATAGTAAAGGGCGTATTCAGGACTAAAGCCGTATTGCCCAAAGCTCCATATTTTATTCCGTCAACAATTTTGATAGGTTTTTTTTGAAAACCTCCACGTCCCAGGATTACCAATACAGTTATGGAGAGGATGAGATAACTCGATTTTATAAAGTAATCTCTTTTGGTTAAGTGTTGCGGTGTTGGGTTTTTATTCAGATCAGGAATTAATTTCCAGAATAAGATGCTGATAATTATAAAAAGTATTCCAATGTACCAGAATTCTTTCAGGAATGAGGGGATGAGCCCAAAAACTTCATGTTCCATTCCTTTAGCAGTAATCATTTTATAAGTACTTCTTCGTCCTGTGAAACGATAATAGATAATATCAACAAAATTGGTTGCAATGAAGAGAAGATTGGCAGAATAGAAACTTATTTTTAAGATATGCTGATAGCGGTTGTTGTATTTAAAATTGCCCGGAATGAGATGGGCAATAATAAAGGGAATATTTAAATAACTAATAGCTGCAAAATCAAATAAAAGACCTCCCAAAAAAGTCTGAAACGTAAACGGTTCAAATAAATTTAGATTTAGAAAATAAAATAAAAGCCTGCTAAATTGATATATTAAAGCAATTAGAAGGAATCTTTTTAAAAATAAAACAATACATTTTTTATAATTATTCATCAGAAATTTAAAGTTATACTAAGCTTTAAATGATTTTGAATGATTAATTTAAAACTGTAATAAAATTCCGAGTAAAATAAATTGTATTTTCCTTAAAAAGTGGTCCGTAAAAAATATTATTATAATAAGATAAGACAATTTTAAATCCTGATTTCAGGATAAAAAAGATGCAATGGTTTTTGTTAAGTTTATTTATTCAGCTGAACTGAGGATTATTCAGGACGATTCTGATTTTGAAAAAGACAGGAGAGATATCAGTTTATGAAGTTGATATTGATCTTCAGACAGTTTCTGCTTTTGTATTTATAAAATACAAAGATTCTCTTTAGTTTTATGGCTTTTCCTTTCTATCTTTGACAAAAAACACAAAATGCCAAGAATTCTCTCTATAGATTACGGACAAAAACGCACCGGAATTGCTGTTACAGATGAAATGCAGATTATAGCATCCGGTCTGACAACGATTCCAACAAATACTTTAATTGATTTTCTAAAGGATTATTTTTCGAAAGAAAAAGTAGAGACGGTTTTAATTGGAGAACCCAAACAAATGAATGGCGAGCCATCTGAAAGTGCTGCTATCATTAAAGGTTTTGTAACCCATTTTTCTAATATTTTTCCGGATATGAAAGTGGTTCGTGTTGATGAGCGCTTTACTTCAAAAATGGCATTTCAAACAATGATCGATAGCG
Source organism: Flavobacterium frigidimaris (assembly GCA_900129595.1). Classification (GTDB taxonomy): domain Bacteria; phylum Bacteroidota; class Bacteroidia; order Flavobacteriales; family Flavobacteriaceae; genus Flavobacterium; species Flavobacterium frigidimaris. Next base: position 33,633 of record FQWG01000003.1, on the reverse strand, counting down.
GGCTCAGTAAAAAACAGCGTCAGAACAAAGGATTGATTGATGAAATCTCAGCTACAATAATGCTTCAGGACTATCTTTCGTCAAAACGTTTTTAATTTTTTCTCCATCAATTCCATAGTCTTTAATTTTTAATAAAATCATAACTTTTATCATGTGAAATTAGTTTTTTTTTGCAATTATAAAAAGTACCTTTGCACTTTAAAAACAAATTACTGTTATGCCTGACAATACAATACGTTCCAATAGTGAAGTAGTGCTTATTGGAGCTGGAATTATGAGCGCAACTCTTGGATTAATTTTAAAAGAGCTGCAACCCGATATAAAAATTGAAATTTACGAAAGATTAGATGTTGCTGCTGCCGAAAGCTCAGATGCCTGGAATAATGCAGGAACAGGACACTCAGCTTTTTGTGAGCTAAATTATACTCCAGAAAAGGCTGACGGAAGTATCGATCCTAAAAAGGCAATAAGTATTGCAGAATCTTTCGAGATTTCACGCCAGTTTTGGTCTTACTTAGTGCAAGAAAATAAAGTACCATCTCCTGATAATTTTATTAAAAGCGTTCCTCACATGAGTTTTGTCTGGGGAGAAAAAAACGTAGAATATCTTAAAAAGAGATTTGAAGCTTTGCAAAGTAATCCAATTTTTTCTCAAATGGAATTTAGTTCTGATTTTGAAAAATTGAAAGAATGGATGCCGCTTGTAATGGAGGGAAGAGATGCTAACGAAAAATTAGCAGCAACCCACATGGAAATTGGTACTGATGTGAATTTTGGAGCTTTGACCAGAAGTATGTTCAGTTATCTGGAAAAGCTGGATGGCGTTTCTTTATTCTTTAATCATGAAGTAAAAAAGCTAAGACAGCGTGAGGACAAGTCATGGAGAATTAAAATCACTGATCTTACAACTGGTAAAACAAGAAAAGCATATACTAAATTTGTATTTATTGGTGCTGGTGGAGGTTCTTTGCCATTATTAGAAAAAGCAAATGTTGTTGAAGGAAATGGTTATGGTGGTTTCCCGGTTAGCGGTCAATGGTTAAAATGTACAAATCCTGAAGTGATCGCTAAACATCAGGCAAAAGTATACGGAAAAGCAAGTGTTGGAGCACCTCCAATGTCAGTTCCGCATATCGATACCCGCGTAATTGATGGTGAAAAAGCATTGCTTTTTGGTCCGTTCGCAGGATTTTCGACTCGTTTCCTAAAAAATGGTTCTTATTTAGATTTACCATTATCTATAAAAGCAAACAATCTGATTCCGATGTTATCAGCGGGATTTCATAATATACCATTAACCAAATATTTAATAGAGCAGGTTCGTCAGTCTCCAAAAGACAGAATGGCGGCTTTACGTGAGTATTTGCCAACAGCACGTTCTAAAGACTGGAAACTGGAGAAAGCAGGACAACGTGTTCAGGTAATCAAAAAGGATGAAAAAGAAGGCGGGGTACTGGAATTTGGTACTGAAGTCATCAATACACACGACGGAACACTAGCCGTTTTATTGGGAGCTTCTCCTGGTGCATCAACTGCAGTTGCAATTATGGTTGATTTAATCAGCAGATGTTTTACTGCTCAGGCGAAGACACCGGAATGGCAAGCGAAGATGAAAACGATGATTCCGTCTTACGGACAAACTTTAAATGATAAACCGGAGCTTTTAGCAGAACTTAGAAAACATACTTCTGATGTTTTGAAACTAAGAAACAACTAAGAGTAATTCTTATATAGAATAAACACAAATCCAGATGAATTAATCTGGATTTGTTGCTTTAAATTCTTCTGTAATCTTCAAAATCTTTTCAGCAAGATTGCTCATCCAGATCAATTGTTCGATTACCATTTGAGCTTCCTGCATTTTAGCCTGACGCGTTTCTTTGTCTAGTTCATCATCTTTGATCAGACGCGTAAAATTGACACGTTTGAGTTCTTCAAATTGCAAAGTCACATCTTCCTTATCAAAAAAAGTATCCGTTAAGATCACTTCATTTCTTAAAATAGAAATCGAATGGTCTAAGTTCGAAAGTATCGTTTTTATAATATAATTAAACGATTCTGAGGCTGAAGTTGTCTGGTGCGATTGAATATAGGTGGATAGGGAAGCTAAAGCAGACAATATCGAATGATTCAAAACGACCAGCTTATTGACCAACGGTAACGTTTTTTGTTTTGACTTTGGTTCCTGCATCATACGCTGAAAGGAAGTCATCAGATTGCCAATCTCAACAAAAGCATTTTTTCTCGCCAATCGGTATGAAGTCGGGATTTCACCTTTTTTATTATAAAAATCAGCAATTTCTTTAAGATAATTTCTATTGGCGCGAATCGAATTTTCGATATGAATGGGGGTATTGATGAATTCCCATGCCGGCCATAAAAACTGATTGGCCAAAAAGGCTAAAGTTGCTCCGGCTAAGGTGTCTAAAACACGAAACTGAATTACTTCGACAACGTCAGGAGTTAAAATTCCGTAAATAAAAACCACATACATAGTCACAAAAGTGGCACTTATTTTATAGTTGATCTGAGTAAAAGAAATTCCAAGAAGCATACATATAATAGACAATATGCTCAGGGCAACGTGATTTTGAATCACAGATACAATTCCAAAAGCCAGTAATCCTCCTAATATAGTCCCGAAAATCCTGTTATAAGAACGTTCCTTCGTCAGGCCATAACCCGGGCGCATGATGACAACAATAGTTAATAAAATCCAATAGACATTCTGAAAAGCTAAAAATTGTCCAATAGTGAAACCTATTAAAATTGTAATGGTGAGTCGTACGGAATGTCTGAAAATAGAAGAAGAAAAACTTAAATTTTCAATTAAAGTACGCAAAGGATAATATTGTGGCGTCAGGAATTTTTCAAGTTCCTTGTCTTTGTCTTTCAATTTAAAAGACTGCATGGCAAGTGAAAAAGCACGTTGGATAATTTTGATTTTCCCAACCTGATTTTTGGCGTATTTCAGCATATTGGTCAGCATCAAAACGCCTTCTGCGGCTTCCTCTTTGCCTAAGGTTTTTTCGTAGTCAAAAATGGCAAATTCAAGAGCATCGAGTTCATTTTTCAAATCGTTTTTATCAACATAAACACTAATATGGTGCACGTTTTTAGAAAGTTTCTTTAAGGTCGATGCCAGTTTATACGCTACATTTTGGTAAGTTCTGAGTACTTCAGGATGTTTGGCAAATTTTTCATGAAGTTTACTGTGATCAAATGACGTATATAAAGCAAGTTCCTGAATTTCTACCAATGTGATAAAAACAAGCAGCATTTTTCGGTTTTGGCTCGTAGTTCCGGATGCATTCTGATTGCCAATAAGCATTCTTCTTAAATCCTCATGAATCAAATTCAGGTCCACCTGAACACTTAGCTGTTTCTCGATAATTTTTTCACGATTCGCTTCCGGGCTCCATAAATCGCCTCTTAGTTTAAGATACTTTGCAGTTAATTTTATGCCTTCGGCAATCTGCAATTCGACATATTTATAAGGTTGTACAAAATGAAATACAAGAGATACAATCAGGTATAATATTCCTCCAATAAAAATAAATCCCGAATATTGAAAAGCTTCCCAACCTTCATGCAAATGTCCAAATGATAAAGAAATAGACAGTAAAGCAGAAAACGAAACCAAAGTAGCACGTTGTCCGTAAACTGAAATCATGGAACATATAAAAAGCAGGAACCCTAAGAAAGGATAAAATAGGATGGGATACGGATAAGCCAGATTTACTAATAAATTAACGCCGGATACAATAAAAGAAGCTACAATTAGTCCTTTTATTTTATGACTTAAGGAGCTTGGAATGTCACTGGGGTAGGTGTAGAAGGCTCCCAGAGCAATTATAAAACCGATATCGAAGAGATCATAATAATTCAAAACTAAAACAGGTACAACAGAAGCGATAGTAACTTTGGAGGCGTTTAAAAAAGAAGTACTGTTAGTAAATTTCGAGATACGATCAAACATATAATGAGGTTTATAAACAAAAGTACGAATTGTACGAATTAATTTGGCATAATTATGGATGAGTTTTTATGAAGCAGGCAAAAAAAACGATATAATATATCTTTAGAATTATTCATTGACTATTTTTTACTATTTTTGCCAGCTGAATTATGAGAACTAAATTCAGGAGTTTTTCAGTAGATAATACATTAAAATAATACAAATGATTTTACCAATTGTAGGATATGGAGATCCTGTTTTAAGAAAAGTGGGTGAGGTAATTACGCCGGAATATCCAAACTTAAAAGAAACAATCGCTAATATGTACGAGACGATGTACAACGCTTACGGAGTAGGACTTGCTGCGCCGCAGGTTGGTATGGCAATTCGTTTGTTTGTTATTGATACGACTCCTTTTAGTGATGATGATGATTTACCTTCAGAAGAGCAAAAAGATTTAAAAGGTTTTAAAAAGACTTTTATCAACGCTAAGATTCTTAAAGAAGAGGGAGAAGAATGGAGTTTTAATGAAGGATGCCTTAGTATTCCTGATGTTCGTGAGGATGTTTACAGAAAACCAACCGTTACTATAGAATATTGTGAGGAAGATTTTGTAATGAAAACAGAAGTTTTTGATGGTTTGATTGCAAGAGTTATCCAACATGAATACGACCATATCGAAGGTGTTTTATTTACGGATAAAATATCATCTTTGAAAAAACGTTTGATTCAGAAGAAATTAAAAAACATTACAGAAGGCAAAACATTTCAGGAATATAGAATGAAATTTGCTGCTGCTAAAAAAGGGAGATAATTGAACTAAGAAATTAGCATCAATAAAATATAATAAATCAAATTCTTAATACTAATTTTAATAAACATGAATTTAGAGAAAATTTTAGCCATTTCTGGGAAACCAGGTTTATATGTATTGAAAGTGCAAACTCGTACAGGTTTTGTGGCAGAATCATTAACAGACGGAAAAAAAATTACTGTAAACTTAAAAAGTAACGTAAGTTTATTATCTGAAATTTCAATTTATACTTACGAAGGAGAAAAACCATTGACAGAAGTAATGCAGCGTATTGCTGTTAAAGAGAACAAAGGTCAGGCGATTTCTCATAAAGAAGATAATGCTACATTAGCAGCTTACTTCAAAGAAATTTTACCTGAGTATGATGAGGAGAGAGTGTATCCTTCTGATATTAAAAAAGTATTAAACTGGTACAATACACTTCAGGCAAAAGGTTTAGTAACTGATTTAGCACCAGCTGCTGCTGAAGCTGCAGAGGAAACTCCGGTAGTGGAAGAAAAGCCAAAAAAAGCTCCGGCTGCTAAAAAAGAAAAAGCAAAGAAAGAAGAATAGCAGTTTACTGCTTTCAAATATATTGATCCTGTTAAGATGTTTTCTTAGCAGGATTTTTTACTTTTACAGCTATTAGATTACAACCCGATAAAACTTCATAAAATGAGCAAGGAACTTCAGCTTAAGGCTTTCGAAAGATTATTAATCATCATGGATGAACTTCGTGAACAATGTCCTTGGGATAAAAAGCAGACTTTACAGACACTGAGACATCTGACTATTGAAGAAACCTATGAATTAGGTGATGCTATTTTAGATAATGATCTTAATGAAGTAAAAAAAGAATTAGGCGATTTGTTACTGCACATTGTTTTTTATGCCAAAATAGGTTCTGAAACGAATGATTTTGATATGGCGGATGTTTGTAATGAAATTTGTGAAAAGCTAATTCATCGTCATCCTCATATTTATAGTGACACTGTAGTAAAAGACGAAGAAGAAGTAAAACAAAACTGGGAAAAATTAAAACTTAAAGAAGGTAAAAAATCAGTTTTGGAGGGAGTTCCAAGAAGTTTACCGGCGCTGGTAAAAGCAAGCCGAATTCAGGATAAAGTAAAAGGCGTAGGTTTTGACTGGGAAGAACCACATCAGGTTTGGGATAAAGTGCAGGAAGAATTAGAAGAGTTACAAATAGAAGTACAGTCAGGCGATCAGGATAAAATTGAGGCTGAATTTGGAGACGTCTTATTTTCTATGATCAATTATGCCCGTTTTTTAAACGTAAATCCTGAAGATGCCTTAGAACGTACCAATAAAAAATTTATTAAGCGTTTTCAGTATCTTGAAAGTAAAGCAGGTGAATTAGGTAAACCGCTAATGGATATGACCCTGGCAGAAATGGATGTATTTTGGAACGAAGCTAAAAAACTGTAATTATTCAGCCATTTTTTTTAATGCCCTGATATCTTTAAGCATGATTTTTTTACCTACCAACTCAATTAATCCCAGTTTGTTAAAGTCAGATAATAATCGGATGCAACTTTCTGTAGCAGTACCAATAATACCTGCCAATTCTTCTCTTGTAAGTTGAACTTTTAAGGTTTTATCAGCATTTTCTCCAAAAGCATCATCCAGATGAAGCAAAGTTTCTGCTAAACGTTGTTTTACCGTTTTTTGAACTAAAGCAATTTTATTGTTTTCAGATTCTTTCAGATCTTCGCAAACAGATTGCATCAAATTCATAGAGAACTGATTGTTGTTATTGAAAAAGTGTAAGATTTCAGTTTTAGGAATAAAGCAAACTTCCATGTCCGCAACTGCTTTTGCTGATAAGTTTGCAGGTTCATTGCTAATCATAGAGCGCTGACCCAATAGTTCACCTGATTGTACCAGCTTTACGATCTGATCTTTTCCGTTAGCACTAAGTTTAGAAAGTTTTCCAACGCCATCTTTGATACAAAAAACGCCATTGGTCACTTCTCCTTCTTCAAAAATGGCTTCTCCCTTTTTTATCTTATAGGTAGTTTTGCTATTAGCCAATTTTACAACTTCATCTTTATTGAGTGCTTTAAGAGAAGAAAGTTGTCGTACGATGCATTGGTCACATTTATTCATGGCAAAAATATTTAACTGCAAAATTAACCAATATTCGCATGGAAAAGCGTTATTATTCCTGAAAAAAACGCAGAAAAAAACTATTATTTCAATTTGCCTGTTTTATTTCGCTAATTTTAGAATTCGATTTCATTATAACATGATAAATATCATTTTTATAATCCCTTGATTTTTTAACATTTGTTACATCAAAAAAACAAATTTTATGAGTGAGCAGAATTGTTTTCATTGCGGGTTAACGATTGCTAAAAATGAAGAAATCAAATTTGATGAAAAAGAGTTTTGCTGTAATGGATGTAAGACCGTTTACGAAATTTTTAGCCTTCATGATTTAACAAGTTATTACGATTTTGAAAAATCGCCGGGTGCCACTCCACAAGACATTCACGGAAAATATGATTTTTTGGATAATGACGCTATTTTGTCAAAAGTTCTAGAATTTCAGGAAGGAAATACCTCAATTGTTTCGTTGAATATACCACATATCCATTGTAGTTCCTGTATTTGGATTCTTGAAAACCTTAATAAAATTCAGCCCGGAATCAGTATTTCACAAGTTAATTTCCCTGAGAAAAGAGTCCGAATCACATTCAATTCAGATCTTGTTTCGCTGAAAACGATTGTTTATATATTAAGTTCAATTGGTTATGAGCCTTATATCAGCTTAGAAAACTACGAAACAGGCAAAACAAACGTAGATCGAACTTTAACCTATAAATTAGGTGTTGCATTTTTCTGTTTCGGAAATATCATGCTGCTGTCTTTTCCTGAATACTTCGAAATAAAGGAATTTTGGCTAGACAATTATAAACCATTTTTTAGAATTTTAATTTTTATTCTGGCATTGCCTAGCTTTTTATATTCAGCAAGCGGCTATTATGTTTCAGCTTATAAAAGTATAAAATCCGGCATGCTGAATATTGATATTCCCATTGCTTTAGGGATTATAGTGATGTTTGTTCGCAGTACTTTTGATATTGTAATGAACTACGGATCAGGTTTTTTTGATAGCCTTACAGGTTTGGTTTTCTTTATGCTGCTTGGAAAAATGTTTCAGATAAAAACCTATAGTTTTTTAAGTTTTGAAAGAGATTTTAAATCTTATTTTCCTATTGCCGTTACCAGAATCAATTCAGATACATCAGAAGAAAGTGTTCCTGTTTATGATGTTTTAAAAGGAGACCGATTACTCATCAGAAATCAGGAATTGATTCCAGTAGATGGTATACTGATTAGTGAAAAAGCTGAAATTGATTATAGTTTTGTTACCGGAGAAGCTGTTCCTATTACTAAAAAGTCAGGAGACAAGGTATTTGCCGGTGGTAAACAAATTGGTAAAGTGATCGAGATGGAGGTGCTGCATTCCGTTTCGCAAAGTTACCTGACACAATTGTGGAGTAATGAAATCTTCCAGAAAAAAGTACTGCAGAAACATAAGACAATTACAGATGCGATAAGCCGTTATTTTACTCCTATATTATTATTGATTGCTTTTGCAGGTTTTGGATATTGGATCTTTTTTGATGCCAATACAGCTTTTAATGTTTTTACGGCAGTTTTAATTGTTGCTTGCCCTTGTGCGTTAGCGTTGACGGCGCCATTTACTTTCGGAAATATTCTGAGAATTATGGGCAAACAAAAGATGTATCTTAAAAATGCACTGGTAATCGAACAATTGGCGAAAGTTGACACCATCGTTTTTGATAAGACCGGTACAATTACCACAAATAAAAAATCTAATATACTATACGAAGGAAATCCTCTTTTTGATGAGAATTATATTCTGATAAAAAATGTCCTGCGGGGTTCAAATCATCCTTTAAGCCGAATGTTATATGACTTTTTGAAAGAAACAAAGAAAATTAAAATTGATGATTTTCAGGAAATAACAGGAAAAGGAATTCAGGCTTCAGTTGAAAATCGTACAATCAAAATAGGCTCGGGAGAATTCGTTGGCAATGAGATTTCTGATTCATCAGATATCGAAAAGACGGCACTTCATATTAAAATTGATGATCAGTATTTAGGCAAGTTTGTTTTTCAGAACCAATACAGAGAAGGGCTTGAAAAGTTATTTGTCACGCTGAGCAAAAATTACGAGATCAAAATACTTTCCGGTGATAATGATGGAGAAAGAGCAAATCTTGAAAGTATTTTACCAAAAGGTGTAGAATTGATTTTTAACCAGAAGCCGGAACAAAAACTTGATTTTATCAAAAGTCTTCAGGAAAAAGGCCAGAACGTGATGATGGTAGGAGATGGCTTGAATGATGCCGGAGCTTTGGCACAAAGTAATGTCGGAATCTCTATTTCTGAGAATGTCAATGTTTTCTCACCCGCGTGTGATGCAATTCTCGATGCTTCTGAATTCTCGCGTTTGGATTATTTTTTAAAACTTTCACAGAAATCAATTACAATAATCAAAATGAGTTTTGTTTTGTCACTCCTATACAATATTGTAGGGCTGTCTTTTGCGGTTACAGGCAATTTACTTCCTTTAGTGGCGGCTATTATTATGCCTTTAAGTACAATTACGATCGTGAGTTTTGTCACTTTAATGTCTAACTACTTCAGTAAGAGTAATTTAAAATGATTATAAATAATAGGAGCTCTTTTTTTTATAAATTTAACATAAGTCTTCTATTATGATAATTATCATATTTTACACGCCGATTACTCACTAATTTTGTTAACATAAATTTAAGGTATGAGTGTCATTTATCTATTAATCTCAGTAAGCATTTTTGTAGCAATAGGTTTCTTCATTGCTTTCATTGTCGCCGTCAAATCCGGACAGTACGATGATGATTATACTCCCTCCGTCAGAATGCTTTTTGACGATGAGACAAAAATTACTCCCCAAAATAATAATTCAACAACAGAAGAAAAACAAGTATAATTATGGAAATGGAACAGTTTTATTACGACAACAAAATTGTAAAAAAATTCATTTACGCCACTATTCTCTTTGGAGTAGTAGGTATGTTAGTAGGGCTAACCTTAGCGGTTATGTACCTTTTTCCCAACATCACAGATGGTATTTCGTGGCTTAGCTACGGTCGGTTAAGACCCCTGCATACCAATGCTGTTATTTTTGCTTTTGTTGGAAATGCCTTTTTTGCAGGTATGTATTATTCGCTTCAGCGTTTGCTAAAAGCCAGAATGTTTAGTGATTTTTTAAGTAACTTACACTTCTGGGGTTGGCAGCTTATCATTGTTGCCGCTGCAATTACATTGCCTCTGGGATATACGTCTTCAAAGGAATATGCTGAATTAGAATGGCCTATTGATATCGCTATCGCTGTTATTTGGGTAGTGATGGGAATCAATATGATAGGTACAATGCTTCGTCGTAGAGAGCGTCACTTATATGTTGCAATTTGGTTTTACCTGGCAACATTCGTTACAGTAGCGGTTTTGCATATTTTTAATAATATCGAAATTCCGGTATCAGCGTTAAAAAGTTACTCTGTTTATGCAGGTGTTCAGGATGCCTTAGTACAATGGTGGTACGGACATAATGCGGTGGCATTTTTCCTGACAACTCCATTTTTAGGGTTGATGTATTATTTTGTACCAAAGGTAGCTAACCGTCCCGTTTACTCTTATAGATTATCAATTATTCACTTTTGGTCTTTGATTTTTATCTATATCTGGGCAGGTCCTCACCACTTATTATATTCAGCTTTACCAAACTGGGCTCAAAATTTAGGTGTTGCATTTTCAGTAATGCTTATTGCTCCATCTTGGGGAGGGATGATCAATGGACTTTTGACATTAAGAGGTGCGTGGGATAAAGTTCGTGAAGAACCAGTTCTAAAATTCTTTGTGGTAGCCATAACAGGTTATGGAATGGCAACTTTTGAAGGACCAATGCTTTCTTTGAAAAATGTAAATGCTATTGCGCATTATACAGACTGGATCGTGGCACACGTTCACGTAGGAGCTTTAGCATGGAACGGGTTTATGTCTTTTGGTATCATCTATTGGTTGATTCCCCGAATGACAAAAAGCACATTATTCTCTAAAAAACTGGCAAACTTCCATTTCTGGATCGGTACTTTAGGAATCATTTTATATACATTACCAATGTATGTTGCTGGTTTTCAACAAGCCTCAATGTGGAAACAGTTTAATCCGGACGGTACACTAACTTATGGTAACTTCCTTGAAACAGTGACTGCAATTATGCCATTATATTGGATGAGAGCTATTGGAGGTACTTTGTATTTAATTGGAATGTTTACTTTAGTATACAACATTATAATGACCGTTAGAGCAGGTGATACTATTGAAGATGAATTAGCTCAGGCTCCGGCTTTACAAAAAATAAATCCTAATCGATTAAATGGAGAAAAATTCCACACCTGGTTAGAAAGAAAACCAATTCAGTTGACCATTTTAGCAACAATCGCTATTTTAATTGGAGGTATTATTCAAATTGTACCAACCATTATGGTTAAATCGAATATTCCGACTATTTCTAGTGTTAAGCCTTACTCGCCTTTAGAACTTGAAGGACGTGATTTGTATATCAGAGAAGGCTGTGTGGGTTGTCACTCACAATCCGTTCGTCCTTTTAGAAGTGAAGTAGAACGTTACGGACCACAATCAAAAGCAGGGGAATTTGTGTACGATCATCCATTCCTTTGGGGATCAAAACGTACAGGTCCTGATTTATTAAGAGTAGGAGGAAAGTATAATGACAACTGGCACTTTAATCATATGTGGAATCCACAAAGTACTTCTGCAGGTTCAATTATGCCAGGTTACAAATGGTTATTCGACAATGAGCCAATGGATATATCCCTAACTCAGAAGAAAATGCAGGTAATGGTGACACTTGGTGTTCCTTATACAGAAGATGAAGTTGCAAATGCTCAAAAAACATTACGAGCTCAGGCAATTGCGATTGAAACAAGTTTAAAAAACGATCCTGACTTTGTAAAAAGTTATGAAGACAGTAAGAAAAAGGCAGCTGCAAAAGGCGAAAAATTCGTACCAATGAATGAGAGAGAAATTGTGGCTTTGATTGCTTACATACAAAGACTTGGAACCGATATAAAAGTAAAAGAGACTTCTAAATAACAGCACTATGTTTGAACAAATAAAACACAATATGGAGACTATTTCGGGTATAGAGATTTACCCGATACTTTCTCTCCTGATATTCTTTTTCTTCTTTGTAGGATTAGGTTTTTGGGTATTCTCATATAATAAAGAAAAAATTCAGGAAATGAGTGAAATACCTTTAGATGAAGGGTACAGTATAATTTCAAAAGATAAGTAAAATGAAAAAGTTTTTCCCAGCATATATAAGAGTACCGCTGATTTTCTTCATCGTTTTTGGTTTGATGGAATATTTCATAGATTCAGGCGACAGACCTGCTTTTATAAAGTATCCAATGGTTTCAGTCTTTTTGTTTGTATTTCTGTTTATTCTGATTGCAATCGAAATTACTTTAAGTGCTGTTAATCGTGTTATGTACCAATTGATGTCACCGGAAGAAAAGGCGAAACTCGAATACGAAAATAGTTTGAGCCTAACAGAAAGCACTTGGTACAAAGATTTGATGCAAAAGCTGACTAAAACGCAGCCTATAGAAAAAGAAGGTGACTTATTAATGGATCATGATTATGATGGTATTAAAGAGTTAGACAATAATTTACCGCCATGGTGGGTCTATTTATTCTATATCTGTATTGTTTTTGGAGTTGTTTATTTTGCCCGTTACGAAATGTTTGGAGGAGATGATCAGGAAACAGAGCTTAAAAAAGAAATGGCTCAGGCAAAAATTGATGTCGACGAATATCTTAAAACGGCACCGGACTTAATGGATGAAAAGACAGTAGTTTTACTAACAGATCCTGAAAGCCTGGCAGCAGGTAAAGAGATATTTACAACCAATTGTGCTGCATGTCACCGTGCTGATGGTGGTGGACAAATTGGACCAAACCTGACAGACGATCATTGGATTTTGGGCGGAGGAATTAAAGAATTATTCCATACAATAACCAATGGAGGTCGTGACGGAAAAGGAATGATTGCCTGGAAAGGAACTTTGAAACCAAAGGAAATTCAAAAAGTAGCGAGCTACATTTTATCCTTGCAGGGAACTAATCCTAAGGATCCAAAAGAACCGGAAGGTGAAATATGGGTAGACGAAAGTGCTCCAAAAAAAGATACCACAGCAAGTACACCAGCAGATAGTACTGAAGTTAAAAAATAATTACAATAAATCATGTCAAATTTACCAGACGAAGCTTTTAGAGATACCATTGGAACTATTGATGAAGGGGGTAATCGAAAATTTATTTTTCCTAAAAAACCGTCTGGTAAGTTCTATGAATATCGAAAAATAGTCAGCTACATTTTATTGGCCATTTTAATTGCTAATCCGTTTATAAAAGTAAACGGAAACCAATTTATGATGTTTAATGTAATGGAGCGACGTTTCAATATTTTTGGATTTCCATTTTGGCCTCAGGATTTTTATCTCTTCGTGATATCAATGCTTGTGGGGATTGTTTTTATTATCTTGTTTACGGTTGTATTTGGAAGGATTTTTTGCGGATGGATTTGTCCGCAGACTATTTTTCTGGAAATGGTTTTTCGCCGGATCGAATATTGGATTGATGGTGATCGTGGTGCACAATCCCGATTGGCCAGACAAGAATGGAATGCCGAAAAAATCCGAAAACGACTCACCAAATGGTTGATCTTTTTTCTAATTTCGTTTGGAATAGCAAATGTGTTTTTGGCTTATTTAGTAGGCAGCGATCAATTGTTTTTAATGGTTGAGGAAGGACCGATTCAGCAATCTAGTAATTTCATTGCATTATTAATTTTTACCGGAGTTTTCTATTTTGTATTTGTTTGGTTTCGTGAGCAGGTTTGTATTATTGCTTGTCCCTACGGAAGATTGCAAGGCGTTCTTTTAGATAATAAATCGATCAATGTTGCCTATGATTTTGTACGTGGCGAAAAAGAAGCCGGCCGTGCAAAATTCAATAAAAAAGAAGACAGGGCCACAACAGGAAAAGGAGATTGTATCGATTGTCATCAATGTGTACACGTTTGCCCTATGGGAATTGATATAAGAAACGGAACACAGTTAGAATGTACTAATTGTACTGCTTGTATCGACGAATGCGATACAATTATGGATAGTGTTGGTTTGCCAAAAGGTCTTATCAGATACGCTTCTGAAGATGAAATTGCGAGGAAAGAACCTTTTAAGTTTACAGCAAGAATGAAAGGTTATACGGCTGTTTTGTTTATCCTTTTAAGTGTTTTTGTTGGAATGCTGTTTTTAAGAACAGATGTTCAGGCCGTTATTCTGCGTTTGCCGGGACAGCTATTTCAGCATAAGGGAGATAAAATCAGTAATGTTTATACCTACAAGATTGTAAATAAAACAATGAAGGATTATAATGATATTCATTTTGAACTAATTGATCAGAAAGGAAGTATCGAAAATGTAGGGAAACAGCATTTCAAAGTGTTAAAAGAAGGTATTTCGCAAGGAACATTGTTTATAGAAATTGACGAAGTTCTTTTGGAAAGTGATAAAACCAAAGTAAAAATTGGAGTTTATAATGGCAAGGAATTGCTGGAAACAACCACAACAAATTTTTTAGGACCACGAAGTTTTAATTAGTAAAAAAATAACGTGAAATCGCCACGAGTACAACTTTTTGAAGCAAAACAAATAAAAAGGCGACACCGTATTTGACCAATAACAAATAAAATCTACAAATATGAAAATCAATTGGGGAACCGGAATTGTCATAGCATTTGGATTGTTTATGACTTTTATATTATATTTTGTTTTTGAAGTACAATCGAATAGTAAGTATGATAATGATTTAGTAGTAGAAGAGTACTACAAACATGATTCACATTTTCAGGATGAAATGGCCCGAATTCAAAATGCTCATGATTTACAGTACAAACCTTCTATTTCGTACAGTGATAGTGGTGTGAAAATCGCTTTTCCTTCCACTTTTGAAAGTGATAAAGTAAAGGGAAGTGTATTATTGTACCGCCCTTCAAACAAGAAATTTGATTTTGACACTCAGCTTGCTTTAACCAATTCATCTTTGCTTATTCCGCAAAAGAAATTGATTAAGGGCCGTTGGGATGTAAATATGGAATGGGAATACAATGGAACGAAGTATCTGAGTAAAGAAGTGATTTACGTAAATTAGTTACTTGAGATTGTCGAAAAAACATTCTGTATCAAATTGTATTTGATCTCTGCAAAATAATTCCAACAGGAGTTAAATATTGGTAAAAAAATACCGGTTTACCGAACAAAAAAACATCAAGAATGCTATACTCAGCTTTCATATTAGGTTTGATTAGCAGCCTGCATTGTATCGGAATGTGTGGTCCAATT
This sequence comes from Flavobacterium frigidimaris, assembly GCA_900129595.1. GTDB lineage: Bacteria > Bacteroidota > Bacteroidia > Flavobacteriales > Flavobacteriaceae > Flavobacterium > Flavobacterium frigidimaris. The sequence continues at coordinate 18,353 of FQWG01000003.1, read as the reverse complement.
GCTATGATGCTTCCTGTTGATCATCAGAATGAGGCAAAAAAAGTAACTCAGATGATAACCTATCATTTAGGAAGATTGACTGCATATGCAATAATCGGATTAATTTTCGGATTATTGGGACGAGGCTTTTTTCTGGCCGGACTGCAACAAAAAATGTCTGTTTTTATTGGGGTAGCCATGATTCTTGTGGTATTGGTCCCTGAAAAAGTTTTTTCCAAATACAATTTTTCAAAACCCGTTTATAGAATTATTTCAAAGATAAAATCAAGTCTGGGAAATCAATTCAAAAAGAAAACCTATAAATCTCTTTTTACAATAGGATTGTTAAACGGTTTTTTACCCTGCGGAATGGTTTATGTTGCCTTATTTGGTGCAATTGCAATGCAAAGTGCCGGTTTTGGGGTTTTGTATATGATACTGTTTGGGTTGGGAACGGTGCCTTTAATGACGATCGTTGTTTATGTAAATTCATTGATAAAGCTTCCTTTTAGAAATAAGATCCAAAAGGCAATTCCGTATGTAGCAGTAGTAATAGGTGTTTTGTTTATCCTTAGAGGGCTTGGTTTAGGAATTCCTTATATCTCTCCGTCAACTATGAGTTTGTTTGTACAAGGAACTCCTGATTGTCACTAAACAGTCATCGAAAACAAGTTTGTTTCCGGTGATTTTCTTTTTAAATGTAAATCAAAAGCCATACAGATATTGCGGACAAAAGGTCTTCCTGCAGCTGTGATTTTAATCTTATTTTCTTCAACGGTAATCAATTGATCTTTTTCGATTTCTTTCAGATGTTCTAAAACAGCCGGGATTTCTTTAAAATACAATTCATTATTCCAGGAAGTTTCAAATTCACATGTCAGGTTTAAGATATGTTTTCTAATAATCAAATCCTCATCGTTTAGTATATGACCTTTTACGACCGGTAATTTGTTTTCTTCCAGCAATTGATAATATTCTTCTATGCTTTTTGTGTTTTGTGCAAAACTATACCAGCTGTCGCTAATAGATGAAACACCTAAACCGATCATCAGTTGTGTTTTTGAAGCACTGTAACCCATGAAATTGCGATGCAATTCTTTGTTTGTTGTTGCTTTATACAAACTATCAGATGCTAAGGCAAAATGATCCATTCCTATTTCGTGATACCCGTTTTTAGAAAGCATTTGTTTTCCGGTTTCATACAATTTTCTTTTTTCAGCATCTTTAGGAAGATTTTCGTCATTAAATCCGCGTTGTCCGTTTCCTTTTATCCAGGGCACGTGAGCATAGCTGTAAAAGGCCAGACGGTCCGGTTTTAGAGAGTTGGTTTTTTCTATAGTATCAATTACATTTTCAATTGTTTGAAAAGGAAGACCAAATATAATATCATGACCTATAGAAGTATAACCAATTTCTTTTGCCCAAAAAGTTACTTTGGCAACATTGTGAAAAGGTTGAATTCTATGAATGGCTTTCTGAACCTTTTCAGCATAATCCTGAACACCAAAACTAACGCGGCGAAACCCTAAATCATATAATTTTTTAAGGTGTTCGTAGGTAGTGTTGTTGGGGTGGCCTTCAAAACTAAACTCATAGTTATCGGCTTTATTTGCTTTAGAAAGGATGCCGTTGATTAGAAATTCTAAATTTTGTATAGAGAAAAAGGTCGGAGTTCCTCCGCCTAAATGTATCTCTTTGATGATTGGTTTTTCCGGTAATAACTGGCAGTATAAATCCCATTCTTTTAAAACTGCATTTATGTACGTTTCTTCTACAGAGTGGTTTTTAGTGATGCGTTTATTGCAGCCGCAAAAAGTACACATGCTTTCGCAAAATGGTAAGTGTATGTATAAGCTGATTCCGTTTTGAGAATTACTTTCTAGAAATGCTTTCTGAAAAGACGCTATCCATTTTTGATCTGTGAAATCACTTTCGTTCCAGTACGGAACTGTTGGATAACTAGTGTATCTTGGACCTGGGACATTGTACTTTTGAGTCAGTGAGATTTTCATAAAGTCGGAATTTGTTTCAATCAAAATTAGAATTTATGAGCTGGAAGAAAAATGACAAATATCATGTAATACCAAATAAAAAGAGACTCACCAGGAGCCTCTTTTCTTGAATTAAATAACTAACGTGAAATAGAATCTTGGATGATTTTAAGCCATTTTTTTGCAAACTGATGATCTTGATAGGCGCTTATCTGTTTGATGCGGTCATCGTCAAAATCATAGAATGGTATTGTAGTTTTTTTAGCAGTGTCTTTGTCCTGAAATTCAAAGTCAATTTTGATAATCGTGTCCGAAGGACCTTCAGTGGTCAAAACCAATTTACTTGAGGAAACACTTTTTAGATCTAAATAAGTAGATTCTTGCTGATTTGGATTGAAATTCATCAGGATAAATCTCCTGTTTTTTTGATCCAGGGTAAGCGTTTTATTGCTTTGAGATTCTGTCAGATCAAATTCTTCCGGATGTGTGGGGTTGAATTTCTTTTTTATGCCTAAAATTTTTGATTTGTTTGCAGCGTTTGATCGTGCAGAATAATAAATAGGAATGGCTACTATGATCGCAATCACAATACCAATTATGGTTACACTTGTTTCCATTGTGTTTTAAAATTTGGTAAATTATTATGAAATAGGAAACCGTTTTCAAAATAGAAAACAGCTCAATTTGTTAGGAAAACGACTGTTTTCCTGATGAGAACTTCATAAATTGTCTACCAGAAAAAATGGAAGGGATAGAGCATCAAAAGTACTTTTTTGCTCTGTGTTGCAAATTGGTTTGCAAAATTTGATGTTGATTTTACGGCTTTATGCTGAGGAATCACCATCAATAAAGAATCAAACCATTTCCCTAAAATAGAAGGGCTGGTTTTTATGTTTGCTGCAAATTGATAACTTGCCTGTGGTTGAATAAAGGCTAATGAATCAGAATGATCTATAGAGAAATTAGTATCCGTTTTTTGACTTTCTGTAAATTGAATAGCAGACTCATTCGCCTGAACGGCAAAAAAGGCAATTATCAAAAGTGATACAAAAATAACGGTTTTACGAATCCAATTCATGGTGGCGAATTTAACTCATAAAATACAATTAAAGAAATTTTAAAGAATTAATTAACTTTAAAAATAGTGTTATTATTTTATCCTCAACATTGCTTTAGGTATTGTTGAGGATAAAACAAGATTATTTTTGCATTTTGAAGTAATAATCAGCTGAATGTTTACCGCTTCCATAAAATAAGAAGAAGATGCAAACTAGTAGCACTACTATTGCCAAAATTAAACTTTCAGAATGCATATGTCCCATAAAATTAATGAGAATTGCTCCAAAAAGTATTGGTAACTGAGCTGCAATTGCCCAACGGGTAAGTAGTCCAAAAACGATCATAATACCACCAATCATATGAGCTGGCGCGATGTAATGCACAAGAAACATACCGCCGCCAAATTGATCAATTGGCGAAATTAAATCATGCAGATACTGAATGTTGGTGATAAACCAGACACCTTTCATAAATAAAAAAACACCTAAAACAATACGTACTAAATCTACTGGTAAATAAGTGTGCGCATTGGCCCATTTATTTAAGCTTTTTACATTTTCCATGATGCTACGTGATTAGAAATTATGTATAAAGTTACTAATTTCTAATGAAGTATTCATTTTTAAAGTCTTTAAAATGAGTGTTTTGGTAATTTTTTAACGGATTTAATGAATTTATGAAAATCTAAACCTGAATAACGCCCAAATTGAAAGCTTTTTGAATAGGAGCGTGGTTGGCGGCTTCGATACCCATAGAAATCCAGGTACGCGTGTCTAAAGGATCGATAATGGCATCTGTCCATAATCTTGAAGCGGCATAATAAGGCGAAGTCTGTTCGTCATATCTTGCCTTGATTTTGTTGAATAATTCAGCTTCCTTAGCTTCATCCACAATTTCTCCTTTTGCTTTAAGCGAAGAAGCTTCAATTTGTGCCAGAACTTTTGCAGCCTGAGTTCCGCCCATAACAGCAAGTTCTGCACTTGGCCATGCAAAAATTAATCGGGGATCATAAGCTTTGCCACACATGGCATAATTTCCTGCTCCATACGAATTACCAACAATTACAGTAAATTTTGGAACAACTGAATTACTAACGGCATTCACCATTTTGGCACCGTCTTTTATGATTCCTCCATGTTCAGACTTTGATCCAACCATAAAGCCTGTGACGTCTTGTACAAATACCAAAGGAATTTTCTTTTGATTGCAATTGGCAATAAAACGAGTTGCTTTATCAGCACTGTCAGAATAGATTACACCGCCAAACTGCATTTCGCCTTTTTTGGTTTTTACTACTTTTCTTTGGTTGGCAACAATTCCTACTGCCCAGCCGTCAATTCTGGCATAACCCGTAATTATAGTTTGACCGTAACCGTCCTTATAAGCTTCGAACTCAGAATTATCAACCAAACGATTGATGATTTCCATCATATCATACTGCTCATTTCGCGCTTTTGGCAAAATTCCGTAGATGTCTTTAGGTTCTAGAGCCGGTTTTTCAGCTTTGATTCTGTTATAGCCAGCCTTATCATAATCGCCAATTTTGTCTACAATATTTTTTATTTTATCTAAAGCGTCTTTATCATCCTTTGCTTTATAATCTGTCACTCCTGAAATTTCGCAATGAGTTGTAGCGCCTCCTAAAGTTTCATTGTCTATGGTTTCGCCAATGGCTGCTTTTACGAGATAACTTCCTGCAAGGAATATACTTCCTGTTTTGTCAACAATCAGCGCTTCGTCACTCATAATAGGTAAGTAAGCACCACCGGCAACACAACTGCCCATTACAGCAGCAATCTGAGTGATTCCCATACTGCTCATTTGAGCATTGTTTCTAAAGATTCGGCCAAAATGCTCTTTATCAGGAAAAATTTCATCCTGAAGCGGTAAATAAACACCCGCACTATCTACCAGGTAAATAATTGGTAATCTATTTTCCATGGCAATTTCCTGCGCCCGAAGATTTTTTTTTCCGGTAATAGGAAACCAAGCTCCGGCTTTTACAGTAGCATCATTAGCGACAACAATACATTGTTTGCCTCTTATATAACCAATTTTGATAACAACGCCACCAGAAGGACAACCGCCGTGTTCAGCATACATTCCATCTCCAACAAAACCTCCAATTTCGATATTTTTAGAACCTTCATCTAGTAAATAAGAGATGCGTTCGCGAGCTGTCATTTTACCTTCGGCGTGTAGCTTTGCGATACGTTTTTCACCTCCGCCCAATTTTACTTTGGCGAATCTTTGTTTTAAGTCAGAAAGTAATAGTTTATTGTGATCTTCGTTTTTATTGAAGTTTAAATCCATAATATATTGTTGTTTTTACAAAATAGTGTTGGCTAATTTACAAAATCAATTGAAACCCACATAATAAAATATAATATCGATATGAATTAAAAGAGTGTCCCTGAGAGCTGAAATTTTATCCGGTTTCCCAATGCAATAAACGGAATGTGATAATTAATTACAAAAAAAAACAGAAGTCTGGCTTCTGTTTTTTTCTATATATTTTAATATCGGATTATTTTTTAGAATCGCAAACCATTCTTTTTAAAATGGCCCATTGTTTTAAGGCATCACGAGCTTCAACAGCAGGATATCCTAACATTGTTTTTCCTGCGGGAACATCGCCAACTACACCGGAACCTGCACCAACAATAGCGCCATCGCCAATAGTAGTATGATCTTTTATAGAAGCACTTCCGCCAATGATTACACCGTTTCCTAAAGTTACAGAACCGGCTAAGCCGCTATTTCCGGCCATAATACAAAATTTACCTAATTTGCTATTGTGTCCAATTTGAACCAAATTATCAATTTTGCATCCGTCACCAAGAACAGTTGAACTAAATTTACCACGGTCAACACAAGAGTTAGCGCCTATTTCAACTCCGTTTCCGATAATTACATTTCCAATTTGTGGAATTTTTACTAAACCTTTTTCACTGCAAGGACGGAACCCAAAACCATCTGCTCCAATTGTTGCATTGGGGTGAATAATACAATCGCTGCCAATATGACAACGCTCGCGCACTACAGTTCCTGACCAGATGATGGTGTTTTTACCAATCGTACACTCATCTAATATCGTTACGTTGGGATAAATAGTTGCATTTGCGCCAATTTCAACTTTAGGACCAATATAACAACCCGCACCAATTCTTGCACCTTCACCAATAATAGCCGTTTCATCAACATTTGCTGATTTATGAATATTATTTCGAAAGATTGGAGTTGGAGGAGCAAAAAGGGCCAAGATTTGAGACATCGCTAAATCAGCATTTTTTACTTTAATAAAAGCACGATTATTTCCTGGCTCGATCGAAATATCTTCATTTACAACTGCAATTGAAGCTTTTGATCCTTCCCAGAATTTTTCATATTTTTTATTCCCTATAAATGAAATTTCAGAGGTGGTAGCTTTCTCTAATTGTTCTGTTGCTGTTATGGTTTGTGAAGTCGTGCCGTAAATTACGCCATTAATAACTTCATTAATTTCTTGAATTGAATAGGATTTCATCGAATGAATTTAATTGATTTAGGGGTTAATTCGCACCAAATAAAATCAATTAGATTTAAATTACCTAATCTTATTCTGAAGTTTTTTAAATAGTATTTTAAATAATAGTTTAAATATTACAAATTTAACACAAAATCTATTAATTTGTTGATGCTTTTTGAATTATAAGCGATAAATGGAGCTTTTTGGTTGAAATTTTTGTAAGTTTTTGATTGCCTTTTTATAAGCTCCGGAATTTACAATATAATGACGAATATTATAATGGTATCTGGTTTTAAATCAGTCCTTTTTGCGCTATTTCCGTCTTAAAATGTCTGTGCAATTGATTCTGCAAGCATGTCTGGATTTTGTAAGTTTACTGTAATTCTTTTTCATATACAGCTTTTTCAAAATACTGATACTTGATTCCTGGTAAATAAGTAAAATCAGAGTTGGGATTCAGTTATTTTTCGAATGTGTTTTTAGTTTAACTTTAAACAATCTCATTATTACCAAGTTAATACCTACATAATTTATTTGATTATTTTTTAATTAGAAGTGTTTTTGTGATTTTTAGCGAAGTATTAAAATAAAAAAGCGATTCACTTTTAATGAGAAGGAATCGCTTTTTTAGATTTTTTATTCTTTTATTTTAGAAAGAGAAATAGCATTAATGCAATAGCGTAAACCGCTTGGTTCGGGACCGTCAGGAAAAACGTGTCCTAAATGCGCATCGCAGGTATTGCAAACCACCTCAACACGAATCATTCCGTATGATTTGTCGGCTAGGTATGCGATTGCATTTTCTTTTAACGGTTGTGTAAAAGAGGGCCAGCCTGTTCCCGATTCGAATTTCTCGGTTGCATCAAAAAGCAAAGTGCCACAACATTTACATTCATAAATTCCCGGATCGAATAAACTGCAAAGTTCAGAGCTAAAAGATCTTTCGGTGCCTTTTAATCGTGCTACCTGAAATTCTTCCGGCGTTAAAAGCTGTTTCCATTCTTCAGGTGTTTTCTCCACTCTTTTATCCGGAGTTGGATTTCCTTTATTCGTAAAACGAATTATATCTGCCCACTTAATCATAGTTGTAATTTTAAATTTAAAAAGATTGAATAAAGTTACTATTCTTTACATACTTAAAAGGTAATAAGAATATTTACTGTTACTTATAAAAGTAAATAATTAATTATCAAATGGATAATTTTCATATCGTTTATATTCTCCAGTTTCACAATTTATTTTAACCACATAATGTTTAAGGTTTCTGGGAACTAAGTCATCAGGAAGTGTTCCTGATTCTGTTTCTTCGCCAAATATGTAGTAACTATTTTTTGGGCCAACCTCAATTCCGTCAGTTGTAGTTGATCTAAAAACCTGATTTTTTCTTTTTTCTTTCAGGATACGATCTGCATCTATTATTTTTATTTTGCTTTTTTTAGCAAAATTATAATACTCGATACTATCTGATACGCTAATTTTACGAATATGTTTTGATACTTCGGGATTAATCCAACCGTGTTCCCTGAAAAGTACAGGTCGCAAAAAAACTTCATTGTTAATTGTAGGATTATCAGAAAATCTACAGTCATTACTTCCAACATAGCCCGTCATTCCGTAATGTAAGTAAGCATAATGATGATAGCCCGAGATATAATAATGCAATTTGTTTTGTGTGGTGACTACAATTGTGTCTGTTTTCAAGAATGTTTTATAAGGAATATTGATGGATTTATATTCATCATAACTGGTTCTTTTGTTGAACCCATTTTTAATCAATGTGTCCTGAATAAATTTCCCTTGTTTTAGTATCTGAAACTTAAGAATATTAATTTCATTCTTTTTGAATTTTGCGAACTGAATCTCAGGTTGTTCAGTAATAAGTTTGACTGTGTCGCATTCTCTTGAGAACTCGACTGCATCAATTTCGGCTTGTTTTCTTCGGTGATCTGATGACCAAAAGAACCAACCAATCATTATTGCTGCCAGAGTAATAAAAACACTTAATATTACTAAACAACCTTTGATATATTTATTCATTTATTCCTCCTCTTTTTGCCCCATCATCATTAAAAACGCTTTAAGGAAAGGATCAATATTTCCGTTCATAACGCCATCGACATCGCTGGTTTCGTATCCGGTACGAACATCTTTTACTAGTTTATAAGGCTGCATTACATAATTACGTATTTGCGAGCCCCATTCGATTTTCATTTTTCCGGCCTCGATATCGGCGCGTTGTGCCTGCTGCTTTTTCAATTCGATTTCGTACAACTGAGAACGTAACATTTGCATGGCACGCTGTCTGTTGTCTTGCTGTGATCGTGTTTCAGAACATTGAATCTGAATTCCGGTTGGTTTGTGAACCAATTGTACTTTAGTTTCAACTTTATTCACATTTTGTCCTCCGGCTCCACTGGAACGGGAAGTAGTAATTTCGATATCAGCAGGATTAATGTCGATTTCGATACTATCATCAACAAGCGGATATACATATACAGATGCAAATGAAGTATGGCGTTTGGCATTACTGTCAAAAGGAGAGATTCGGACCAAGCGATGTACGCCATTTTCTCCTTTGAGATATCCAAAAGAATAATCGCCTTCAAACTCTAAAGTAACGGTTTTGATTCCCGCGACCTCTCCAGCCTGAAAGTTTAGTTCTTTTATTTTGTAGCCATAACTTTCTCCCCACATCATGTACATACGCATTAGCATTCCTGCCCAGTCACAACTTTCAGTTCCTCCGGCTCCGGCTGTAATTTGTACTACGGCACTTAAGCTGTCCCCTTCGTCAGAAAGCATGTTTTTGAACTCAATGTTTTCGATATGAGTTTGCGTTATATTGTAGTGCTCGTCTAATTCTTCTGCAGAAAGTTCTCCTTCTTTATAAAAATCATAGGCAAGTTGCAATTCATCTGTAAGTTCGATTGCTTTATTGTAATCTTCGATCCATTTTTTCTTGTTTCGAAGGTTTTTTACAATGACTTCAGCTTCTTTTGGACTGTTCCAGAAGTCGGGTGCGAAGGTTTTCTCTTCTTCGTTGGCAATTTCAATTAGTTTGGCATCAACGTCAAAGATACCTCCTCAACGCACCAAGGCGCTCCACAATACCTTTTATTTGTTCGGTAGTTGTCATAAATTAATAGTAGTTTTATAGGTTTTTTATAAATATACGGCATTAAAATAAGTATTTTAAATCCGTAGTTTTGTACTGCAAAAATAGCATAGTTTTTTATATTACAGGAATAAATTTAACAAGAGAAAAAAGAAAACGAAAAGACTGTAACTATCAAATAATGACAGCGATAATTTAAGCAAATACAACTTGCATAAAGATAAAAAACAGCAGAATATTTTTATTTGGCCACATTATAATGATTTGAATTCAGTTTTTTATAAAAGGGTTTTTAATACAGTGTTTTCTCTCCCGTGCTCAGGAATTTCATTAATATTTCCCGATTATAAGGAGGGTGCTGTGTTTTTAATTGATTAATTAATTTTTAAAATTGTAAATTAAATGCAGAATATTGTGTTCGTTTTATATGTTTTTTGCAAATATTACGTTAATTTGGTTCTATAGTAAGTGCCAGGTTAAATTTTAGTAAAACTTACAAAGAATAACTCCAAGTAATATGTAATTTTGCTCTACAAAAAAAAGAGATACTTTTTAGAATATGGAAATAAATTTAATTAGCGATACCATTACCAAACCTACGCACGAAATGTTGCAGTATATGTTTAACGCTCATGTTGGCGATGATGTATACAAGCAAGATCCTACGGTTATAGAGTTAGAGACCAGAGTAGCTGAATTTTTTGGTATGGAAGCCGGGCTTTTTTTTCCGTCAGGAACCATGGCAAATCAAACCGCTATCAAATTACATACCCAACCCGGAGAGCAGTTAATTGCAGATAAATATGCACATGTCTACAATTATGAAGGAGGAGGAGTTTCGTTTAATAGCGGAGTTTCATGCTGTTTATTAGATGGAAATCGAGGAATGATAACTGCAAGTCAGGTGGCTGCTGCAATCAATGATCCGGAATTTTATCATGCTCCGTTAACTAGTTTGGTTTGTGTAGAAAATACAACCAATAAAGGAGGTGGTGCCTGTTATGAATTAGACGATTTAAGAGAAATAAAAAAGGTTTGTGATGCTAATAATTTGAAGTTCCACTTAGATGGAGCCAGAATTTGGAATGCATTGGTGGCCAAAAGGCAAAATCCGAAAGAATTTGGCGCTATTTTCGATACTATTTCGGTTTGTCTGTCAAAAGGATTAGGTGCACCAATTGGTTCCGTTTTGTTAGGAAGTAAAGCTGATATTCACAGGGCGTTGAGAATCAGGAAGATACTTGGTGGTGGAATGCGTCAGGTAGGGTATTTGGCGGCAGCCGGATTGTATGCTTTGGCCAATAATATCGAACGATTAGCAGAAGATCATAGAAGAGCGAAAGAAATTGCAGCTGTAATAAGTACAAAGCCCTGGATATCGCACATAGAACCTGTAGAAACTAATATTTTGATTTTCTCGTTGACAGAAGGTTATAGTGATCAGCTTTTGGTAGAAAAATTAAAGCAGAAAAATATTTTGATAAGTCTAATGGGACACAATAAACTTAGGATTGTAACTCATTTAGATTATAAAGAAGTAATGCATACTTATGTGATTGAAACTCTTCAAAAATTTTAAAAGGGAGGTTCAGAGTTGCAAAGGTTCAAAGGCACAAAGGTTTAAAAAAAAAGAGGCAAAATAGGCCTCTTTTTTTGTTCAGAAACTTCAGGTTTGCAAGATAAAGCCCTTTGAACCTTTGCAACTCTGAACCTTTGTACCTTTGAAAGTACCTTTTTTAATCTATTTAAACAAATTATCCATTCCGGGAATCATTGGCATATCCATTTTTGCAACAGCATCAAGTTCTTGTTCATTAACGCTTGTTGCTTTTTCGATTGCTTTGTTTAATGTTATAATAAGATAGTCTTCAAGTTGTTCTTTATCTTCAAGCAAAGAATCATCAATAGAAATTGATTTTATCTTTCTATTTGCTGTTAATGTTACTTTTAATAATCCATCAGCGCTTTGTTCATCAATCAAAACAGTATCCAGACGTTTTTTTGTATCTTCAATTTTTTGTTGGGTTTCTTTAAGTTTGCCCATCATTCCCATTAAATCCATTTTTGTTGATTTTTAAATTAATTCATACAAAATTAGTATATTGCTGTATGATAACAATAGAATATTTTATGAAAATATTAATTCTGTTCTGTTGTGTTTATAGTATTTTTGCTGCTTCGTATTTAAAAACTAATGCTTAATCAATGCAAAACGATATAATGGCTCCAAAAGCCAAAGAAATTCCTAAATCATTAAAAAAACATAAAGAAACCAGAATCGATAATTATTTTTGGTTAAATGACCGCGAAAATCCTGAGGTTATTGACTATCTGAATCAGGAAAACTCTTATTACGAGAGTATGACGTCACATACAAAAGGTCTTCAGGAGAGTTTGTATGAGGAAATGAAGAGCAGAATTAAAGAAGATGATTCATCAGTTCCTTATTTTTATAATGGATATTTTTATATTACCCGTTTTGAGACAGGACAGGATTATCCGATATTTTCAAGGAAAAAAGGAAGCCTTTCAGCAGAGGAAGAAATATTATTCAATTGTAATGAATTGGCAAAAGGTCAGGCTTATTTTAAATTAGGAGGCCTAAGTGTGAGTCCGGATAATAAGTTTGCGAGTTTTGGGGTTGATATAGTTGGAAGAAGAATTTACACCATTCAGATCAAAAACTTAGAAACGGGAGAGGTCTTGTCAGATAAAATCGAAAATGCTACCGGAGGATCAGTTTGGGCAAATGATAACACTACTATTTTCTATACCAGACAAGATGAGGTTACTTTAAGGGCAGACAAGGTTTTCAGGCATAAACTAAATACGGATACTGCAGCTGATGTTTTGGTCTTTAATGAAACAGATGATACTTTTAATGTTTCAGTAAGCAAAGAAAAATCAAGAAAATATATTGTTATTGGTTCAGGAAGTACTTTGACTACTGAATATAGAATTCTTAATTCTGACAATCCTGATGGTGAATTTGAGGTTTTCCAGCCTCGTGTTCGTGGTTTAGAATACAGTATTTCTCATTTTGAGGATTCTTTTTATATTTTAACGAATAAAGATAAGGCGACGAACTTTAAGTTGATGAAAACGCCGGAGAATAAAACCGGAAAGAAAAACTGGACAGATCTTATTCCGCATCGCGAAGATGTTTTATTGGAAGATATCGAAATTTTTAAAAACTATTTAGTGGTTGAAGAGCGCTCAAATGGTTTAAACCACATTCGTATCATGCCATGGAATGGTGAGGCTGATTATTATCTTCCTTTTGGCAGCGAGACTTACAATGCTTATACTACAACCAATATTGATTTTGATACTGATGTTTTGCGTTATAGCTACCAATCGCTTGCAACGCCTTCGTCTGTAATTGATTTTAATATGAAGACCAAGACCAAGGAAATCCTAAAGGAACATCAGGTTTTAGGCGGCAAATTTGATAAAGAGAATTATATCGAAGAACGTGTCTGGGCAACTGCCAGAGACGGGGTCAAAGTGCCTATTTCGATGATTTACCGTAAGGGATTAAATAAAAACGGCAAAAATCCGTTATTGCTTTATGCTTATGGCTCGTACGGAATCACAATGGATACTTATTTTTCATCGACCCGACTTTCTTTGTTAGATCGCGGTTTTGTTTACGCAATCGCACATATTAGAGGAGGAGAGGATTTAGGAAGACAATGGTACGAAGACGGAAAACTGTTAAAAAAGAAAAATACCTTTACAGATTTCATTGATTGCTCTAAATTTGTAGTCAGCGAAAATTACACTTCTCCTGAACATTTATATGCTGAAGGAGGATCTGCAGGAGGACTTTTGATGGGAGTTATCGTAAATGAAGCCCCGGAATTATATAACGGAGTAATCGCCCAGGTGCCTTTTGTAGATGTTATTACAACGATGCTTGACGACAGTATTCCGTTGACAACCGGAGAATACGACGAATGGGGAAACCCAAATAATAAAAAATATTACGATTATATGTTATCCTATTCACCGTATGATAATGTAAAAGCGCAAAACTATCCTAACATGTATGTTTCTACGGGCTTGCACGATTCTCAGGTACAGTATTGGGAGCCAGCTAAATGGGTGGCTAAGCTGAGAAATCTAAAAACAAATAAAAATCTTTTATTTTTAGATACCAACATGGATGCCGGACATGGTGGAGCTTCAGGACGTTTTGAGGCTTTAAGAGACTTAGCAAAAGAATTTAGTTTTTTATTAGATTTAGAAAAAATTAAAAGCTAATTAGAAATTTTTTGTTAAATTTGCAACCTATCAAGGGTATTTAAAATACCTTCGATTAACTATTTTTTTATGAAAGAAGAAATAAACGCTTATAATAATGTTTTAGAGTTAATAGGTAATACCCCACTTATTAAGCTAAATAAAATTACCGAAGAGTTAGAAGGTAATTTCTACGCGAAGGTAGAAGCTTTTAATCCAGGACATTCCTCAAAAGATAGAATAGCGTTATATATTATTGAAGAAGCTGAGAAAAAAGGAATCCTGACACCAGGTGATACTATCATTGAAACGACATCTGGTAATACAGGATTTAGTTTAGCAATGGTAAGTATAATAAAAGGATATAACTGCATTTTGGCAGTAAGTTCAAAATCATCCAAAGATAAGATTGACATGTTGAGAAGTTTAGGAGCAAAGGTTTATGTTTGTCCCGCTCACGTTTCAGCAGATGATGAGAGATCTTATTACAATGTAGCCAAACGTTTGCACGAAGAAACAAAAGGCTCAGTTTATATCAATCAGTATTTTAATCAATTGAATATTGATGCACACTATAACACTACAGGTCCTGAAATTTGGGAACAGACTAAAGGACAAATCACACATCTTGTGGCTTGTAGCGGAACCGGAGGAACTATTTCCGGAACTGCAAAATTCCTAAAAGAACAAAATCCAAATATTAGAATTCTAGGTGTTGATGCTTTTGGGTCCGTATTAAAGAAGTACCACGAAACAAGAGAATTTGATAACAAAGAGATTTATCCGTATCGTATTGAAGGTTTAGGTAAAAACCTGATCCCTTCAGCTACAGATTTTGATATTATCGATAAATTTATCAAAGTTACCGACGAAGAAAGTGCTCACTCAGCCAGAGAAATCACTCGTAAAGAAGGATTATTTGTAGGGTATACTTCCGGAGCCGTAATGCAGGCAATCAAACAATATGCAGAAGAAGGTGAGTTTACAAAAGATAGTAATATTATCGCTATTTTCCCGGATCACGGTTCTCGTTATATGAGTAAAGTATTTAGTGATGACTGGATGAACGAACAAGGTTTCTTTGACAGTGTCAATGAAGAGGAAGTTCAGAAAATTGAATTTGTAAAGTAGTAAGATACTTTTTAAAATATAGGAGCTCCATTCGTTTATTCGGATGGAGCTTTTTTTATGAATTACTTTTTTTAAAGTACTAATTACAAACGATGTAGAGGTAAAAGATGATTTGGTTTCAAATGTTAATATTGTATGGTTGGCTACGGATACCGTATTTCTACGTAAGAAATATTCATTTTGGCTGAGGTTAATTTATACTTTTAATAAAATTACTAAAAGTATAATTAAATACAATTGAACGTGTAAAATCATCAATTTTGATTATTTGAACGATTATTTAGGTTAGTTATCGAGAAAATTTCCGACCAAATGCATAATAATCTAGTTTAGTGGTGTTAAAATGACACAGTGTTTTAATACCCCTAAATCTACTACCTATGAAAAAATTACTACTCACTCTGATGTTTGTAAGTTATTTGAATGTTAATGCTCAAAATCCAATTCAGGAGTTTAATTTCAATGAGACTTTAAATAATACCGCTAATACGACCTCTTTTATGGGGACAAATAATTTTGTTACCGATAGAGCCGGAGTAATGAAAGGAGCACAACGATTGACCAATAAAGCTCTTGAAGCTGTTATTGATGATCTTCCTCAGGGTAATAATGCGCGATCAGTAAGTATCTGGATCAAACTAAATGATATTACTTCTGCCAATTATATATGGGGTTACGGAACTGCTTATAGTGCCCAATATTGTGGATTATTGCAGCAGGGAACGACTACTTCAAATTCAGATTTAAGTCTGGCAGGCTGGGGGGCGAGTAATGATGTTATCGTTTCGACACCTCTTGCAAAAGACGTTTGGTACCAATATACAATAACGTATGACGGAAAGATTTCTAAAATATACCGTAATGGCGAATTGCTTAAATCAGTTGATGGAATTACGCGTTCTACCAAAGGAAATATTTTCAGATTAGGAGAAATCAATACTACTGTAGGTATTAATGCAGATATAGATGATTTAAAGATCTATAATGTCGCTTTGACTGCAGAACAAGTTACAGCATCTTATGACAGCTCTAAATTCGTTGTAAAAGCTCTTACTGTTGCCGAGTCTGGCGCTGTTGCAAAAACAGTAAAAAAAGGAGAAGTAAAAACAAAGATGATTGCAAAAACGGCTTCATCTAACATTATTACAACAGGCGATCTTAATGAAGCTGCTAAAAATGTTGAAGTATTCTCACAGGGACAAAAAATTTATGGCAACAATAATAATAGCGTGAGTATTCATGATTTGCCTGAGGGGACATATTTGTTAAAAATAACAAATACACCTTCTAAAAAAATAACTTCAAACTAAAAACAAAATTCAGGTTTATAGAAATTGTTAGTTAATTAATTTTTATTTTTTTTATGTTGTTTGGTAAGCAATTATTTTTTGAGTAGTGAAAAAGCCTTCTGAATTTTGACTTTAGTTGGCTTTTTGATTTTAGAGTTTTGTTCTCTTTTGACTCTTATCAATTATCAATATAGTTTGGTGTTTTTTATAAACACATTTAAATCCCCTAAATCTTTAAATATGAAAAAATTATTACTGACATTAATGTTCGTAAGTTTTTTAACTGCTAATGCTCAAAATCCGGTTCAGGAGTTCACTTTCGACGGAACTTTAAGTAATACTGATAATACAATTTCACTTTTAGGAATTCCCAATTTTGTAAACGATAGAATGGGAGTTGCCAAAGGAGCTCAAAGGCTTACGAACAAATTTTTGCAGGGCGTGGTAGGTGATCTTCCGCAAGGAAATAAACAGAGAACAATATCTATTTGGGTAAAATTTAATGCTATCAGTTCAGCCAACTATATTTTGGGTTATGGTAGTGCAGTAAATACGCAATATTTTGGTTTGGTGCAACAATCAGCATCTGCCGGAAATTCAGATTTAAGTCTTGTAGGTTGGGGAGATACCAATAATATGATAGTTGCCGTTCCTTTGCAAAAAGAAGTCTGGTACCAATATAGTATCACTTATGATGGTGCTATTTCAAAAATATACCGAAATGGTGAATTATTAAAAAGTGCTGAAGGAATTCCGCGTTTAACGAAAGGTTATATTTTGAGACTGGGCGCACTAAACGCGACAACTGCAATCAATGCAGATATAGATGACCTCAGGATATACAGTGTTGCGATGACAGATGAGCAAGTTTTGGAATCCTATAATAGTTCGAAACCTACTGCCGCTATAACTGAAACGATTTCAGCTTCAGCTACGGTCAAAAAAGGGATTCCGGCAACAACAACTTCTAAAACTGCAACAAAAACAGCAGCTTCTCCTGTGTCTTCAGTTGAGACAAATATGGGATCTAAAAATGTTGAGGTTTTCTCGCAAGGAAAAAAAATAATGGGAAGTAATGCTTCTAATATTGGTGATTTGCCGGAAGGGACATATTTATTGAAAATTAGTAATACAGCTAAAAAGTAAGTTCGTGTATTTTTACATAAAAAAAAGCCTTCTGAGTTTTAGAAGGCTTTCTTGTGTTATGTGGTATCCAGTTTATTTAGCTAATAACGCTAAGAACTACAAATAGAATTACCAAAACGATAACTGCGTATCTCGTGTATTTTGATGTTTGCATAGAAGTATATTTTAAATTAATTATTTGCTGGGAGTAACAAATATAATAGTTTATTTTAATTAGCCTATATTCTTTCAGATTAATATCTATTTACTGATGATTAAGAATTCAAAAGAACGATAAAGTGGGTTATTTTTGTAAATTATATTATTAAACAATATCATGAGAAAACAATATAACTTACGTAAAAGCGAACAAGGATTAAAAGCCTGGGATGTTCATCGACTAATTGAATTATCCAAAAAGTTGCCAGTCAAAAATATTTTATTATCTGATATTAAGGAAGTAAATGAGCCCTATTGGTTTGAACACAATACTAATTTGCCAACTTGTGCAGATGTTCTTCATCATATGAAACTTGTTCAGGAAGTAGATTTACAATATCCCATTATTTTATGTTCAGATGGACGTTTAATGGATGGAATGCACAGAATAATTAGGGCTTTGCTGGAAGGTCATCAGGATATTCAGGCAGTTCAGTTTGATGTTACTCCTGAACCGGATTTTATTAATATCCCGGTTGATGATTTGCCTTATTGAGTTGATATTAAACGGAGTAAAAAGCGATAACAAAAAAGTAGCTGTCTCACAACTGAGGCAGCTATTTTTTTTTGAGCTTGTTTTTTTCTGGTGAATTTTGTATATTTAATCAGTGATTAACAGCTGATTATATATGAGATTCAAGCATTATAACCAACAACAAACGGTACTTTTGCCTTATTCGTTTGATGATTTA
>FQWG01000040.1 GCA_900129595.1 Flavobacterium frigidimaris | reverse complement strand
TGTAGCCGGGCGAAAGTGGCAGCATAAAAATATCCTTGTTTTTATCCTGGTTAATTGGCTACACTTGGCCAAAATTAACCAAGAATAAAAACCCCGTGAAACTTCACTTTTTGGCTGTGAACTGGACAAAAAAAATACCTCAGGTTTTCTCTGAAGTATTTTTTCGTCGGGTAATTATTATTTAACCACTATTTTTTTTTCATACTTTATCTGCCCAATGATTATTTTAAATTTTTTTAATTCTTCTTCTGCTTCATCTAAATTCGTCCAAGAGTTCTTAGCATAATAATCAATTCTTGGTGCTATATTTGCTTTAATAATTGGAAATTTTTCAAATTCCATAAAAGTATTATCCTTTTTTTTAGCAAGTATTTTATATTCTTTTCTGTTTAAGTTATCCGTTATTTCGCCAATTTTATAAGTGTTTTTTTTCATATCTCTATGTAGCTTATAATGAATTGCGCAGAGAGAAATAAGGCTTATTGTAAAAATTGATAGGACAATTAAGATAAAATCAAATTGTTGAGTATTCATATTGTATTTTTTTCAAAGTTAATTATTATTTTACTCGATGGTAGTCTAAACTCTAGTACTGGAAATAACTTTTTGGCTAATTCAAAAACAGCTACAAAAAGTTATTCTAGGAATAGAGCCGTTTTAAAGGACTTTTTTTGAATTAGTGAGTATTTCGTTGTTTTTGTAATAAAAGTTTTTTAAAAGTGATTTTTTTGCTGTTAAAACTTACACAAGACAGGTTTGGCGGTTTCTTTTTCGGACTTTTCACTAAACTTTTAAATTAAGGAGTTTCTAAAAAGAATTTTTAGAAAGAATAATAACTTTCAAAAAAAGAAAAAGCCTTTAGCGGAATGTTATGTATTGATTTCAGGGCTTTTATTTTTTTTTGAATATCCTTTTAAATTTTTAAAGATATTTTAAAGATATTTTAGCCAACCCCGAAAAGCCTTATAAACAAAGGGGTTAACGCCTGTTTTGTGTATGGTGCAAAAACTCAACTTTGTATGGTGCAAAAACTAAATTTTGTATGGTGCAAAAACTTCGTGTATGGTGCAAAAACTCAGCTTTGTATGGTGCAAAAACTTTAAGTGTTGTATGAAAACTCTGATTTGTATGGTGCAAAAACTTTGTGTATGGTGCAAAAACTCAACTTTGTATGGTGCAAAAACCCAATGTATGGTGCAAAAACTCAATTTTGTATGGTGCAAAAACCCAATGTATGGTGCAAAAACTCAATTTTAATGTTAGATTACTCCCAAATTTGTTGTTTTTCTTTCTCTAATAGAATTGATTGAAAGATTGTTTTAAATTCCTCCTGTACAATATCGGAAGCCTTTATTTTTTTCTCTCTACAATCTTTTACAAAAGTTTTATAACTGTCACTAACTGCTTCAAAATTACCTTTTATTGCTAGATACAAAGAAAAAATCTTTAAATCATTTTCATTAAGATTATGACGTTCTCTAAAATATTTTACTTTCTGACGTATCATTAAGCTCGTAATTGTTTTCTCTTTTAAATTATTAGTTTGAACTAATGGAGTTTTAACAAATGAGATATAGTCCCCTTTTACTCCTGAACCAAAAGACATCGCTGAAATTTTATCCAGTTTCTTTTTAAAGGGCATTACAAAATTGATATATAATTCTCTTGCAGTTTTATAATTCAAATTATAATGTTCTGTAATTGTTGTAAATTTAATATTTGTACCTTTTTCTCCAAGCCTTAAAATCCAGAGGTAAAACAAAAGTTGTTTTGGGTCTTTTATCTTAAACAGGGTGTCATAAAGACTTGGATTAAATTTATTCAAATCAATTAATTTTTCAAGCCAAAAACTAGAAACTAAAAAGGTAATTTCCCCCTCTGAATAACTTGGTTGAGAGATTAATCCCCCAAAAGAGTTAATCTCTTTACCTGCACTATTAGTCTGTTTGTGCCATCCTTTTTGATATTGTTCTAAAAATTCAAGAGCTGTTTTGACATTTTTAGAACTTCTATTTGGGTCTAGTTCACTAATTTTATATTGAAACGTTGAAAAAGTATTATGATTGGTACGCATAGATTCATCAAATAAAGATAGTTGCATCTTATTTTTAATAGTGTTTTTTTTATTTTCAGATGAAAAAGTCACTTTTCTTAAATCTGCAATAATTTTAAAAACAATACGATAAGTAATAATTGGTATTTCTAATAGTTCGGGGTTATTAGACGGAACGAAAAATTCATCTCGAAAATCATTTGAAATTGAAATAGTATCAGGTTTCTTAAGAGATGTAAAAACTTTATCTGTAATATTAATTTTTTTGTTTTCCATTTGAAAAATTGTGTATCTTTGGTTTACGAAAAAGAAGGCTTGCCTTTAAAACTTATTCCCCTTGAAAACTTGTTTTTTTAGGGGTTTATTTTTATATATCCTTAGTGGTTGGTACATTTCTATTCTTTCCGTTTTGATAACTGGCTAAAATGTTATTTGATTTACTTTTATCCTCTTTATCATAAACATTAAAATACAACCACTCTTTAGTATCTATAAATTTTACGAATTTCCCCAAATGATTAACGGAATGATATGTTACCCAATTTCCATTTGCAAGCTTGACCGTACAATTATAGATTTTTGCCATATTTCTTTTTTAGTTTTTCAATAAGATTATTTATAAAATCAGGTTTTGAAAAAAATTCATCATTTTGTCTTTCCTGCAAAATATAATTATCAATCCAATTAATCTCTCTCTTAGGAATAACAACAGAGGTTGAATAAGTTTCAATTTTGTTTTTTTGTCCTCCTCCTCGGTAAAGTCTTCTTTCTAAAGAAGCTTCATCTTTAACTAAAGGATTATCTTTTTTAAGCAATTCTAAGCCCTCTAAAAACGCTCCTTTTAAATTATATGATAAATTACCCTGTTTGGTCTTTAAAGTCAGTAATTCTCTAAGATATTTATATCCCTCGACTGGAATAGCTAAACTAAACAAGCTAGTTTTATCTAAATCTTCGACTTTCTCCTTTTCTTCTACTTTCTTTATTTTGGCAGGGGGAGTAAACAAAGCATTAACTCCGCCCATATTTTTATTGCCTGCTTCTAAATCTCCAAAAACTTTCTTTGCCATAATTATACTTTCATTAAAATTTCATCTACTAAATTTGAATAATCAATTGCCCCGTTCGAATTTGGCGCATATTGAAATATATCTTTTCCTGTTACTGGGGCTTCAGCCAAAGCAACATTTACCCTTATTGAGGTATCAAATAATTTGTCTCCAAAATGTTTTTTTACACTCGTTTTAATATTCTCCGTTAACACTCTTTGAGAATTACATTTTGTTATAAAAACCCCACCAATATAAAGTTTAGGGTTAAAATTAAATTGTACATTTTCAATAATACTTATAAGCCTATCTATTCCTTTATAGGCGTAAAATTCTGCTTCTAAAGGAACTAAAACACTATCACTAGGTACAAGTGCATTTAAAGTTAATAACCCCATAGCGGGCGGACAATCAATAATAACATAATCATAATCCCATTTCACATCTTCAAGAAGTTTCTCTAAAATACTTTCTCTCTTACTGCGTGAAACTAATTCCAATTCAGCCCCTAACAAATCCAAAGAAGAGGGCACTAAATGTAAGTACTCCGAAAGTTCTATTATTGGTAAAGGTGTTTTATATCTATCGTCCCTTATTGCGTTATAAATGGATACGTCAGTATCTCTAATACCTAAACCCTCTGTTAAATTGGCTTGTGGGTCAATATCAATTAATAATGTTTTTTTCTTTAGACGGGCTAATCCTGCTCCGATATT
This sequence comes from Flavobacterium frigidimaris, assembly GCA_900129595.1. Classification (GTDB taxonomy): domain Bacteria; phylum Bacteroidota; class Bacteroidia; order Flavobacteriales; family Flavobacteriaceae; genus Flavobacterium; species Flavobacterium frigidimaris. The sequence goes on along the minus strand of FQWG01000040.1, from coordinate 4,226 downwards.
TGAAGTAGAAGTTGTTTTTCCTGTTCCTCCTTTGTGGTTTAAAATCGCTATTGTTTTCATAGTTTTGTTTGTGTAAAGATAATATATATAATTAGTATAATTTGTATTTGCTATTCTTGAATTTTATATGTTTTTAAAATGTATTATTTTAATTTCCCCGTTATTTTTAATTGGCCAGCTGTAAGCGCTTTTTGTGTTTTCACGTTATTTTGCATTTCTGCAGCTCGTTCCTGGTTCTCGTTTTCACGTCATTTTGTATTCCTGAAGAAAAGATCCGGAACGGCTTTTCACGTTATTTTTTTAATCCAAGCTAATAAATTGTTTAATTCTATAAACTTGTTTTTGAAAACATCATTCTTTTGTTTTTCATTACTTAATTCAGTTTTAAGTTTTTCAATTTCCTTTAATTTGGCGATATAGTTGACAGTACAATACTCAACCGCTTTTGAATTAGTAATAATATCAAACTTCTTTTTTACTTCATTTACTTGCTTTTCAAAATCTTCTGAAATGTTTCTTAAATCAATATTCATAATTTGCTTTTTTCAATAGTTATTACCTGACATATTCAACTCTTTCATTTTTCTAAACATATACGGCTCAACAGGGGCTTTATCAGCCCAAAGCCCTAACTTGTTTTTCTTAGCATTAATTTCCAAATCACTAAGTTTTTTTGATTTAGAGTACTTTTTATAATGCCAACCGTACCCGTTTTTTATAATCTCTTCAGACAAATATTTATTATCATAAAAGATTTTTGCTATGTACCTCCCGTACCTATCAGTACTGATTATTTTATAAGACACTACTTTATTACCAACCTCATTAGAGGTAAATTCTTTTGCTCTCTTCCCAAACGCTTGTTTGCTCTCTGGGCAATCTACTTCGGCTAAACGAAGCGTTATTTGGTTATTATCAGAATCCAACAATACGACCGTATCCCCATCTTTAATTTTTACCACTTTCCCCGACTGAGAATAAACAGTAATTGACAAAAACAGCAGAACCAATTTTAAGTATTTCATTTTTTTATAATTAAGTTATTTTTCCTTATTTTCTTATTCAAAGATAAACTATATATATCATATATACTAATTATATATATAGTATTTGGTTGGTTAAATAAATACGTTTTAATCTTACTTACCCGCAGAAGCCATTATCCTCAATTTCAACATACAAGACACGAACTGAATCTTCATTGTTAGCTAAATAGTACTGTATATTTATATACATATACTTATTTCTCCCCTCCACTTCATAATAAATTCCAAAACAATGTTCTTTAGTTGGCAAAATACCAAAAACAGAAAGATGGTTTTGAATACAATCTATTAAACCTTGTTCTGCCTTTTCAAATTCAATCCATTGGTCAGCAGTCTTATCCATTAAATTAGTCTCTAAAAAAATAGTATGGTCGTTTAGTTTTAAACTGAATCTTTTATAATTACTCATAACATTATTAGTTCTATAGGTTGTTAATTTTCCTTTTTTGCTTACTCAAAGGTAAGCAATATAATTCATATATACTAATTATATATATAGTATATGTTTAAAAACAAACCACTTTTTTAAGGTGGAGTGCTGGCAGAACCGAAAAGTAATTTTATTAATTTAATATAGGTTTGAGCTCTAGGGAATATTGAGTAACTTCATTAACACAAGGGATTATTAACCTTGAAATAACCTCAAAACGAGTTGTTTTAAAAGTTTTTTTCATATCCTCTTTTATTTTATCATCAAGCAACAAAGCAAATTCTATAAAATCTCCTTTTAATGGAACAAAAAGGACATCGTCAAATTTATTCCAAAACGATTCACTTTCCCATCTTTTAACAAATTCTTCTTCTTTCTCGTGTATAAAATCTAAATTTACTTCATGTAATTGAGCCCCTGTAAAATCTTCTGTTTTCATCTTTTCAAATTTTAAATTATATTCAAATATAAGTTATATATATCATATATACTAATTATTTATACAGTATTTTAAAATTAAATTACATTTTTTTTAAAGTCGAGTGTCGCTAGAACCAACTAAGAGAACTAAAATTAATACAACAGCCAACATTAAGGCTGTTATACAAAAACTAACAAGTATTTTAATCCCTCTTCTATTGTGTAGTATTTCCTTTTGCTCTTCCAAAATATTTTTAGAATAAAATTTGATATAAATCAAAATTAAAAGAGATACAAAGGCAACAATAAAAACTGTTGTAATAAAATCATTCGGTATTAAATTGATTATCTCATTATAAGCAGTATTAAGGTCGATATTTTCTTTTTTAGCTATATTCATTTATTTACAATATAAAGGTTATCAGTCAGTTTAACAACTGGTTTATTATTAAATCGACAAAGCATATTACACACCCATTTTGCAAATAATGTTTTTGTTATAATAAACCCGTCAAAAGAAATAGTAAAACCGATTTTTTTCAAGCAATATTTTTTTATTTTTTTCATCTTAATTCTGGCTAACTAATAAACTGATTTTCTTGGTTAATGCATTACTCTCTTCGTGTAATTTTTTCCATTCTTCAAAATCTTCTTTCGGTAATAATTTAAGTTCCGAAGTAGGTAAATTGTTTTTATTAAATAATACTCTCATTTTCTCCTGTAAGGATTCTCCTTTCTTAAAAAGTTCTTCTAACTCGCTCATTCTCCAATTAATTTAATTATCCAAAGATAATGCGTTTATATTATATATATTAAATATTTATATAGTATTTAGAACAATTCTAATTGAACATCTTCTATAATTGGCAGAGACTCCACCGCTTCCCCAGTAATTACCCAATCTGTTTTTTTACTTTTAAATGTTACGTCTGAATACCCACTCTTTCTTTTACCATCCATCACATCAAACCCATGTTCAGCATAAGAAACGGCTTTTCCTGAAAAGTTTTCTAAAAGAATACATTCATAAGCAGTAATAGAATAAACTCCTTTAGAACCGCTAGAAACAGCCCCAACAATAATAAATATTTTATTCTTATATGTAAAAAGTTCCTGCACATTATTGCCAGTTATTTGCATACAGGCGTTTAAGTTTGCTAAAGAATTAAGTAAATTTTGAGAGATATAAAGTTTCATAATTTCAAGATTAAAAAAACTATCCAGTATTAAACTGGATAAGTCTTATGTTAATATTCGGCAGGTAATATTATAATTCCATCTATACTCCAAACGATGTATTCATCAAAAGGGAAATCAGAAAAAATAAGATGTTGGTTAATTAAAACTTTGTCGTTTCCATCTTCACAAACTATATTAAAACAGCTCTTTCTTTGCCCCACAACCTTAATATCATTTACAAGTGAATAAGAATACTCTCTTTCTAGTTTCCAAGCCTGAAAACTCTCGTTTCTTAACTCTTTTTGATAACTTGCAATTATATCTAAAAACCAAAATGATTCTGATTTTATAGCAATTTCCCTTATACCCTCAGTATATTGTATTTTTGTAGTAGGATTAATAAAAATCTTTTCCCCTCCGTGATATCCCTTTAAACTGTCATTTGCTGATAAAACTTGTGTACCCATAATATAATATATTACATATAAATAATTAGTATTTTGCTTTATTATTAAAGCTTTTTGCGCTCTCCAAAAGTGATACTTCTAATTGTACCACCTCTCATAATTATAGTTTCTATAACTTCAGTTTCAAAATTTTCGTCTACGTGATGAATGATTATTGTTTTCATAAATTTTAAATTTTATAGGTTGTTAATTTTCTTTATTTGCTTACTTAAAGATATACTATATATATCATATATTCTAATTATTTATATAGTATTTTTTATTTATTATATATCTATTTTCTGAACATATAGTATGTCGGGGATTTTAGAGCACCTTTTTTTAAGTGCAGTTGCTTTCCAAGTTGGAAAATTAGAAATACATAAAAAGCCAGTTTTAAAATACTCTTCAAAATTGAAAAGATAATTTGTTTAACGAAATTTACCATAATGTTAAAATTAAGAGGTTTATATTTTTCCTTATTTGCTTACACAAAGATAAACTATATATATCATATATACTAATTATTTATATAGTATTTTCATAAATAAACCACATTTTTTTTAAGGTCGAGTACTGGCAGAACCAACAGGGAAAAGAAAAAGAAATATTTTATAAAAAAGTCCGAAAAAGATTTGCTTTTAAACTCAATTATATCATTTGTTAGATTTAGATTTTGAAGCCTTTAAAATAAAACCGATATCC
>FQWG01000012.1 GCA_900129595.1 Flavobacterium frigidimaris | reverse complement strand
TAAATCATCAAACGAATAAGGCAAAAGTACCGTTTGTTGTTGGTTATAATGCTTGAATCTCATATATAATCAGCTGTTAATCACTGATTAAATATACAAAATTCACCAGAAAAAAACAAGCTCAAAAAAAAATAGCTGCCTCAGTTGTGAGACAGCTACTTTAATTTTTTTATAGTGACCTTGGCGGTACAGAATTCGAACCATTTAATGGCAGATTTGAAAATTTTAAATGATGTTTAGTTTTTTGATTCGACGTTAATATTACTATTGGTTAATCGTGTTTGTGTTGATTCAATAAAACACCAAGTCCACTGAATTTTATATCCATGTCAGTGCCAAAATCATTCAACGAATTAAAAGTTCTTGTGATTGTTTATAGGTTTATTATTATATATTTGATAACAAATAAACCCTGACCTTTATCAGACATATCTACGCAATTTTTAATAAGTCTGATGTTGTCAGTAGTATATACTAGTTGTGCGATATTATAAAAAAACCGAAATTAATGAACTCTAATTACATTGAAAAGATATTTGACAAACCAAGAAATGAAGTTAAATTATCTGATATTGAAGAATACTTTTCAACTCCACAAGAAGAATCTTCTGTGATAGAATTTAAAAGTGGGGAAGTTGAAATTAATGATATTTTCAAAGAAATAACAGCTTTTTTAAATACCGAAGGTGGACTATTAATAATTGGTGCTCCGAGAGAAAGCAAAAAAAATCTTGGTAAAAATGTTATTAAAGTGTGCGAAGGAAATTTAACATATTCAAGTTTTAAAAATAAAGATTGGCTATATCAAAAAATAGCGTCTAATATTGTGCCAACACCAACTAATTTAAAAATTGAAGAGTTCCTAACCGAAAATGGAAATATATTTTTAATTGATATTCCGCAAAGTTTATCTCCTCCACATCAGTGCTCATCCGATGGAAAATACTATCTAAGACTTGAAAGAGATGCTAAACCTGCTCCACATGGGATTATTCAAGCTTTATTTAACAAAAGGAGAGTTCCACTATTATCTGCTGACGTAACTATAACGGAAATAGATAAACAAAATGATAAATTATTCATTAGAATCAAAAATGAATCTCAGATTCCAGCCGATAAAGTTTCTTTTATAATCGATATTTACAATGTAGCAGATGTAAATTCAACTTATAAATTTAGCCTTCAAGAAGATGTTCTTGGTAATAAATTTTCAATGTCAAATCATACAAATCAAGTTTTAGTTCAAATAATAAGTCTCCCTATTAATCTTAATATTAAACATTTTGACAAAGATTATTTAATATTTGTAGCATTTTGGTGTAGAGATTTAGATTTTGACTTTAAATACTTTACTTATTCCCCCTTTGAAAAAAAAATTGTTACTGAAGCAACTATGAAAAAAGGTAGATTATTAATAGATGAATTAAAAAGAATCCGAGAATAACATCGCACAACGGCCGTTATAGGCAATTATAAAAGACACCAATAGAAAATGGAAACACAGCAAGAGAAACATAACAATCTAAAAAAGAAAAGTCGGATTTGGTATTCCTTTAAAGAACCATGGGGAATAATTAAAAGAAAACCGATGTCATTTTTCCTGTTCTGTCTTTTTACCGTATTTGCTGGACAAATTGGAATTCTTATAAATATAATAATAAGAGTTTCGTCAGAAAAATTCAGTTTAGTTGAATCATTGTATCTTGATAGTGTAAGTGGTTCGTTTTACACATTTTCAATAGCCTTAATAGCATCTGCATTGGGACCATTGTTCGTAAACTTTGTTGAAAAGAGCCCAACTGAATTTAGGTCTATAAAGATTACAACAATTAGCATAACAATTTTTATCTTATTCTTCACTGGCATTTTCTATTCAATCTCTACTACGAATCCTGAATCGATTGGAATTACTAGTTTTGGAATTGATTGGCCTCAACTTTCATTTTTCCTCCTTGCAATCGTGGTTTCATTATTTAGTTTCAATCTATTGGAACTAGAGAACTTTAAGGACGATTATGCAGACATTAATGATGATAATTATGCGTCAGTTGAAGATGAGCTAGTAAAAACAATTGTGCAATCAGCAACTCATATAAAAACAGATAAAAAAGGCAATAAGTTATGATCAGAGCACCTTATATTGAATTTTCGCAACCTATAGGCACATTTTATCTCTCAAAACTAAATGCCTTAGATCTACTAGACATAGTTGATATTACTCCAAGAAGTGAGTCATTAGAAGCTGTCCAAAGAGATGAAAACACTAGGAGAATTAACGAAATAGCAGAATATTGCTCTGACCCAGATGCAACATTCCCAACTCCAATAATAGTAAGTGTTTATGAAAATATTTCATTTGATTCGGACAATAATTCATTTAATATTCCTAAAATAAAAATTGGACAAGTATTAGATGGACAACATAGATTAAAGGGAATTAATAAATCAGGTTTAGCTAATAAATTTGAATTACCTGTTGTTTTCATGTTTAATTTAATTGAAGAAGAAAAGGCTTATGTTTTCTCGATAATAAATAGTAAACAAACAAAGGTTAGTATGAGTCTGATTTATGATCTTTTTGAATTGACTAAATCAAGAAGTCCACAAAAGACTATACATGAAGTAGCACGATCACTAAATACAAGCAAGGCTTCTGCCTTTTTCAATAGATTGAAAATGTTAGGAAAGAAAAGTGAAGGGCAAGACAATGCTACATTATCACAAGGCACTTTTGTTAAATCGTTATTGACACTTATTTCTAAAGACCCAGAATCAGACCAGATAAAACTTAAAAACAATGACGAATTAGATAGAATAAACTCACTTCCGTTAAGAGATTATTTTATTGACAGCGAAGATGAAGTTATTCTCAAAGTATTAGAAAACCTATTCAATGGCGTTAAAAATGCGTTTATAGAATTATGGGAGAATCCAAATAATAACATCCTATGGAAAACAACTGGATTTGGGGCTATTGTAAAATCATTTAATGACATTTATTCTTTAGGTAATCAGCACAATGACCTCTCTGAAGTATTCTTCACGAGATTCTTCAGTCATTTTAAAAGGGAAATTTCGAAGAAAGACATAAAGCTAACTAGTGAATATTTCACTTCGAACGAACAACAGCAAACAAAACTTAGCAATCTAATTAAAGAATCGATATCAACTTTTAAATACGAAGAATAACTGCCTATAACAGCACCTACAAATTGGCGGTTCAGTGGTTAAATAAAGCATCGTGCTTGGAATCAAGTTTACTACTGGCAGACAAGTTTTCGTCTCCGGAATCGCCAACTTCTTGTAGCTGTAAAACGTTGACAAAGTGAACTTAATAACTTTATCTTCAATATGCAAATAATAATTATGTTCTGAAATTGAATATTTTTTTACTACGCAAAAACACTGCGTATTAAAGGATTATCTTTGATTAATAGATAGCAAAATAGATAGTTACTGATACTAATCAAAACAAAGCACCAGTTAAGGATGGAAATGTATGGTTTTGTCAGAAGTATAAGTTAGATGAAATTTTATTAAAGTGAAAAGGATATGAAAGAAAATGTTATAAAAATACAAGCCAACAATAATGAAATTAATTTTTATAGTTTTATTGGAGAAGCTCTATTGAAAACCCAAATGGTTGAACAAGCGTTGAGTCATTCAATTACTCTTAAAATGAATCCCACGGAAACAAAAGAACGAGCGGATGAATTTTTAAAACAAAACCAAAGTTATACTTTAGGCCAGGCTATTAAAATTGGAATTAAAGAGGAACTATATAATTTCTTATTGCAAGATGAATTAAAAGCTTTTTTACAGCATAGGAATTGGTTGGTTCACAAAGTTATCTGTGGAAACGAAGAAGATTTAAATGCCGGAAACATAAAAGAGGAATTATTTCAAAAAATTAAAGCTATTTCAGACAAAGCAGAAAGTATTCAACGGTTAATAGAATATGATTTGATAGACTTTTGTTCTTCTAAAGGAAAAGATATGTCAGAAACCTTTGCATTATTAAAATTACAAGAAGAAGGAATAAGAATTCAAAAGTAGTATTTAAAAACTCGCTCCTTGTTTTTATATTTTTAATTTATCGACTAAAAACCAATCTATAATCTTATCACCTATATTTTGATCTAAAATATTTGTTCCTTCTTCGAAAATAGAAATTTTTCCTAAACCACATTTATGTTTTGAATCATCTCCTTCAAATTTTTTAAATCCTTTAAAATCTGATTTATTTGAGGGATAAAGTAACATTGCCTTTGTAGATTCCCAATAATCATTATAGACATACATTTGGCGTAAATCATGAGTAGATGGTTTACTATGATCTATGTTTTTCCATTTGGTATCAATTATAAATTTTTCATTGTCTTTTTTAATTACAATATCCGGACGAATTGTAATCCCATTCCAAAGTACTTTTGAATCCTGACCAAAGATAGTTAGATCCTTAGAGAATTGTTTCAGTCGAATTAGAACATATTCTTCCCAAAGAGAATTCATATCAAACAATAATGCTAACATTCTTTCTAATCCGCTGGAAACACTTGGAGCATAATTTAAAATAATTAACCTTGCTATTGCTAAAGCAGTTTCATATGGAGCTGTTTTTCTTGATTTGGGAATTTTAGCAAATGTAGATTCATTCGCTTTAATGGTTTTTACTTCTGGAAAATCCAGTTGCACTGTTTTACATTTGCTGTATAAATAATTTCCTTTAGAACACTCTTCCACAATGCATAATGCTTGTGAAAGTATTTGATGAACTAAATGATCCTTATCATATACTTGATGGGTGGTGTAAAATCGTTCTTTATGAACAAGATTTTTACTTATATGTCCCGAAAATTCCAGTTTCCCTTTTAAGGCTTTTACATTATTGGTTTCCTTGTAATATTGTTTAATTAAACCTTGGTGAACTAGTAATTGAACTTCATTTAAAAACCACTCGAAATAAATATCTAGCAGATGAATATTTTGCTTGTTCACGTTTGCTTCACCTACTTGTTGTACTTTAAGTTTTTTAGTTACTCGAAGCATCTCAATTAAAACATTTTGCCAAACATTTTCATCTTCCTTGTTATTGTCAATTTTGGGTAAGATTTCAATTGTAAGGTCATCAACTTGAATAACTCCAACAAATTGCTTGAATTTTAGTCCTTTGTGAATTACAGTGAAATATTTACTATCGTGTAATTCATTTAATTTAACTAATGCATTAAAATGTTTTTCCTTAAAAGACACATTTTTATACACCCTTCCATAATGGAGTGTATTGTGTTCAAAAACTTGTATTCTGGAATTTCTATTAATCATTTTTATTCAGAAGTAATACGATAGCTTTTTCAATATCTTCAATATGATTAATTAATTCAAATTGTTTAGTTATTTCTGGTTGACCTAAACCATCAACAAAAGCAAATTGAATATTTTTATTGTCTTTTACCTGTACAAAACCTTGACCTAAAATTAGTGCTATTTTTTCGTAGTCATGATAAAAATACTCTTGTAGCAATGGAATAATACAATTTTGAAAAACTGCTGTTAATTCTTCTGTATTATTACTATTGACTTTTAAAAAATAAGAATGACCAATAGTATGATCTCGATCAAGTAATATTTCAATCCTGTGATTAATAGTTTCTAAAACTTCATCTAAAGTAAAATCATTAAATGAAATTTCCTCCAACAATTCAGGTTCTGGCATTATCTCTGTAAATGAAAAACGGCGTCGTAGTGCACTATCCAATGCTTCTACACTTCTATCTGCTGTATTCATTGTTCCAATAATATAAAGATTTGAAGGAACTCCAAATTCAGTTTTAGAATAAGGTAGCTTTACTCTTAATTCATTTTCTTGTCCTATTCTTTTGTCGCTTTCAATTAAAGTAATTAATTCACCGAAAATTGAAGATATATTTCCTCTATTGATTTCATCAATAAAAATCGCAAAATTACTATTTGGATCGGCTTCAGCTTTCAAAGATAATTTTTTAAATATTCCATCTTTGATTTCATAACCCAAATCGCTTTCTCCGTCCTCTAACATTGGTTTTATACCCTCAATAAAATCTTCATAGCTAAAAGATTGATGAAAAGTAACAAATTCGTAGTTTCTTATTTCCCTATCGTTCTGTGGATTATAATTTTTACTTGCTTCCAATAATTCATTTGCTTCAGGAAAATATTGAGAAAGCATTTCGGGATCAATTGACCATTCAGAATTTGCATCTTTATTGAAAAATAAAGGTTCCGATCTTTTAGATACATTTACATGCTCACAGTTCAGAACGGTATGTGCTTGCAGTTGCCCCCAGATAGTTGGTCTAACTGTTTTAGAAGAAGACAACTTATCCTTCATCCTAACAAATTCATGATTGTAAATATCATTTACTTTTGAACTTCCCAAATCTCGTACTGCAATGCTAACCACTTGCCACCATGTTAGTTCTGCTACCTTAGATTCTAAAAATTGTTCACGAGTTAAAGATGTTTCTTTAACAGTAAACATGTCAAAATATTCTTTTTGAAGAGTAAATGTTTTTCCTGTTCCAGGTGGACCATATAAAATTCGATTTAAATCCATTTTCACATTATTATTTTTGGTTACATTATCTTCTGAATTTTGACTATTTTCAAAATATTGATTCAAGAACTTTATATAGTTTTTTTTGCCTAAAATTGCCCTTGGACGATCATTACTTTTATCTTTACTATATTTTGCAAAACTTCCAGACTTATTGTAGATATTAGATTTAATGACTTCTATTTGTCTTTTATGATCCTTATTTTCTATAACAAATAGTTCAGTATTAAAATCGTTTTTATAAATTTCTTCATATTCATTTATTTCAGATCTTAAGCGATCTGCGTTTGAACTGAATTGTTGTGAAAAATAATTAGTATTCTTGCCATCATTTTCTATAAACCATTCTATAAATGCCTCTTTTACGTCCACTTTGCCCATGTGAGTCTTTATTTTAAGAATTCTATCACCAAGATTTTCATTCAAATAAATTAGAGCTTTATCAATTTTATCGAATAAATCTCTATCAGTAATCGCATAATTTGTTTCATAAGCAATACTAAGTCCATCTTTTTTATGTTTCTCTTCTATCTTAACTTTTTCAGGAAGTTCAGATTTTAATTGTTGTAGGTATTCCTTTTTATTAGATTGTTCAAAATGAATTTCAATAGCAATATTAACTTTATCTCTAGTGATTAGTTCATAATGGCATTCCAAATTTGTAAAACCATTTAGAATGTCATAAATAAAAACAAAGTGTTTTTGGCATTCCATTATTTTAAACCGTGCATTTAATTTCGAATTATTAGATAAATGAATACGATACTGTTCAACTGCTTGTTTGAAGTTTAAAATTGAAGTTACTATCTTATTGCTGTTAACCCATTCTTCAGCATTTTCACCTTTAAAGATCAGATATTTTAGTACACTATTAGTTGTATTGGCTTCTGTATTCCATGAAGATCTTTTAGAATCTTTAATATTATCATATTGCACAAGAATTTCATCTGTATTATTTTCTAAAATTTCTTTTGGAATATCATTCCACTTATTTATTTCAATAGAAACTAATACTTTGTTCTCAGGTTTTCCTTTAAACTGTTCTTCGTATTTTACATTAAGATTACTTCTGTTATTTTCATAAATTGTTTTATCTAAAATTAAAGCAAGTTTAATTTTGTTATTCTCTTCTCTAATGGCAAATACAGCTCTCATTCCAATAATGACCATAGCTTGTCTATTAGAATCTCTAGTTGCCATTCTAATTTTGTATGGATTGATTTGATTACTTAATACTATTTTATTTAAGTAATCTAGTGATTCGTGAAAAAGAGCTTGTGTTTTCTGTAAACTGTTATAAAAATCTACAAAAGAGTTTGATTCCGTTCTATTATAAACCAGCTCTTCAACAATATCAAAATCAAATACATCACAAAAACTATTTCGCGTAAGATCAGTAGAACTAAAATCTTTAAGATTAAAGTTTATGATGTAATATGTAGCTAGTTCTTTAATAGTCCATTTGAAGGGCAAACTTTTACCATTCTTTGAAAGTTGGTATTTCCAGTTTTCATCTTCTGCCTTTTCTGGCGCTGTATTAGGGGCAATATCATTCCACCAAGTATTAACTTGTTCTGGTGCAAGGTGGTTAATAAATTCTGAGAATGTCATTAATTAAATTTTTATAGATTTAAAAACCAAAGAATAATTTTCTATTAGCTAAAACATGAGCTTTTAAATGAACATCATGTTTTGATCTAATTATCGTACCGTTTTATTTAAAAAGGTAGGTCATCAAAAATATGCTCATATTGTTTCTTATTCAGCGGTTTATAGCCATTCTTAATATATTCAGATACAAAATTTTTCATAAACTGTATTTTTTGTTGAATATCTGACTCAAAATTTTGCTCTGTGAGATTTATACTTTCAATAAATGAATTAAAATTGTCCCATCCCTCACGATAAAATTTATCTAGTATAGATTCATCACTTGGATTTTGAATAACTAATTCTTGAGTTTTTGGATTAGAAAAAATTTGTGCTAGTGTAAAATTAGGTTCATAACCAATAAATTCACCAATAGTTTCATCCATTTTTTCCCTAACTGACTCAAACATAGTTGAAGTAAAGTAATCTTTGAAACGATTTTTAATGTCTTCTCCTATTAAGATATTAAGATCTTTATCCCGAATGATTTTTTTATCGACTACTATTTTTTCAACAAATAAATTATAAGTTGCTGTTATAATGTTTGGGTTCTCTTTCTTTTCAATTTGAAGCTTTATTTTTTCATTAAACAAATATTTTAAATCTTTTGTAGAAAATTCGTTGTTTTTAAATGTTTTAATTCGTTCTCCATAATCCAACTTACTTTCTTTACGTTTGAAATCCATATTGATCTCGCTTAAAAGCTTGTCTAAATAACCTATAGGTTCATTTTTTATTATTTTTAAAAGTTCAAATAAAAACGTTTTTTTATCTTTTTTATAATATTTATTAAATCCTAAACGGAGAATATCAATTATTTTTTGATCATCAATTGAGGTGCCATATTGCACAAGGATATTCAAAGTTCTTAATGAGTCTAAATATTGCTCTTTAGATTGCGGTTCGTTATTAAAAATAAACTGTTTTAACTCGTTTGAAACTTGAAATTTTGAGTCTGTTGATTTGTTAATATCTTTTGCAATTTTTATCAACGATGCAGATGAAAATTCACGTTGTAGATCAGATAATGAAATTTTTCCTCCAGCGATATTATTTCTTATGTACACTTCTGTATAGTATATTTTAGAAATTGCATTTTGATTATTTTGATAGTAAGATGTTTGTTTACTTCCAAATAATTTGCATAATACAGATTCTATTATTTCTATTTCATCTGAATTATACTGTGCTAATGTTATTTTTATTCGCTTTTGAGCTTCAGCGTCATAGACATAGATGTTATTGGCAGATGAATTTACATTATGAATTGTATTATTTACTTCATCTAAAGTACTTTTGGTTAATAACCTGTTTATATTAGGAAAAAGAATATTATTTAAATCTCGAAAACGATAATTTAGTAGTTTTAATAAAATATATTCTTTTCCAACTACATCAAATTCACTATCCAAAAAATCGGAATTGAATTTAAATTCATTAAAAAATCTTTTAACATCACGATATGTCTTTAAAAAATCTTGGTATCTTAAATCCCGAACTGTGCAAATAGATTTTGTGTGTAATATATTATCAAGATTTATATCACTTATTGAGATACTTTCAACGCTAAATAGCTCTTTAAAAGATTTATTGAAGCCTACTTCATCAGATTCTTTTTGGTTGTAAGGAAATGAAATTTCAACTAGTCGAATTAATTCATCTATGATTAATTGCTCATCAAATGGTAATAAATTAATTTCGACATTAAAAATCTTATCCAAATAATTATTTTTAGGAGTTTCAATAGTTTCTACTATATATTTTCTATCATAGCCAGCAATAAATATTACATTGTTAAAATCTGACAATGTTCTAATTAATTTTAATGTATCCATTATTTCAGGCTTTTCTAATCGATCTAAGTCATCTAAAAGAATAATTACCTGTCTATCTATTTTTTTTATATTATCATTTATTCCATTGTAAAACTTTTCCAATGTCGAATTCTCATTAAGTATTGTTCTGCCTGAACTAACGATTTTATGTAAGTCTGTGTCCGATAGTTTTAATATCGAATCAACATAATTATTAATATCACCAGATATTTCAGAAGAAAAAGGTTTAAGATTATTTTTAAGTTCTTCAAAGAAATTTTCAATTATTGCAACAGATCCCTTATTTTTCCATATCCTGTTCCAAAAGATTATAGCATTAGTATTTTTTCTTTGATATTCATTTTTAAATCTGTGTAAAAAACTACTCTTTCCGTAGCCCCAGACGGCATTTATTCCAATGCTAAACGCTGAATCAGGTTTAAAGTTTGTAACAACATCTATTAGTTTTTGTAGTATTTTCTCATTATCAATTTCTCCATCAATGAAAATTCCGTCTTCAATGAAATAAGCTTTATCTTTAGTTGTTCGTAATATGAAATTATATTTTAATTCAACTATGATTAGATTTATGATATGAAAAAGACAAATAATTATGATTATATCAGCATATCGTAATGATTCATAAATCTTAGAAAAAAAAATTAAGGAGCAGAATAAGAACCGAAATAGAAGGTATATGGCAGTTATATAGAATAATAAAAAAGTTATTTGTTTATTTTGAATAAACCGATTATTTAGAGAATATGTATAACCGATCATTAATAATCCTATAGTCAGGAAATACCCCAGTTGAAAGGATAGGGAATTACTATGGACAACTTCTCCAATTTTAATAAGTAGATTACTTATTGCCTCTATAAAAATGAGCGAATATGCGATTACTGTTATAAATACTATTATAAATTTTGTATTGACTCTAATTATTCTCACTATTTAAAATTTACGTTATTTAATAACTAATTACGAATTACTGAATTTCCTGTTTCCCAATTATAACAGCATCAAAAATATTTCAACCACTTTTTTATGTCTTAATTATTGCCACAATCAACTAAAAATCTCTAATCCCTTGTAGACTGCTAAATGCCAATATGAAATAATCAAACGTCGGAATTCTGCTCATCCTTAAAAAACCTTGATGTTGGATCTTTTTTAATTTATGCGCTTAGTTCTTTTGAGGTTTTGGGTTAATTTAATTGTCCAAATAAATATCTGCTTTTCCAAACTTAAGCAAATTACTCAAGTATACAAAAGGCTGGCTGGAATTACAAACTTCTTTTAATATTTCAGTTTTTAATTTACTTGTTATATCTGCACTACACCCATAATCATAAGCTATTAATAATATCATTTGTTCTCTTGTCAATTCTTTTTTCATATTTTATTTACTATACTACCTATCTCTAAACTGTAAATACTTTTTATAAATAAACCTTATTCTTTTACATATTTTTTTCTCTTTCATTAATCATTTGTAATATTTCTGGGCTTACCCAGGCGTAAGCTAACAATTCATTAACATGAGTTGGATTAAATACATAGCTGGTGAACATACAATGGACATTAGTTTAGCAGAATTAGCAAATATTGCTATTTATTTATTATCGTTTATACGGAAAACCGTAACGTAAAGTAAAGTACTTACAAGTCTAGTTATTAATTGACAGTAGACAACACGTATTTGTACTGTTTTTTCTAAATTTAAAATACTTTTTAAGCATAAGTTTGAAATTAGGCTTTTAAAATCTTTTTTTTCATAATCTTTGATTTAACTATAACAGGTTTTTTTATCAAAAAATAGGGAAATATGTTTTTACACTATATAAGTTTATAACTACTTTAGCCATTTATATGAATTAAAATAATTCATCTCAACAATCAGTTAATTCTACAATGTCAGACGAACAAAAGAAACTTCTACAATCACAATTATGGGCAATAGCCAATATATTAAGAGGTAAAATATCAGCCAATCAATTTCAAGATTATATTCTTGGTTTTATATTTTACAAATACCTTTCAGAAAAACTAGAAAAAAAAGCCAATGATTTTCTAAAACCTGACGGTATTGTTTTTAATGAAATAGACGAAAACAGCACCGATGGAAAAACAATTTTAGAAGCGCTAAAAGAAGCCACAGTTGATGCCTTGGGGTATTTCTTAAAACCTTCTGAATTGTTCACTAACATTGCTAAAAAAGGAAATGCAAAAATCATCAATCAAGACGATGAAGAGCAAATTCAAAGTACTTTTATTCTCGAAGATTTAGCCAATGTTTTGAATTCTATCGAAAAAAGTACAATGGGTTCAGAGAGCCAAGACGACTTTGATAATTTATTCTATGATATTGATTTAAACTCAACTAAAATTGGTAGAACAACCAAAGACCGAAACGATGTAATTGTAAAAATTCTGACAGCTTTAGACGAAATCGATTTTGATTTAGACAATACCGATGGTGATGTTCTAGGCGATGCTTACGAATATTTAATTGGACAATTTGCCGCAGGCGCAGGACAAAAAGCAGGTGAATTCTACACTCCACAACAAGTGTCTTCTATCTTGGCAAAAATTGTAACCACTCGCAAAAGCAAATTAAAATCAGTTTATGATCCTACTTGTGGTTCGGGTTCTTTATTGCTTCGTGTAGCCAGAGAAGTAGACGAAGTAGGACATTTTTATGGACAAGAACAAAACCGTACAACCTACAACTTGGCGCGAATGAATATGATTTTGCACGATGTCAATTATCATAAATTCGATATTAAAAATGAAGATACACTTGAAAAACCACAACATTTAGATTTTAAATTTGATGCTATTGTAGCCAATCCTCCTTTTTCTGCGAAATGGTCTGCCAATCCTTTGTTTTCAAATGATGATCGTTTTTCACAATACGGAAGACTAGCACCAGGAACAAAAGCTGACTTTGCTTTTATTCAGCATATGGTGCATCAGTTAGACGATAACGGTATTATGGCTTGTATTGCACCTCACGGTGTTTTATTTCGTGGTGCTGCGGAAGGTCACATTCGTAAATTCCTTATTGAAGACCGAAATTACATAGATGCAATAATTGGCTTGCCGTCTAATTTGTTTTACGGTACAAGTATTCCTACTTGCATCTTGGTTTTAAAGAAATGTAAAGAAACACCAGAAAATATATTATTTATTGATGCCAGTAACGATTTTGAAAAAGCTAAAAATCAAAACATTTTACGAGGAGAAGACATTGATAAAATTATTTCAACTTATCAAAACCGTTTAGTAATTGATAAATACTCCAATATTGTTACACTTGAAGAAGTAAAAGCAAACGATTATAATTTAAATATTCCAAAATACATAAATACTTTTGAAGAAGCAATTGAAATCAACATTGAAGTTATTGCGAATCAATTGCAATTAGTTGATAATAAAATGCAAAAGATTGACAAAACTATTACTTCTTTTTGTAATGAGTTAAAAATTAAAACCCCTTTTTAAATGAAATTATCAGAACCAAAAATAAGGTTCCCATATTTCAGAAAGAATTGGGAAGAAGTTAAAATAAAACATATCATCCAAAGATATGTTAAGCCAGTAAAAGTTGAATTGACGAAAGATTATAAACAGATTGGAATACGATCACATTGTAAAGGAATATTTCATAAAGAACTTGTTAGTGGTATAGTATTAGGAAACAAAAGGGTGTTTTGGATTATAGAAAATGCACTTATAATAAATATAGTTTTTGCTTGGGAACAGGCAGTTTCTATAACGACAAAAAATGAAATTGGGTTAATTGCTTCACACCGATTTCCTATGTATTTACCTTTTGATAATAAATCAGATGTTAATTTTTTAAATTATTTCTTTACATCACAAAAAGGCAAATTTTTACTTGAATCTGCCTCTCCAGGTGGGGCTGGAAGAAACAAAACTTTAGGCCAAAAAGAATTTGATAATTCTAAATTAATAATTCCATCAATAGAAGAACAAACCAAAATTGCCAATTTCCTTTCAGCAGTAGATGAAAAATTAAACCTTTTAAAAGAAAAAAAATCACTTTTAAAAGACTACAAAAAAAGCATAATGCAACAAATATTCAATCAAGAATTAAGATTTAAAGATGATAATGGAAATGCTTTTGAAGATTGGGCAGAAAGTACTATAGCTGATATTTGTGTCAAAATTCAAAGTGGAGGAACACCAAAATCATCAAATAAAGATTATTATGATGGAGATATTCCTTTTTTATCTATTAGTGATATGACAAAACAAGGGAAATATATTGAATATACTTCAAATAGTATTTCAGAAATGGGCTTAAAAAATTCATCATCTTGGTTAGTACCAGCTAATTCAATTATCTATTCAATGTATGCTTCTGTTGGTTTTGCGGCAATTAATAAAATTCCATTAGCTACATCACAAGCAGTTTTAAATTTAATTTTAAAAGAGAATATTTTTACTGACTTTGTATATTATTTTTTACAATATTTTCAAAAGCATCTTGCAGAATATATTACCACAGGAACACAAGGTAATTTAAATGCGCAAACTGTTAAAGGTTTCAATATTCCAATTCCTTGTTTAAAAGAACAAACCAAAATTGCTAATTTTCTATCCTCAATTGATGAAAAAATAGAATTAATTGCCACTCAAATAGAAGACACACAAGAGTATAAAAAAGGATTATTACAACAAATGTTTATTTAAAAAAAGATAAAGCCATAGTTTCAAATATATTAACGAAGTATTAATATTTTTTATAAATGACATCACAATCAGAATTAATTTTAGAACAAAATTTAGTAAATCAATTAGCTTCAAATGGTTATGATAAAGTAATCATTAAAGACGAGGATGATTTATTGATTAATCTTAAAAAGCAATTAGAAAAGCACAATAAAAAAAAGTTTTCTGATAGTGATTTTAAGCAAATACTGAATCATTTAACCAAATCTAATAATGTTTTTGACAAGGCTTTATTGCTTCGAGATAAGTTTGCTTTCAAAAACGAATCCAACGAATTGGTTTATGTTGAGTTCT
Source organism: Flavobacterium frigidimaris (assembly GCA_900129595.1). Classification (GTDB taxonomy): domain Bacteria; phylum Bacteroidota; class Bacteroidia; order Flavobacteriales; family Flavobacteriaceae; genus Flavobacterium; species Flavobacterium frigidimaris. The sequence continues at coordinate 171,805 of FQWG01000012.1, read as the reverse complement.
TGAATATGGATTTTTGGTGTCAAAATGAATACCAAGTTACCAATCAAATAACGGTTGAAGGCACTTATAAAAACCGCTACGATGTAACTATTTTAATTAATGGATTGCCCTTGGTTCAAATCGAATTAAAGAAAACAGGCTTGGAATTAAAAGAAGCCTACAATCAAATCACTCGCTATCAAAAACATTCCTTTTCAGCCAAGACAGGTTTATTTAATTATGTACAATTATTTGTCATCAGTAATGGTGTCAATACCAAATACTTTAGCAATTTCGGGAATAAAAAACCTGACTTTAAGCAAACTTTTTATTGGACAGACGAAAACAACAAACGTATTTCTAAACTCGAAGATTTTGCTAATACGTTTCTAGAGAAATGTCATTTGTCAAAAATGATAACTAAATACACCGTATTACACGATTCTGATAAAATGCTTATGGTATTGCGTCCCTATCAATTCAATGCCGTAGAACGCATTATTGACAAAGTAAAAAACAGTAATCATAACGGTTATATTTGGCATACAACAGGTTCAGGTAAAACATTAACTTCGTTCAAAGCAAGTCAAATATTATCCCAATTACCCAAAGTAGATAAAGTAGTTTTTTGTGTAGACAGACAAGATTTAGATTATCAAACAGCTAAAGAATTCAACGCCTTCAAACCCGATTGTATTGATCCAACCAATAATACTACCAATTTGGTTCGGCAGTTCAAGGACGCAAATAGCAAATTGATTGTTACAACCATTCAAAAGTTGTACAATGCCATAACACGAGAACACCATCTTAAAACAATGGACGATTTAAAACATAAAAAAATTGTCTTTATTTTTGACGAATGCCACCGTTCTCAATTTGGTGATACACATAAAAAAATAACCCAATATTTCGAAAATTATCAAATGTTTGGTTTTACAGGCACACCTATTTTTGTCGAAAATGCTTTGTCTAAAAACAAGCAAAACCAAACAACAGCTAGCTTATTCGGAGAGCAACTGCATAGTTATGTTATTACCGACGCTATTAAAGATGAAAACGTATTACGTTTTTCTGTAGAATATGTGGGAAAGTACAAAGAACGTGAAAATTCTCAAAACGAAATAGATATTGATGTAGAAGCAATTGATATCCAGGAATTAATAGAAAGTAAAGATCGTATTGAAAAAATAACCAATTACATAATTCAACAGCATCCAATTAAAACACAAAACAAAGCCTTTACAGCTATGTTTTGTGTGAGTAGCGTAGAAATGTTGATTAAATATTACGATTTGTTTCTGAAATTAAAACAAGAAGGAAAACACAATCTGAATATTGCAACAATTTTTAGTTTTGGTGCCAATGATGAAATGATTAGCGATACTGATGATTATGATGAAAGAGACTTTAATGAGGTAGCCGAGCGACAAGAAGTTTATAATGCTTACCATAAAAGAGACAAACTTGAAAGCTATATTGAAGAATATAATAAAACCTTTAAATCCAATTGGACAACAAAAGACAGTCAATCTTTTTATAATTACTATAAAGACATTGCACAAAGAGTACGTGCCAAGCAAATAGATATTTTATTTGTAGTCAATATGTTTTTAACAGGATTTGATAGTAAATCGTTGAACACCTTATTTGTAGATAAAAATCTAAAATACCACGGTTTAATTCAAGCCTATTCAAGAACAAACAGAATACTTGGAGATAAAAAGTCACAAGGAAATATTGTAGTATTCAGAAATCTTAAAAAAGCCACTGATGATGCTATTGCTTTATTTTCAGATAAAAAAGCAAAAGAAATTATCATCTTAAAACCCTATGAAAGTTACATCAAAGAAATTAATGAAGCCTACGATAATTTAATAGCAATTGCACCAACTTATGAATCCGTTGACGACTTATATACCGAAGGTGAAGAATTAGAATTTGTAAAAGCATTTCGTGAAATCATTAGATTAAAAAATATAATTGCATCTTTTGTCGATTTTAATTTTGATGATATTATTTTAGACCAACAAGAATTTGACAATTATAAATCCAAATATTTGGAGTTGTCCGATAAAGGTAAAAAAGAAAAAGCCTCCATACTAAACGAAGTTGATTTTGAATTAGAATTGATTCATCGGGATGATATTACGGTAACCTATATTTTAGGATTATTAGCTAAATTACAAGCAACAAACCCAGAGGAAAAAGAACGCAAACAAAAAGAAATATTAGATATAGTAGCAGGCGATGTCAAACTACGAAGCAAACGCGAATTAATAGAACGTTTCGTCGAAGAAAACTTACCATTGCTTGAAGATGCATCAATTGAGGAAGGGTATGCTTCATTTATGATTGAAGAGCAGCAAAAAGCATTTGATAAGTTTGTATTAGATGAAAGGATAAATGCAGACAAACTAAAAAAATTAACAGAAGATTATTTATTCACCCAACGAATTCCGACCAAACAAGAAGTAATCGAAGTATTAGAGAATCAACCCTCAATTATGCAACGAGCAAAAATAGGAGAGACGGTTTTAAATAAATTCCTTAATTTTATTGATATGTTTTTTAATGATTAAATTTATTTTGTGGAATCTTTTTATTTTTTGGATCGGTTGGCAAAAAAACGATATGTTTAAAAATTAAATTTTTCATATTCCTCTTCTTAACTTTCTCTTTTTCTTTTGTTTTAGATGTTTAGGCACATAATCATTATAATTTTCGGTACGCATTAATAATTCAATTGGTTTCGTTTTTAAATACTCATTAGACGCTAAATTTTGGGTATTTTCTGGAGAAAGTGAGCTTGATATATTTTGATGTTTTCCATTATAGGAAATACTTTGTTTACAGCGTTCCAAAATTCCTTTTGCGCTAAAATCTTTCCCCAAGCTACTTCCATTAAAGACACATTGAGTTTTATGATCAACATAAGTTATTCCATATAACTGTCCATCTTTGCTTTTTCTTAAAACCATATTAATGCCTTGGTTTGCCAAGCAGTCTGCTAATTTTTCAGGAGATATTATTTTTTTATTAAAGAAAGCCATTCTTACGGCATTTTTTACATGACTTTTTTGTGATTGTTTTTTTATCTCATTAATCTTAAATTTTTCTTCCAAAAATTTTAATGTTGGCTTACTGTAAAAATCACTTGCCTTGATTGGCACTCCAACTGGTTTGGAATTTTTATCAATTATTTTGTAAAGCAAACCGTTATTTTTAAATACTCTAGAATCTTCAGTTCCTCTGTCAGCATGAACATTATACTGGTTTAATACGGCATTCAGCTCTGGAAGGCTTGAATATTTATATTCAAATAAAACTTTGTTTAAAACTCCATTGATTGCTTTTTTGGACTCTGCTTTTCCATATTCTATTTTCTGGGTTGCAATTAGTTGTAAAGAAAATTGTTCTCTTGTTTTTCTGTCCTCCGCTTTTACAAGTCTAAAAACCTCTTCGATTTCTTTTCTTGCAGGTTCTGACTTTCTAATTCCCAACAAATGAAGATCAATCCTTTTTCCGTCTCTTTGAATATTATTTGTAATCACATGCAAATGGGGATGTCCTGCATCATAATGCTGATAAATCAGATAAGGTTGTTTTCCAAATCCGATTTTATCCATGTAAACTTTTGCAATTTCATTGAGTTTTTCTTTAGAATGGTTTTCAGAAGGATCAAAATTTAATGATATATGTACAGCGTTTCGCTTAACGTTTTCGTTAAGCGAAGCCTGTTTTCTAAAGCGGTTGAGTTTTAAAGTAAAATTAAGCCTGTCGAGTTCCAGAGGAAAGTTAATAGCACTTATACATTCTGCTTTTCCTTCTTTTCCTTTTATCTCATTGTAGTTTAAAATTCGCTGTACTGAATTACTGGTTTTTATAATTGCAACCATTGCTCTGAGAGTTTTTGAGAGTGTATTTTAATTTCCTCTATTTTTTCTAATAGCTTCTTTTTATCTACTTCAAACCAGAATACCTGTGTTTTAAATTCCGATATAGTCTTAAAAGAATTCATCTTTTTAGCAATCTGGTTGATGTTATTTCCTATTGAATTAAGCTCACTGTTGAGAGTTATTGTTTCTTCTATATAATCATCAAAAGAAGCATTGCGGTAAGTTGTTACAATAGGTTTGTTAAATAAGTGCCTTCTTATATGGTCACTTAATTTTCGGCAGGTACTTGCTCTAAATCTTTTTTCCAGTTCGGCATACTCCATGGGAGTGAATCGCAGTCCTACAATTCGTGTTCTGTTTGAATTTTCTCTTTTCATCATCTTTCATTTTCATTATTTTCAAACTCTTTTTCTTTTAGTGTCTCCACCACCGAGTTCCGAGGTAATAGGTGGCAAGATAGGCGGTTGTTTAACAACCGTTCATCTTGCCAGACCACAGGAACGAGGTGGTCTTCGAGATTTTTATAATCCTTGAAGACTTATTAAAAGTCAGTTTAAAAAAAAATATTTGGGATTATGTCGAGGTTCTATCTTTAGAATTAACCTTACGTAACCGCTTTTCTTTTATTTTGCGATTTTCCACAATCTTTCTAATTAGTAAGTTGCAAAATAATTCTTTAAAAAAGATATAGCTACCGTATAAATAACTGTTTTTTTATGAGTAAGAAAATAAAAATTAAAGTTGTTATATTTTATCGAAAGTTTGTTTTTGTGTTAAATCAATTTATAAATTGACTGGTTTTTGCAAACTTTTGACTGGTTTTTGACATCATATTTTTAAAATAACACTTTTACATTTGTACATGCTCTTTTTCCATTTGCTTTTGTAAGCAAGTAAAGTGTAAAATTATAAACTTCATGATTATGAAATTTCAAGTCAATTTCAAAAGTGTATTTACAGAAGTAGTTTGTCTTTTATATATTCTTCTATTTGTTTACGCTTCAATAAGCAAGTTACTAGATTTTGAAAACTTTCAAGTCCAGCTGGGACAATCTCCTTTATTAAGTGCTTTCGCTTCGTGGATCTCTTGGCTAGTACCTTTGACTGAATTGATGATAGTTATTTTACTAATTATCCACAAGCTCAGAAAGATAGGTTTATTTGCTTGTATATGTATAATGACAATGTTTACAGCTTATATTTTTATAGTTTTGCATTTTAGTTCATTTGTACCTTGTTCCTGTGGTGGGATACTTGAAGATATGAGCTGGAATGTGCATCTAGTTTTCAATATTGTTTTTGTACTCCTGGGAGTGTCTGCACTACTTCTGAAGAACAATATTAATATGGGGCGTAAATTCTTTTGCCCACCTTCTGAAGAAATAAAGGCTATCCTTATTTCAATGACCTGTAGTATATTGGTAATAGTCCTTTTGTTTTTATCCTCTGAGCAAATTATGCAGCATGAAAATCCATTTATCAGGCGTTATCCTCAGCATCCTATTCTGTTACAAAAAACTATTGATTTAAAATTCAATTCTTATTATTTTGCAGGTTATGATGGTCATCGTATCTATCTCGGAAATTATACAGATCCTTTACACATCGAATCATTTGATAGAAATTTTAATAATAAAAAAGTATTTAAAATATTTTTAGAGCCGAAAGAGATTCCTTTTAAAAGGGTCCAAATCTTGGTAAGAGGATCTTATTTTTATTTAATCGACGGGACTGCTCCTTGTATTTTTAGAGGGAAAACGTCGGATTGGAAAATAACAAAAGAGTTAAAAGGAATTCCATATTTTTCAGAGGGTGAGCCAATAGACAGTTCTACTGTTGTATTTAGGTCTAATAGCGGTAGAAAGGCGTCACATATTTTAGGTATTTACAAATTTGATAAGTCTCCAAAAATCACATATAACAATACACTTCTACGCCAGCAAATTGATGGTGTGTTTGATACTGATGGTATGCTTATATATAGCCAGAAATTGAAACAAATGATTTATGTACACTATTACAGAAATGAATTTATCGTTGCCGATAATAATTTAAAAGTTTCTTATCGTGGCCACACAATTGATACAATATCACATGCTAAAATTAAAGTTGCGTATCTGAAAGACAGTACTGAGAGAAAAATGGCTGCTCCTCCACTAATAGTTAATGCACATATTGCAGAATCTCATAACCTATTGTTTGTACATTCAAAAATACCAGGACGTTTTGAAGACAAAAAATTATGGCAACAAGCTTTTATAATTGATGTTTATAATCTGGAAAAAAACAGCTATTTATTGAGTTTTGCTATCTATGGAATCAAGGATAAAAAACTTAGGTCCTTTATAGTGACTAGTACTCACTTGTATGCTTTGATAGATGATAAGGTGTCTGTTTATAGCCTAGAAGCAAGAATAAAAAAAGAAATGAGTGTCATAAAATAAAATACGAAATGATACTCAAAATATACTGGCCAGTATCAGGAAAAAGATCGAACACCTGTAGAAAAAAGTAGATCATGGTTTAATTTAATATTTATTATTATGAAAACGTTATTTTTAAAAAATGTGATGCCTTTTGCAGTTGTCGCCTTTGGAATTGCGGGAGCTTTTGTAACAACTTCAATGCAAAGTAGCTCTACGAACCCCCTACCCAAGTATGGATATGTTCGTAATCCACAAGGAATTTGTAATATCAGGGTAAATTGTGATACACAGCAAGGACCTGTTTGTCGTCTTAATGGCGACACGGGACCTCAGGCTTTTGGTAAACCTACGCCGGAATCCAATTGTACTGAATTACTTTATCGACCTGCAAACTAAAAGTTTGACGATCTGATTAAGGCGGTGCAGTTCCAATTATGGAACTGCATTGCTTTTTGTTATGCATAGTTATTATTTTAGTCCTTCGGTTACCCATTTTGCCGACTCGTCATCTTTTAAAAAATAAGCAAACCAAGCTTGAACACGATCGGTAAAATCTTTTTGATTAGCCGGTTTCATAATAGAATGGCCTTCATCTGGATATATCAACATTATACTTTTTTTACGCAGTGTACGAAGAGCCAAGTAAAGTTCCATAGTTTGATGTGGATCTACATTTCCGTCATTCTTGCCTGTCCATAAGAGGAGCGGTATATTAATCTTGTCTGCATGAGAAATAGGAGAGTTTTTATAATACACCTCAGGTATTTCAAAAGGCGTTTGCTTTATGTCCCATTGTCCACCTGTAAAGCGCCACATATTTCCTTTGGCTAGGTCTCTACCTAAGGTAAAATAATAACTGTAAAGATCGGTAATTGCCCCTCCAGCAATTGCAGTTGTAAATAGATTTGTTTGAGAACTTATAAATGAGACCTCATATCCTCCCAAGGAATGTCCCATGATTCCGATTTTGTAAGGATTTATAATTCCTTTGGTAAGTACTTTTTTGGTTGCAGCAGTAACACAATCAAGGGCTGAAAAACCTGGATTTTGATATTCTAAAGTAATATCAGGAAGCAATACAAAGTAGCCCTGGGTTGTCCAGAGAATTTCATTAAAACCATCTTCCGTGTAGGAAGTGGGGTATTTATATTTATGAAGGTATTTGGACTGTATTTGGTAAATATTCACTATCATAGGATATTGTTTTTTAGGATCAAAATTTGCGGGATAATACAGTATACTTTTCATTGTTTTTCCAATAGAATTTTGATATTCTATTAATTCTGATCTTCCCCAATGAAACTTTTTTTGCTGAGGATTGCTTTGAAACACAGCAGTAGGTTGTAACTGCTTATTCTTTATCATTATTTGAGGAGAAAGGTTAAACTTTTGTTCTTTATAAAACCAATTTTGCTTTTTGGAAGTATAAACAAGCTGATCAATCAATTTATCATCATAGATAATAGTTTGAGCGCCTAAATTAGGGGACCATTTAAAATAACCCGTTTTTCCATCATCACCCTGCCCATGTAATAAAAGTTCTTTTTTTATATCAAAATTATAAACAGTAAGGCCATCGAAAATACCAGTTATAGCAGCTCTATTGGGAATATTTGCAATTCTGTATGTTATTTGTGACTCGCGTCCTCTGGTTAATCTTTTAAAAGAACTTCCATCTGCTTTAATAGCCCATAAATCATATTTATCATACAAGAGGATTTCTTTGTCATCATTGGTCCACCCAGCAATCTCTGACATTGTTATGGATAAAAATGCAGTATCTATTCCTCTAAATTCAGTTTTTATTTTGCTTGTAATATTTGAATGCGTATTAGCTGTGATATCATAAACCCACCAATCTCTATCTTGAAAATAAGAAATGTATTGACCTTTTGGAGAAGGTATTATTTGTAAAAAACTAGCATTATGTTTAGTTAGAAAAAGTTTTTTTGTGAATGTGGCAAGGTTCATAATATAGATATCCCTTGGACCATCCCTATTTTCAATTTGAGGTTCATATGCTAGAGGATTGGATAAAAAAGCATATTGCTGATCACCTGAAAGAATTAAGTTTGGAAATTCATTTGTTGTGATTTGAATTATAGCTCCCGACGCTGGTATCCACATATCAACCTTCGGGCTCGTGTCGGGCTCGCCATTTTTTACTTGTTCAGGGAAGAGTAATTTATCATTTGTACTCCATATCTCTACCGTTGAGGTTTCTTTAAAATTGTCAGTTGAAGTTTTAGATTTCACATTAAAAAAAACTCTTTGCATGTCATCTGATATTGTCAAATTAGATGAGTCTTCATTAGAAATAAAGCTATCTTTTGGAAAATTGGAATTTTTATCAGGGTTTAATTCATATAATTTTTGATCTTGCAATGTATAATAGAATAATGAGGTTTTGAGCGTCTCATTTGATTTGGCTATAAAGGCAAGGGATTTACCTTCTTTTTGCCAGGTAAAGCCTTGAGAATTATAGTTTATATTTGGTGTAATCGATTTTTGTTCATTTACATTTTTTAAAGCTAGTAATTTTACACTAGAAGAGCGCTGAGACGAAGCGCTATAAACCAAATGGTTATTATCGGGACTTAATGAATAAGAATTAATTTCATTGATTTGTTTTACTATTTTTCCACCAGGAGTTCTGATGATTAGTTTATTATGATCGTTTATGGAATTTATAATAAAAATTAAATTATCAGTAAGAGAAGAGTAGGCAAATTCATGAACGTATTTTATAAGTTCCTTTTTTCCGGTTGTTAAATCTAGAATTTGTAACCCCTCTTTATTTAAGCAAACAAATGCATTGTGTTTTGTAAATGTGGAGAGTTGCACAGAAGAATAATTATAGGTTTTATGGTTGTTTACTTCACGAACAAAAAGGGTATCTATAATATTATCATAACTTATGTTGTAGCTTACCCATTGGTTATTAGGAGAAACTTTTTCAAGACTCATGATTCCCCATTGAGAATACTGCTCAGGTGTAAGATCTTTTTTTTGCACCACCTGTCCCCATAAGGAACAGGTTACTAATGGCAAAATAAAAAATAAAAATAAAACTGTTTTGATGGAGATGAAATTTGTCAGTTGACTAAAAATCTCCTTTGTATTGTGGCTCTTTGACATAATTCTCTAAATTTAATATCCTGGATTTTGAGGTCGAAGATTTGGATTGGTGCTTATTTCATTTTGAGGGATTGGTAACAAAGCATCATTTGTATTCCATCCTGGTTTTATAGCCGATATGACCGAATCAATTTTGTTAAATCGCTTCAGATCAAAAAAACGATGTCCATGTTCTGTAAAGAGTTCCCATCTTCTTTCTTGCAGTATAGCATCCAATATTTCTAGCTGCGTAGTTGCAGAAGAGTCTTCTAGTCCTGCACGGCGCCTAATTGTATTTAAATCTTCTTTTGCACCAATTAAATCCCCTTGATGCGCTCTTGCTTCAGCCCTTATAAGATATTGCTCTGCCAGGCGCAGTATGATGGAATATTCTTTGGAAACTGAAGTGAAGTTTTGTTCTTTGTATTTGTAGGCATGGTACCAAGTGGATGTCCCATCACTTATAGTCTTTATCCAACTAGATTTTCTTAAATCAGTTGTTGAGAAAGATTGAACTAAATTAGTATTCAAAGCCAACATAAGAGGTGGTCCGGATTCGAATATAAATGTTATCGCCTCTAAGGTATTTTGTCCAGGTTCAGATGATTGTAGCTGCCATATTGTTTCTTTTGAATTTAATAAAAAGACTTTATCCGTATTTTGTTCCAATTCAAATAATTCTGATTGATTTATGATAGAAGAAGCACTATTAGAGGCTTCTACGTATGATTTCATATATAAATACACTCGGGATAAAAAAGCATTAGCTACATTTTTACTCGGACGAATTCTTTCAGAAGAACTATAATTGTAAGGCAATAATGAAATTGAGCTTTCCAAATCACTCACAATATTCTGATAAACTAGCGCTGTTGGCAGTCTGCTTACAATTTTATTTTTATTATAATCCGTTATTTTAATATAAGGGATGTCACCAAAAATATTCACCAAGTAAAAGTGCAATAACCCGCGAACAAATAGCGCTTCACCCAGTAATTGTGTTTTATTTTTTTCGGATAGTATTGTACTTGCTTCAAGACCTTCTATCACTGCATTTAAGGCATATATTTGATTATAGGTAGCATTCCAATATTCTGTAATTTCAGGATTATCTGCCAATAAATTAGTATTATAAAAGTTAAAGCTAGAATTTGAAGGTGTTCCAAAAGGTATTATTTCGTCAGTGTAATTTCCCAGTTCATTGGATAATCCTGTGTCAATGCCGGTAAGCATTCCTTTATCTCTAATTTTTGAATATACATCTGTGAGTGCTGCATTTGCTGTAGCATAATCTTCAAAAACACTAACATTATTAAGTTGTGATTTAGGAAGGTCAACCTCTACGAAGGAATCGCAGGAATTTATTAGTAATTGTAGAACTGCGATTAAAATAAATTGTTTGCCATTAAAATATGATGTTTTCATGATAATTGATTTAAAAGGTTAATTGAACACCTGCTGTTATTACTCTAAGAGGAGGTAAGTATCCCGCGGAGGTAAACTCAGGATCACCATCCTTATATTTGGTAAAAGTCAATGTGTTTTGACTTTGAAGTGTAATTTTGCATTGTATAGCATTTAAATTCAAAGGAAGTTGATAGGAAAGTGAGATGTTTTTTAAGCGTATATAAGAAGCGTCAGTGATAGAGGCATCACTTCTGTTGTATAAATATTCGGCCGTTACAACATCACTGTTGTATCCTGTTGTATAAATTTGATATTCCGCAATGTCTGTGGGTACTTGCCAGCTATCCATTTTTACTTTAGGCTGGTTGGACATTTGTCCTGCAAATCCCATTGGGTATATGTGATTTTTCTGTTTTACAAATTGAAATAAAAAGTCAAGATTCCATCGTTTGTAACGCAATTGATTTTGGATACCACCGTAATATTTAGGGGTAAGATCAGCTGTTTTCTGCCGATCTTCGGGAAATGTTATTTTACCATCCTTGTTGATGTCTTCAAATTCATAGATACCTGTTTGTGGATTGATGCCTTTGTATTGATATAAAATTTCAATATTTAAAGGTTGACCTATTCTGTATTGTTGGTTATATGTAGAACTTTCTAATCCCGGGAAACTAAGTAATTTATTTCTGGCGAATGTTAGATTAAGATTTGTTGACCAAGTGAAATTTTCTCGACTGAAATTGTTGGCTCTAAGAGTCAGCTCCAGACCTCTATTTTGAATAGTGGCATCGAGATTGGATTGCAAAACTGTAAAACCTGTTGTTCCGGGCAATGGAACACCAACTAGCTGGTTAGATGAACGATTTTGATACCAGGATGCTGTTGTGAAGAGCCGGTCTTTAAAAAAGCCTAATTCTAGGGCTACTTCAAGTTTTTTACTGGTTTCCCATCCAAAATTAGCATTATAGAGTCGGGTTGGCTCAAGTCCTATTGTCCCATCATATTTTCCTGATGTGTTAGAATAAGTATTAAGAAATTGATAGTCGCCAATTTGATCATTTCCTGTTGTGCCGTAGCTTGATCTTATTTTTGCAAAACTAAGCCAAGAGCTGTTTTTTATAAAATTTTCATTAGAGATTAACCATGCTGCTCCAATTGCTGCGAAATTTGCAAATTGATTGCCTGACCCAAATCGACTTGACCCGTCACGCCTTCCTGTTAAATTAATAATATAACGCTGATTGAAGTTATAATTGATTCTTCCAAAAAAAGCTTGGTATTTATACAACGTTTCATCATTAAATAACACTTTAATATAATTAGCCGATCCAAGGTTGTAAATTAAACTATTGGAACTGTATCCTGTTCCTATCTGAAAAAGCCTAGAAGTTGTTTGACTTTGAAAAGTTGATCCAAAGAGAATTTCAAGTTTTCCAAGTCCTATTTGTTTTTCCCAGTTGATTTGAGGCTCGATTGTCCATGATGATCGTCCTGTATTGTTAAGGTATAGAGATGAATTTGCGCTAGTGATATTATATATAGGGTTAAATAATGAAGAAGGAGCAGTACGGGTTTCAGTTGTGTTTAGAGATGTGTATCCAAAACTGCCTTTAATTGTCAGTCCCGATATTAGTTCATAAGATAATACCGAATTGGCCACCAAATCATTAGTACTCGATTCGAATTTTGCATTAAGGTTTCGTAAAGGATTATCCCATGTTCCATTCTCCCAATTTAAATCTCCTTGTGAAGTATAAAGTTTTGGCGCGTTAGGAGGGAGAGATCGCGAATCGAAAGTAAAGTCAAAGGCGGGTTGATCATTGTTCTGAAGATTATAACCTGCCGAGAATGTTAAATTAAATTTATTATCTTCTGAACGGTGGTTTAAATTAATTTGAGAACCTCCTTTTTTATATATAAAGTCGCCAGGAAATACAGTAGATTCTGTATGATAGCTACTACTAATTAGAAATTGCGTTCTTTCGGATCCCCCCGAAATACTTGCCTGCAGATCACTTATGCTCGAAGTCCCACCGATTAATTCCTTCTGCCAGTTAGTATATCTGTTTTGGTCCCATGTTCCATTTACATCATAATCCCACGAGTTAAAGGGAATTCCATCATTTTGAAAAGCTTGATTACGCATGGCTAGATACTGCGACGTGTCCATGAGTTTCATAAACTTGCCTACAGTTCCAGTACCTGTTGAGGCATTAACTCTAAAAGTTGTTTTCCCCGCTTTACCCTTTTTAGTGGTAATCAAAACAACACCGTTAGCGCCTCTTGATCCATAAATTGCTGTAGCATCGGCATCTTTTAGAACCTCAATACTTTCTATAGAGTCTGGATTTATACTGTTTAGAGGACTCGTAGTTGTGGGATAAATAGTAGCCGTTTGATTGTATCCTATAGTTTCTGATGCGTAGGGTACACCATCTATAAGATACAGAGGAGCATTTCCTTCGGCACGGATACTGTTTTGACCTCGAATTTTAATGTCAAAGCCACCACCTGGCACACCGGTATTTTGTATGATATTTACACCTGCCATACGACCTTGCATAGTCGCTAGGACATTGGTCACAGGTTGTGTTTCGATATCTTTTGAAGTAATTCGGGCAATATTTCCAGTGCGTTCACTTTCTTTAACAGAATAATAACCGGCATTTATTCTAACTTCCTGCAAAGCAGTCGTATCATATATCAATTTAACATCGACAATTTGACGCCCGTTAATGGGAACGATTAATGTTTTAAAACCAATATATGATATGACCAGGGTATCATTTGGAAAGGTTGAAAGCTTATATTGTCCATTATAATCTGAAATAGTAGATGAATTGGTTTTGCTTTTAATCGAAATAGTTACACCTGGCATTGGATCACTGCCATCCGATATAGTTCCTTGAATTTGATGTTGTTGAAAGGTGGATTTGAATTGCTGTACTGAATTTCGAGCAAATGAAGATGAAAAAGACAATAGTATACCAGAAAGAATTAGGCAATAAAGAGCTTTTCCATCCTTGTAAAATGAAAAATTATTCATAATATTGGGATTGGTTAGTTAAAGTGATTTGATTAGCTACGGTCCTCTATGGTTGTTTGGCGACGATATAGAGGGCCATTTTTTATATTATATTGAGTAATGACCTAATAATCATATGAAGTTTTTTATTACACAGGCAAGAATATTTAAGAGTTCGACATTAAAAATGCGAAATTTTAAAATTATACGAAGCAATTTGCAAAGAATAGTAGAGAGTTTTAAAAAAGGCATGGAACTCATCTTACTGCACTAGAGGTACTGGTATACCTGGAAACAATAAGCGAGCCCACGCCAATAGACGTGAGCATCTTACTTATCATCTCGTTTCTTTAAAATTACCAGTTTTCTAGTGCGAGATTCAAAGCGAATGCTTCAATATTTTTTTGAAGAGTCGCAAAAATACGATCCTTTGAGGATCATATGCAAATATAAAGTAAAATATCTTATTGTTCGCGATCGCGAACACTTTTTTTATACTGTTTACTTTAATTTGTTTGAAAGCTAAAATGATAATTGTGAGTATGACTAATAAAAGTGAAGCGAGACAAAGAAATATTCTTATCAATAAATATATCTGTAATTATATTGCTAAACGTTGGATAGTAAATAGAGTTGATGAAAACGGTAAAGAGGTTACTAAAAGACAATATGCTAAAGATTGTAATTTAGCGACATCGACAATAACTAAACTTCAAAATCCTGATGGCTATAATATTCCTTTTGCGACTATAACTAGTATCTGTAGTAAAGAAAATATTGTATTGTCAGCTTTTTTCTCTGATTTTGAAAAAGAATTTGGAATTTCAATTATTGATAAATATTTAGATAAAAAATAATAAATCTTTCTTTCCAACTTTAGATAGATTTAATTTTAAAGGGATATGTTTCATATTATTCTACACCTTATATTTAAAAGTGCAAATTTATAGTCCTTCCTTTTTAATCTGCTCAATAAAAAAAGCCGTTGGCATTTTGGTTTTTGATTTAAAAGCATTCACAAACCTTTGAGTACTACTAAAACCAGCTTCTTCTCCTAAAGCTTTATTTGTATAATTTCTTATTATTCGATCTTCTTTTAATAAATTAATTATGTAATCTATCTTTAAGTCATTTACATATTCTACAAAGCGTTTATCTCTATAGTGGAATATTATTTTAGAAAGATACTTAGTATTTGAATTAAAGGCTGCGGAGAGTTTTATCAAATTCCAGTCTTTTTCTAAAAATCGTTTATCATCTTCGAACTTCTGTAGTTGTTTTAGAATGTTTGCAATTGCTTCAGGTTTAATGCTCAGAATCTTTGGTTTGATGGTATTTATTTTGGATGTGACCCAATTTTTATCATTTACTTTTAACATTAATTCATCAAATCTTTGTTTATAAAGTTTTTGATTTTTATAGTGACGATATGTTCCATAAAGTATAACTAGAAACAAGAGTAAAATAATACCAATAAAAATATAGTCATAATACATTTCGAGAATGAGCTGAGCTTTTATTCTGTTTTTCTCATGTAGCAATTCCTTAGTGTCATATTCTTTATGGACTTTTCCAATTAAATATTTATTGGTTTCAACAAGCAGTGAGTCCGCTCTTAGAAGTTGATCAATATAATACAACTGATTCTCCAGGTTATTTTTGCTTTTGTAATAATCAATCAATAGCTCGTATGTTTCTCTAAGGTCAGGACGTATGTATGCTTTAGTATTAAAATTTAGATCTACTTTTTTAAAGAAAGGAACAGCATTGTCTCTTCTCTGGAGATTCCAATAACTTTTGCCAATATAAAAATTGCCGATTGATTCATTTGCAAAATCTTTGTTTTCTATTATTGCGCCAAGTGATGATTCTATATCTTTAATTGCCAGGCCATAATTAAGCTTGAAGAATTCATTGATCCCTTGGGAATGAATAAAATAAGGCTCCATTTCCAGAATCTTTAGTCTTTTACTCTCTAGAAGACCTAAGGTGTTTGTTTCAGAACAATGATTATAGTTGCCAATTTTATTATAACAAAGACCTAGGGAATGAAGAGAGTTTAGATAAGCCCGTGGATTATCATCTTTAAAGAATGTGATACATTCCTTAAATAATGAAATAGCTTCGTCATAAAAACCAATATAATATTTTATAAGAGCAATGTGGTACTTGACTTTATGAATTAAGTAGTCATCATTGGTTTTAGAAATGTAGCTATTAGAAATTAAATAATTATCTAAGGCGAGATTATGTTTTTTTTGACCATAATAAACGATACCCTTTGAAAGGTACGCAGATCCAATTATGGCTTCATTATTCGACTTCTTTGCATAATGAATCATACTATCAGCATAAACTAATCTTAGATTGTCAGGAGATTGATGTAACAGGTTTTGATAACTGTTGACTATTTCTTTCCAGTTTTGCTCTTTTTTAGCTTTGTTTAGGTATGCGTACATATAGACCGAAGCTTTTAAACTGTCTTTTTTATATTGATCTATTTTTTCATTTAAGTAGTCGTAACTCTTAGTTGTTATAGAGTCGGGGAGAAGGCGATTTTGTTTCTGTGCAGATATAGATAAAACAGTACATAAAAACAATAATAGAAGATGATTTTGATTCATATGACATTGTAGTTTTGGGGTTAAATACTTTTGAAAATGAATTCAAAGGGATTGATTTAAAAGGAGTAGGGGGAATATTTGCATTAGGTTGCTTCAAAAATAGTGTAAACTATTGAAATATAATGGTTTGGTGGTGGTAAATAGGGTGTGGATTTCCATGAAATCCATACATTAAATCGTGGAAACCCATACATATAAGGTTGCGAGTGATCATTTGAGCGAATAGATTTGCTGTGAATTCAAAAGCAAAACGTTCAACATCGTGTTGAATAAAAATTCTGCTGACCCGGGTAAAATGAATTGAGAAGTAATTCTCTATCATGTTTAATAACCTTAATGATGAAAAAAAATATATTATGTATCGTTTTCACAATCTTAATTGTTTCGTGCTCAACAGATTCAGAGAGTAATCCATCTGAATATATTGACATCCTAAAAGAAGCAAATACTATATCTGTTGTTCCAGAAAATAAAGCCAATCCTTTTGACTTTAAAGGGAGTCTTTATTATAACGCGCTCATATTGTATCGTGAGAATAAGAAAGCTCCAAATTCTATTACTGGTATTACCGAGCAGATTCAATTTATTTCCGGCAAATTCAATAGTGCGAGCAAAACTGCAAAAAATCTAATAGTATTCGATGATCAAATTGTCCAATCAATTATGGATGATCCTGATAATATCATGATTAATATTGTTCAGGGCAGTTCATTGGCCACTTCAGTAAAAAGTAATCTAACCTCTTTTTTACAAAACTTGATACTGCACAGAGACGATGAATTTGATGTTATATATTCTTATATAATATCATATGAAAATGTAGTTCTCGAGAATGGCGTATTAACAAAAGATGAAAAAGATACTATTTTAACTATAACCTCTATTTCTAGATATTCACTTTATTCCGAGACCCAGCGTAAAGATCGAGACTGGGAAACCTCAGTAGGAAGTAAGATTTCCAGACCTTTCTTTTTATGCAATGAAGTGTCTATTATTTCCATAATAGCATTATTGAAAGTACTTATTTAAAAACATACTCAGAGTAATTCTGATCCATTTCAAAATGAAAATACGTGTCATTTTTCATATAATCCTTATCACTATTAATCTTGTAAGCCTTTATTTCATTATAGCTCTTTTTAGCTATGATGAAATAGTTGGCTACCTTTTAAGCGGGGCAAAGAAGACAATGAGTATTAGGCAACTTGCTTATTTGTTGTTTATTACCTCTTTGTTAAACCTTTATCTACTATACCTTATTATAATAGAAAATCTATTTAAAAATAAGTTTTAATTAACCTTAGTTTTTAAACTCATTTATTTGATTTACGACAAACATGTTAAAAAATTTAATAAATACTGAATTAAAAAATTTGCCGATCGCCGGCTTAAATATTTATATTGTAAAAAAATATGTTGTAAAAACATCTTCAAAAAGCTCTTTTAAAGTCAAAAATCTATCGGTACTTTTGATTAAATCAGGAAAATTAAAAATTCAATTGCAGGAAATCATTACAAATTTATCTGCACGTGATTTACTTGTAATACCGAAAGATTCATTTTGTACCATAGTGGATGTAGAAGATAAACTTCAACTTTTTTTGATTTCATTTTCTGCTGATTTTGCATTCCAAAATAAGTTACATGGAGAACTTGTAGATTCATTTTATTTTTTTATCAAAAAAGCTTCAGTAAAAATTACTCTTGAAGAAAAAGAGTTTTTAGTATTGTCTCTTATTTATAAACTAATTTATTTTGTAAACAAAGGTCATACCCTTAGTAGTTTTGATTATGAACTTCAGCGTATCAGTTTTAACTTGTTTCTTTTTGAGTTAAAAATGATTTATTCAAAATACAATTCCCAAGTAACATTAAACTTCTCCAGAAAAGAAAGCCTTGCAATTCAATTTCTTACTATTTTATCTATTCATTATAAGAGGCAGCATAATGTAAGCTTTTATTCAGGGGCTTTATTTATTAGTTCAGATTACTTAACTATAATTATAAAGGAAATGACAGGTAAAACTGCAAAGAAAGTGATAGTAGAAAAAATTGTTACTGAGGCTAAATATTTATTAGATGACTCACAATTGTCAATTGTTGAAATAGCAGAATATTTAGAATTCAGCGACGCTTCACGTTTTTGTAGATTTTTCAAAAAACATAGCTCCTTTTCGGCATCAGAATACCGTTCGAATACTACCGATAAATTTTAAAAATCGTTAGTTTTCGTTGCGTAATTGTAACTTAAAAACAGCACAATGATGAGTAAAATATATCCTCTAGAATGGTTAGACTCTTTAATACTTGAGAAATTTAATCCAAAAAAAACAAATTTTGACAAATTATCAGACACTGATTTAGCATCTATTTCAGAGAATGTTATAGATGAAACGCAGAAGATTCAAGTTCAGATTAAAAATGAAATTTTTTCCCTTCGCAGAAAAAGACAAATACGGTTATTGGTTCGAAAATATCATTCCACATTAATATTTCTTTTAGATACTATTGTAGAGAATCAAAAGAATGAATCGTTCAAAGTTCGTAAGTTCTCAAAGATTATAGATACTGTTATAAGCAGTTTAGATGAATTGCTATTCTTTGTTGAAAATCGTTATTCTTATTATTTAAATTTAGATGAAAAAGTGCCTGTAACTTATTTAATGGTTTCGAGAAAAGAAGTCCTCTTAAAACTAGACAACTTAAAAAAACGGGCAGATTTTATGGGTTTTGATAAAAAGAGTATTGGAATTATAATTGAGACACTTTTAAATTCAATTCAAAGTGAAACAGCATGTAAAGCTACATATAGACAAATTCTTTATCAAAGAGAACTTTTAAAAAATATAGATTTACTTGTAGTAGGCATAGCAGAATCAGATTTGTTTTCCTGTTTAGACGAACTGTTAATCTCTTTAAACTTTAATAGTCCGCAATATATTCATTCAATATTGGAGCGTATTTCTGCCAAAGTGAAAATTCAAGATTTTGGCAATAATGTAAATGATCTTCTTTTCTATTACAAAGAATTCAACCAGCTTTATTCTAGTGAGAAAGTTATGTTTGATCCTTGCAGGCAAAACATTAGATATGTATTAGATAATTGGTTTGCATATGAAATTGCCTATTTTGAAAGGAAAATTAAATTAACTTCGTTTGAAAGTAATCTTAAAGTGTCAGATAAGATGAGTGTTGTGGATGATAAAATAGAGTGTGTTTTATCGACCGATCAAATGGGGCTAATTCTTAGGGCTACAGATGAATCCCGAATTGTTAAAGCAAAATCAATGACCCAAGTTTTTAAAACAATTATACCTTATCTTTCTACACCTTTCAAAAAAGATCTTTCATATCAGTCTGTTCGCAGTAAATCTTATAATGCGGAAGAAAGAGATAAAGAGATTGCGATTAAAACCCTTGAAAAAATCATTAGAAAAATCAGAACATATTAAGAGAATTTTCAAATATCAAAAAACGTACAATAGAAAAGCTTCGCTATAGATCGGAAGTAATGGGGTACGATGAGGTACAACAAAAAGTTGTACTTGTAGCACATGTGTTGTATTTGTTTCTTTGACTTGTTGAATAAATCATAACTCTTTTATTATGATTTACATAGAGAGAAAGAAAGATGTTGAACGATTAAATGAAAAAGCTATGTTTACAAATATTTCATGGAGCAATTATATAATTGCCGTTAGTGTACTTTTATTTATCTGGTATTTGGTTTTAGGATTTAGATTTTACTATCCTGAGCTAAAAGAAATCCTAAACGGTGAGAAAACCCTAAATCTCACAAGCTTTAAAAGCAATAGAAACGAAATGCCTGGCGCTAATCTTTCAAAAGACAGCAGTACTGAGAATCTGGAATTTTCATCTTGCAGTGAGCCTTTTGATACCCTGGCAGATGCGAAGGAACTATCTGATCGGATAAAGGGCGCCATTACTGAGAGCGCAGAGAGAAACTTCTCTTTGGAAGAGTTTCAGAACTATCTAAAATTGCTGTTAAAGGAATATCCCTTTGTTAAAATCTCTGCGCTACGCCAGAAGGTGAATACTTTAATTGTCGCGGGTTGCCAGAGATACCCACAACTACTTTTAACTGTTTCCCAGGCTGATGCCTTGTGGGAAGAGACTATTTAATATTATAGTGGAGGAATAATCCCTGTTCTCTCTGGCGTGGTAGGGCTTTATGTGACAAGGAAATAGAGTTGCAACGGCGAGTATTCCTCCGCTTATTTTTTATAAGAAATCAAAACTTTAAAACGATGTGTGATGAAAAAATGTAAAGGAGATTTAAAGTGTTTTTCAAAGGCAAAAAAAGTATCAATTCAGGTAGTAATGCTAGTTGTTTTTATTCATTTTAAAGGCTACGCCCAGGATGGTGTTGCCGGTATTAATGAGGCCAACCAAAAAGTCAGAAGTTATTTTGATGCCGGTACAGAACTCATGTACGCGGTAGGAGCTTTACTGGGGCTTATTGGCGCTGTGAAAGTGTACCAGAAGTGGAATGCCGGAGATCCCGATACCGGAAAAGTAGCCGCAGCTTGGTTTGGGAGCTGTGTGTTTTTAGTTGTCGTGGCCACTGTAATAAAATCCTTCTTTGGTGTTTGAGACTAAAGATAATGAAAAATGAGCAGCAGTGTATATCAAATCAATAAAGGGATTAATCAATCCATCGAATTTAAAGGACTCAAAGCCCAATACATCTGGTATTTGGGCGCGGGTGTTGTGGGACTTATGATTGTTTTTGCAATCCTGTTTTTTATTGGAATTCCTTCTATTCTCTGTGTGGTATTTATTGGGGGCGCGGGAAGTGTACTGGTTTTCAAAATCTACAAAATGAGCAGTAAGTATGGCCAGTATGGGATGATGAAAGCCATAGCTAAAAAGCAGATTCCAAAGAATATAAAAGTCTACAGCAGAAGAATTTTTAAATAGTGATAGTCAAAGAGCGTTAATGTAAGTAAATCAAAGTGTGATGCAAAAAGGGATAGATGATGTTTTACCGATTATGGATGTTCAGCACGATTGTATTTTGTCTAAACAAGGAGATATAACAGTGGTTTTTAAAGCCGAACTTCCAGAGATTTTTACCCTCTCAGACCAGGAGTATGAGACGTTTCATCAATCCTGGATCAAAGCCATTAAAATACTTCCAAAGTTTTGTGTATTGCACAAACAGGACTGGTTTTTAGAGAAACATTATAAGGCAGATTTCACAAGCGATGACAGCAGTTTTCTAAAAAGAAGCAGTGAGCGGTTTTTTAATGAAAGACCCTTTTTGGATCATTCCTGTTATATTATGATTACTAAGAAACCTCAAGGAAGAAAAAACTCAAGTTCCTTATTCTCTAATTTAATTAGAAGTTCGCTGGCTCCTGAGCAAACGCTAAAAATGGAGCTGCTTCAGGATTTCATAGACAGTACCGGTCAGTTTAAAAGGATCATGGAAGACAGTGGATTTGTAAAGCTTACGCGTTTAGAAAACCACGAGCTTAAAAGCCAAAGCCGCAGCATTGGACTTATAGAGAAATATTGTTTTTTATCAGAGAGTGAAACTTCATTTGTCTATAAGGATATTAAATTCAGCCAAGGACTACAAGTTGGCGATAAACATTGTCAATTGTTTACTTTGGGGGACTCGGCCGATTTACCGGGACTCTGTGGATCCAGGATAAATTATGACCGCTACTCAACTGACAGGACAAAATTCAGTGTAGGCTTTGCCTCAACACTCGGACAATTATTATCGTGTAATCACATCTACAATCAGTACATCTTTATTGAGGACGGGCAGAAAACTATTCAAAAACTCGAAAGTAAGAGACTGCGCCTGCAATCCTTATCGGCTTACAGCAGGGGTAATTTAATAGCTAGAGATGCCACAAACGATTTTTTAAACGAGGCCATATCCCAGCAAAGAGTACCAGTTAAGGCGCATTTCAATGTCCTGGCCTGGAGCTCAGATGTGCAAGAATTAAAAGAGATCAAAAACAAGGTGTCTTCAGCCCTTGCACAAATGGACGCGGCCGCGAAGCAGGAAACCGTTGGGGCGCCACAAATTTATTGGGCAGGCATACCGGGAAACGCGGCTGACTTTCCAATGAATGACACTTTTGATACTTTCACCGAACAGGCGGTATGTTTTTTAAACATGGAGACCGGCTACAAGTCTTCTCTGAGTCCAATGGGAATCAGACTCGGAGACAGGCTCACAGGTAAACCTGTTCATGTGGATATCAGCGATGAGCCTGTGAGAATGGGAATCTGTACCAATCGTAATAAATTTATACTAGGACCCTCGGGAAGTGGCAAGTCCTTTTTTACCAACCACATGGTAAGGAGTTATTACGAGCAAGGTACACATATTGTCCTTGTGGATGTAGGGCACAGTTATAAAGGATTGTGCGAGATGGTAGGAGGTTATTACTTTACTTATGATGAGAAGAACCCCATAAGGTTCAATCCATTTTATATTGGAGAGGGCGATAGTCTGGATACTGAGAAAAAGGAAAGTATTAAAACGCTGTTATTGGCGCTTTGGAAAAAAGACGATGAGACATTTAATAGAAGCGAGTATGTGGCCCTTTCGAATTCTTTGCAATTGTATTATGAGAAACTGGAAAGTAATCCGGATATTTTCCCTTGTTTCAACACTTTTTACGAATTTTTAAAAGAAGATTTTGTCCCCATACTTGAAGGAGATAAAGTAAAGGAGAAAGACTTTGATGTCAATAATTTTCTCTACGTGCTTCGGCCTTACTATAAAAATGGCGAGTTTGATTACCTTTTGAATGCGAGTGAGAACTTAGATCTTTTAAAAGAGCGGTTTATTGTTTTTGAACTCGATAATATAAAAGATCATCCCATACTTTTCCCGGTGGTCACCATTATTATCATGGAAGTTTTTATCAGCAAAATGAGAAAGCTTAAAGGAGTTCGAAAAATGATCCTGATCGAGGAGGCGTGGAAAGCCATTGCCCGGGAAGGGATGGCCGAATATATTAAGTATTTATTCAAAACTGTAAGAAAATTCTTCGGAGAAGCAATTGTAGTAACCCAGGAAGTGGAAGATATTATCTCCTCACCAGTGGTCAAACAGGCCATTATCAATAACAGCGACTGCAAGATTCTTCTGGATCAAAGCAAGTATCAAAATAAATTTGATCAGATTCAGGAACTCCTCGGGCTCACTGAAAAAGAAAAGGCGCTGGTGCTCTCTGTCAATAAGTCCAATGATCCTGATAAGAAGTACAAAGAGGTGTTTATATCATTAGGAGGTATGCTTTCAAAGGTGTACAGAACCGAAGTTTCACTCGAGGAATACCTGGCCTACACAACAGAAGAAAGTGAGAAAGTTAAAGTGAACGCGTACGCCCAAAAATATGGTGGCGATATCAAAAAAGGCATTGCCGCTCTGGCATTTGATATGAGAAACAAAACTTAAATGAAAACAGAAAATGAAAAGCAGAATAAAATTGATCATTTGCGCACTGTGCTTGTTTTTTATCAGTACAGCGGCAAGACCCTTGGAGAGTAATGCTGCTATTCCGATACTTGAAATTGTTAAGGCGGTTACCAAAAAAGTAATTAAGGCTATTGATCTTGGTATTCAGAGATTGCAAAATAAAACCATATGGCTTCAAAACGCGCAGAAACAGCTTGAGAATACACTCTCCAAATTAAAGCTTGATGAGATTTCAAATTGGACCAAAAAACAACAGGATCTCTACAAGGGGTACTACGAGGAACTTCAGAAAGTAAAATCCATTATTACCTACTATCAGCGCATAAAAGAAATTACCAGCAAACAAACCAGACTGATCAACCAGTATGAAAGAGCCTGGAATTTATTGAGACAGGACAGTCATTTTAGCGCCTCAGAACTGCAATACATGCAAAAGGTTTATGAGGGGATTCTAGAGGAGAGCATGAAAAATATTGATCAGGTATTCTTTATTCTCGAATCTTTTACAACCCAAATGAGCGATCTGAAAAGACTCGAGATCATAAACCAGGCTGCCGATCAGATAGAGGAAAATTATGATGATCTGATGCTATTTAATAAACAGAATGTTCTTATGAGCCTTCAAAGGGCCAAAACTAGTAGTGACGCGCAAAAAGTCAAACAATTTTACGGAATTCCATAAGTAAACACAAAGCAATAGAAAACATGAAAAAGATCTTATTAGTACTCTGCATTATGGTATTGTTTTCACACGATATTCAGGGCCAGGCCAAACAAAGAAAGACGCTACTACTGCAAATAGCCGCACTACAGACCTACATTGGTTACGCTAAAAAAGGATATACTATAGCAAAAAACGGGCTCAATTTTATAGGGGATGTAAAGAAAGGGGAACTCAATTTTCATGAAGATTATTTTAGCTCCCTTAAAAAAGTGAATCCAAAAGTGGGACCTTATCTAAAGGTGGCCAGCATTATTTCCCTGCAGCTTAAAATTATAAAGATTCATAAAAAAACTCTTGAGAATATACACCATGATGATTTGTTTCATGGGAATGAACTGGATTACATAGAGAAAACTTTTGGACATTTAATAGACAACTGCAATGATACCCTGCAGGAGGTTTTGGTTATTTCAACTGATAATAAACTTGAAATGAGAGATAGTAAACGAATAGAGCGGATCCAAGGGCTTTATAAAACGATGCTGGAGGATTATTTGTTCTGCGAGAATTTCACACAAGAGATCTCCCTTATGTCCCTTTCAAGGACTAGAGAGAAAAATGATGTCAACCAAAGTCGGCTTTTACAGGGCTTGTAAAAAGAGAAATCATGAAAAAAATAGCATTCATTTTTGTAATGTTCTGGCTCGTATGCGCGCCTTTTAAAACTTACGGGCAGTCTGAGGAAATCCAGCAGCTGGTTTTAAATATTGAGAAACTCTCACAGTTCAAAAAGATTTTAAGTGATATGAAAAAAGGCTATGATATTTTAAATGGTGGCTATAAAGTGGTTAAAGACTTATCGAAGGGAAATTTTTCTCTTCATAAAACTTTCCTTGATGCCCTTTTGCAGGTAAGTCCTCTGGTTAAGAGTTATAAGAGGGTGGGGGATATTATAAACTATCAGATACTGCTTATAAAGGAGAGTAAAACGGCTGTTAATCGTTTTAATAAAAGCGGCAGTTTTACCCGTGAGGAAATTAATTATTTTGAGAAAGTATATTTTAATCTCACCAGGGAGAGTTTTAGAAATCTCGATGAGCTCACGATGATTTTGACACCTGAGACACTGCGAATGTCCGATGATGAAAGATTAGAGGCCATTGATAAAATATATTTGGATATGCAGCAAAAAGTGCTTTTTCTCCGGGATTTTAACGCCTCTTCTGGGGTCCTTGTATTACAGCGCGCAAAGGAGCAAAATGATGCAAGGGTAGTGCGTTACAATTATCAAATTAAAAATTAATTCTTGTAGATATGCTAAATCTAAATAAAACAATGGGGGCTGTAGCGGTATTGCTCTTTGCGCCTATTTCAACTAAGGGGCAAGGGGCTGCAGGGGAGATTCAAAGCCTTCACGGGGTACTGGAACAACTCTATGATGAGATGATGCCCCTTTGCAGCAATCTTATTGCAGTAGGGCAGGGTATAGCCGGATTTGCAACCCTTTGGTATATAGCCCTGAGAGTCTGGCGGCATATTGCCAACGCAGAGCCTATAGATTTTTACCCGCTTTTCCGGCCCTTTGTAATTGGTTTTTGCATCATGATTTTCCCTTCCGTACTTTATTTAATTAATGGAGTTATGAAACCCACTGTTATGGCCACAGGGGCAATGGTGCAAGGATCCAACAAAGCAATTGAAGTTCTTTTGAAAGAGAAAGCAAAAGCGGTAAAAGAAAGTGACCCCTGGAAAATGTATGTAGGGGTTGGGGGCGCTGGTGATCGCAAGGAGTGGTATAAATATACCCATAGTGATTCTGATCCGGCAAAAGAGAATATAATTGCCAGTATCGGCAATGATGTGAAATTTGCAATGGAGAAAGCCTCGTATAGTTTTAGAAATTCTGTAAAAGAATGGCTGAGCGAGGTGCTGAGAATTCTCTTTGAGGCCTCTTCACTTTGTATCGATACACTGAGAACCTTTCAATTGGTTGTCCTTTCTATACTGGGACCTCTGGTTTTTGGAATCTCTGTTTTTGATGGATTCCAGCATACCCTCACGGTATGGCTCGCAAGGTATCTCAATGTTTATTTATGGCTGCCTGTTGCCAATATTTTTGGAAGTATCATCGGTAAAATCCAAGAGCAGATGCTAAAACTAGACTTAGTGCAAATCAATACATCTGGGGATACCTTTTTTAGCCGGACCGATATGGGATATTTAATTTTTATGATCATCGGTATAGTGGGGTATTTTACAGTACCCTCTGTGGCCAACTATATTGTGCATGCAGCCGGGGGAGATGCGCTGGGACAAAGGGTGACTAGCATCTTTACAAACTCAAGCTCTTCGGTGATAACAAGAACAGCCGCTGGAGCTGGAATGATAATGGATTCCATGGGAAATCCTTCGGGGAAAATGTCTCAGAGCATGGCCAGCTCTTCGGGCACCTCTGACTATTTTCAAGATAAGCAAAGTTATATGGGCGAGAAGCTCAAGGGAAATTTAAAATAATTTAAATAAAGAGCAGGTATGTTTAGCAAAATGAAAAATATAGACACAGCCTTTGGCCATGTAAGGAGTTTTACTATGCTGGTGATTCTGGGCAGCATCATTATATGCTGTTATACGCTTTACAAAAGTTTTACATCGATCACCCTTATGCAGGACAAGGTTTATATTTTGGTAAATGGCAAAGCGCTGGAGGCGTACTCCTCGGATAGAAAAGATAATGTGCCTGTGGAGGCCAGGGATCATGTGAAAACTTTTCATGGGTTTTTCTTTACCCTGGACCCTGATGATAAAGTAATTAAAACCAATATAACCAAAGCGCTTTATCTGGCCGATGATACGGCCAAAAGGGTGTATGATAATTTAAAAGAGAATGGATATTACTCGGGTATTATATCGGGGAATATCAGCCAGAGAATTTCAATTGACAGCATCACTATTGATACCAATCAATATCCTTATGATTTTAAATGTTATGCAAAGCAAAATATTATAAGGACCACCAGTATTTTAAATAGAAACCTAATCACTGAGGGCACCCTTAGAAATGTATCAAGAAGTGATAATAACCCGCATGGATTTTTAATTGAACGATGGAATACCATTGAGAATAAGGATTTAGGAGTGGAAAACAGAAAATGATGCGCGCTTTATTTAAAAACAGGCAGGTCCCAATAAGTCCCAGGTATTATGTGCTGGTAAGGGATAAATGGGCAAAAAAAATGAGCGCATTAACTCTGAATTTATCAAAGAAAGTCCTTGTATTTTATCTGATTCTCTTTGTGCTGATTTACGCAGGTATAAGTCTTTATATTCTATACAATGCTTTGTGGTCTAAAGAGCATAAGGAGCGAAGGGCGGGAATTGCTCCTGATCATTTAATTGTGATAAAACCTTCAATTGATACAAGTAATCAACCCGCGTTATCTAAAACCGAATTTGAAAACGCAGCGCGCTTTAGGATTTATCTGGACAGTATTAAAAAATCTACTGAGCAAGAAAAAAGAATTGATAGCCTGCATGAGAAAAGAGCGGGCCATTAAGACATTTTCTAGGTGTTGAGAAATATTTTAAAAACGAATTTTAAAAAGTAAACATGGAAAACAAAACAATTAGTTCCAAAGAATCCAAACACCGCAAAATGCTACTGGTGATGCCAATTATAATACTACCATTTCTAACGATGATCTTCTGGATATTAGGTAGGGGGAAAGGCAGCGCAAGTGAGATTGCCACAGAGCAAAAAAGAGGATTTAATGTAACGCTTCCTAATGCGAGATTTAAGCAAGACGATGACCTGAATAAAATGAGTTATTATGAGAAGGCTACAATTGACTCTTTAAAGCTTGAGGAACAGATTAAAAAAGATCCAAATTATTCAAGGTCAGAATTCTCTGAAGATCCTGGGTTGGTTTCAGGGGAGTTAGAAACTGATCCGAGAATTTTTCCAAAAGCAAGAACGGCTTTAAATACGAGTTCTCTTAAAGGGGAAAGCGAACAAAGGATGTATCAAAAATTAGAAGCGCTGCAAAAAGTAATTCAAGCGCCTGTAAAAAAAATAGACAATGAGAAGGACATGCGAGAATTTCAATACAGTAATTCTTCAAGTGATGCCTTAGAGCAGATAAAAGGGGTACAAGAGATGATCTCGTCAATAAATGCGCCCTCTGAGCCGGATCCAGAACTTCGCCAACTAGGAGCAATGCTGGAGAATATTCTGGACATTCAGCATCCCGAGCGTGTGCAGGAAAAATTAAGACAAACTTCAAAAAGCCAAAAAGGGAAAGTGTTTGCAGTGAGCAAAAAAACACAAGAAGAGCCAGTTTACTCACTCGCGCAGACAAACACAAGTGGACCAGGGATCCCAAACTCTAATTCTTTTTACTCTTTGGAAGAGGATCCTTTAGATAACCAGGCGCAAAATACACTCGAGGCAGTGGTGCATCAAACGCAGTTTGTTGTAAACGGTTCGGTGGTAAAACTCAGATTAACCACAGATGTTTTTATTAATGGAACCCTTATTCCCAGAAATAGTTTTGTTTTTGGAATTGCTTCTTTAAAAGGGGAGAGACTCGAGGTTAAGATAAAGACGATAAAATTTAATACCTCGATATTTCCTGTTGAACTCTCTGTTTATGATATGGATGGAATTGATGGAATTTTTATTCCCGGAGCTATAAACAGGGATGTTGCAAAAGCATCGGCAGAAAGATCTGTGCAGGGCCTGGGCATTGAGGGACTGAATGATTCGTGGACAGGACAAGCGGCAACATTAGGTGTTCAGGCTGCTAAAACCCTGATGAGTAAAAAGGTAAAACTAATTAAGGTGGTTCTAAAAGCGGGTCATCAGGTTCTGCTTTATGATCAGAAAGAAAAAAATGCCAAATAACACTTAAATATTCGAAGATGAAAAATAGTAAATTATGGTTAAGTTTTGGGATTTCTATAGTGGCAATTTCAGTATCGGCTCAACAAGATCTTAAGAGTGAGGTGAATAATATCAATTTAAGTTATTCTAAGACTACAAGTATTGTATTTCCCTACGCCATTAAAAGTGTAGATAAAGGAAGCCCTGAGATTTTGGTTCAAAAAGCAAAAGGAGTGGAGAATATTCTATTTTTAAAAGCAGGCAGGCAGAATTTTGCCCAGACTAACCTGACTGTTGTTACCGCAGATGGTAAAGTCTACGGTTTTATTTTAAATTTTGACCAGCTGTGTCCCACTTTACACTTAAAGGCTGAACTTGTTTCGAATTTTGATACAGAGGCGCTTTTTTCTTCAGAGAACGAGAATCAGAAACAGATAAGGCATTACGCCGAGCTGGCTTTATCTAAAATAAAAAAAGTGTCTGGACTTCGTGCAAATAAGTTTTCTGTAGAACTTAGGGTAAACGGTATATTCATACACCACGATATGATGTACTTCAGGGTGCGCCTTGCAAACAATTCAAGAATCAATTATGATCTGGACCAGTTGCGCTTTTTTATCAGAGATCAAAATAAATCAAAACGTACCGCTATGCAGGAACTGGAAATAGTGCCGCTTTTTTGCTCCTCTGAGCTCTCTACAATTAAAGATCATTCAGAAATAACTTTGGTTTTTGCAATACCCAAGTTCACTATTCCAGAGAAGAAACTCTTTAGCGTGGAGCTAACCGAGAAAAACGCAGGCAGACATCTTGAATTAAATATCAAAAACAGTGATCTGATGAAATTGGAAATACTATAAAATTTATAATCACATACTAATTTAAAAATCTAATATCATGAACGAGAAAAATTTTGAGTACTTAAGCGATCAGCTTAAATACACCGGATTTGGAGAAGCTTTGCAAATAGAGTTAAAAGAGAAAATGAAACAACAAGAGCCCTCCTTTATATTATATCATGAAGCCTATCATGAGGATCGTGTGGCCAGAGCTACTCTTACTTTTAATAAGGCAAAGGATAGCGATATGTACTTTTTTAATTCCTATAAGGTCGAACTTCAAAAAGAGAATATCACAGATGCCGTGGAACAAACTTTTTATATGGGTAAGGGAAGTAATATCACCATGAAAGAATCCTACAACCTTTTGATGGGAAGAGCAGTCAATAAAGATCTTACCAATAAAGAAGGTGCGCCTTATAATGCCTGGCTTTTAATAGACTTCAAACAAGGGGATGAGAATGGTTTTAAATTAAAGCAATACCATCAAAATTATGGTTATGATCTTCTTGAAACCCTAGGGAAATATCCCATAAAGGAACTCGAAAACGAGACTTTTCAAAAGGATCTTATTCGATCACTTAAAAGAGGGAACCTGCAAGAAGTTACTTTTTTAAAAGAAGACAAACAAATAAAATTACTTATAGAGGCTAATCCGCAATTCAAGACCATAGGTATTTATGATGAAAGCATGAAAAAAATGGACAACCGAAATTATAAGGATGTCAAACAAATCGAGGTTGTGTATGAACAGGTCGGTGAGACTAAAAAAAAAATTGAGCATCATGAGAACAATCAAAATGAATTACCCAAGCAAACCAGTAATAGAAGACAAAAACGCTCCAATCCTCTTTGATAAGGATACGATCTTAAAATCATTTTCTTTTTTTTTCTCAGCAGTAGAGAAAGATTACCGTATCAGTAGTACTCATTTGGGGATCTTCTCAGCGCTTTTGCGCTATAGCATCTTGCAAGGGTTTGCAAATCCAATTAGGGCTTTTAGCTATCAAATTATGCCACTAGCGAAGATATCTGCCTCTAGGACCTATCACAAACACATTCGTGAACTTAGCCAATATGGGTATATCAAATACGAGCCTTCCTTTAAGAACAATAAACCCAGCTGTATTTATTTTATAACCCATTAAAAAAGAGCTCAGCTACTGACTTAAAAATAATCCGTAGTAAAATGGAGCCTTCAACCTTAAGGTTTTACTAGGGTATTTAAGTCTTATTCTATTGTTTTAATGGCTTAATTTGTATGTGGTTAGTGGTGGATAGTAGTAATTTTGATTGATGTTTGCTAGGCGTTTTTATTTAGTAAAATAAGAGCGAATTTTTAAAGCGAATGTTTCAAAATACCACAATGCTAATTGTATGACTAACACTAATTTTTTCTTAGAGTTTGAATTGAACTTATCAGAAATACGAAAACTTAATAAGATGTATTTTAAAGGTTTATACCATAAGAGAATTCTGTTTGTTTTGAGCGCTTTATTGCTTGGAAGTGTTTTTTTTGATTTTTTTAATTCAGACAACGATTTAACCCACTGGATTATTAGGACTTTTTTTGTTGTTGCGTGTTTTTTATTTTTTCAATATTTGATTGTAAATGCAGCTTGCAGAGCGATATTTCAGGTTGTCAATAAATTATTGGAATTTGAGGGCTTTGTAAATAAGTATAAATTCAGATTTACCAGTTCTTTTATCTGTATTGATTCCCCTCTTGGAGCCTTTACTTATAAGTGGTGTTATATAGAAAAGGCAATTCTAACAAAAGACTTTTTCTTTCTGTATTTCAGGGACAAAAATGGATATATCGTTTCAATTTCAAATAAATATAAAAACAGAAAAATAGATGAATTAGTTGCTTTTCTTCAAAACAATGTAACGCCCGTCATTAAAGTATAATTCTTTAAATTAGAATATGCCCCCACTGACATATTCTAATTTTTTTTCTTCACGCTATAAAATGTATTTTACCCTATAGCTATTTCATCTTATAGATTTCTGACCCTGCCAGTAAAAAGCAGCCTAATCCATAATCCTCAAAGTCCGGAATCTTGTCATAAGACAAAGGTTGCCCATCTTTGGGTTCTTTTCCTGTGGATTGCAAATAGCCCAAGAAACCATTGGTATGCAGACTCTCTTTAATTATGGCATTCCACGCCTTTTGAATAACAGGTAAATATGTTTCTTTTTTCAAAATGCCACTGTTTATTCCATAGGCTATACCATAGACAAATAAAGCCGTTCCCGAGGTTTCTTTCTCGCCATAATTGGTAGGATCATGAAGGCTTACATTCCAAAAACCATCTGCTCTTTGAATAGGAACTAGAGCCACTGCCATAGCCTTTAAATCCTTTACATATTGCGCCCTGTGTGGCGCGTTCTCAGGTATAATAGCAAGCACTTTTGCCAGCGCTGCAATTACCCAGCCATTGCCTCGGCTCCAGTAACAATCCTCTCCGTTTGGTTCTTTGTAGGGAGGATCAAAATCAGCATCACGCCACCAAAGGCCATCTTTGGGATTAAAAAGTCCATGATCTCCATGTTTATTTCTCGAGTACATATACATCAGATACATTTTCTCGAAATAACGGTTGTCTTTTTCCAACACTCCCAATTTTGCAAAAACAGGCATCCCCATTTGTATAGCATCAATCCAGGACCAATCATCTACTTGAGGCGTACTTAAAAGCATATTGATATTGGCTTTTGTATTTTTTAATTTCTTAGCATCCGGCTCTAAATTGTATAAATCGATATAGGTTTGGGCCGCGCAATAATTGTCGGCATTCCGGGTCGTGTTGCCTCCGTTAAATCCCCATTTATGAAACTCTGACCATGCAAAGGCATAATTGTAATACGCTTCTTTAGGAAATATTTCGTGCAGTGCCATGAGCCCTTCATAATAAACACCACGGGTCCAGATATTGCTTGGACGCTCTTTATTGGTGATGATTGTTTTGCCCGTTTCAGGCCATTTTTGCATAAAATAATCATTGGCAAGTATCATTTCTTTGAGCACCATTTTTTTATCAAAAGGCTCTTGTCCGCTCACTGAGTTAGTATACGATAGGCTTATAGCGAAAAATAAAAGTATTTTTTTCATTTTTAATATTCGTTATTTAGTAATTAGTTTTCTTGTTTTAATGGCGTGATTGTAACGGGGCCTAAGAGTCCCGATGGGGTAGGAGACCATTTTGTTGCATCGAATTTTTTATAATCTTTATCGACCATATTAATTTCATAGAAAATCTTCCATTCTTCGCCTTTTAATTCTTTGTCTCTGATTCTATTGGCAGAAAGATTAGTAACCTGAATTTTTAAAGTATTTTTTCCTTGTTTTAATTTTTTAAGATTCAATTGATACGGAACTGACCACGCAGAGCCAATAAATTCATTATTAAGCCAGACTTTTGCGCTTTCTCGAACATCACCCAGATTCAAGGCCCAGTGATCAGTTTTAGAATTTGGATTCTCAAAGTCCAGCGTATAAGTAGCTGTTCCTGAAAAAGCTTCTCCTTGAGGGCTTAATTTTGTCCAGGATTCTAAATTGGACATCCTAGCATTTGCAGGCAATTCAGGCCCACCTTTATCAAAGGTGATCTTCCAGTTTCCTTTAAGGGGTATGGCATTGGCAGTTGGTTTGTAATAATTCCATTTCTTTTGTGAGGGCGTATTTTCTGTTTTTAGAAAATAGGATTGTCCCGGTTCAATTTTAATTTTAACTAGTGTTGTATTTGTCTTTTTATCGACAATAGCATTGCCGTATTCTCTGGTTAAGGGATCAAGAATAATAACTTCTTTATTTGCGATTTGAAGAGGAATAAAACTATCAATTGTTTTTGGCGTATGGTTTACCAGATAGTAGATCTTCTCACCGTGGATTGTTCTTCTGGTAAACTTTAAACCGGTCTGCACAAGTGTTTCAGGATAAATCTGAGCATTTTCAAGAGCTTTTGATATATCCGAAGTCGGTTTTAACTGTTCTTTATTAGTTGCCAAAAGATTTTGGAGTTGCTGCTCTTGTTTTTTATAATCATTGAAGCCCGGAACAGACTCAGGCAAACCTTCGAAAATAATAGATGCCCCCGCTTTTTTGAGTTCGATTAACTTTTGTAGAGTTCCTAACGGCATTTTCTTGCATGACGGGATTACTAATGATTTAAAACTACCTCCCGGTAATATGATTTTCCCGTTTACGACCTTGGCCTCAGAGATGAAATTATCAGAGATAAAATCCACGCCATATCCTTTTTTTATTAAAGTTTTAGTAGTGTCATAAAAAGAAGTTTCATAGAGCCATTCAGATAAAGAATGTATTTTGAACTGAAAGAACAACTCTCCCTTATGATATTTATCCCAGGTATCAAAAATAGGCCAGTACAGCAGGATTTCATTATCAGATTTACCTTCTTGCAATAACGACTGACAATTGGCGATATAAGAAAAGAGAGCTGGCGCATCTTGCCAAATGCTATTGTTGGCATTAAAATTTACAGAAGCATAAAATTGCCATCCCGGCCATGCTGCGCGCTCTGGGGAATAAGTAGAACCATGCAAAAAAACATGATTTACTCCATTGAGCATCAAGTCCTCAACTTCAGGCTTGCATTGAGATAAAGCGGTTTTAAAATGTTCCCGAAGCCAGGTAAAAGTCTCCGAAGACACCAGGTTTTTACCCGCGATATGGGCTGCAGAAGATGAGAATTTGAGCATTACAGGATCAGCATCTCCTTCGCGAATATCCTCTTTTTCTCGTCTGAAGCCTGGAATATCAAATGGCATTGAACCAAAAGTTTCACATTCGGGAATATCAGCAGAGGCGTAAAGGTCGATTAGATTTCCCGGCGATCCATGCGCTTGGAGTTTAGTTTTAAAGTTTTTAGAATGCGCCCAGGCAGTCCATGACTCATCAAATTTATGTAGCAGTAAATCCCCAATAGTCTGCCTGTAATCACTTCTGATTCTGTTGCCTGTTTCATTATCTGTTTCATTGAGTAAAATAGGCAATTGCTTTTTTAAATCATAACCTCGTAGGGCTTTGAATTCTTCAAAAAAGTTAGATGTAAAATCAGTTCCGTACACTTCAAAACTATCATTGAAAATAGCACGGATTTTTCCTTCACGTCCTTTAAAAACGGTATTAAAGGGAACCACATAAGAATTAAAAGCTTCCTTTGAATAATGATCCACCGTATATCCTTTTCCACCTGGAGCAGCTCTTTTTACCTGTTGTCCTGTTTTGCCGCTAAAAACAGCATATATCGTGTAATCTGATTTGGTGGCTTTCCAGTTCAGTTTATAAGGCTCTGCTTGATTGGGAAAGGCCATAGGAGCACCTTCGATTCCCTTATCCTTGGAATTAATTTTATTTTTTTTTAGCTCGTCGGTTAAGTTCACGTATTTACCATCGCTTGCGTAGGCCACAACATACAAAAGTTCTGCTGGTATTTTTTCCTTACTGTTTTCAATTGTGATGTTCTTATTGATCGTTTCATTTTTCTTAAGTACATATTTTTGTACAATTAGCTTGGTGGCCGCATGAGGTAAAGTAACCTGTGAGCCTCCATAGGGCCATCCTGTTCCTAAAACCATATCGACCTGCATCTGAAGGCTATCGGCAATATGAATAGTATAATCGAGCATTTCCATCCATTTTGGAGACAGGTAATCAATAAAATTATTCTCTTCGCCTTTTACGCCATATATGGGAGTTATCTCAACACCGCCAATTCCTGCCTTATAAAAATCGATCAGGCTTTTTCTCAGATTGGGTTTATCAACGGCGCTTCCCATCCACCACCAGCGTGTCCAGGGTTTATTGATATTGGTGGACTCCGGCCAGGGAGAAACTGTTGTTTGCGCAAAAGAACTAAACACACAGCAAAACAATAATGTAATAAAGAGATTTAATCTGGTTGGTTTCATTATTTATTCAAAGGTTTTAGTTGTTACTAAATTACAGACTTCACACATTTAAAAAAATAAGAAGAATGTCAATTTTTTCTTTTTGTAATAAAGTAAAAGTATTAGTAGTGTCTCAAAATGCTATCCTGTAGCATCCTGTTTTTAGTAATTATATCGAAAAATGAAAAATTCAGTAAATGCGTGTAGTGTCTTGTGAATTCTTATTTTTTAAGATAAATTAATGGAAAATGATTAAAATTTTTTTAATAAAATTTTATATATCATATTTATTAAATTCTTAATTAATTAGAGGTTGTAAATCAAGCAGTTGAGCTGTTTTTATGTTAAAATAAATATAAAATTAAATATAAGTTGTTGAGCTTTAACAGGATACTACAGGATACTGCCAATGGTAGTTCTGGATAAATTTGAAATAACTATTTAACTAACCAAATTTTAACTTTTATGAAAAACAAGCTGAATCTTTTGCTGATTATGGCCTTATTTGCATTACTACATGCATCGGGTTATGCGCAAGAAAAAACAGTTACAGGAACAGTAACTGATCCTTCCAAACTCTCCATACCGGGAGTCAATGTAATTGTTAAAGGAACAAACCGAGGAGCGAGTACTGATTTTGATGGAAAATTTAGTATCAAGGCTTCTGAAGGAGAAACTTTAGTTTTTTCTTTCGTAGGATTTATTAAAAAAGAAGTGAAAATTGGTGCCACAGACACCTATAGTATTTCTTTAGATGCAGAAAGCGCCAACCTGAATGAAGTTGTTGTAATTGGGTACGGAACTCAAAAGAAGAAACTAACAACAGGGGCGATCTCGGGAATTAAAACAGAGAATTTTACAGAACGTCCAATCTCAAGAATTGATCAGGGTCTAATTGGGCAGGTTGCCGGTGTTCGTGTCAAACAAACTTCAGGTTTACCTGGACAGCCCTTTAGTATCGAGATAAGGGGAGCAGGTTCTATTACTGCCGGAAATGAGCCTTTGTATGTAGTAGATGGATTTCCAATCTATACAGAAGGATCAAACAGTAACGGAGGATTCTCCAGCGGAAGCCCACTGGATAATATGAATC
The DNA here is from genome assembly GCA_900129595.1 of Flavobacterium frigidimaris. Lineage (GTDB taxonomy): Bacteria > Bacteroidota > Bacteroidia > Flavobacteriales > Flavobacteriaceae > Flavobacterium > Flavobacterium frigidimaris. The sequence goes on along the minus strand of FQWG01000012.1, from coordinate 134,463 downwards.
CAAATGATGTAGAATCTATCGAGGTATTAAAAGATGCAGCGGCAGCTTCTATCTACGGGTCTAGAGCATCAAACGGAGTAGTTTTAATTACAACAAAAAAAGGAAAAAAGGGAAAACCAAAATTTACCTTTAATACCTACGGGGGTGTGAACAAAGAAGCTAACAGAGTAGATATGTTATCTTCTCAAGGATGGATCGACAGGGCTAAAACTATGATCGACGCCCAGTGGGTAGGATCAGGGATAGCAGGCGCTTCGGCAAGTCAGAATACTCAAGAGCGAATAGCGGCTTATAATGCAAAGAATCCAACGGCGCCTCTAAATACAACCAACACCAGATATTACACCTATTTGTATGATGACAGGTGGGATATACCTGGACATCCTGGATTGGATTATATCGACTGGCAGGATAAAGTTTTCCGTACAGGAGAATTCAATAACTATCAATTGTCGGCCTCCGGCGCGACAGATGTGGTGAATTATTATGTATCTGCCAATTACCAGAAAAATACAGGGTACATCATCGGTACGGATTATACTTTATTTTCAGCCAGAGCCAACGTTGATGTTAAACTATCAGAAAGCTTTAAAATGGGAATCAATATTGCGCCTTCTTATTCTATCAAAAATGATCCGGGAGTAGAAGGAAAAGACAATACACTTTTTAAAGCCCTTACCGCAACACCTGTTTTTGAGAGCGCCTCTAACGCGGCAGGCGAGAAATATACCACCCGATATATGTGGGGAAGCAGTACAACTAATATGCTAAATGCGCTTGCCAGAACCAATAAAAACTCGATGTACAGAACTTTGATTTCTACTTATGCTAGTTATGGGTTTGCTAAAGGATTTACATGGAAGAGTACACTAAATTTTGATAACTCAGATAATACTACCGAGGGGTATACCCCAAATGATGTTCAGGCCAGTATCAGAGGAGCCTATAATACCTATAGAAGACAAAATTTAGTGAATGAAAATACTTTAAATTACGATAAATCAATAGGAAATCACAATATTAATTTGCTTTTAGGACAGTCCTTTAGCTCTTATGAAATCATGAGATCAACATTGTCTTCTGGAGCACTTTATAACAGTTCGACTGTTGAAACATTGCCAACAGGATCGCTGGGTTCTACCAATGCTGAGAAAAGTACATTACTTTCTTATTTTGCAAGATTGCAATACAACTACAAAGAAAAATACATCATATCTGCAAGTGTGAGACGCGATGGTTCTTCAAAATTTGGATCAGACAGACAATGGGGAGTTTTCCCTTCTCTTTCCCTTGGATGGAGAATTAAACAGGAAGAGTTTATGCAAAATGTAGACTGGCTTAGCGATTTAAAACTTAGGGCCAGTACAGGTATTAACGGAAGTAACAACATTGGAAGTTACGCTTCTTATGCCACTCTGGCAACTTATAATTATTCCATTGGCGGGGCAGCTGCAATTGGTCAGGGAGCAGGATCAATACCAAATCCTTCCTTACACTGGGAAGAATCCCGAAGTGTTGATTTAGGTTTGGATTTTGGACTAATTAAAAACAGACTCTCAGGAACCTTTGAAGTATACAGAAAAACAAACAGCGAATTACTCTTAAGAGTGCCTATAGTTGGCGCGACCGGGTTCACTAGTTATCTTACCAATGTGGGGGAAGTACAAAATCAGGGATGGGAATTTGAATTGAGTTCTCTAAATGTGAAAACGCCTAATTTTGAATGGAGAACATCGGCAAATATCAGCCACAACGAGAATAAAGTTTTGGCTTTAGGTCCTGATCAGTCTAAAATTGAAATTAGTAATGCTTACGATGGAGGAGTTCCTTTTATAAAATTAGAAGTTGGAAAACCAATGTACACCATCTTTGGACTCAAACAAAACGGTGTGGTTACCCAGGCTGATATCGATACAGGTGGAACTACCATTGGAGGCAATAAATTGGTTCTAGGAGATCCAAGATATGTGGATCAAAATGGAGATAAAAAAATCAATTCAGATGACCGTGTAGATTTAGGAAATCCAACACCAAAATATACCTGGGGGATTACCAATACTTTGAAGTACAAAGATATTGACTTAAATATTTTGGTTCAGGGACAAAACGGAGGAACAGTTTACGGATTAACAGGAAGAGCAATTGACAGAACCGGAATGGGATCTGTAGAGAATTCACTAAATGTAGATCCTTCTGTGAGAGGAAACTGGAGAACTTCTTTTGGATATCAGGCCAATTCAGATTGGTTGTATAAATCAGATTATGTGAGTATAAGAAACATTACAATTGGATATAATCTCAAGCAAGCCATTAAAGGATTGAGCAGGATTGATAATATGAGATTGTATGTAACGGCTGAAAACTGGTTCTATTGGAACAAGTATAAAGTTGGTTTTAATCCGGAAGCCGTAAATACTTCTGCAAGTTCAAACAGTGATTTTTCTGTGCCGGTAGATTATGGAGGAGCGCCTTTGGCAAAATCTTTAGTGATAGGACTTAACATTAATTTTAATTAAAATAAAATGAAAAAATATATTTATTTAGCTGCAAGTGCTTTGGTATTTTTTGCCTTTTCATCCTGCAATGATGAATTAAATCAATTGCCGTTATCTCAGGGGACAATTGAGAATTTTTATGCGACTCCCGGTGATTTTGTTCAGGCCAGAAACGCCACTTATTCAGTAGCTTTTCACGGAATGGGAACATATGGTTATGCTAACAGAGTGCTAAATTTAAGCGAAGTAAGATCAGATAATTTGCTGGCAACAACTCTGGCTTCAAGAGATTGGGAAGGTATTAATAGTTTTTATACTTCTATAAGTTCTAATACTTATGTAAAGGAAGCCTATATAAGTAATTATAATGCGATCAATAAAGCCAATCAGTTATTGGAGAAAATAGCCGAGAAAGGAGATCAGATTTTTACCAATCCTGCTGATCGCGCTGCTATGACCGCCGAAGCGCGTTTTTTAAGAGCATTCTGCTATTTTGATCTCATTAGATGGTTTGGAAGAGTTCCTTTAATGGAAAGAACAATGACCGCTACGGAAGCCGCTAAAATAAAAAGAACCCCGGTTGCAGATGTTTATAAATTGATCATCTCAGATCTTGAACAGGCTATCCCGGATCTTCTTCCTGCTTATGATGCAGCCAATTTTGGTCGTGTTACTAAATACGGAGCAAAAGCATTACTGGGCTTAGTGTACATGACACGCTCTAGCCCAACCAACGGAATTGACGGGGCTACTCTTGGCTTAAACGAGTGGGATAAAGCCTACCAGCAATTAAACGACATTAAAACAAGCGGACTTTATAAATTTGGAACAGATTACGAGGCTATTTTTAAAGTAGAAGGAAATGCCAATTTGGAGAATGTATTAACTATTCCCTACACACAGAGTCTTCCCCTTGCAGTTGGAGGTAATTTTATGGTAGAATTGGGGTACGAGCCTTACTTTGCATCAGTAAATTTATCAGCGCAAGGCGCCTTGGAAGCCAAGCCAATTTCGGCAGGCTTTTTAAATCTATTCGCTGCCACTGATAAAAGAAAAATATTTGGTATCGCAACGAGTTATACTGTTGCAACAGGAACATACAAAGGAAGTTATACACTTCCGGTTTTCAAAAAGTACATTGATCAGGCCAGATACGGAAACGGTCGTGAAGACTGGGGTGTTGATTTTATGGTAACACGTTATACTGACGTATTGATGCTTATGGCTGAATGTACACTTCATGGTGGAGGCGGATCGCAGGCAGATGTTGACGCCATTGTAAATCAAGTAAGAACAAGAGCTGGAGTTCCCGCAGATGCTCTAAACATTACTTTAGATCAACTCTTTACCGAGAGAAGAAAAGAATTTTTCTCAGAAGGAACAAGATGGTTTGATCTGATCAGATCAGGTAAAGCCGTAGCGATTATGAACGCCTGGAAAGCGGCAGAAGATACTGAAGGAAAAATCAGAACAATTGAAAATAATTCATTGTTGTATCCAATTCCTCTCTCAGAAATGTTAGCAGTTCCAGGACTTTATGATCAGAATCCAGGTTACGATTAATTGATATTACTCAAGTTTTTTTTTGAAAGAAGCTGTCTTTTAAAGGCAGCTTCTTTTCATTAATAAGATTAGATCAAACAGGGAAGCACAGGATGCTTTTTATGTTTAATTATTTTAAATTTAAAGTTTTAGTATTTAAAAATATAGCAATGATTTATTTAAAAAGATTTCTTTTATTTTTATTTGTTTTAAGTGCAATTTCATCACTATCAGCACAAGTAAGACTTCCAGCTCTTGTAGGGGATAATATGGTTTTGCAGCAAAATACAAAAGTTAATTTATGGGGATGGGCCTCTGCAAACGAAAAAATATCGATCCAGTTAGGATGGGATAATCTTCCTATAGAAATCAGCGCCGATGCTAATGGAAATTGGAAAACAGCAGTAGATACGCCTCTGGGCAGTGAAAAAACATACGATATTACGATTAATGCAGCCAATACTATTGTACTTAAAAATGTTTTAATTGGCGAGGTATGGCTTTGTTCGGGGCAGTCCAATATGTTTTTTCCTGTTGGAAGAGAAGATAAAACCTGGAAAACCGGAGTTAAAAACTATGAACAAGAAGTCAAAAATGCTTCTTTTCCTAGTATCAGATTATTTACCGTTGCTATAAATGCATCGCAAACTCCACTTGAGGATGTGACAGGAAGCTGGAGAATCTGTACCCCTGAAAGCATTCAGACATTTTCTGGTGTAGCCTATTTCTTTGGCAGGGATTTATATCAAAAATTAAAAGTACCCATTGGGTTAATCTCCACTTCATGGGGAGGAACAAAAGCAGAAGCATGGACAGCTCAAAGTGTTTTAGAACAAGATGTTGCCTTTTTGCCGATTCTTCAGCAAGATGCAAAAAATGAAAAGTTATATCAGGAAAAACTCGAAACGTATTATTTAAATCTGATAAATGAACGAATTGCAAGTGCAGAAAATGCTGCAAAAGGACAATTGAAAAAACCGAAGAAAGAACTCAACAAAACCTCTTACGTTTTATACAATGCGATGCTTCATCCTATAGTAAATTATACTATAAAAGGGGCAATATGGTATCAGGGAGAAAGCAATTCGGGAAAAGCGTATTTGTACAGAAGCTTATTTCCAGCTATGGTAAAAAGCTGGAGAGAAGAATGGAAGCAAGGCGATTTTCCGTTTTATTATGTTCAGATTACACCTCATAAAGGACAAAATGCCGAAATCCGTGAAGCGCAGCTAATGGCCTTAAAAACAATCCCCAATAGCGCAATGGTTGTTACAACTGATGTTGGAGATGCCAATAATATTCACCCCATAGACAAACAAACCGTTGGGTACAGACTCTCTTTAATTGCTCGCGCTAAGACGTATGGTGAAAATAATCTGGTGTATTCAGGACCAATTTTTAATCATATGAAAATTAAAAAACAAAAAGTGCAATTGTTTTTTGATTACGCTGAGTCTGGCTTGAAGAAAAATGGCGAGACTTTAAAAGAATTTGAAATAGCAGGAGAAGATCAGGTTTTTTATCCTGCCGATGCCAAAATTGATGGGAAAACAATCGTAGTTTCTTCTTCAAAAGTAAAAGAACCTGTCGCCGTTCGTTTTGCATGGAAAGCAATTCCAGAACCTAATTTATTCAATAACGAAAACCTGCCGGCTTCTCCTTTTAGAACAGATGATTGGGTAATTAATTCAGAGAAAAAATAAAATGAATCGAAGAGAATTTATCATAGGAAATTCACTTGCTGTAGTTGGTTTGTGTTTACCCTTTTCGGTAGAAGCCGGAAATTTTATGGACGATCCAAAGCTTTCTGATTTCGAAAAAAGACTTCGACCGGTTGGACGCGCCTTAGAATTTGAGGATTATTATGTTTGGTGCAACAGTCCAATTGAAGGTCCTGATGGTAAAATTCATGTATTTTTTTCCAGATGGCCAAAGTCAAAAGGAATGAGTGGCTGGATCAATAGTTCTGAGATTGCTCATGCTGTTGCCCATAATCCAGAAGGTCCTTATGAATATGTCAGCACCATTTTAGCGCCGCGAGGTCTTGGTTTTTGGGATGCAACAACGTGTCATAATCCGAGTATTCATTTTGTAGATGGAAAATATGCTTTGTTTTTCATGGGGAATTCTAACGGAAAAATGAATACCAAACGTATCGGGTTAGCCACTGCGGACTCTCTTTACGGACCTTGGGAAAGACCGGATCAGCCTTTATTGCTTCCCGGAGAAGAAGGCTCGTGGGATGATCTTCTAACAACAAATCCTTCGTTTTTGAAACATCCAAATGGTGAATACTGGCTGTACTATAAATCATTGGATACAGAAAATTACGAGCATCCAAAATTTCCTGTAAAAGGCAATAGAAAGTACGGATTGGCAATATCGAAATCGCTGCATGGACCTTATATAAAATACGAAGATAATCCCGTAATTGATTTCTCTAAATTAGGAGATAACAAACAATGCGAAGATGCTTTTGTGTGGTATGAAAATAAGAAATTCAAAATGCTGGCAAGAGATATGGGGGTTTATGGTATCGATTACGGTTTGTATATGGATTCTGATGATGGAAAGTACTGGAGCGATCCGAAAATTGCCTATCAGCCACTGAGTAAATATATCAAACAGCCCGAAGCCCCGAAACACCTTAATCGTTATGGAAGGGTAGAGCGTCCGCAATTATTGTTTCAAAACGCAAAAGCAACTTATCTGTTTACCGCTTCACAAGGGGGGAAATATGAAACCGCTTCAGCATTTATTTTTAAAATAGTATAAAAAAATAGATCATTTGTCAATAGTTATTCCCTTGCGAGAGATTGTCCCTTTAGATTAATAATTAAATTGTCTTGAAATAAAAGTAATAAAAAATGAAGAATATCATTAAATCCTGTGTCCCAATTGTATTTTCAATATTGATTTTTGCGGGCTGTAATGGACAGAAAAAAGAAAAGAATATTATTCTAAAAAACACCTCTAATTTAGAGTTGTACCAAAAAGCAATTTCGATCAAAAGAACGGAACTCGCTATAAAAGATGCCACGTCTAATTTTCCTATTCTGATCAGTAAAAAGGATACCATTGCTGCTCAGGTCAACGATTTGGATGGAGACGGAAAATGGGATGAATTATTTTTTGTAACTGATTTTGCTCCAAATCAAAGCAAGATACTAGAACTTAAATGGTCTGAAACAGATCCTAAATTCGCGATAAAAACAAGTGTGCGATTCGGGAAAAGAGAAGGGGAAAAACTGCCTGTACATCCAGCTACAGAAGAGGTTTTAATGGCCAATCAGGTACATAAAAAATTAGGATATCAAAAATATCAAACCGACGGACCGACCTGGGAAAATGATAAAGTGGGCTTCAGGCATTATTTAGATGGAAGAAATTCAAAAGATGTATTCGGGAAAAAAATACCTGCCATCACTCCCGAAGATGTTGGGATTAACAGCAAAGGCGCTGTTGAAGATAATTATCACGTAATGTACGATTGGGGACGAGATATTTTTCCTGTTGGGAATTCTGCCGGTCTTGGAGGTTTTGCTTTAATGGTTAATAATGAAATCAGCAGACTAGGCATTCTTGCTAATGATACTCTAAATAATATCGAAAAGACAACCTTTAAAATTCTCAGCGAAGGTCCCGTAAATTCTATTTTAAGTTATACTTACCAAAACTGGGAAGCTTCAGGTAGCAGCTACCAGGCGCAGGAAACAACATCAATCTGGCCGGGAATGTACGGTTATAAAAACACGATTTCCCTCAATGGTTTAAAAGGAAACGAAACACTATTAGTTGCATTTTCTAACCTGAACAATCAAAATCCTTTGCAGGTAATTGACACCGGAGATTTTGTGTGTTTCATACAACATGATAAATTGACCTACGAACGCCAGTGGATTTTAGGAACTGCTGTAATTGTACCAAAAGACGTTTATAAAGGTTATATCGAAGTGCCAAAAACAGGACAATTAACAGATTCTTATTTGATAAAACTAGCGGTAAAGAACAATCAGAAAGTGAGTTATTACCCCATAGCAGCATGGGAATTGAGCGCAGACAAGAATTTTAAGGATTCAGCACATTTTACCAATTACGTGACAAGGCTGGCTAAACAGCTTTCGGCTAAAATTAAAATTGAGGTAAGGTAAACAAGTAAGGCAATCTAGGTCTGGAGTTTAAATTTTTTTGGAAACGTAAATAAGAGGCATTATGCAAAAACATAAATTACATTAACACAAAACACAATGAAAAATATTTATAAAATTTTAATCTGTATCATTGGATTCTCGCAAGCGTCATTTTCACAGAATTATGCAAACGATAAATTTCCAGACGGAACAGCCATTACAAATTGGTTTAAGGATTACTCTAAAATTCAATTAAAAGATTTAGGTAAAAAATATACCATTACAGATTTTGGAGTAGAGAAAGACAGTACCAAAATCCAAACCGTCGGTATTCAGAAAGTAATTGATAAAGCCGCTGCAAACGGTGGAGGAGTTATTGTGATTCCTAAAGGGGTTTTCCTGAGTGGCGCTTTATTTTTTAAACCTAAAACCAGTTTATATGTTTCTGAAGGCGGTGTATTGAAAGGTTCTGATAATATTGCGGATTTTCCAATTATGCCCTCGAGAATGGAAGGTCAGAATTTGGATTATTTTCCGGCTTTAGTCAACGCGTATGGAGTTGATCATTTTTCGATCTCCGGAAAAGGAACCATCAACGGAAATGGTAAAAAATATTGGGAAGCTTTTTGGGAACGTCGCAAAGAAAATCCAAAATGTACCAACCTCGAAGTATCAAGACCAAGGCTAGTTTTTGTCTGGAACTCCAATAATGTGCAGCTTCAGGATGTAAAACTGATTAATTCAGGTTTTTGGACCAATCATTTTTATAAATGCAATAATGTAAAACTGCTTGATCTTTATATATTTTCCCCGCATCTTGGTGTGAAAGCCCCAAGTACAGATGCTATAGACATTGATATTTGCACCAATTTTCTGGTAAAAGGGTGTTATTTGTCTGTAAACGATGATGCAATTGCTTTAAAGGGAGGAAAAGGACCTTATGCAGATCAGGATAAAAACAACGGACCCAACAACAATATTATTATCGAAGATTGTACTTTCGGATTTTGCCATTCTGCTCTGACAAACGGAAGCGAATCCATTCATAACCGCAACGTGATTATGCGCAATTGCAAAATCGATGGCGCTTCGAGATTGTTATGGCTAAAAATGAGACCCGATACGCCACAGCGCTATGAGTATATCAGAGTGGAAGATATAAAAGGAGAAGCTAAAACCGGTCTTGCTATTTTTGCCTGGAAACAATTTTTTGATTTAAAAGGACGTCCGGATGTACCACTATCTTATGGAGATCATATTACCCTCAAAAACATCGACCTTAAATGTGACACCTTTTATGGTGTAGAAAACGATCCCAATGTTCGTCTTTCCAATTTTACATTTGAAAATTTAAAAATAGAATCCGTTAAAACCAATATTGATAAAAGCATAATAAACGGCGTTAATTTTAAAAATGTTTATATAAATAAACAGTTAGTAGATTGATTTTTATCCATATTCTCAATTTGTTTGGGTCAGTTTTACGTCAAAAGGTTAAAATTTCAGTCAGTTTTTTGTGATTTAATGAAAAAAAAAATTTTTTTTTTCAATAGCTGTTTAGCGCTTGCAAAAGCAGATTATTTTATTATTTCGCTAATAAGTATTTGATTAGTAAGGTATTGGTTCTTCTGGGGAAAAGAGAAAAAAGTAGGGTAAATTTAATGTTAAATTAAAGTCTGAAAATCAGTGATAATTTTAACGTGAAATATGTTGTATCTATCATACAAACTTTTATTTTTGCGCCTTAATTTAATACTTATAAGCATGAAAGATCTATTAGGAAAAATCCACGCCGAAATTGAAACATTTAAAACAGAAGCTGAATCTTTGACAGAAAAAGGTGTTAAAGCTGCTGGAGCAAGAGCTCGTAAATCTACTTTAGAAATTGAAAAACTTTTAAAAGAGTTTAGAAAAGTTTCTATCGAAGAATCAAAAAAATAATATTTTTTATTCAAAATAAAACCTCGTTTAATTAATTTTAAACGAGGTTTTTTGTTTTGTTGTCTTATCCTGAAAAAGATAGATCCTGATTTAAATTCACAAAGCTTTCTAATTAGTATTACTTTGGCAATTCAATATAATCTTTAAGTCCGCATTCTTTTAGTTTTTTAATGCTCTGAGCAACAGTTAATGCATTCAGGACTGCGCCTTCTAAGTTGGTATGAGTGTGATCTTTCGGAAAAAAAACATTTACTTTCTCTTTTCCTAAAGCTTCATATTTAAGCGCAACAATTTCATTTAGGTCAGTATAAAACACATTTTCTTTCTCAGCTACTTCTTTTGACCATTTTGTGTAAGTATCCTCTCTGCGTTCTACTTTATTATTTGGCCATTCGTTTCGTGGTGTCTGACTCAAAACAATCGGGATAGCGCCTTTTTGCTTTGCCTCGCGAATGAATTTTGTCATATACCAGCCAAAAGTATGTACCATTTCTTTTGAGCCATCAGCAAGAACTACTTCCTGAGTTTCGTCCCCCGTTCCTTTTAATGAACCCCTGAATTTTTCTTTATCAATCGCACCGGCATCATTATGTCCAAACTGAATCAGTATATAATTTCCGGGCTGCAATTGATTTTTAACTTCATTCCAAAGCCCCTCATGATCAAAAGTTCTGGTGCTTCGGCCGCCTCTGGCTTTATTAATAACTTCGATTCTTGTAGTATCACAATAAGCAGGAAAAGAAACTCCCCAGCCCACAGCATTCAAATCATTGTTATTGGCCATAGTAGAGTCCCCAATTAAATACACTTTTTTCTTCTCAGGAAGTGTGATTTTGGGGTCTTTTAGAATGTAATTTTTTAAAGAGTTTGTACTCTTTTGTAATTGATTGATAATTATCGAAGCTGAAAGTACGGCCCCTTTTGCTGATGTATGGGTATGGTCTTTTTTATAAAAGTAAGTTCCGGTGACTTTATTTTCGCCCAACTTTTCCATTTCAATGGCCATTTGATCATTCAAGTCGATAAATGTTACTTTCTCTTTCTCAGCAATCTGTTTGGCCCATAATCCGTATGATTTGTTATTGCGAGGTACTTTGCCTTCCTTCCAGTCGTTTCTGGGAATTGGAGAACAAACAATCGGAATAGCTCCTTTTAATTTTGCTTCGCGAACAACTTTCTGAATATACCAGCCGTAACTGTGAACCGTTTCATGTTTCTTGGTCATGATATTGTCAATTTCCTGAGATTCGCCTCCAATGCCTTTAATTGTTCCGCGCGCTCGAAGACTATCATTTAAAGGACCATCGTCATTATGCCCAAATTGAATCAGAACATAATCACCTTTTTTAAGTTTATTTAAAACGGCATTCCATAATCCTTTATCCTGAAAAGTACGACTGCTTGTACCTCCTAAAGCATGATTTTCAATTGTAACTTTGGTAGTATCCAGAAACTGTCCAATATAATCTCCCCAGTCCCAAAGTCCACCTGAACCGTCGCCTTTGCCATTTTTCACAGTCGAATCACCCACCATAAAAACAGTGGGCTTGTTGTCTTGTTTTAATGTGAAGTTAAAAAAGAGAATACTTAATATAAGGATTGAAATTATTTTAATTGATTTCATGCAATATGATATTTTATTTTAAAAGTAAACCAGCTTTCTCAAGAAGCTTCGGGACGCTCAGTATGATACCGGATATAATAAGAACTTGATGTCAGGCTGAGTGAAGTCGAAGCCGCTCTCAACGAAAAACCTGAAACCTGAAATCACAAAATCTACAAGTGCATGTATTACGATTCTGTTTTTAGCATCATAGTTAATTTGATGTTATTTCAAAACTAGGAGTTCTATTTTTATATAGTATCCTGTACTATGATGTTAAAATATTGAAATATTGAAAATTATTATATTGTAGAAATCAGGTAGGTACAGGATACTATACCACTAAAAAACAAAGAAATTGCATCTGCATTAGGGAATTAATAAAATTAGACCAAAATAATTCTCTTATTCGAATTTAGGAATAATTCATTTTTACAGCTTTATGAAAATTAAAAAGTACTCTATTCAAACTTTGATCGGCTTATTTTTTTTATGTTCAGCGGTATCGTTTGGACAGGAAAATAAAGCGTCGCGTAAGATACATTACGCGCCTGAAGGAAATAGTTTTGTTCTGAAAAATGGAACCCGAAAATTCAATCGTGCCTTGTATGGTTCCAATACAGGATTTAGGGTTGAGACTGGAGATCTGCCTGAATTTGCCATGTATATGCCGGGAATGGGAGGCAATTTTAAGCTGGGTTTACAAAATGGAAAAGAAAGTAAATGGATAACTGAAGCCGCTAAAATTGATACGCGTTACATTTTAGGAACTATGCAGTATACAATCGAAGATCCAATTTTAGGAAACGGAAAGTTGTTTGTAAATGTGGTGGCATTAAAAGAAAGTGAAGGTTTTATTGTAAAAGTATACGGCAAAAATACTCCCAAAGACACTAATGTTATATGGGCTTTTGGAGGCGCAACGGGTAAAAAATTCAGTCGCGACGGAGATATCGGTGCTGATCCGGAATCAGTTTTTTATTTGCAGCCCGACTATTGTATCAATAATAAGTACAGCATAAAAAAGCATTCATTTTTATTGGAATATGGTTCTGAAAGTAACAAACAGAAAACCGGAAATAATAAGGCTGTTACGGGTTTCTTCCCCGAATCACTTACACATTTAGCCAATGCGAAGATGCAAAATACCCCATTAGCACTTTTTGATTCGACTGCGGAAACATTGACTCTTATTACCGGAAAAATAAAATCTATTGCTGAAAAAGGAGATTATTGGTTGTTTCTTACTGAAGATCCTAAAACAAATTACACTCAAAAAAGTATAGCTCAACTTTATACAAAATCAATTCAGCAAACGCAGCTTTTGGCTGGCAGAGTCAAGGTGTCGACACCGGATCCTTATATCAATACTTTAGGATCTGCACTTGCAATCGCAGCAGACGGAATTTGGGAAAGTCCTGCTTATCTTCATGGTGCTATTGCCTGGAGAATGTATTTAAATGCCTGGCGCGGTGCTTATACTGCTGATCCTTTAGGCTGGCATGATCGGGCAAAAACACATTTTACCAGTTACAGCAATTCGCAGGTTACAAGTCCTGAAAGTGGTCCGATTGTATTGGATGAAGAAAGAAATTTAGCACGTCAGAAAGAAGAATTAGGAACGTCTATGTTCAGCAGCGGCTACATCAGCAGAAGCCCGAATAAAAATAATGTAGCCCACCATTATGATATGAATTTGGTTTTTATAGATCAAATGCTCAGACATTTTAAATGGACGGGAGATACTTCTTTCATAAAAGAAATGTGGCCAACAATACAGCGGCATCTAAACTGGGAAAAAAGAAATTTCGATCCTGATGGTGATGGATTATATGATGCATACGCGTCGATTTGGGCAAGTGATGCTTTGCAATACAGCGGAGGCGGAGTCATTCATTCTTCGGCTTATAATTATTATGCGAATAAAACCGTAGCTCAGATTGCAAAGAAAATACAGGAGGAAGAAAATCCATTTACCAAAGAAGCAGATAAAATTCTAAAAGCCACAAACAGCCAGCTTTGGATCGCCAATAAGGGGATTTTTGCCGAATTTAAAGATGCTTTAGGAAACAGATTATTACATGATTCGCCCGGAATCTGGAGCATTTATCACACGATAGATTCAGAATTATCAAATCCATTTGAGAGTTATCAAATGTTAGAGTATGTCAATAATGAGATTCCGCATATACCAATTTCTGCCGAAGGATTAGACAAAAAAGACCTTTATGTAATTAGTACCACCAACTGGCAGCCTTATACATGGTCGACAAATAATGTGGCTTTAGCAGAACAATTGCATACATCACTGGCTTTCTGGCAAGGCGGACAATCAGAAAAAGCTTTTAAAATGTGGGAAAGTGCTTTGGTAGAAAGTATGTATTTAGGTGCTTCTCCCGGGGGATTTGAACAATTGCTTTATCAGGATGCCATGCGTGGCGAATTGTATCGGGATTTTGCAGACCCAATTGGTATGGCTTCAAGAACTTTGGTGGAAGGACTTTTTGGAATTCAGCCCGATGCGTTGGCCGGAGTTTTGACCATTCAGCCCGGTTTTCCCGAAAAATGGAATCAGGCTTCTCTGGAAATTCCAGATGTTTCAATCGATTTTACAAGAGATAGTAAAGAAGAGAAATACAGTATCAAAAATAAGTTTTCGGCTCAAATGAGTTTAAAGCTGGTTCTTAAAACTGAACTGGAGGCTATAGAAAATATTACTGTGAATGGAAAATCAGTTTCGTGGAAAGTAGTTCCAGAGAGCATCGGAAATCCAAAAATAAGTATCGAAGTTCCATATAATGCTATTTATGACATTACAATAAAATCAAAAGGAGCGTCTTTGGAAGAAGTTAAAACGAAAGAAATTTATGCATTAAACGAAATGCTTAATTTGAAAACGTCTAAAGCTAAAATAATTTCAGTTTATGATCCGCAATCCGTTTTAAGTGAAATTTCAAAAACAGAGTATTCGCTCAAGGCAAAAGTGAATTTGGCGGGCAATAAACTCTTTTTTGTAGAATTGAAACAAGGGGAATTATCCTGGTGGAAACCCATTCATGTAAATGTAAAGTCAGAGACTCAATCTAACGAAACAGTAACAAACTGGGATGCTCAGATAGACAAGTCAAAACGAATAGAAACAATCCCGCTTACGTCATTTTTTAATGCGAAAGTGGTTGATATCTTCAATTATGAATATTTGTCACCAAGACCGCAAACAGTAACATTACAGCTTCCGAAACAAGGAATTGGCAATTGGTGTTATCCCAATATTTCCGTAAAAATAGACGATAAAGGATTACGCGAAAAAGCAAAAGGCAATGGGCAGATTACAACGCCAAACGGAGTTCCGTTTCAAACGCCTTCTGATGAAAAACTAAACAATATTATTTTCACATCGATGTGGGATAATTTTCCGGAAAATATCAATATTCCGCTAAACGGAAAAGCGTCACATGCGTATTTCATGCTCGCAGGAACAACAAATCCAATGCAAAGCCGAATTGTAAACGGAGAAATTATCGTGCATTATACCGATGGAACATCCGAAACTTTATCCCTGAGAAATCCAGAAAACTGGTGGCCCATCGAGCAGGATTATTTTATTGATGGTTTAGCCTTTACAACCGATGCCCCAAAACCGCCGAGAATTTATTTTAAAACAGGAGAAATTTCAAGAGATTTTGCGGCTTTCAAAAGCATAAAAGGATTCACTAGTTATGGAGTTGATGGCGGTGCAGGAACGATTTTAGATTTACCATTAGATAAAAATAAAACATTAAAAAACATGACTTTAAGAACTATTGCCAATGATGTGGTGATTGGTTTGATGAGTTTGACTTTAATTAGATAATGAGTCAATTAGAGAATGTGAAATGCCAAGCTTTTTCAAAGTTTTAAACTTTGACAAAGCTAACCTGAAACCTGAAACCTGAAACCTGAAACCTGAAACCTGAAACTATAAATTTAACCAAATGAAAAAATATCAATTAATTATCGCTTTTCTGTTTTCAATATCCATTTTTGCCCAACAGAAAATAGACAGAAAAGCATTAGTAACAAGACATAATGTTCAAATAACAGCTATCGATACTTTGACTTCGCTGACTGTGGGAAACGGTGCTTTTGCCTTTACTGTTGATGCCACGGGATTGCAGACTTTTCCTAAAAAATATGAAAACGGAATTCCGTTAGGAACCCAGTCAGAATGGGGCTGGGACAGCTATAAGAATACCAATAATTATAAATTCTCAGAAACGCTAAGAGATTACAAACAGTATGGGAGAGATATTTCATATACCGTTCAGATCAAAGAGCCAAAGCGAAGAGTAGAAGCAGTAAACTGGTTTCGTCAGAATCCGCATTTATTGCAATTGGGGAATCTAGGTTTTGAAATTACCAAAAAAGACGGAAGTATTGCAAAACCTGAAGACATCAAAGCTATTGCTCAAAAGTTAAATCTTTGGACAGGAGAAATCGAAAGTTATTTTGAAGTAGAGGGAATGCCTGTAACGGTTTTAACTGTTTCGCATCAGCAAAAAGATGCGATTGGAGTAAAAGTCAAATCAGATTTATTAACACAAAAACGTTTAAAAATCAGTTTGAGAATTCCGTTTCCAACAGGAGATTGGGCGGATATGGGGACTAAATGGGAAGGGAAACAGGATTATAAAAGTATATTGATTGAAAAATCAAAAACAGAAGCGATTGTAACACATGTAATGGACAGTATCTCCTACAATGTCAATTTAAGCTGGAAAGGAAATGCGCAGATAAAAAAGACTTCTGACCATTATTTTGTAGTTGAAGCATCTAATACCAATACGTTAGAATTAAGCTGTCTTTTTGGTTTAGCAGATAAAAAAATACCTAATTCTTCTTTTACAGATATTCAAAATAGTAGTATAAAAGGTTGGGAGCAATTCTGGAAAAGTGGTGCCGCAGTAGATTTTGCAGGAAGTACAGATCCCAGGGCAAAAGAGCTGGAGCGAAGAGTAATCCTGTCCCAGTATCTTACCAAGGTGCAATGTACCGGAAAAGTGCCGCCTCAGGAAACGGGTTTAACCTATAATAGCTGGTACGGAAAGCCGCATTTGGAAATGCATTGGTGGCATGGCGTTCATTTTGCACTTTGGAACCGACCTGAATTATTAGAAAAAAGTCTTCCCTGGTATCAAAAGGTTTTTGATAAAGCAAAGAACATAGCAAAAAGGCAAGGTTTTGAAGGAGCAAGATGGCAAAAAATGGTTGATGCAGACGGGAACGAAAGTCCCTCTTCCGTGGGGTCATTTTTGATTTGGCAGCAGCCTCATTTTATTACATATGCTGAACTGATTTATCGTGCCAAACCCACTACAGCAACTTTAAATTTATACAGCGAACGTGTTTTCGCAACAGCTGATTTTATGGCTTCTTTTGCCAATTACGACAGTAAAACAGATCGTTATGTTTTAGGACCGGGCGTTATTCCGGCTCAGGAACGTTTTAAAGCAATGGAAACTTTCAATCCAACCTATGAATTGGCGTATTGGAACTGGGCTTTGAAAACTGCAATCAACTGGAAGAAAAAATTAAACCAGAAAGTACCAGAAAAATGGGAAGCAGTCTTATCAAAATTATCCCCATTACCAATTTTAGATCAGGTATATCTGGCTACAGAAAGTGCAAAAGACTCCTATACCAATCCGGAATTCAAAACAGATCACCCATCGGTATTAGGAACTTTTGGTATGCTTCCGGAAACATCACTTTTAGATAAAAAAATCATGAAAAATACTTTTGATCTGGTTTGGAAAACGTGGTCCTGGGATAAAACCTGGGGATGGGATTTCCCGATGACGGCAATGTCGGCAGCACGTTTACAAATGCCAGAAAAAGCTGTTGATGCTTTATTTATGAATGTAACAACGAATACCTACTTAAAAAACGGACACAATTATCAGGCAGAAAGACTAACACTTTATCTTCCTGGAAATGGAGGATTGTTAACTGCCGTTGCGATGATGTGTGCCGGTTGGGATGGAAGCACAGAACAAAATCCTGGTTTCCCGAAAGACGGAACCTGGAAAGTACAAAGCGAAGGATTTAAAAAGATGTTTTGATTTTTTTAGAGTTACTAAGTTGCTATCCAGAAGCTTCAGTACTGAGTTGCTAAGTTCTGGTTTGTTATTTCGAGGAACGAGAAATCACACTCGTAACTCGACAAAGATTGGCAACATCCTATAGATAATTTCTTGTATAATTTTTTTTCTAGAATTGACAAATCGATATAAAAATAAAAGCTTCGCGACTTTGCGTGATTAAAAAAATCAGTTCAAACCCGCGTCATCCGTGGACAATAAATAACGATAAACCATACGAATTATGAAGAATAAAATTTTACTATTATTTCTTTTGTCCACTGTTCTTTCCTTCGCTCAAAGGCAAATGGAAAATTTAGACCGTGGTGTAATTGCTGTAAAAGACAAAGGTCAGTTTTTTGTAGGATGGAGGGTTTTAGGAACGGATCCTGATGATCTGGGTTTTAATTTATATCGAAAAAGCGGCAATAAAAAAGCCGTTAAACTGAATGACAAGCCTATTTTGGGCGCTACTAATTTTGTAGACACCAAAGCCAATAGTAAAGAAGAAAATACGTGGTTTGTAAAACCGGTTCTGAAAGGAAAAGAAACGGAAATAAAAGGCAGCTTTACAATTCCTGCCCAAAGTCCCGATAAAGATTATTTAGCGATTAAGTTAAAACCCATTGATGGATATATCCCAAATGATCTTTCTGTAGGTGATTTAGACGGAGACGGAAGATACGATCTGATCGTGCACATGACAGGAAAGGCGCATGATAATTCGCATACCGGAATTAGTGATCCACCCATATTTCAGGCGTATACCTTAGATGGTAAATTTTTATGGCAGATCAATCTGGGAAAAAACATTCGAGAAGGAGCACATTATACACAGTTTATGGTCTATGATTTAGACGGAGACGGAATTTCGGAATTTGTTTGTAAAACGGCCGATGGCACAACAGACAGTCAGAATAATGTGGTTGGAGATCCCTCAAAAGACTGGGTAGAACGCGACCCGAATTCTCCGGTTTTTGGTAAAATTCTGAAAGGGCCTGAATATCTATCTGTTTTTGACGGAAGAACAGGAAAACTAATTACGACTACCGATTATATTGCGGAACGTGGCGATCTTGCCGGTTGGGGCGGACATGGCGGCAGCGGCGGAAATGATACTAAAGGAAACAGGATTGATCGTTTTACAGCCTGTATTGCGTATCTGGATGGTATTCATCCGAGCGTTGTCATGTGCCGAGGTTATTACGGAAGAACAGTTTTAGCGGCCTGGGATTTTAGAAATGGTAAACTCACTTCGAGATGGGTTTTTGATAGTAAAGATGCCGATAATCCATACTCGGGAATGGGTAATCACGGACTTACGGTTGCTGATGTGGATAACGACGGAAAAGATGAAATTATCTACGGATCGATGTGTGTGGATCATGACGGAAAAGGATTATATACCACAGGATTTAGACACGGAGATGCTTTGCATGTTTCTGATCTTGATCTTGATGTTCCGGGTTTAGAAGTTTTTGGAATTCACGAAATAGAAAACGGAACAACAGGTCCGGGAGTAACCTTGTTTTCAGCAGCTGACGGTAAAGTTTTATTTACAGGTTCTATAAACGAAGATGTTGGGCGAGGAGTTGCAGATAATATCGATCCAACCCGAAAAGGAGCACAATGCTGGTGGTCAGGATCTCCCCATTTGCACGATATGAAAGGCAACGAAATTGGAAAGGCTCCCACTTCAACTAATTTCTTAATTTATTGGGATGAAGATTCCTCCAGAGAATTGCTGAACTCTAATTATATCGATAAATACAATGTGGGAAGATTGTTTACTGCAACCGGAGCCGTGGCAAACAATGGTACAAAATCGACGCCGGCACTTTCTGCAGATATTCTGGGCGACTGGCGCGAAGAATTAATTTTAAGATCTGAAGATAATAGTGAATTACGAATTTACTCGACCACAATTCCAACCGAAATAAGACAATATACACTCATGCACGATCCACAATACAGGCTGAGTGTTGCCTGGCAAAATGTAGGCTATAATCAGCCTCCGCATACCAGTTTTTATATGGGAACGGGTATGAAACCTGCACCAAAACCCAATATTGTACTGGTTAAATTTCAGGAAAATTAGGCGTTAATTTAGAAATGATAGAATAATTAATCCAAAAAAAAGAGTCGCAAAGCCTGGTGTTTGCACTAATAACTTTGCGACCTTATTTTGATTACTTTAGTTTAATCTATTTCTCTCATCGTCATTCCCAAAGTTTCTTTCTTTAGATTTCATATTTTGATTGCCAAATTTATAACTCAATGAAATTCTGAAACCTCTGGTATCATTATAACTTTTTACATTAGTTTTAATTCCGTTAGAAGTATAGTCAATGAGTGGTTTTTGTGCGTTTAATAAATCTTCTCCAAGAATTGTAATAGACAGGTTTTTGTTCACAGTCAATAGTTTTACTGAGATATCTAAAATATTCAAAGTAGAAATATTAAAAATTTGATAGCGCCCGGGAAGCTGTAAACCATAATTCAGTCCAATAAATAATGTTTTCGAATTATTAATTGTAAAATCATTATTGCTGTAAATATATCCATTATACCCATCAATAGACGCGATGAAATCTGTTTTTGATTTTACGTTTTGGTAGTTAAGGTTAAATCCGGTAAAGCTGTTCCACCACGACCACTTATTGAAATTGTAAGAAGTCGAAAGTCCAATTTGATAGGTATTCGCATAGTTTAAAGGTGTGTTTCTGGTAATGTTTGTATTGGGATCGATGATCGATAATTCCTGTCCGAAATCTGAAACCTGAGAAAAATAAACAGAGTTTACCCATTTTTGGTTTCGGATAAACGAAAATTCAAAATTATCAATCAGGGAAGGTTTCAAATATGGATTTCCTTCAGAGTAATAATAAGGACTGGTTTTAATTACAAAAGGATTCAGATAGTCAAAATCAGGTCGGCGTATTCTTCGGCTGTAGTTTAGTGAAAGAGAATTGTTTTCATTTGCAGTATAAGTAACATAAGCTGTTGGAAATAACTTCATGTAATTATTTTTATTAGTCTGATTCAGATTTTCAGAGTAACCTTTAGTTTGTGTAGCTTCGATTCGTAAACCAATCTGTGTTTCCCATTTCGTATTTATTTTTTTACTTCCGGAGAAATACAACGCCTGATTGTATTCTTTATAATTAAAAACATTCGACTGATTGGTATTGAAAACCGGAATTCCTGTTTCGTTATCATAAACAACCAGATTATTGTCAGTATTATTATGAAAAGCTTTTGCTCCAAAAGTGATGTTGGCCCAGTCATATGGAAGGGAAATATCAATATTGGCCGAATAATTTTTGATTTTATTACGATTAGAATTTGTTGCAGAAAAGAAACTGTTAATAATACTATTTTTATTGCTGTCGAATTCATTTCCTGAAAAGAAACGATAATCATTTTTGTTATAGTCAAAGTAATCCATATCGACCGAAATATTTTTGCCTAAAGTGTCTAATACAAAAGAATTATGAAGATTAACGGCGTTCATTTTCGGATTATTATCAGCCGTAACATTTGACGCGATATAAGAATCAGCCATTGCGTTATCATTATTATATCGGGTCGTAAACGGATTATTTGATGCAGTTTTGTCTGTAAAACTTCCCAGATATTTAATTCCGGCACTCCATTTATTCGTTAATTTATAATCAACACCCAAACCCACACTCAATACATCGGCATTCGATTTGTTTTTTACATCTTGTTTCCAGGTTTCATCTTTATAAAAAATATTGCTTTCAGAACTCGTTAGATAGGTCTGTTTTCCTTTGCTTATAGAACTCTCTACAGAAAGATTATCGCGATTATAAGTAAATAATCCATTGATGTTTCCGCCTGCGTATGTTTTTTGTGTGTATGAAGTTCCAATATTGGCATTCCAGGAATTTGCTTTTGCAGTTTTTAATTTAATATTAATAAGTCCGCTGTTGCCCTCTGCATCATATTTGGCCGGAGGTGTTGTAATTACTTCGATGCTTTTGATATTATCTGAAGGAATCGATTTAAGAAATGCTGCCAAATCCTCTTGAGGCATTCTTTGCAAACGGTCATCGATCATAACCAGAATCTCTCCCTTGCCCACAATCGAAATAACTTCATTTTGAACCCTTACCGTTGGAGTCGCTTTTAAGGCATCTAAAGCTGTTCCGCCAGTAGCAGTCACCGAATTTTCTACATTAAAAACTAGTCGGTCCACTTTTTGTTCAACTAGTTTTTTTCTGGATTTTAACGTTACACCATCAAGTTGTACCGATTCCTTAATTTCAATGGTTCCCAGATCGATGTTTTGATTTATTGTAATTTCCTTGTTGAGATATTCTGTGCCAAATTGTTCCAATATCAAACGATAATTTCCTTTTTCGGCTTTTATAGAAAAAGTACCTAAACTATCGGTTGAAGTCTGTGCAATTAATTTTTTCTGATTGCCGAGTAAACTGCTGATTACAAATTCGAGAGTCTGTTTGTTTTGATTGGTAACTTTTCCTCTCAGTTCGTATTGTTGACCAAAAGAGTAAGTCTGATATAAAAGTACAAGTAATAAAAGGCTGATTTTTTTCATGGTTTTTAAATTAATTACAGTGCAAAACTGTGCTGAAAAAATCCCGAAAACTACTTTTATCGACAAACCCCCGTGATTAATCTACAAACCCGGCTTTGCACTTTTTTATGAATGTATATCTTTGAAAAAAATTACAAAAACATGTATAAAGGAACATTATCAAAAAGAGTAGAAGTACTTATTCATATCATATACTGGCTTTTGATGGGGTATTTTACATTTGTTAAAAATCTGGTATTAGCCAAAAACTTTATGCCGGATTTATTTCTTTCTACTTATATGATCGTATTTGTAATGACCTTTTACTTTCACTATTTTGTTGTAATGAAGCTGGTTTTCAAATCATTTCAGTGGAAACGTTTTTTTGCGGGAGTATTAGTTTCTTATTTCTTTTTTACTTTTTTACGATGGTTATTTGAACAAGTGATCACCAAAATAGTATTTAATAAGATAAATTATGTAAATCCAACTTTCCTTGGTTATATGGAGGATAACCTGCATTATAGCAGTATGTCTATTATCTTGAGTTCACTGCTTTGGTTTGTGATTTATTTTATTCGTTTGCTGGAGTACAATCAGATTATTCTGGAAGAGAATAAGAATACTGAAATCAAGTTCCTCAAAGCACAGATTAACCCGCATTTTATTTTCAATACCTTAAATAACATCTATTCGATGGTTTATTTCCAGTCTGATAAATCACTCACAGCAATCGAAAAGCTAAGCCAGATTATGCGTTTTACAACCTACGAATCGCAAAAAGAGAAGATTAAATTAGCAGATGAAATCGATTATATAAAAGCCTATATCGAACTCGAACAATTAAGGCATCAGGAAAGCACTTCTATTGATTTTAAAACAAAAGCAGAAAATTTTTCTGAAGAGATTCCGCCTTATATCTTATCTCCATTAGTAGAAAATGCTTTAAAACACGGCATCACTTCTCAACTCAAACCCATTGTCATTGATCTCATTTTAGAAGATAAAAAACTCAATTTTAAGGTAATAAATGAGATTGGAATTCAAAAGAAAGATAAGCTGGGGGGTATTGGACTGGAGAACCTAAAAAAGAGATTAGAAATTCATTATCCGCAAAAACATCAGATAAAATTAACGAATCAAAATAACCAGTTTACAGCTGAACTTGAAATAGATTTAAAATGAAAAAAATAAATTGTATCATATTAGACGACGAACCATTTGCTGTAAAATTGATGGCAGATTACGCCTCAAAAGTACCAAGACTGAATGTTTTATACGCAGATTCAGATGTTTTTAAGGCAATAGAAATTCTCAATACCCAAGTTGTTGACCTGGTTTTTATTGACATTCAGATGCCGCAATTAACAGGTATTGAACTAATGCAGATGTTCAATCAAAAACACAATTTTATCATCACATCTGCTTATCCGGATTATGCCCTTGATGTTTTTCAGTTTCATGTGATTGACTATTTGCTCAAACCAATCGTTTTTAATCGTTTTTACCAAAGCGTAGAAAAATTTATCCGTTGGCAGGAAACTTTTCAAAACCAACAAACCGAAGATTTCCTTTTTGTAAAAGCCGACAGAAAACATCATAAAATTGCCACAGAAAACATCCTTTATATCGAAGGACTCAAAGACTATATCAGAATTCATACAAAGGGCGAAAAAGTGATGGTTCTGGAGAACATGAAAGACATTCTGGAAAAACTTCCCATAAACCAGTTTGTGCGCATTCACCGCTCGTATATCATTCCAAAAAATAAAATAAAAATTATTGAGGGAAATCAAATACAATTAATAAGTGGAGAACAGCTGCCTATTGGCGAAACTTATAGAAAGTTAGTTAGCGATTGGTTGAGTTAGGCCTAGGATTAAAATGCTACGCAAATTTATAAGTTCTTCTTTCTAGATCTGTCATAATTGGGTAGAGCGGTTGGTAGTAGTTTCTTATCCTAATCTAAATATTAAAGCCATATTCTCTGACTTTGCGCAATTTTTTTGTTCTAATGAATCTTACATCTAATAAAATTCTCCCGGCTTTTCACTGTCAGTTTTCTAAGAAAAAAAAATAAATGAAAGAAGGTTATGTGATTCGAGATCAGACTTTGCTACATTTTATAACCCTAACAGGGCGCGTTCTAATAATACATAAGGAAGGTGATTTCTAAAATTAAAAAGAGACTCGAAAGTCCCTTTTTGTGTATTAATACGTCTTATAAATGATTATTTCCGAATTATAAAAAAAGAAAAAAAAACTTAGCGCCTTAGTGTCTTCGTGGCAAAAAAAAATTAAATAGAATTTCGATCAATAAAATTGAAAGGCACTTTTACATCTCCTTTTTCTTTATTCAGGATCATTCTGGCTGCGGTTTCGCCCATTACATTAAAATCAGTAGACATTACCGTTATGCCTAATAACTCTTTCAGTGGTGTATCATTATAAGAGATAACACCAATATCTTTTCCTAAAATAAACTCTTCATCGCGAATTTGTTTCATTAAATTCACCAAATCCGACTCTTCGATCGTGATAAACAAATCTCCTTTTTTAAGGATCATATCATCATAAACCTCACTGAGGATTTCAAAATTGATTTCGTGTTCGACACAAAACTTCTTAAAACCATGCAAGATTCTTCTAGGATAGGGGTAAACAGCCTTGTCAGGATATACTAAAATCAGTTTATTGTATTTGCTTATTTTCGAAAGCCCTTCTTTTAAGGCATTGTAGATATCATTCTCGAAATCCTGATAGATCTTGATGATTTCACCTTCCATTCCCAGTTTAATATTATCCATTAAAACCAGTTTTTCGTCCGGTATCGCCTGAATCGCTTTTGCTACTTCATTAGTAAAACTTAAATGCTTTAACTCATCGGTTTTAAAGTGGGTCGTAATCACATAATAATCATAAGCACCTTCAAATTTGTCTAATAAGTTTAGAAACAGCGTTTCGTCGCAATGATAAATGTGCAAATCAGTATGCGCATTTGCCCCAATTGTATTGATAAAGGAGTTGTATGTTTTCATTTTATAGGCGCTCAGTTTATTGAGGACAAACAAAATATTGACTTTAGATTCGAGTTTAGTTCGAGTAATATAGTATCCTTTGCCACGAATAGAGGATATTATTTTTCGCTCTTTCAGAATATTATAAGCCTTTTCCACTGTGTCTCTGGACATATAAAACTCTTCACTGAAGCTATTTATGGAGGGAATCTTTTGATTTATTTTTAAATTTCCGTTGGCTATATTTTGCAGGATCGAATCTACAATTTGCTTGTATTTAGGAACCCTGGAATCTTCATCTATTTTAATTAGTTTAATCATTTTGTATGGCTTATATATTAATCTATAACCTGCTGCAACATAATTGCTGAATTATGTCTGGCATTCAAAAGTTTCATCTAAAACATATAAATAAAGACCAGTCGGTAGTTTTCTCACAAAACCTCTGCAATTAAATAAGGCTTACTCTATGTTTTTGATGATTTATTTGTTTTTTGCAAATTGAGGATATAATAATTACGAAATCGATTGCTAAAATAGAAATTTTAAATTTATATTTCCAATATTATCAAGCTGTTCTTTGTAATAATCCTCAGATTTAACATAAATAACAAAAGTATAAAGGATAGTACAGGACAGTTTTCTTTTTTCTATTCTATTATTTTACAAAACCAAATTAACTATCACATCTAACCAAAAAACAAATTATTAATGGAATCATTATTAGGAATTATTTTTCATTCTATCGGAGGATTTTCTTCAGGTAGTTTTTATATGCCTTTTAAGAAAGTAAAGGATTGGGCCTGGGAAAGCTACTGGATTGTAGGTGGATTTTTCTCCTGGTTGATAGTACCGCCAATTGCTGCTTATTTAACGATTCCAAATTTTGTTGAAATAATTACAACAGCTGCGCCTTCAATAAAAGCCTTCACATTTACGATGGGACTGATCTGGGGAGTTGGTGGATTAACATATGGTTTAGGTGTTCGCTATTTAGGAATGTCATTAGGGAATTCTATTATCCTTGGATTCTGTTCTGCTTTTGGTGCTCTGGTTCCTTCTATTTATTATGATTTATATCCAACAGAAGGTAAAATTTCCTTTAGCGATATGTTGTCTAATCCAGGCGGGCAAATGGTTTTGGCAGGAGTAGCAGTTTGTCTTTTAGGTATTGCAATTTCCGGGAAAGCAGGGATTTTGAAAGAAAAGGATTTTGCCAGCGGGCACGAAGACAAAGACAAAGATTTTAGCTTGGTTAAAGGTTTGATTATAGCGGTTATCTCAGGTATTCTGAGTTCGTTTTTTAACTACGGAATCGAAGCTGGAAAACCAATGGCAGAAACAGCAGTAGATTACGGATGCAACCCTTTGTTTCAAAATAATGTTACCTATATCGTTTTGATGTGGGGCGGTCTGACTACCAATTTTATCTGGTGTATGTACCTTAATTTTAAAAATAGAACTTTCTCAGATTATACCAATAAAAACACACCAATTGCTAAAAATGTACTGTGGTCGGCAACGGCAGGAACCATGTGGTTTTTACAATTCTTCTTTTACGGAATGGGAGAGAGTAAACTTGGAAACGGTGCAAGTTCATGGATTCTGCATATGGCAACTATTATTCTGACGGCTAATCTTTGGGGATTTTATTTGAAGGAATGGAAAGGGGTTTCCCAAAGGACTTTCAGAACTTTTCTCTGGGGAATTGCATTAATTATGCTGTCGATTGTTTTGGTCGGAATTGGGAATTCATTATAAATACACAAAATATAACATAACAACAATGTCGAATATAAATATAAATAATATGACTTTTAAGCATGTAAGCTATCTTTGGGATGATGTTAAGGCAGCAGCACTGGCAGGAGATGAAGTAGCGCTTTTCATTTATCGTTCTAATTTATTAGGAGCCGATTTAAGACTGACTAACTATGGTGGTGGAAACACTTCGGTAAAAATTACTGATAAAGATCCGCTAACAGGAGAAAGCTCTGAAGTCATGTGGATTAAAGGTTCTGGTGGAGACATTGGTACATTAACAAAATCCGGTTGTGCAGCGCTATATTTAGACAGACTTCGCAATCTCGAGAATGTATACAGAGGAATTGAGTTCGAAGATGAAATGGTTGAGTTGTTCAATCACTGTATTTTCGATTTGGCTTCAAAAGCACCTTCTATCGATACTCCTTTACATGGTTTTTTACCATTTAAACATATTGACCACTTACATCCTGATGCAGCAATTGCAATCGCTGCAGCAAAAGACGGAGCTAAAATTACCGAAGAATTATTCGACGGAGAGATTGGCTGGGTAGGATGGCAGCGTCCCGGTTTTGACCTGGGACTTCAGTTAAGAAGCTGTCTGGAAGAAGCAGAAAAAAAAGGAAAAAAACTACGCGGAATCATGTTGGGTTCTCACGGTTTATTTACCTGGGGAGATACTGCTTACGAAAGCTACATCAACACGCTGGAAGTAATTGAGAAATGTGCGGAATACTTGGAGAGTAATTACGGAAAAAAACGTGCGGTTTTTGGAGGTAAAAAAATAGAAAGTCTGCCAGAAGCAGATCGTAAATTAAAAGCAGCAAAAGTAGCACCAATTTTAAGAGGTTTCTGTTCGTCAGAGCGTCAGATGATTGGTCATTATACAGACGATGCAAGAGTTTTGGAATTCATTAATTCTAACGATTTATCAAAATTAGCACCTCTGGGGACTTCTTGTCCGGATCACTTTTTACGTACCAAAATCAGTCCTTTGGTTTTGACTTTAGAGCCAAACGAAGATCTGTCAGATGTTGATGCGATCAAAGCAAAATTAACACCTGCATTTGAAGCGTATCGCTCAATGTACAAAGAGTATTATAATACGTGCAAAAAGTCGAATTCCCCTGCGATGCGTGATCCAAATCCGGTTGTGATTTTATATCCGGGAGTGGGTATGTTTACCTTTGCCAAAGATAAAACAATGGCACGTCTGGCATCTGAATATTATATCAATGCAGTAAATGTGATGAAAGGTGCTGAAGCAGTTTCAGAATATACTTCACTGCCGCGTCAGGAAGCATTTGATATTGAATATTGGCTGTTAGAAGAGGCAAAATTACAACGTATGGCTAAACCTAAAGCATTGTCAGGAAGAGTAGCTGTTATTACAGGTTCTGCTGGCGGAATTGGTAAAGCTATTGCCAAAAGATTTGCTCAGGAAGGTGCTTGTGTAGTAATTAATGATATCAACGAAGAACGTTTAGAAATTGCTACCGCTGAGTTTGTGAAGTTGTTTGGTAAAGATGCTGTTTCGAGTACTTTACTTAATGTTACGGATGAAAAAAGTACAGAAAAAGCATTAGACGAAGCTTGTCTGGCTTTTGGCGGTGCTGATATAATAGTGAATAATGCAGGAATTAGTATTTCTAAATCAATTGCAGAGCATACTTTGGAAGAATGGGACAGATTGTATGACATTTTGGTAAAAGGGCAATTTATTGTTTCTAAAGCCGGAATCGAAGTAATGCGCAAACAGGGATTTGGTGGCGATATTGTAAATATTGTTTCTAAAAATGCAGTTGTTGCAGGTCCAAATAATCCTGGATACGGTTCAGCAAAAGCAGCTCAGGCACATTTAACACGACTGATGGCTGCTGAATTAGGTGCAGATAAAATTCGTGTAAACACAGTAAATCCTGATGCAGTAATCTCAGATTCGAATATTTGGTCTGGCGGTTGGGCAGAAGGTCGTGCAAAAGCATACGGTATTACAGTTGCAGAATTACCGGCTTATTATGCAAAACGTACGTTACTCAATGAAATTATATTGCCCGATGATATTGCAAATGCTTGTTTCGCTTTTGTGGGTGGTTTACTGGGTAAATCAACAGGAAACGCACTAAATGTAGACGGCGGGGTATCAATGGGCTTTTACAGATAGATTGTTAAGTTTTTTTAAGTTTGTTTAAAGCAAAAGTGGTTTTTTGTGATCTAACGTTCGATGTCATTCGAACGTTAGATTTTTTTAGGATATAACAACCTTATTAAACCTAATAAAATAGCATAAAATAGTAACGTTAAACCAGAGTTCAATTTATATTATTTATATATTGTAATCTCTATTAAAAGATAAAATAATATGTTAATCGGATCAAACAATATCGCATCTCATAACGAGGAATTATTAAAAAAACATAAAAATAAATTTGCTTTCACAATTTCAGAAATTGGTGATACAGAAGCAATTATTCAAAAATTAATAGACTTTCAAATTGCAATTCCATCTTGGGCTTTAGGAACAGGAGGAACAAGATTCGGACGTTTTGCCGGAGGTGGAGAACCACGTTCTATCGAAGAAAAAATCGAAGATGTAGGATTGCTTCACGCTTTAAATAATGCTTCAGGAGCCATTTCACTGCACATTCCCTGGGATATTCCACAGGATTATAAAGCAATAAAAAGTCTTGCGGCACAGCACAATTTAAGATTTGATGCCATGAACTCCAATACATTTCAGGATCAGGCAGGTCAGGACAATTCGTATAAATTCGGATCGTTGCAAAATGTGAACAAAGCAGTTCGTAAACAAGCCATTGCGCACAATATAGAAGTAATTCAACACGGAATAGAATTAGGATCAGAATCGCTAACAATCTGGCTGGCTGATGGTTCTTCTTTTCCCGGACAATTAAACTTTAGAAAAGCATACCAAAATACATTAGAAAGTCTCGAAGAAATCTACGATGCATTACCTTCTAACTGGAAATTATTCTTAGAATACAAATGTGCTGAGCCCAACTTTTATTCCACTACAGTGGCAGATTGGGGACAATCGTATTCTTACGTAAAAAAATTAGGAGACAAAGCGCAGACACTTGTTGATTTAGGACACCATTTGCCAAATGCGAATATCGAACAAATCGTTTCTTTACTACTTATGGAAGAAAAATTAGGTGGTTTTCACTTTAATGATTCAAAATACGGAGATGACGACTTAACAGCCGGAGCTTTAAAACCATATCAGTTGTTCTTGATCTTTAATGAATTAGTGGAAGGAATGGACGCCAGAGGAATGAATCATGCCAAAGATTTAGGCTGGATGATTGACGCTTCACACAACATAAAAGATCCTTTAGAAGATTTGTTACAATCTGTAGAAGCTATCATGATTGCTTATGCACAGTCACTTTTGGTGGATAGAAAAGCTTTAGAAATTGCACAACAGGAAAATGATGTGGTAAAAGCGCAGGAAATCCTGCAGGATGCTTTCCGAACTGATGTTCGCGCATTAGTGGCTGAGGCTCGTTTACGTTCAGGCGCTGCATTAAATCCGGTTGAATTGTATCGCAGTCTTGCCGTTAGAAAAAATCTAATAGGAGAAAGAGGTTTAAAAACGATGGCTACAGACTTATAAAAAATAGCATAAATGAATGTAGTTGCAATTTTTGACATTGGTAAAACAAACAAAAAGGTATTTTTATTTGATGAAAATTATAAAATTGTTTGGGAAAAATCAGTAAATCTTGATGAAACCCTCGATGAAGATGGTTTTCCCTGCGAAGATATTCAGGTGCTGAAAAACTGGATATTCGATCGATTATCAGAAATAAAAAATCTGACCCATTACGTTTTAAAAGCCATCAATTTTAGTACTTATGGTGCCAGTTTTGTCTACATTGATGAAAAAGGAAAAGTTTTAACTCCTCTGTATAATTATCTCAAAGAGTATCCTGAGGAGTTAAAAACTGACTTTTATAATAAATACAAAGGAAAAGAGGTTTTTGCAGTAAAAACTGCTTCCCCTGTTTTAGGAAGCCTGAATTCGGGCATGCAGATTTACAGATTCAAAGAAGAAAGACCGGAACTGTTCAGTCAGGTAAAATATTGCCTGCATTTACCACAGTATTTGAGTTTCCTTTTAACTAGTGAAGCTTTTGCTGATATTACAAGTATTGGATGCCATACCAATCTTTGGAATTTCAAGAAGATGAAGTACCATAAATGGTTGAAAAAAGAAAATATTTTAGATAAAATCCCACCGCTTCATTACGGAAAAGACAGCATTAAAACCGAAGACGGATTAGCAATTGGGGTTGGTTTACACGACAGTTCATCCGCTATTATTCCCTACACAATAAACTTTACAGAGCCTTTTGTTTTATTATCGACAGGAACATGGAGCATTTCCCTGAATCCGTTCAATAATAAACAATTGACTTTTGAAGAACTACAGCACGATTGTTTGTGTTACATGCAATATACGGATCAGCCTGTAAAAGCAGCCCGTCTGTTCTCAGGTAACGAACATGAAGTGCAGACCAAAAGATTAGCGGCACATTTTAATGTTCCGGTTGATACTTATAAAGAAGTTTATTTTGATAAAAAGATAGTTTCGAATTTAAGAGCGCTGAACTTTCAGATTATTTATCCAAAGAAATATGATTTTGACATTTTGAAAGAATGTCCTTTTCAGAAAAGAGACCTGAATCACTTTAAAAGTTACGAAATAGCATATCATCAATTGATGCTTGATCTTGTTGAACAACAAGTTTTTTCGACTAATTTAGTAATTCATAACAGTCCTGTAAAAAAGATTTTTGTAGATGGAGGCTTTAGTAAAAATTCAATTTTTATGAATTTACTCGCCGAAGCTTATCCGGATATAGAAGTATATGCTGCATCAATGGCGCAGGCAAGTGCGCTGGGGGCTGCACTGGCAATCCATCAAAACTGGAATCCTAAACCAATTCAGAATGATTTGATTGATTTGAAGTTTTATAAGCATTGATGTTTACTTAAAAATTTAGAATTAAAAATCTGCTGAATCTGCGAGAGAAAAACAGCAACAGATTAAAGGATTTTTGTTTCATGCAGATTTTACAGATTTAATCAGATTTGATTTTAGATAATAATCTGCGTACATCTGCTTAAATCTTTTTAAAATCTGTGTGAAATAATATTATAAAAATAGATTACACATAAAACATAAATTTTGTGCGTAAAAAAGAAATACAATTTTTTACATTAGCACTTTGAGATTTATTTGGATTGAAAAGTCCCTTCATATTGATAAAGAAACTCAAAGCGTTTAAAAAGACAGTATATGAAAATCGGATTATTTATACCGTGTTATGTCGACCAGTTTTACCCAAAAGTAGGCATTGCCACCTATGAACTTTTGCAGAAATTAGGTTGCGATGTTCACTTTCCAATGGGACAAACCTGCTGTGGCCAACCTATGGCAAACAGCGGATACCAATATTTAACCAAAGGCTGTGATGCTAATTTTATTGCCAATTTTACCGGATTCGATTATATTGTCTGCCCTTCGGGAAGTTGTGTTTTGCATGTAAAAGAACATTTACATGATGAGAAACAAGAAGAAGCAGCTACAGAAATGCGGAAGAAAGTATTTGAACTAACAGAGTTTATTACCGATATTTTAAAAGTAGATTCCATCGACGGAAATTTCCCATACAGAGTAGGAATGCACGTAAGTTGTCACGGTCAGCGCGGATTAAAGCTTTCGCAGATGACAGAACTTAACGCGCCATTTTTCTCTAAACCTGAACAATTATTGCACAATATAAAAGGATTGGACCTGGTTTCGTTATCCAGAAAAGATGAATGCTGTGGTTTTGGAGGAACATTCTGTGTGACTGAAGAAGCCGTTTCTGTAAAAATGGGACAAGACCGAATAAAAGATCATGAAAACCATCACGTAGATTATATTACAGGTGGGGATATGTCGTGTCTGATGCATTTAGAAGGAATTTTGAAAAGACAAAAAAGCCCCATCAAAACCATTCATATTGCTGAAATATTAAATTCACTCGGAAATTAGGTGATTTTAGAATTAAACTTAATATTCTTTTTACCATTAAGAGATTAAATAATTTAAGTCAAAGCTTTATGAACTTAATATCTTAATGGTAAAAAAACAAAAGAAAGAGATGTCATCAGAAAAAGTTATACCGCACAGCGAAGCTGCAACGCGTTTTAATAAAGATACAGAACGCGTCAACTGGCACGACGAAACACTTTGGTTTGTTCGTGAAAAGCGTGATAAGTCGGCGCATCAAATCCCGGATTGGGAATTGCTTCGCGAAACCGCTTCACAGATTAAAAATAACGTGCTTTCTAATATTCATGATTATCTGATTGAGTTTGAAGCAAACGCTCAGAAAAATGGTATTATCGTACATTGGGCAGCGGATGCCAAAGAACATAACCAAATCGTGCATTCGATTATGGCAAAACATGAGGTAAAGCAAATGGTGAAATCAAAATCGATGCTTACTGAAGAATGCCATTTGAATGACTATTTAGCCGAGAAAGGTATCGAAGTGATCGATTCGGACTTAGGAGAATACATTGTTCAGCTTCGTAAAGAACCGCCAAGTCATATTGTTTTACCTGCCATTCACCTTAAAAAAGAGGATGTAAGCGAAACTTTTCATGAACATCTGGGAACTGAAAAAGGAAATATTGACCCTCAGTATCTAACCGAATCCGCTCGTTTGAGTTTAAGAAATACCTTCTTGACGAGAAAAGTAGCGTTGACCGGAGTTAATTTTGCTATTGCAGAAACAGGCGAAATTGTGGTGTGTACCAATGAAGGAAATGCTGATATGGGCGCGCATTTGGCAGATGTTCATATTGCCTGTATGGGATTCGAAAAACTGATTCCCGAGCGTAAACATTTAGGTGTTTTCCTTAGATTATTGGCAAGAAGCGCGACAGGACAGCCGATTACCACATTCTCAAGTCATTTTAAGAAACCAAGAGCAGGAAAAGAAATTCATATTGTGATTGTCGATAACGGCAGGAGTACGCAACTGGGAAGAGAAGATTTTAGAAATTCCCTTAAATGCATTCGTTGCGGCGCGTGTATGAATACATGTCCGGTATACAGACGAAGTGGCGGACACAGTTATCACAATGCCGTTGCAGGACCAATTGGTTCTATATTGGCGCCCAATCTGGACATGAGTAAAAATGCCGACTTACCATTTGCAAGTACACTTTGTGGCTCTTGTACCAATGTTTGTCCTGTAAAAATTGATATACACGACCAATTGTATAAATGGCGTCAGGTTTTGGTAAAAGAAGGACATACACCAACAGCCAAAACAATTGCAATGAATACCATGGCAAAAGTTCTCGCTAATCCAACGATTTTTAATATCGCGGGAAAATCAGGTCGTTTTGTGATGAAAAACATGCCAGGGCTAGTCAATAATAAAATGAACAAATGGTACGATCAGCGCGAAATGCCGGAAGTTCCGGAAGAATCTTTTAGAGAATGGTACAAGAAAAATTCAAGAGAAGCAAAAGCAAAAGACAATGAGTAGTAAAGCGGATATTTTAAAAAAAATAAAGCAAAATCAACCTGCTTTCAGTGCAGATTTGCCTGATCTGAATCTTTTGAGTTCAGAGAATCCTGATGTGCTGGCAACCTATAAAACGGTACTGAAAAATATTGGAGGTGATCCCGTAGAAGTAACCAGTTATGCTGAAATCCTTGATTATATAAAGAAAAATTATGCACTCGAAAAACGCATCATAACCACAATTCCGGAGCTTTCTGAAATTGCATCTTTAGACTGGACAAGTGATGATCCGCATTTGCTTGCCGATGTGGAACTAAATATTATAAAAGCTCATTTTGGTGTAGCCGAAAATAGTGCACTTTGGGTTACAGATGATGTACTTGGACAACGTGTATCACCTTTTATTGCACAATATTTAGCTATTATAGTTCATAAAAAGGATATTTTGGCCAGCATGCATCAGGCCTATGAAAGAATTGGCAATCAGCAGTACGGTTTCGGGACTTTTATCGCCGGACCATCAAAAACAGCTGATATCGAGCAGTCATTGGTTCTTGGAGCACATGGTGCAAGAGGATTGATTGTTTTTATGTTGGATTAAAAATAATTGGGTATAATTTTCCATGCGCAATATAACTTTTATGTGTTAAAAGCAATTATACCCAATGAGTTAATTATAAAAAAGAATCAAATCTATTTGGAGTCTAATAAAGCTAGGTGTTTGATTTTCTTTAGCCATTGTAATGTGTCACTTTCGTTTAATTCATTAAGAGGTCCAATAAAATTACTTTCGATAGGAGATATTCCACAGTAAGCTAAAATCCCTTCTTTTAATTGTACAAGTCCGCTTGACTTATAAATTTCTTTGTAAAGAGTTAGGGATAAATCTCCTGCCGTTGTAATAATTCTTCCTGTTTTTCCTTTTAATAATCCTTCGGTAACACCTTTTTCATCCCTTTTAAAGGTAATACCCGGAAGAAATGCCCTGTCGAAAAAACCTTTCATAATTGCAGGCATACCCAGCCACCACATAGGATGTATCCATACAGTATGTTCACTCCACTTAATATCCTCCAGGGCTTTTACCAAGTCAGATTCCAATTCCATTCTTTGAGAATAACCGAACTGTAAATTAGGATTGAAGTCCAGCGCTCCGATGGCGATATAGCGAACTTCTGAACCATTTTGTTTGGCAGAATTAATATAAGAATCTACAATTGCACTGTTTAAATTTTCTTTATCAGGATGCCCATTTATAACTACTATTTTTTTCATTTTCCAGGATTTAAAATTTCATTGTATAATTGAACTTGCTGCCTATAAAAAGTATCGGATAATAGACAAGGAAAAAAATCAAAGGCGTGCACAGCTCCTTTTATCTCTAATAAATGAACTGCAATACCGGCTTCTTGTAATTTTGCAGCATATTTTTTTCCTTCGTCTTTTAGAGGATCCAATTCGCATACGATGATTGTTGCAGTTGGTAAATCTTTGAAATTGTCTTGCAATAATGGCACTGCATATCTTGGCGGCTTAGTGATCGGGTGTGGTAAGTAATGTTTCCACATCCATTGTGCTGCTTTTTTGCTTTGCATAGGAGCATTTGCTAAGTCTTGCATTGACTGGGTTTTCAGGCGATGATCCATTGCTGGATAAAGTAAATACTGGTGCCGGATTTCTACTTGCTTTTTATCTCTTGCCATATGGGCTAGAGAAGCAGCAATAGTTGCTCCGGCGCTGCTTCCACCAATGATAATGTTGTTTTTATCCCCTTGGATATCCCCCGCATATTCAGACAACCAGAGCAGCGCATCATATCCATCTTCCAGAGCAGCCGGAAAAGGATCTTCAGGCGCCAACCGGTAATCGACAGAAACAATTACTGCATTAATATCGATTGCCAATCTGAAAAATAAAAAATCATATTGCTCTGGAGTTCCATAGATAAAAGCTCCTCCATGAAAATAGAGTAATACCGGTAAGGTGCCTTTTTTGGCAGGTTTGTATGTTCTTAATGAGATGGTACGTTTATTTTCAGAAGAAGGAATCTGAATAGTTTCCAGATGTAACTCATCGGGTATTTCAGCAGATTGTTCCTTTAATGACAATGTT
Organism: Flavobacterium frigidimaris; assembly: GCA_900129595.1. Classification (GTDB taxonomy): domain Bacteria; phylum Bacteroidota; class Bacteroidia; order Flavobacteriales; family Flavobacteriaceae; genus Flavobacterium; species Flavobacterium frigidimaris. The sequence continues at coordinate 97,620 of FQWG01000012.1, read as the reverse complement.
AGTTCCTTGGCTCTAATTTGCGCTGGATCATTCTCCAGCAAGCTTTCATAGTCTATCTGTATGTACTCACTTTGGGTAATAGCTTGCCAAAGGTTGCTATCTATATTCTTCAAATTGGTGTTTTTCATATTTAGGGATTTTTATAATTCAATACAACCTTAACTAATAATCTTTATTTGTGCTTGACAAAAATAGACCGGTAAAGCGCCTCTTAACAGGTATATTTCAAGTCTATTTAGGTATCTTTACCACATGGGAAGAGAAAATATTTATCAGTCACTCGAAGTATTTTATGAAAAAATAGATACATGTCCACTGCGTGACAGGCAGTTTAACTTCTTTGAAATGGTTTATGTCATATCGGGTAATGGAAGCTATTCTACAAATGGAAATAAAGTAGATTTTAGGTCGGGAGACTTATTTTTGACTACGCCCAATGATTGCCATGAATTTGACCTGTACGGTATTTGTGAGTTTATAGTGGTTCGTTTTGGTGAAAATTATATTAGAGAATATCAATGGAAAAGCATCGATCATATCGAATGCCTTTTATATTATGCTTCTGATTTGTCAGGTTCGGTTTTGGCGAACCATCAAGATAAACAAATGGTTCATATCCTTATGGGGCAGCTAGGGCAGACTATCGAGCATGACAATATTTATAACCAGGACCTGATTCGTCATTTAGTAAATGCGATTATTGTTATTGCTGCAAGAAATATATCAGCAGTCAAACCAAAAAATATTTCTCCAAATGCAGATGTACGTATTATGCAAATACTGGATTATATTCAAGAGCATATACGTAATCCCGAACGTTTGAAAATAGCAGTAATCGCAGATCTATTTGGGTTATCGCCAACTTATCTTGGCAGTTATTTTCGTAAGCAATGTGGCGAAACCATTCAGCATTATATTTCTTCTTACAGGATCCGCCTGATAGAGCACAGACTACAATTTAGCGATAAAAGAGTTCATGAGATAGCAGATGAATTTGGATTTTCGGATGAAAGTCATGTTAATAAATTTTTTAAAAGACACACAGGAATGAGTCTGAAAAGTTTTAGAATGAAGGGAACAAAACAAAGCTTTGCAGGTTAATTATCTATGTGTATAGTATCTTTTTATTTAACAGGTACAACGCGCCTGATCATTAAGTCAGAGCGTTTTTTCAGGATCGCTGTTTTTGATTAAGATATTTCAGTACTAAGTTGCAAAGATCAAATAAAAGTTTAATTTTACCTTATCATATATCCTTCCCGCTTGTCTATGCAAAATAATCCTTCCTAATTATTTTGGCAAGTTGTTGGTTCAGTAAGGTATTTTTTTTGAAAACTCATTTTCATTTACATAAACTCATAATTTCATGTATCCATTTGTAAAATATATTTTGCTGCTATTTTTAGCATCATTAAGTTTAGTTTCGTGCAGTCAAAAACAGGGAGATAAAATAAAAGTTGGTTTTTCGCAAGCGATGACCACAGACGATTGGCGCAAACAAATGACCAGTTCGATAAAAATTGAAGCTTCGCTCAGACCTGAAGTCGATTTAAAAATCAGCGACGCCAATAACAATGTCAATAAACAAATCGAAGATATAGAGCGATTTATAGCCAATAAAGCAGATGTGATTATTGTATCTCCAATCCAGTCCAAACCCTTAACTGCAGTTGTAGAGAAGTCGATCAAAGCCGGAATTCCGGTTCTTGTAGTAGACCGTAAGATCGATGGCGAAAATTACACGGCTTATCTTGGAGCGGATAATATTGAAATTGGAAGAATTGCCGCCCGATATATCATTTCGCACAGTAAAGGTTCAGGTAAAATCGTTGAAATTACAGGCGCAAACGGTTCTTCGCCGGCCTACGAACGCAGTCTGGGATTTGATCAGATCATTAAAGGCAATAAACGTTTTACAGTTGTCAATACCATTCACGGCAATTGGGAAAAAGAATCTGTTAATGCGCCCTTAAAAACAATTCTTTTACAAAATCCTGATGTCGAATATATTTTTGCCCATAACGATCGAATGGCATTGAGCGCCTGGGAAACGGCAAAGACAGTTGGATTAGAGAATAAAATTAAATTTTTAGGTGTAGACGGATTAAATTCTGTCAATGGCGGGATTGAACTGGTTAAAAGCGGTGTTTTAGACGGAACCATTTTATATCCTACCGGAGGAAATGAAGCTTTGAAACTGGCTTTGAAAATGTACCATAAAGAACCCATTTCTAAAAACAATATCCTCAATACCATTGTGATCGACCATAATAATGCTGAGATTATCGAAAACCAAATGGATAAAGTCGATCAGCAGCAAACGGTGATAGAGTCGCAGCAGGGAGCGATAAAGGTTCAGGAAAGAGAATATGCTTCTCAGAACAATCTGGTACGTTTGCTGAGTTTCTTCTTAGTGATTATTTTGAGTCTGACCATTTACAGTATTTATTCGACGATTTCTATTTCGAGAAAGAAAAAACAGCTTGAAAGTATCAATCAAACCGTAATCGATCAAAATAATGAAATACAGGAAATGGCAAAGATTGCAGCGAAAAGCAATGAAGCCAAACTGAATTTCTTTACCGGACTTTCCCATGAATTTAAAACTCCAATAACGCTGATTATGAGTTATGTGGAATCCCTGATCGAAAATGAAAAAATAAAAGGAACCGCGCTTATTGACGAGGTAAAACTCATTCATAAAAACTCGAACAGATTACTGCGATTAATAAATCAGCTGCTGGATTTTAGAAAAATAGAAGAGCAAAAATTTACGCTAAGAGCTTCCAGTACTAAGATTTATGATTTTACCAATGAGGTGATGACCAATTTTAAAGGTGAAGCTGCCCGCAGAAACATCGATTTTCAGCTGACGATGAAAAATAAAAACCTGGAGTTGTTTATCGATAGAGGCCTCATGGATAAAGTCTATTTCAACCTGCTTTCCAATGCTTTTAAATTTACGCCGGATAACGGAAAAATAACCATTACGATTCTCGAAAATCAGGACAATACAGTAAAAATAAACTTTAAGGATTCCGGAATTGGAATTCCGGAGAATGAATTGTCCAACGTGTTCAGCCCATTTTTTAAAGCTTCAAACAATAATAAAAACAGTTCAGGAATTGGACTTCATTTGTCTAAAGAGTTTGTGCTTTTGCATCACGGCACGATCGAACTCAAATCAAAACAGGGAAGTGAGTTCGTCATTACTTTATTAAAAGGAAACAGTCATTTGCAGCCTTCAGAGATTGTAAATCAAAGAGAAAATCTCAATATAACTCCAAATCTAATAACAGATAATTTAGATATAGAACCTGATTTTAAAGAAGTAAACACCATTGCTGAATCAGAGAAACATTCCCTTTTGATCATAGAAGACAATATTGATCTGGTCTCATTTTTAAAAGCAAAATTATCCGGTGAATATATGGTGTACGCTTCTGACGGCAGTGATGCTATTGAAAAAGCAATGGAAATTGTTCCCGATATCATTATTTGCGATATCAATTTAGTAGACAAAGATGGTTATGAAATTAGTAAAGAATTAAAAAAAGATCTGCGCTCTTCCCATATTCCTATTATTATTCTAACAGCGCAAAGCAACAAAGAATCGGTATTAAAAGGATTGCAGAGCGGAGTCGACCAATATTTGACAAAACCCTTTAGCCTTTCGATCTTAAAACAATCTATTTCGAGCTTGCTTTTCAACAGAGAGAAACTTCGTTATTATTACACCAATAATATTTACCGTGTTGAACCTGAGTCCAAATTTGGCAATCAGGAACAGACTTTCATTACCAAGATGAATGATATTATTAAGAAGAATGTTGAAAACCCTAAATTTTCTGTCGAGGATTTAGCCGACAAGCTTGGAGTTTCAAGAGTTCAGCTGTACCGAAAAGTAAAAGCAATTATTGGTATCAATATTAGTGATCATATCAATAATGTCAAATTAGAGAAAGCCGCTGAGCTTTTAAAGTCCAATCAGATGAATATTTCTGAGATTGCGTACTCACTTGGATTCTCTTCTCCCAATTATTTTTCTACTGCTTTTAAGAATAAATTTGGAATTTCTCCTAAAGAATACAAAACATCAAATTCTAATTGATATAAAAGTGTTTGGTTTTATGTATCAATTTTGTACCCAATGTAACAAAATCGAAACTACATGGTTTTCGTAATTAAATTTCAATAAGCGTAAAGCCTTGTAAATAAGCTTGTTGATGTTGAAATGTCAAACTATCAATATTTAAGGAATTAAATTGTAACATCATTAAAAATAAGTTGTTTTTTTTGCGGATATCTTAGCGATAAGTTTTTAATACATCTACAATGAACAAGATATTGATTTGGTCTGTTACTGCTGCACTGGCAGGTTTTCTATTCGGTTTTGATACCGTAGTTATTTCTGGAGCTGATAAACAATTGCAGCTTCTATGGCATTCATCTGATGCTTTTCATGGATCTGTTGTTATGGCAATGGCACTTTGGGGAACTGTTATAGGAGCCATTTTTGGAGGAATCCCAACCAATAAAATAGGTCGTAAAAAGACATTATTCTGGATCGGGATTTTATATTTCATTTCAGCCATTGGTGCCGCTTTTGCAAATGATCCTTATGTATTTGCTGCTTTCAGGTTTATTGGAGGTTTAGGAGTTGGCGCGTCAACTATTGCTGCTCCGGCTTATGTTTCAGAAATCGCCCCGGCAGACAAACGCGGACGTTTGGTAGCTTTATATCAGTTCAATATTGTTTTGGGAATTTTAATTGCTTTTATATCCAATTTCTTTTTAAAGGATATCGGAGAAAATGCCTGGCGCTGGATGGTCGGAGTTCAGGCTTTTCCGTCTCTTATTTATATTCTCTTTATCCTTACCATACCGGAAAGTCCAAGATGGTTATTGTCTAAAAACCGTGATGAAGAAGCCCGTAAAGTCTTGTTTCAGATTGATCCCACTGCAGATCTTGCATCTATTATGGATGATTCGAGAGAAAACGGAGTTACAAAGCATGAAAATATCTTCATGAAAAAATACCGTTTTCCGTTAATGCTGGCCTTTTTAATTGCCTTTTTCAATCAGTTCTCCGGAATCAATGCCTTTTTATATTATGCACCGAGAATTTTTGAAGAAGCAGGTTTAGGGCAAAATACTGCTTTATTGAGCAGTATCGGCATTGGAATTACAAACCTTATATTTACTTTAATCGGAGTTGCATTAATTGACAAATTAGGAAGAAAGTTGTTGATGTACATTGGTTCAATTGGATATATTATTTCCTTAGGATTAGTTTCTGCTTCGTTTTTCTACAATTGGGGAGGATTATCGGTGCCTATTTTCCTTTTCTTATTTATCGCTTCACATGCCATTGGTCAGGGAGCTGTGATCTGGGTTTTTATCTCAGAAATTTTCCCGAACCATATCCGTGCGTCGGGGCAAGCCTTTGGAAGTTCTGTACACTGGGTTTTAGCGGCCATTATTCCGTCCTTGATTCCTATGCTTTTTTCAGAAATCGGACCTGAAGTCGTATTCTTAATTTTTGCATTGATGATGGTGCTGCAGTTACTCTTCGTAATTTTTATAATGCCTGAAACTAAAGGAATTTCTTTAGAAGTATTGAGTGAAAATCTAACCAAAAAAAATATCAAAAAAAATGACATCAAAGAAACATCTGCCCCTGGCATTGTATAGTGCCGTATTATTATCAATAGGCGCTTTTAAACCTTATTCGGCTGTTGCACAAACAACTACCGTTTCAGCATCCATGACTACAGAAGAAAAAATGTACCGTCCCAATTTTCATTTTACACCTAAAAAAGGCTGGATGAATGATCCTAACGGAATGTTCTATGCTAATGGCTATTATCATTTGTATTATCAGCATTATCCGGAGAAAAGTGTTTGGGGCCCCATGCACTGGGGACATGCCATTAGTAAAGATTTAATTCAATGGGAAGAGCAGCCAATCGCGCTTTACCCGGACAAAGACAAATATATTTTTTCAGGAAGCGCTGTTGTTGATACACATAATACATCAGGTTTAGGTACCGGAAAAACGGCTCCTATTGTGGCGATTTACACGCTGCATGATATGACCAAAGAAAAAGAAGGAAAGATTGATGTAGAGCAGCAGGATATCGCGTATTCGAATGACAATGGTTTTACATGGCAGAAATTTGAACAAGGAAATCCTGTCATTAAAAATCCCGGAATTCGTGATTTTCGTGATCCAAAAGTCAACTGGGATGAAACGCATAAACAATGGATCATGTCGTTGGCAGCACAGGACAGAACCCAGTTTTATGCCTCTAAGGATCTTAAAAACTGGAAATATTTATCTGAATTCGGGAAAAACATTGGCGCTCATGGAGGTGTTTGGGAATGTCCTGATTTCTTTGAGATAAAAGTGGAAGGTACCAATGAAACCAAATGGGTTTTGATTCAGAATTTAAATCCGGGCGGCGCGAACGGAGGTTCAGGAACACAATATTTTATTGGAGATTTTGACGGAACCACGTTTACTTTAGATGTCAATTTTGCCAACAAAGTAGAACAGGAAAAAGCAGTCTGGCTGGATTACGGCAAAGATAATTATGCGGGAGTTACCTGGAATAATGTTCCTGCTGCAGACGGCCGCCGTTTATTTATTGGCTGGATGTCGAATTGGGATTATGCCCAAGAAGTTCCTACAACGGCATGGAGAAGCAGTACGACAATTGCGCGTGAACTTCAGGTAATCAAAAAAGGGAATGATTATGTTTTGATCAATAATCCTGTAAAAGAAATCAATAAATACATTGCTAAAACAATCAAAGTAAAAAGCCTGAAAGGAAAAGGAAAATTAGCTGTAGCTGAAGCAGGAAAAATTGATTTGACAAAGGCAATGCTTCATTTTAATATCAGGAATCTTAAACAGGATACGTACACTTTTACTCTTTCAAATGCAAATGGAGAAGCGGTGAGCTTTGGAATCAATAATACAGATCATTATTTATTTGTGGATCGCTTGAAATCTGGAAAAATTGACTTCTCAGAAAAATTTGCCTCAACAATTACCAAAGCACCTTTAGACGGAAGTCAGAAAGAAGGGACTTTTAAAATCATTCTGGACAAAACATCCATTGAGATATTTTACAATAACGGCGAAAAAGTAATTACTGAAATCTTTTTCCCCAACCAGCCGTATACCGCTCTTTCCGTTTCTTCAAAAAATGGAGTTGAGCTGAATGACTTAGAGATTAACCAATTAAATATAAACTAACCTTAAAACCAAAACCACTAACTATGAAAACCAAACTCATTTATTTTCTATTTTTCTTCTTTCCAATGCTGGTTATGACGGCACAGGAAACAGGGATTAAGGGAACAGTAATTTCCTCAGACGACGGAATGCCGCTTCCCGGAGCAACGGTACTTATTGCCGGAACCAATACCAGTACAGTAACAGATTTTGATGGAAATTTTTCTTTTCAAGAGGTAACTTCAGATGCCAAGATTGTAATTTCATTTATAGGGTACAGTCCACAATCGATTGAAGTAAAAGGACAAAAAACATTCAATATTACTTTAAAAGTAGATAACAATCAACTCAATGAAGTTGTTGTGACCGGATATTCAAAACAAAAGAAAACAGATATTACAGGAGCCGTGGCCGTTGTAAACATGAAGGAAGTCATGACACAACCCGAACCCAACCCAATAAAAGCGCTGCAGGGAAGAGTGGCCGGGGTAAAAGTTTCGTCTGATGGTTCTCCAAGCGGAGCCAATACAAAAGTTGTGATTCGTGGAATTGGAACTTTAAACAACACAGATCCTCTTTATGTAATTGACGGAATGCCAACAAAATCCGGAATGCACGAACTAAACCCAAATGATATTGAATCAATTCAGGTTTTAAAAGATGCTTCTTCTGCCAGTATTTATGGCTCCCGAGCTTCAAATGGAGTTATTATCATCACGACCAAAAAAGGAAAAGAAGGTAAAATGAGAATCAATTTCAGCACTTATACTTCTTTTTCAGATTATTCCAGAAAACAGGAAGTATTAAATGCCGATCAGTTTGGGCAGGCTTTATGGCAGGCCAATATTAACGACGGCTTGAACCCTAACAACAATAATTTGCGTTATCAGTTTGACTGGTCTGTAAACAACAACAAACCACAATTGAACAAAGTTTTGATTCCTGAATATTTAGATGCGAATCAGACCTTGAAAGCTTCAGATACAGATTGGTACGATGCTGTCTCACAAACCGGAATCGCAAATTCGTATGACTTATCAGTTTCTAATGCATCAGACAAAGGAAGTTATGTTTTTTCTTTGGGGTATTATGGAAATGAAGGCGTTGTAAAAACGACAGATTTCCAGAGAATTTCGGCCCGTATGAATGGTTCTTATAAATATTTTGACGGGAAACTGGTAATTGGAGAAAACTTCTCGATGACCCGTACCAATGAAGTTACAGATCCCGGAGTTCTGGATCCTGCACTTCGCGCTTTGCCTATAATTCCGGTACATACTGTTGATGGAAAAGGTTGGGGAGGACCAGTAGGGGGAATGAACGACAGGCAAAATCCGGTTCGTCTTTTGGCTTACAACAAAGACAATAAGTACGATTATTTGCGTCTTTTCGGAAATATGTATGCCGATCTTGAAATCATTAAAAACTTACATATCAAAAGTAGTTTTGGTATCGATTACGGATCTTATAAAAAACGTACACTGCAAAGAAGTTACCAATCCGGTTATTTACAAAATGATCAGACCTCGGTAACCATTGATCAGTCGGTGAGTGATAAATGGACCTGGACCAATACGGCCATTTATAGTTTGAATTTCGGAAAAAGTAATCTGAATTTGATGGCAGGAACAGAGATGTACAAAGATGTTTATGATACGACAACTTTGCGTAAAAATGATTTCCTTATCGAAACACCGGATTATATGTATCCTGATGCAGGAACAGGAGAATCGTTTACAAGCGGAACTTCAACAACTTATTCTTTGCTGTCGTATTTTGGAAAAGTGGATTATGAGTTTGATAATCGTTACTTGCTTTCCGGTACCATTCGCCGTGACGGATCGTCCCGTTTTGGTAAAAACAATCAATTTGGAACCTTTCCGGCAGTTTCGGCAGGATGGAGAATCAGCAATGAAAACTTCATCAAAAATAATGCGCCCGTTTTCTCTGATTTAAAATTAAGAGCAGGCTGGGGACAAACCGGAAATCAGGAAATCAGTAATACCGCTGTATACAGTTTGTATTTGGCCAGTTATGCAGGCGGAAGTCCGACCTGGGCAACTTCTTACGGAACGGCTTATGATATTGCAGGAAACGGAAACGGTTTGCTTCCCTCAGGTTTCATTGCAACTCAGTCCGGAAACGATGATTTAAAATGGGAAACCACCACACAAACCAATATAGGTTTGGACTTTGGATTATTCAAACAAAAACTAAGCGGTTCGGTAGATTATTATATCAAAAAAACAGATGATATTCTGGTTTTACCTGCCTATCTGGGTGTAATTGGAGAAGGTGGAAATCGCTGGGTAAACGGCGCTTCGATGCAGAATGAAGGCTGGGAAGTTAGTTTAGGATACCATGACGAAACTTCATTTGGACTTAAATATGATATCTCTGCAAATGTTTCTGCCAATAAAAACAAGGTGACAAAATTGCCCGATGAAGTACGAAATAACTACGGAGGAGACGGACTTGATGATAATATCCTGGGGCGTCCATTTAATTCAATGTATGGTTATGTAACTGACGGACTCTTTAAAAGTCAGGGCGAAGTAGACAACTCGGCCACTCAGGAAGGAAAAGGCCTTGGAAGAATTCGCTACAAAGATTTAAACGGAGATGGAGTAATTACAGATAAAGACCGTACGTGGATAGGAAATCCAAATCCGGGATTGACTTATGGATTTAATTTAGGATTAGGGTATAAAAACTGGGATTTCAGCACTTTCTGGGAAGGAGCAAGTGATGTTGATGTCATTAATAATACCAAATACCAAACTGATTTCTGGAGTGTTGATGATGTAGGTTCGAATAAAGGAACACGTTTATTAAATGCCTGGTCTGTGGATAATCCAAATTCTACTATTCCTGCCTTAACGACTGTAGACAGAAATGCAGAATCAAGATTTTCGACTTATTATGTAGAAAACGGAAACTATCTTAAACTTCGTGTATTGCAGATAGGATACAGTTTGCCAAAAGATTTATTGAAAAAAATGAATTTTGATAGCTTTAGATTGTACATCAGTGGACAAAATTTACTAATCATTGATGCTAAGAGTTTTACTGGTGTAGATCCTGAAAATGCAGGATTTGGATATCCGCAGCCCACGACTTTTACAGCCGGTCTTAATTTTACATTATAATAAAAGTTTAAATCGAAAAAAATGAAAAAAATACTATATATAACAGCTTTTTTAGTACTTGGAATGTTGGGTTCCTGTTCTGATTTTCTGGAAAATGACCCTCGTGGCGTACTCTCAGAAGAAGATATTGTCACACCGCAGTCAGTAGAAGGATTTATGAATGCGGCCTACGCACAATTAGGGAACGATCATTATGATTCACCATACAGTTTATGGCCTTTTGGGAATGTGCGTTCTGATGATGCTTACAAGGGCGGAAGCGGAACTAATGATCTTCAGGATTTTCACTTCTTTGAAGTTTCCAATAATATCCGACCTGATTTTGGTGAGTTAGACAATTTCTGGTATATCAGTTATGTTGGGGTTTCCAGAGCAAATAAAGCCTTGAAAGCCTTAGAGCAAATATCAGAAGCTGATTTTCCGTTGAAAAAAACACGTATAGCCGAAATGCGTTTCTTAAGAGGGCATTTCTACTTTATGCTGAAAATTATGTTCAGAAATGTTCCTTATATCACAGAAGATATTGCGGTTGAGAATTACAAAACGATCTCTAATAAAGCACTTTCAAACGAAGACCTTTGGAACAAAATTGCCGAAGATTTTCAGGCTGCAGCTGATGCTTTGCCGGAAACACAGCCACAAGTAGGGCGTACCACTCAAAAAGCCGCTTATGCTTATCTGGCCAAAACACGTTTGTATCAGGCGTATACACAAGACGAAACCTATAAGGTTACCGGAATCAATCAGCAGCATTTACAAGAAGTAATTACGGCAACCGATAAAGTAATTGGAAAAGCAAGTTTAGAGCCTGATTTTGCCAATAACTTCCTGCCGGGAACTTTTGAGAACGGAACAGAATCTATTTTTTCCATTCAATTCTCAGACAATGACGGAACCTTATACGGAAGATTAAATTTTTCAGATGTACTTTCTACTCCGCAAGGCTTAGGATGTTGTGATTTTCATAAACCGAGCCAAAATTTAGTAAACGCTTTTAAAACGGGAGCTAATGGTTTACCTGAATTTGATACCTACAACAATCAGGATTTCGATTATAAAAACAGAGACGCCAATACGGTTGATCCAAGATTATATCATACCGTTGCCATGCCGGGCTTGCCTTATAAATACGACCCGGAATTTCTTTATGTTGAAGCTTGGGTACGATCTCCGGGAACGTACGGATATTTTGCTTCATTGAAAGAAAATGTAGCCCCAAGCTGTAGTTGTGTAGTCAATATTGATCCGTTTTACGGAAACTCAAAAAACAGAATTCAGATTCGTTATGCCGATGTAATTTTGATGCGCGCCGAAGCTTTGATTGAATTAGGAAGACAATCAGAAGCCTTGCCATTAATCAATCAGATCAGAGAACGTGCTGCGCAAAGTACAGGAAGACTTCCGTATGCAAAAAACTTTAAAATCAATACTTATGTTGACGGAAACAATTGCAACTGGACACAGGATTTTGCCCGTAAAGCTTTGCGTTGGGAGCGTCGTTTAGAACTGGCTATGGAAGGGAATCGTTTCTTTGATTTGGTTCGCTGGGGTGTAACTGATGAAGTGATGAATAAATTTTATACAGAAGAAAAAACAAAACGTACTTACTATCAGGATGCCTTTTTTGATGCGCATAAAGAAGAGTATTGTCCAATTCCGTTAAAGCAAATTAATTTCAGCCAGGGATTGTACAAACAAAATCCGGGTTATTAATTTTTTGTGAAACAATAAAGGGGTTGAAAAGTATTGTTGTATCTTACAGTAACTTAAGAAAATTTATTTTCTAAAGAGACAATAATAAACGGCAGCAGTCTGAAGGTGAGTTGGTTATTTTTTTTAATCCTTCAGATTGCTCAACCGGAATAACATTAATATAAAATAGTTTTAGAATGAATAACGGAAAAAAACTTAAAGCTGTAGCTTACGGAGAAGTACTTTGGGATGTTTTTGATCAGGTAAAAAAGATCGGAGGTGCACCATTAAATGTAGCTTTACGAATGAAAACTTTAGGTTGCGAGGTAGCCATGATCAGTTGTGTAGGCAATGATGAAGACGGAGACGCCATAATCGATCAGGTAAAAAGTATGGGACTTGAAACCAATGCGATTATGCAGTCAGAAAATTTCCCGACAGGATTAGTAAATGTTACACTAAACGAGCGTGGTTCTGCGACGTACGAAATCAATTATCCGTCGGCTTGGGACAAAATTGTATTGAATGATTTTGCAAAAAAAGTTGTAGTTGATGCCGATGTTTTAATTTACGGAAGTTTGGTCTGCAGAGACGAAGTCTCCAGGAAATCTCTGGAAGAATTGCTGCAGACAGATGTCTACAAGGTTTTTGATGTGAATTTAAGAAAGCCGCATTATTCCTATGAAATCTTAGAGCAATTAATGCATTCGGCTGATTTTATAAAGTTCAATGACGAAGAATTGTTAGAAATTGCACAGGCCATGCATTCCCCTTTTACCAGTTTAGAAGAGAACATGCATTTTGTTGCAGACAAAACAAAAGCAACTGGGATATGTGTAACCAAAGGAAAACACGGGGCTTTGTTATTGTGGGAAGGAAAACTCTATGATAACGAAGGTTATCCTGTAGAAGTTGCCGATACAGTAGGAGCAGGCGACTCATTTTTGGCAGCATTAACCACCTCATTACTTACAGGAAAAGATCCTCAGTCCTCCATCGATTTTGCTTGTGCAATAGGCGCTTTAGTAGCTTCGTCTCCGGGCGCAAATCCGATAATTTCAGCATCTAAAATTGAAGAATTAATGACTAAAGTTTCATAACTATTTTAGCCTTTATTGCTTTTTGAAGAACAAAGAAGTAAAAGCCACTCTTTTAGAGTGGTTTTTTCATTATAGTGATTCGCTTCTTTTATTCCTGTTCTATTAAGTTTTCTGCTTCGGCAGTATTTTTTTGAAGCATCGTTTCTCTGTGTTCGGCTCCCCAATTGCTTATTAAGCCCCAGATTGGTACTAGTTTCAGGCTAATTTCAGTAAGTTCGTATTCTACTCTGGGCGGTACTTCGGCATAAACAGTACGTTTTACCATTCCGTCTCGTTCTAATTCGCGCAATTGCAAAGTAAGCATGCGCTCTGTAATGTTGCATATTTGGTTTCTTAATTCTCCAAATCTCAGTTTTCCTTTTTCAAGTTTGCATAATATCAACAGTTTCCATCTGCCGCCTACAAGGCAAACAGCATAGGTAAGATCGCAGGTTGTGATATAGTTTCTGTTTTCTGAATTTGTCGAACTTTCTTTTCTTTTTGCCATTACTTACTTTTTTGTTAGTACCCTACATTGGGATGTTTACCATGCAAATTTAATGTACTGAGTGTAATTTTGCAACCCTAAAATAATTACAAACATGTTTCAATACACCTTTACCCTTATTATGGCAATAACACTTACGGGAATTCCCATTCAGGGACAAACCATCCAAATAATTTATTCATCTCTAAACTCTAAAAAGTAATGAAGCTAAATAAAAAAATCGCCTACGTGGGATGTTTGGGAATGATTGGTATCATAACAACAGAATTCGGGATTATTGGAATCTTACCGCAAATCGCCGTTTATTACGGAATTACAATCGATAAGGCGGCGTATCTGTTAAGTGCTTTTGCATTGGTTATTGCACTTACAGGCCCGTTTATGACCTTGCTGTTTTCCGGCTTTGACAGAAAAAAGATCATGCTCGCCACTATTTTTATCTTTTTGTTATCAACAGTTGTTTCGGCGTTTTCACCGCCTTTTTGGCTTCTGATGATCGTTCGGATGTTACCTGCTTTTCTGCAGCCGGTTTATATCGCCACAGCAATTGCAGCCGCCGTTGCATCTGGAGAAAAAAGTCAGGAGAATCAGTTAATGGGAATCGTTCTTGGCGGCATCGCTTTGGCAATGGTGACAACGGTACCGTTTGCGACCTATTTAGCAAGTATTTTTACGTGGCAGATTTCATTTTTTGTTCAGGCAATAGTTAGCGCATTAGCCTTATTTACTATTTTCAGGATTATGCCAGGGGGAGAAATACCGGAGAAAAAATCGTATGGAAGCCAGATAAAAATTCTAAAAGACAAGTCCTTTGTTTTAAGTACCGCCATGAATTTTTTTATGATAGCATCCTGGTTTTCAACTTACAGTTATTTTGCTGACTATTTGATAAAAACCAGAAAAGTCGATATGGCAGCCATTAGTTATCTTTTGCTTTTGTTTGGCATTGTAGGGGTTTTCTCCAATTGGCTTTCCGGAAAAATGCTAACGAAAAGCATCACAAAAACAGTTGCTTTTTTTCTTTTGGGAACCGTAATTATTCCGGTGATACTTATTTATTCCGGAGACAGCATCTGGATCACTATAATGCTAGTGGCAATTTGGGGATTCTTTTATGCGCCCTGTTTTTTAAATGCATCAGCTTATATGATTTCTGCAGCTCCAAAATCTCTTGAATTTGCGAATAGTTTAGCTACTTCTTTCGGAAATCTGGGTGTATTTCTGGGTACGGCCGTTGGAGGCTGGATTATTTCGCAAAGTACTATTAGCAATGTTCCATGGGCAGGAATGGGATTTGGAATATTATCCTTGTTGATGGTGGCCTGTAGAAGTATTCTAGAAAGTAAGAATAAAAAACTCATACTGATCAATACGGTCAGCAATATATAAAATAGTTCAGGCAGATTTCATTATACACTCAAAAAAGTGAAGTGCTGGTTGAGGGTATTTTTTATTGTTTGAAACAAAATAAATCTAAAGAATAAAAGTTGTGATTGGCTAAAACTCTTAATTAAAAAGCAAATGTTTACAATAAGTAAGAAATTTTATCTTTTTTTCTTTTTGTTTAACGCATTAATTGGATTTTTATCATTCAATGACTTTTATCATAAATTCTGTTAATGTTTAAAATATAATGTATTTATTTGTTAACTTTTGTGTGTTTGTAAATTTTTAATCTATTTGTTTTCAGTTCATTAGATGTTTATTTTTGTAAACTTTTTACATTTCATTTTTTTTAGAGTTTATTTGGTTCTAAATTTACCACTCATAAAAACTACAAAAAGACCCTAGCCATGGATACATTATTAGCTACAGATAATACAACAACAATTTATACTCAGGATGAAGCGATTCAGGCCTCTTTAGAATATTTTAAAGGAGACAGTCTAGCGGCAACAGTTTGGGTAAGCAAGTACGCTCTTAAAGATTCTCAGGGTAATATTTTCGAAAAATCACCTGATGATATGCACCGTCGTATTGCGTCAGAAATTGTGCGAATCGAAAATAAATATGCAGATCCGTTTACTGAAGAAGAAGTTTTTGATCTGATCAAAGATTTTAAATACCTGGTGCCACAGGGAAGCCCGATGACAGGTATTGGAAATCCGTTTCAGGTGGCCTCATTGTCCAATTGTTTTGTGATAGGCAATGACAATTCAGATTCCTATGGCGGAATCATGAAAACAGATCAGGAACAAGTCCAGCTGATGAAAAGAAGAGGAGGAGTAGGACATGATTTGTCGCACATTCGTCCAAAAGGTTCGCCGGTTAAAAATTCGGCATTGACCTCTACAGGATTGGTACCCTTTATGGAACGTTATTCCAATTCGACACGCGAAGTGGCTCAGGATGGCCGTCGTGGCGCCCTTATGCTTTCAGTATCTGTAAATCATCCTGATGCCGCCGATTTTATTGATGCTAAAATGGAACAGGGAAAAGTTACCGGAGCCAATGTTTCTGTACGAATTGATGATTTGTTTATGAAGGCAGTAAAAGAAGATGCTTTATACGAGCAAAAATACCCCATATTTAGTGATACCCCATTATATTCTAAAGAAATTAAAGCAAAAGAACTTTGGAACAAAATTATTCATAATGCCTGGAAATCAGCAGAACCCGGAATTTTATTCTGGGATACCATTATAAATGAATCATTGCCGGATTGTTATGCTGATTTAGGATATAAAACCTTATCGACAAATCCGTGTGGCGAAATCCCGCTTTGTGCTTATGATTCCTGTCGTTTGCTGGCTATAAACCTGTTTTCGTATGTCAATGATCCGTTTACCAAAAAAGCTTCTTTTGACTTTGAACTTTTCAAAAAACACGTTGTGGCAGCCCAAAGAATAATGGATGATATTATTGATCTTGAACTCGAGAAAATTGATGCCATTTTAGAAAAAATCAATCAGGATCCGGAAAGCGAAGAAGTAAAATTAGTCGAGAAAAATCTTTGGTTAAACATCAAACATAAAGCAAATGAAGGACGACGTACCGGAATCGGGATTACTGCCGAAGGTGATATGCTTGCAGCATTAGGTTTGCGTTACGGAAGTGAGAAAGGCGTTTTGTTTGCTGAAAAGATACAGAAGACCCTTGCGATAGAAGCCTATCGTGGATCTGTAAATTTGGCGAAACAACGCGGGATGTTTGGGATTTATGATACTCAGAGAGAAAAAAATAATCCGTTCTTACTGAGGTTAAAAGAGGCTGACAGTGAATTGTACGATCAAATGCAAAAATACGGACGCCGAAATATTGCTTTATTGACAATCGCACCAACCGGAACAACAAGTTTAATGACCCAGACAACATCCGGTATAGAGCCTGTTTTTCTGCCGGTTTACAAACGAAGAAGAAAAGTAAATCCAAATGATAAAGACGCGCGCATTGATTTTGTCGATGAAATTGGAGACAGCTGGGAAGAATATGTAGTATTTCATCACCGATTCAAAGAGTGGATGCTGGTTAATGGATATGACACTTCAAAAAATTACAGTCAGGAAGAAATAGATGTATTGGTACAAAAATCACCTTATTATAAAGCGACAAGTAATGATATCGATTGGCTGAGCAAAGTAAGAATGCAGGGTAAAATCCAGAAATGGGTCGATCACTCGATTTCAGTTACGATAAATGTACCCAATGAAACACCGGAAGAAATGGTGAATAAATTGTATATGGAAGCATGGGAAGCCGGATGTAAAGGTGTTACCGTTTATCGTGATGGTTCACGCTCGGGAGTTTTGATTGCCAATACAGAAAAGAAAGAAGAAATTGCAGCAACCCAAACGAGTATTTTTCCTACCAAACGTCCTCAGGTTTTAGAGGCTGATGTCGTTCGTTTTCAGAACAGTAAAGACAAATGGATCGCTTTTATCGGAGTATTGGAAGGAAGACCCTATGAAATTTTTACAGGTCTAGTAGACGATGAAGATGGTATCCTTATTCCGCGTTGGGTATCAGAGGGACTTATTATCAAGAATAAAAACGAAGACGGGAATACCCGTTACGATTTTCAATACAAAAACACCAGAGGTTATAAAACCACTATCGAAGGGCTTTCGCATAAGTTTAATCCGGAATATTGGAATTATGCCAAACTGATATCAAGCACATTAAGACACGGAATGCCAATTGATAAAGTAGTCGAGCTGATTGGCAGTCTACAATTAGACAGCGAGTCAATAAATACCTGGAAAAATGGTGTATCGCGAGCCCTGAAACGTTATATCGTTGACGGAACTGAAGCGCGGGGACAAAAATGCAGCAATTGTAATTCGGATAATCTTATTTATCAGGAAGGCTGTCTTACCTGCAGCGATTGTGGATCGTCGAAATGCGGGTAATATTAATTTAGAATTTTAAAAGAAAAAACTGCTAAGGAAATCGAAATTTCATTAGCAGTTTTTTTATTGTCAGCAGAGAAAAATTAAATAAGAATTTTTGCTTAAAAATGTAGTCCTTTCGTAAAAGTATTACTTTTTAGTTATTGGTTGAAAGTAAAGATTTAAAATAAAAACACATAAAATTATAAATAAATGTATTTTTTGTTTTGTTATTTATGTTAATAATCTATAAAATTAGTTTATAATTGTGTTTTCTAAACAAAGTTTAAAAAACGCATTTTATCTTGAAAAATTTTGTTCTACATCTGATACTTTTATTAGGTTTTGCTGCCATTGGTTATTCCCAGGATTATCCAATTAAATTTCTTAATATGTCCAATGGTTTATCTAATAATTCGGTAAACTCAGTGTTTCAGGATAGCGACGGTTATATGTGGTTTGGCACCTATGACGGGCTAAATCGATATGACGGATATGATTTTAAGGTTTTCCGAAACAGGCCTAATGATAAAAAATCATTGTTGTTTAATACGATTTCGAATATCGAAGGAGATTCAAAAAAAAATATCTGGGTTGGAGGTTCTAACGGAGTCTGTATTTATAATAAAACCAATGCTACATTTCATCCGGTTCAATATGTTGTGCCCGGTAGTAAACCAAAAGTTTTAAAAGATATTATTCGTCAGATACGAGCCGTTTCTAGTGACAGAATATTGGTTGGTTCACAAAACTTAGGCCTGATTGTTTTTGAAAACGGCTTGTTTACAGGTAAGAGTGTACCTCTGGAAGGATTCAAAAGTAATGTGGTCAGCTATAATTATGATGCGGCAGTTCTTGAAGATGCCGTTGTAAATGGGTTTTGCTGGGTGTATGTACGAAATGTCGGGATTGGCAAATACAGTTATGATTCGAAAAAACTAAAGGTTGTGTTTCCTTTATCAATTGGGGTTAAATGTATGAAGCTTTCTTCAGATGGGGATCTTTGGCTGGGAACAGATGAAGGTTTTTATTTGTTTGATACTAAATCCGGATTGCTTTCAGATAATTATTTTTTAGATAAATGTGCCGTTACCCATATTTTTATAGATAAAAAAAGGGAACTGTGGTTAAGTACAGATGGCTGTGGTATTTATAAAGTTGCCGGAAAGGATAAAAAAGCCACAGCATATAATTCTACAAGAGATAATGAGCTTCTAAAAAGCAATTCGATCATGAGTTTGTATGAAGATGTAGCCGGAAACAAATGGATTGGTACTTTACGTGGAGGCATTAGCATGATAGGGAGTAATCTTAATTACTTTAAGCATATTAAATATATGGCAGCGAATGATCCTGCAGAAAATTTTATTTTGTCATTTTGTGAAGATGAAAAGAAAAATATATGGATTGGTACTGATGGAGCAGGTCTGAAGTATTGGGATAGAAAAAATAACAAGTATACCCTTTATAGCAGTACTGCGAATACAGCCAATAAAATTTCTAACAACTTTATTACAAGTATCATCAGAGATGCCAATAATGAAATTTGGCTGTCGACCTGGGCGGGAGGTGTCAATCGCATTAATCCGGCAAATAACACCATAAAGTATTTTTCGTGTTATAATCCCGTTACAAAGCAAACAGAGAAAAATATATGGTTTGTTTATAAGGATTCTCAGGGAGATATATGGGCGAGTGCTACTAATGAAGGTTTCTTGTACCTTTTTGACAGAACTAAAAATGCTTTTGTGCTCTTTGATAAAGCAATCGATAATTTACAATGTCTTACACAGACCAGTGATGGTAAACTTTGGGGAGGCAATTATACCTCATTGTTCGTTATAGAAAAAAAGACCGGGAAATATAGTAAGATGAATATCGGAATTCCTATTAGGTGTGTCTTGGAGGATAAAAATAAAAACCTGTGGCTGGGAACCCAGGAAGGAGGATTGTTATTGTTTGACCGCAAAATAAATACATATAAAAGATTTACTACTAATGACGGTTTGCCTTCCAATACAATTTTAAGATTACTCGAAGATAAACAAGGCAATTTATGGATGAGTACCTATAATGGTGTTTGTAAATTTGATTACAAAAGAAAAATATTCAGGAATTATTCTGTAAGTGACGGGCTGCAGAGCAATCAGTTTAGTTTTAATGCGGGATTGAAATTGTCTACTGGAGAATTTCTCTTTGGAGGAATAAACGGATTTAATATTTTCTTTCCTGAAGCTATTAAAGATTCTGATCAGAAAAACAATCTGCTGCTGACAAATCTTTATATCAACAATCAGCCTGTCGAAGAAAATAAAAATGAACTCATTACACAATGGGATTCAGGTAAAATCAAAAAGATAAAATTACCTTACGATCAAACCACTTTATCAATAGAGTTTGTAGCATTGGATTATAATAATGCCGACAAAATCAAATATGCTTACTATTTGGATGGCTGGGACAACCGATGGAATTATACAGGGCAAACCCGAAAAGCAAATTATTCGAGATTGCCGGAAGGAAAATATAATTTTAAAGTAAAAACCACCAATTTTAAAGGCGGCTGGAATAAAGAAGAAACCCTGATTACGGTTGTTGTTCTCCCGCCCTGGTACAGAACCTGGTGGGCTTACACCTTATATTTACTGGCAGGTGTAGGAATTGTTTTTGCGTATATAAGGTACAATAAAAACAAGGAAGAGCTAAAATACAAAGTGAAAATTGCCGAACTGGAAAGCAAAAAAGAGAAAGAAATAGCAGAGAAACAGTCTTCGATGTTTACCTACATCTCACACGAATTTCGTACGCCGCTTTCGCTGATTATAAATCCGTTAAAAAAAGCAGTTCAGAAAGAAAGTGTTCAGAATGGTTCTTCGGGAAGTGATTTGGCAATAGCGCACCGAAATGCCCGAAGACTTTTGAGTCTGGTAGATCAGTTGTTGCTTTTTCGTAAAGCAGAAAACGATGCAGATTCGCTCAGGCTTTCTACTATTAATGTCAACAACCTTTGCAATGAAGTATATCAGTGTTTTGTCAATCAGGCAAAAGATAAAAACATCAACTACGTTTTTAATATTCCTGATTATGATATTGAAATTATAGGAGATTATGAAAAAATTGAAATTTCGTTATTTAATTTAATGTCAAATGCCTTTAAATATACGCCAGCTGGAGGAGAGATTCATCTTAGACTTGCTGAAAATGAAAGGGAAGTTGAACTCGAAATATCGGATACCGGTGGCGGAATAGAGAAAAAGGATATTGATGTGATATTCGAAAAATTCAGGCAAATCAATTCTAAAGTATCGGTAGGAACAGGGTTTGGAATCGGACTTTATATTGTGAAATATTTTGTAGACAAACACAAAGGAACTGTAAGCTGCAGTAGTGAGCCTGGAAAAGGAAGTACTTTTAAATTGACATTTTTAAAAGGGAATAATCATTTTGGAGATATTGAAATTACCAAAGTGGCTCCAAAAAGAAGCCAATTGTTTAATGAACTTATAATGGACGAAATGGAGGAGAATAATGTAGTCTCTAATGCTGTTTCAGAAACTGATTTTCAGAAAATAATGCTGACAGACAAACGAACTGTTCTCATTATTGATGATAATGCAGAAATAAGAGCGTATCTGATTAAATTATTTTCGGAAACCTATATTGTTTATAGTGCAGAGAATGGTGATGAAGGTCTGAAATTGACAAAGAAACACATGCCTGATTTAGTAATAAGTGATATTGCTATGGAGGAAATGGATGGTCTTGAATTGTGCCGAAAAATAAAAGAAAATAGCGCTTTGTCTCATATTCCGGTAATATTATTAACAGCATCAAAGAATCCAGAAACCCATCTTCAGGGAATAAGTGACGGAGCAGACGATTATATTACAAAACCATTTGATGACGATATGCTTGTGGCGCGGGTAGAATCGCTCTTAAGGAACAGGAGTAATTTACGTAAATACTTTTTGGACAGTATAACCCTTAAAGAAAACACTCAGAAAGTTCCTGTTGAATATCAGGAAATACTAAAAAAATGTATTGATATAGTAGAATCAAACATTCATAAAAGAGATTTTACAATAAAAAACTTCGCTCTGGAGATGGGGATGAGCCATAGAACGTTATATACTAAAATTAAAATTATCTCAGGGCAGACTTTAAATGCTTTTATTCGTTCAGTCCGGATTCGAAGAGCCGCGATGTTAATGTTGACCGAAGATATTAACATTACTCAGGCAAGTGCAGAGGTGGGTTTTGAGGATCCAAAGTACTTTAGGCAGCAATTTGTAAAACTTTTTGGTATGACCCCATCGGAGTATATTAAAAAGTATAAGAGTTCTTTTAACGCTGATACAAATGTTATTAAATAACGCAATTGGTTCTTTTAATTTAGGCAAATAGAGATCAATGTTTCTTGTGTAATAGAATTTTAATGAATTACAGTCGGCGGATTAGAATTGTTTTTTATCAGTATGTCCAATCGTGTTTTTTATTGGTCTCCTTAAATAAAAACTGCAGGTTAAGAAATAATGGGTTTTAAATCTGATTGTTTTTTGGCCTGCAGTTTTTATGTATTGTTTGATTTTTATTTCAACAGCTATTCTTTTCGGCTTTTATGTAGGTGAAATTCGTGTTGGTCACCTGACTTTTAATCACGCTAATTATTTTATGTGTTAATTTGACAATTATTCTTTGTTTAAAAAATTAATACTATTTTTATGTACTATGTAATTTTATGGATTAAAAATAGATGAATTGCGAATTTGACCTCCTTTTTTTTCCAATTTACCCCTCTTGAAACCTTCTGACTACACTTTACTTTGCACTTATAGTTATACTGATAAGGTACTATAACAGTTATCTAAGAATATTGGTTATCAGGTAAGTTAAAATTGCAAAAAGCGAAAAAAATGCAGGTATCAGAGAACGCTAAAAGGGCGTTTCGCTTCTTAGTTTACTCCCTTATATAAGATAACATTACAGATAGAAAGAAGTAAAAGAATATAAAAAGAGCATAATGAACAAAACGCTTAGCTGCATAGATTCCTCTTAAACAGATTGACATTTTCGACAGGTGTAATAGAACTCAAATATTGGAATGTCAGCCGGAATAAAATTGAGGCGAAGAGTTTAGAACCTGAAACAAAAAAATAATAACAATAAAAAGTATTACTAGTGTTTACCAAAAAAATCATATTACCCATTCTTATTTTATCCTGTATGTCTGGTTTTGGTCAGATATCATTTGGAGATTCAAAAAAAATCAATGACAACTGGAAATTCAAACTTGAAGATGTTTCAGATGCAAAAAATGCAACTTATGACCACAGCAAATGGCAAACGGTTGATGTACCTCATGACTGGAGCGTAAAAGGACAATTGAGTCCAACATTGGCAAGTTGCACAGGTTATTTACCTGGCGGAATTGCGTGGTATAGAAAATCCATTACTATTCCGCAAAGTAAAACAGGCGAAAAAGTCTATTTCTATTTTGAAGGAGTGTACAACAGAAGCGAAGTTTTTATCAACGGACATTCTTTAGGAAGACGCCCAAATGGATATATTTCTTTTGCTTATGATGCAACGCCGTTTATAAAATATGGTGCAGAAAATATCATTTCAGTACGCGTTGATCACAGCCAAAGTGCCGATTCAAGATGGTATACCGGTTCAGGGATTTATCGTAATGTATGGGTTGTTTATGCCAATCCCATTCACATTGCACAATGGGGCGTTTATGCTTATCCGGAAGTAAAAAACGCAAAGGGAACCTTGAAAATTGAGGTTGATCTTGAAAATGGTTCTGCTGTAAAATCGACTTTGACGGTAATTAACGAACTGATTTCAAAAGATGGAAAATCAGTAGCAAATTCTTCTGATAAAATTGAAGTTGCAGCAAATAAAACTGCTAAAATCTCAACTAAATTAATGATTAAAAATCCGAAGTTATGGGACTTAGAAAATCCAAATCTGTATGAGCTTCGAACAACGGTTTTAAAAGAGGGTAAAAAAATAGATGAAACTATTACCAAAACAGGTTTTAGAACTTTTACATTCGATGCTAATAATGGTTTTGCATTAAATGGAAAATCGATGAAAATGAAAGGTGTTTGTCTGCATCACGATGCGGGAGTTTTAGGCTCAGCAGTGCCTGGTGAAGTTTGGGAAACCAGATTAAAAACTCTTAAAGAAATTGGTGTAAATGCCATTCGTACAAGTCACAATCCGCAGGCTCCGGTTTTTTATGAGTTATGTGATCAATTGGGATTATTGGTTTTAAATGAAGCTTACGACGAATGGGAATTCCCAAAACGCAAATGGCTGGAAGGCTGGAATTACGGAACTCCGGGATTCGAAGGTTCGTTTGATATTTTTGCCGATTACGGCGAGAAAGATCTCGAAGATTTTGTTCGTCGTGACAGAAATCATCTTTCGGTTTTTGCCTGGAGTATTGGCAATGAAGTAGATTACCCTAATGATCCCTATTCTCACCCGGTTCTTGACAAAGGAAAAGATGGTTTTGGGCAAGCCGCTTACGGAGGTTACAAAAAAGATGCGCCAGATGCGATGCGCCTTGGAGTTATTGCAAAACGTCTGGTGGCTGCAGTAAAAAAATACGACAAGTCCCGCCCAACGACTGCTGGTTTAGCAGGTGTTGCAATGTCAAATGAAACCCAATATCCGGGAGCTTTAGATATTACAGGTTATAATTATACCGAAAGTAAATACAAATCGGATCATGAAAAATATCCAAACAGAGTCATCTACGGAAGTGAGAATGTTCATGATATGGAGCCTTGGCTGGCGGTAAAAAACAACAAATATATTTTTGGACAATTCCTTTGGACAGGTATTGATTATTTAGGCGAATCAGGAAGGTGGCCCTCAAGAGGATTTTATTCAGGATTGGTTGATTTTGCCGGAGTTATAAAACCAAGAGGCTATTTCCGTCAGTCATTATGGTCAGATAAACCAATGGCTTACATTGGAACGTATCGGTTGAAAAATGAAAAAGACGTATCTAAAGATGCCTGGGCAATCTGGAATTATCAAGAAGGCGAAAAAATTCGTGTGGTTTGTTATACCAATGCAGCAAAAGCACGCCTGGAATTAAACGGAAAAGTCGTTGGCGAAACCAAATTATACGATGAAAAAACAGGAATTATGTATTGGGATATTCCTTTTGTATCGGGAAAACTGGAAGTTATTGGTTTAGACAAAGAAGATGTAGCCGTAAGTAGTTACACTGTTGCCACAACGCAACAGCCTGTTGAATTAACGATTGCAGATAAAAATATCACGATTGCAAAAGAGAAAGGAGTTGCGAAAATAATGGTTCAGATAAAAGATCAAAATGGTCTGCCGGTAATGCTTTCAGACAATGAAGTGACTTGCACGATAAGCGGTCCAGGAACTTTATTAGGACTCGAAGCAGGAAATAACAGCGACATGACAGATTATACAGATAATGTTCAGCGCGTATTTCACGGTCATATTGCAGCTTATATTCAGTCCGCCGGAATATCATCTGAACCCATAAAAGTAACCTTTACAAGTCAGTGGCTGAAACCCGTTGAAGTTACAGTTAACGTAAAATAAGTGTTGTACAGGCTTGATTTATAATACGTGTGATTTTAATTAGAACTACTTGAAAATAAATATTAACCAAAACCAATTTTAAAACTATGAATTTATGAAAAAAGAGAATGTTAACCCAATGAAAAATTTAAGATCTTTCATTACATCTAAACTGGCACTGTCTGTTTTTGCTTTGATTTCATGCATTAGTATGCAAGCTCAAAATGCCATTACAGGAACAGTTCAGGACACTAAAACAGCTCAAAAAATCCCCGGCGTTACAGTAACTGTCAAAGGAACTACTAATGGAACTGTTACAGATTTTGATGGAACTTTTAAGTTAAATGTAGCCAATCCAAATGCCATATTAGTTTTCTCCTACATTGGATATAGCAGTGTTGAAGAAGCAATAAAAGGAAGAAATGTTATTAATGCTTCGCTAAGTGAAGAAAGTAATGCATTAAATGAAGTTGTTATAATAGGATACGGTACCGTGAAGAAAAGTAGTACTACTGGTGCTATAAGCAGTTTGAAAGCAAAACAGCTTGATGCTCAAAGTAATACTAACCTGGGTAGTGCTATTCAGGGTAAGGTTGCCGGAGTTTCTGTAGAATCGGCGGGAGGAAGCCCCGGCGCCGGTACCAGAATTCAGATAAGAGGAGCAGGTTCATTAAACAATAACACCCCTTTGATTTTGGTAGATGATATCCAGGTGGCGTCCATGAACAGCATAAGTCCAAATGATATTGAATCAATCGAAGTTTTAAAAGATGCCGCTGCCGCTGCCATCTACGGTTCCAGAGCAGCAAATGGTGTTGTTATTATTACAACTAAGAGCGGTAAAAAGGGAGATATCAAGGTTTCTTTAGATGTATTTGGAGGTTATGCTACTGTAGCCAAACAATTAAGTTTACTGAACCAGGAACAATGGTCAAAAGTAAGCAATGCGGCCTATGCGGCGGCAGGAAAAGATCCGTTGCCTATTTCACTTAATCCTGAAGTTGGAGGAGCCGGAGTAAATTATCAGGATGCCATTTTTAAAGCTGCACCTATTCAAAATTACTCTTTAGGTTTTTCAGGAGGATCAGATAATTTAAAATACAATATGTCTTTAAATTACTTTAATCAGGAAGGGATAATCAAAGAAACGAATTACGACCGTTTTAATATCAGAGTAAAGTCTGATTATAAAAAAGGGATCTTTAAAATTGGAGAAACACTTTTATTAACCAAAGAAAAAAGAAAAGAGTTACCAGATGTACCCGGACAAGGTCGTAATGTTATGGGATCGGCAATTACCATGATTCCCGGTTTTGCTGTTTACAACGAAGATGCGGTAGGAGGTTACGGTGGAGCTTCCGGTCCTGTAACGGATATATTTAACCCAATAGCGGCATTGAATCTTCTTGATGTAACAAGTGATACCTATCAGGCCTTACTAAATACATATGTAGAGGCTAACTTTTTTGATGGCTTTAAATACAAATTGAGTGTCGGGGCAACTGTTTCAGATTATGTAAAAGATAATTATACACCACGTTATGAGGTAGGTGGTTTCTTTAAAAATTTAGATAACGATTTAATTCATAAGGATGAATTTAATTTGTACACGCAGGTAGAAAACACCTTAAATTATACCAAAACTTTTGGCAAGCACTATGTAAATGCTTTGGCTGGATATACGGTATATAACAATACTTTCAAATCCGTTACAAGTTCAGTGAGCGGTATACCTGATGGTATCTATACGTTATCCGGAGCTGTTCAGCCCGCAGCAAGTGGTTTTAATACGAAAAATAATCTGGTTTCTTATTTAGGCCGTGTTATATACTCTTATGACAGTAAATATACATTGTCAGCTACCATAAGACGTGACGGGTCATCAAGATTTAGCCAAAACAACAAATGGGGTAATTTTCCTTCTGTTTCAGGAGCATGGAGCATTGGTAAAGAAAACTTTTTTACCAATCTAAAAACGCCAATATCCGATTTGAAATTACGTGCAAGTTACGGTGTATTAGGGAATCAGGAAATTGGGGATTATCAATACTTAGGATTGATTACTTCAGGGATCAGTTACGGAGCAGGAGAACCAAACACATTATGGAGTGGTAATATTCAGACAAATTATCCGGCAGTGGGTTTAAAATGGGAATCAACAGCAACATCAGATTTTGGTTTAGATCTGGATTTATGGAACGGTAAGCTGCAATATACATTTGACTATTTCAAAAAACAAACATCAGATTTACTTTTAAGAGTGCCAATTCCACTATCTGTCGGATCAAGTGATAATCCTTATACAAATGCCGGAAACGTAACCAATAAAGGATATGAAATGAGTTTAACGTACAATGAGAAACTGGGAGATTTTAACTTCAATATTACAGCGAATGTATCAAGTATCAAAAACAATGTAGATGAACTTAGTACAGGAAGTCAGGTAATCGAAGGAGGAAAAGGTTCCTTTCACGGTGCTCCGGTAACCTATAGTAAAGTCGGGTATCCAATTTATTCGTTTTTTCTGGTAGATTCTGATGGATTATTCAGATCTCAGGCAGAAATTGATTCTTATACGAAAGACGGAAAACTGATTCAGCCAAATGCACAAGTGGGAGATGTTAAATACATTGATTACAATGGCGATGGTGAAATCAACGGTGAAGACAGACAATACAAAGGAAGCGCTTTCCCTAAGTTTGAGTACGGTTTGAGATTGCAGGCAGACTGGAAAGGGATTGACTTTACGCTGGCTTTGCAGGGAACTCAGGGAAATAAACTTTATAATGGAAATAAAACAGATCTTGAAACAGTAAGAGCCAATACCAACTATTCCAGTGCAACATTAGACTCTTATACGTTTAATCCAAATTCAGATTTCCCAAGATTAGATATTGACGACAAAAACAATAACGGAGCAGATTATTCTGATCGATTCCTGGAAGACGGTTCTTATCTTAGAATCAAAACGGTTCAACTTGGATATACAATTCCAAACAGCATTACAAAACAAGTATCTGTAGAGAGATGCAGAATATATTTTGCAGCAGACAACCTTTATACTTTTACAAAATACAAAGGGTATAACCCGGATGTGTCTGCTGATGCATTAGGAGGAAGAGGAGTTGATTATAAATCATATCCATTAAGCAAGACGATACTTTTTGGTTTGCAAATTAACTTTTAAATAGACAAAAAATGAAAAAGAAATCAATTATATTTTATCTAATCTCTGGCTTTGTGTTATTAAGTTCATGCGATAATAACCTTGAATTAGAAAACCCGAGTCAACTAACCACTACTTCTTACTGGAAAACTCCTGAAGATCTAGAGGCTGGATTAGCAACAGTTTACAATACTCTGGTAGACAATAATAATGCAGGTTATTGGGAAATTCAGGCCATGCAGCTCAAAGAAAACAGAACAGAAAATTTTGTTGCCAGAAATGATGTGCAGGATCGTTATGCCGTTTCTATGTATAAAAATGATGCAGGTACCAATCTGACCGGAGATATCTTTAAAGCACTTTATATCGGAATTTTTCGCGCCAATCAGGTAATTTCTTACGGGCCAAAAATTAAAAATATGGATGAAATTAAAAGAGAGCAATTATTAGCAGAAGCGACTTTTTTAAGAGGTTTGAATTATTTTAATTTGGTCAATGAGTATGGAAGTGTACCTATTACGACAGCGTTAGTAGAAACACAGGCTGATTATTTTAAATCAAAATCTACTGAAGCGGAAGTTTGGAATCAGGTTATAGCTGATTTCCAATTTGCTGCCAATAGCAAATTACCGGAAAACTATCCTGCTGCCCTTAAAGGAAGAGTGACAAAGAATGCAGCAATTGCATTTTTAGGAAAAACATATTTGTATATGAAAGACTGGGCAAAAGCCGAAGAGCAGTTGAATAAGTTAGTAAGTAACGAAGGCTCAAACGGATATGGACTTTTAGATAATTATGCTGAATTATTTGATGGTAAACATGAAAACAGCAAAGAGTCCGTTTTTGAAATTCAGTTTAGCAAAGTGGGTGGTTCGACCATTTGGGGAGGAACGCCGGCCGAGAGAACAAGAGCAACAACAATGGCTCAGGAATGCGCGCCGGGTGAAGTAGGCGGATGGAACGAATTATTGCCAACAAAGGTATTATTGAATGCATTAACACAGGAAAAGACTGTTGGTGGAGAATTTGATCCAAGAGCTTTGGCTACTTTGGCGTGGAATTATCCGGGGTGTATTTATTACAATTCAGATTTTGCAACAAAGTTTGGAACAAATGCGATATGGATTAGAAAAAATCAAAACTGGTGGAATAATGACGAAGGAGATTGGAAGAGTGAACTCAATGAATATGCCATGCGTTATGCAGATGTTCTTTTAATGCTGGCTGAGGCAAAAACGATGCAAGGTAAAGTAGCTGAGGCAATACCCTTAGTGAAAAGGATTAGAGACAGAGCAAAGCTAGCTGATATTTCTATGACAGGATGGAGCAAAGACCAAATGATGACAGAGATTATGCACCAAAGAAATGTTGAGTTTGCCCGCGAAGGACTGCACTTTTTTGATTTAAGAAGATGGGGAACTTTAGAAACAGTAATCAAAACAAGTCAGGTAGGAGGTTACCAGCTTTTTACCACTAAAAACTCATATTATCCAATTCCGCAAAGCGAATTGAATAATAATCCAAATATGACTCAAAACGCACCGTGGTAAGTGTTTCTTATTAGTTAATTTGTTAGGTTTTTTTAAGTGTTTGGCAAATGATTGATTTAATGGTTATCAGTCATTTGTCATCACTTATGATTTTTTACGGGGGATAGTTTACCCCCTGTTTGCTTATCAATCAAGTGAATACAAAAATAGCGTCTAATTACTATTGAAATTTATTTATAAAAACAAAGTGATGTTGTTTCATATAGATGGTTTGATGGAAATAAATTTTATGATGCATAATAGAATACATTTTATATGAAAAAAAACACAATTTTACTTTATATCGCTGTGATCACATCATTAGTTGTCAATGCGCAGGAAAAGACAGCAAATAATGATTGGGAAAATCCAGCCGTATTTCAGATTAATCGCGAACCTGCACGGGCAGCATTCTTACCCTATGCAGACGAATCTTCTGCTATTGCAGATGATTATACTCGTTCTCCCTGGTTCTTAACACTAGACGGAAAATGGAAATTTAACTGGGCGCCTACACCTGACGAAAGACCAAAAGATTTCTTTAAAACTGATTTTAATACCTTAAACTGGAAAGAAATTTCAGTCCCTTCAAATTGGGAATTAGTGGGATACGGAATTCCTATTTACACCAATATTATCTACCCATTTGCTAAAAATCCACCTTTTATTGCTCACACAGATAATCCTGTGGGATCCTACAAACGCACTTTTGAGTTGCCGGAAAACTGGAACCAACGCCGTATTTATCTTCATTTTGAAGCAGGAACTTCGGCAATGTATATTTGGATCAATGGGGAAAAAGTGGGATATAGTGAAAACACTAAAAGTCCAACAGAGTTTGATATAACAAAATACGTTAAACCCGGTAAAAATCAGGTTGCAGTTGAAGTGTATCGCTGGAGCGATGGTTCGTATTTAGAAGATCAGGATTTTTGGCGTTTATCAGGCATAGATCGCGATGTTTATCTTTATAGTACGGCAAACACTCGTATTGCAGATTTTTTTGCGCGTCCGGATCTTGACGCTTCCTATAAAAACGGAAGTCTGTCTGTAGATGTTAAACTAAAGAATATGAATGCTGTTTCAAAAAACAACCAAACCGTTGAGGCAAAATTAGTAGATGCGTCAGGCAGAGAAGTTTTTAAAAGAACAATAAAAATAAATATAGGAGCTAATTCTGAAGCAACCGCCACTTTTACACAAAAGGTCACTTCACCTAAATTGTGGAACAACGAAACACCAAATTTATATACTTTACTATTGACCTTAAAGGATGAAAATGGAAAGTTTATTGAAACGGTTTCGACACCAATTGGCTTTAGAAAAGTAGAATTAAAGAACGGACAATTATTAGTGAACGGTATTCGAATTATGGTACATGGTGTGAATATCCATGAACATAATCCTAAAACGGGCCATTATCAGGATAAAGAAACGATGATGAAAGACATCAGGTTAATGAAGCAATTAAACATTAATGCGGTGCGCTGCAGTCATTATCCAAATAACTTGATGTGGGTAAAATTATGTAACAAATTTGGTTTATTTCTGGTAGACGAGGCCAACATAGAAAGTCACGATATGGGGGCAGAACTGCAAGGGCCATTTGATAAAACAAAACATCCTGCTTATCTTCCAGAGTGGAAAGCGGCGCATATGGATCGTATTTACAGCTTAGTGGAAAGAGATAAAAACCAGCCCTCCGTTATTCTTTGGTCCCTGGGTAATGAATGCGGCAACGGACCCGTTTTTCATGAAGCCTATAACTGGGTAAAAAATAGAGATAAAACGCGATTGGTACAATTTGAGCAGGCAGGAGAACAGGAGAATACTGATGTGGTTTGCCCAATGTATCCAAGTATTGATTATATGAAAGAATATGCCAGTCGAAAAGAAGTAAAACGCCCGTTTATTATGTGTGAATATGCCCATTCAATGGGAAATAGCAATGGTAATTTTCAGGAATATTGGGATATTATTCGCAGCAGCAATAACATGCAGGGAGGATTTATCTGGGATTGGGTAGATCAGGGATTGGAGATGACTGATGAAGCAGGACGAAAATACTGGGCCTATGGCGGCGATATGGGAAGTCAAAATTATACCAATGACGAGAACGGTTGCGATGACGGATTAGTCTGGCCGGATCGCACGCCTCATCCGGGCGCTTTTGAAGTAAAAAAAGTGTATCAGGACATTCTATTTACAGCGGCTGATTTGAAAAAAGGAATTATTGAAGTAGAAAATGGATTTGGTTATACAAACCTAGAAAAATATAATTTCAGGTATGAAGTCCTAAAAAACGGATTGGTTATAAAATCAGGTACTATTGCCATTAGTCTTGCACCGCAGTCTAAGAAAAAAGTCCAGCTTGAATTACCGAAACTAACAAGAGAAGACGGAGTTGAATATCTTTTGAATATTTATGCGTACACGAGTGAAGGTACGGAAGTTTTGCCTCAAAATTTTGAAGTAGCCCGCGAACAATTCTCAATTAGTGAGGGAAATTATTTTGCAAAATCTTCTGTTTCAGAGGCAAATCCTGTTCTAAAAGAAACTAAAGATGCCATTACCCTTAGCGCAGCAGGTGTCGAGGTGACCATCAACAAGAATACAGGTTTAATACAGCGATACAAATCAGATGATGAAGATTATTTCGATCAGATGCCAATTCCTAATTTTTGGCGCGCACCAACAGATAATGATTTTGGAAACAATATGCCGGTTTTAAGTAATGTATGGAGAGCCGCAGGAAAGACTGCTATTCTGAACACTATCGAAGTCAAAAAAGAGTCCGGTAAAACAATTGTTGTGGCAAATCTTTTCTTAAAAGATGTTACCTCCACTTATACAATTACTTACACGATGAATTCAGATGGAAGTTTGACGCTGATAAATTCATTCAAAGCTGGAAATAATCAATTGTCTGAAATGCCTCGTTTTGGAATGCTATTTTCTCTTAAAAAAGAGCTGGATAATTTTTCTTATTACGGAAGAGGGCCCTGGGAGAATTATCAGGATAGAAACACAGCCTCTTTCAAAGGAATTTACCAAAGTAAAGTAGCTGATCAATATGTCCCTTATATACGTCCTCAGGAAAATGGATATAAAACAGATGTTCGCTGGTTAACGCTAAGCAATAACTCAGGAAATGGTATAGAAATAGAAGGTTTGCAACCATTGGGAGTAAGCGCACTGCACAATTATCCTGAAGACTTTGATCCCGGCCTGACAAAAAAATACCGTCATTCAAGTGATATTACGCCTCGAAAAGAAGTTGTTGTCTGTATTGATTTAGCACAAAGAGGCCTTGGTGGTGATACCAGCTGGGGCGCTTTACCTCATGAGCAATATCAATTGAAGAACAAAGAATACAGTTATGGTTTTGTTATAAAACCTAAAAAGAAATAAAATGGATTTAAAAAGTATCATTGCTATAATAGGTAATGATTTAGATCATCATAATAACTAAGATAAACGAGGCAAATGCCTCGTTTTTTTATGAATAAAAATTCGTTTAAGCTTATTTTAATAAGGTACTATTAGTAGGTTTGAAAATCTTTTTTGTCTAAAATTTTCGTGCTGAATATTTCTATTTTCCTGTATTAACTATTTGATAAACCGTATTTATGGCACATACACAACTTGCCTGGTAAAACCAATTCGTAATTTTTTAAAGTATCAATTAACTTGTCTGTTGTTTTTTGTTTAATAGACAGAGTAATTGTTAATTATAAAGAAAAGTTTATTATATTTAACAAATGTAGTATTCACATTTATTTGTATTAAAATGAAAATAAAAAATACAATTGCGTTGGCAATAGTCATCGTTTTGGCATCGTTTTCTTCCAATGCTCAAAACAAAACTTTTAAAAACGAAGAGTTTAAACAATGGGCACAAACACCGCCAATGGGTTGGAATAGCTGGGATTGCTACGGTTCGACCGTCGAAGAACATGAAGTAAAAGCCAACGCCGATTATATGGTAAAAAACCTAAAAAAATTGGGTTGGCAATATATTGTGGTCGATATCAGATGGTTTGTAGAAAATGACAAAGCTGGAGGATACAATCAGAAAGATCCACGTTATGTAATGGATCAGTACGGAAGATATTTGCCGGCTTTAAATCGTTTTCCATCAGCCAAAGACGCACAGGGATTCAAACCTTTAGCAGATTATATTCACAAGAAAGGATTGAAATTCGGAATCCATATTATGCGTGGAATTCCTAAAAAAGCGGTTGAAGATAAATTGCCAATCAAAGGAGCAAGCGGAATCACAGCAGATCAAATCTATACGACAGCCTTGCAATGTGAATGGTTAAAAGACAATTATACTATCGTTGCCGATAAACCCGGAGCACAACAATATTACGATTCATTATTTGAATTGTATGCACAATGGGGCGTAGATTTCATCAAGATTGATGATTTATCAAGACCGTATCACGAAGGAGAAATTAACCTGATCAGAAATGCGATTGACAAATGCGGACGTAAAATTGTTCTGAGTACTTCGCCGGGTGAAACTCCTATCCAAGCCGCACCACATGTAACCACACATGCCAATATGTGGCGTATGGTTGATGACGTTTGGGATACCTGGCCGCACATTACACATTTGATGAATGTAGCTCAAAAATGGTACACCTACATTGCACCGGGAACATGGCCGGACTGTGATATGATTCCGTTAGGGCGTATCTCGTTAAGAGGAGAACGTGGTGAAGACAGAATGTCCCGTCTGACAAAAGACGAGCAATACACACTGATTACTTTTTTTAATATTTTTAAATCGCCTTTGTTCTTTGGCGGAGATTTACCCAGTAATGACGCTTTTACCTTATCATTATTAACCAATAAAGCGGTCGTAAAAATGCACAGCGAAAGTACTGCTGTCAAACAGCTTTTTCAGAAAGACGCAAAAATTGCCGTAACCTCAAAAAATCCTAAAGACGGTAGTGTCTATCTGGCGTTGTTTAATATCTCAGATACTGCAACAGAAAATATTTCGGTAAATTTTTCTGATCTTGGAATCTCAGGTTCAGTTCAGGTCTCCAATTTATGGACAGGGGAAAAATCAACTGTTGCGTCGGCAGCGATTTCAGCGACACTTAAACCCCACAGTTCAGTTTTGTATCAATTAAAAAGTAAAAAATAATGAGAAAAATACATTTTAATCTCGCATTCTTTTTAGTCCTTTTTAATTTAGTACAAGCTCAGAATCCTCCAAAAGGAACGCCACGGGTCATTGCCGATAAAGATTTCACGGCTTATTTGTTTGTTTACTTTACAGGAAATAAAGTCGAGGAAGAAGCAGTTCGTTACGCCGTTAGTACTGATGGTTATCATTATTATCACCTCAATAATAACCAGCCTGTTATTGACAGTAAAACGATCAGCTCAACAGGAGGTGTTCGTGATCCGCATATTTTGCGTGGTGATGATGGTAAAACATTTTATATGGTTTTAACCGATATGACTTCGTCAAAAGGATGGGACAGTAATCGCGCCATGATTTTACTAAAAAGTACAGATCTTGTAAAGTGGGAAAGTAGTGTGGTCAACATTCAAACGGCTTTTCCCGGAAATGAAAACCTGAAACGAGTTTGGGCACCGCAGACTATTTATGATGCTAAAGCAGCAAAGTACTTGGTTTACTTTAGTTTGCAATATGCTGGAGGTCCGGATAAAATATATTACGCTTATGCCAATAAAGATTTTACAGCCCTTGAAAGTGCTCCAAAATTGTTGTTTGTACCAAAATCGGAGAAAGCCTGCATCGACGGAGATATTATTGAGAAACAAGGTGTTTATCATCTTTTTTATAAAACCGAAACAGAGAAAGCAGGAATAAAAGTAGCGACGACAACGGATCTAACTTCCGGAAAATGGATTGAAAATGATGATTATCTGCAACAAACAAAAGATAAAGTTGAAGGTTCCAGTGTTTTCAAACTCAACAATTCGGATGAGTATATCCTGATGTACGATGTGTATACAAAAGGAAAATATCAGTTTACAAAAACGAAGGATCTTGAAAACTTCACCGTAATTGACAACGATATTGCAATGGATTTTAATCCGCGTCACGGAACTATCATGCCTATAACAAGATCTGAATTAAAAAGACTAACTGCTAAATGGGGAACGCCGGAGAAATTCCCGAAAATAAATAACAATCCGGTTCTGGAAGGATATTATGCAGATCCGGAAGTTTTATATTCCAACAAAACGAAGAAATATTACATCTACCCGACAAGTGATGGATTTGATGGCTGGTCGGGAAATTATTTCAAAGCTTTCTCATCGGATAATCTAACGGATTGGAAAGAC
Organism: Flavobacterium frigidimaris; assembly: GCA_900129595.1. Lineage (GTDB taxonomy): Bacteria > Bacteroidota > Bacteroidia > Flavobacteriales > Flavobacteriaceae > Flavobacterium > Flavobacterium frigidimaris. The sequence goes on along the minus strand of FQWG01000012.1, from coordinate 61,009 downwards.
GAAGGAATTATTCTGGATCTTAGAAAGGACGTGAGCTGGGCAAATCGAAATGCCTGGGCGCCTTGCATTATAGAGAAAAAAATAAAAGGAAAATACAAGTATTTCTATTATTTCACCGCAGCTCAAAAAATAGGAGTTGCTTCATCGGATAATCCAATCGGACCTTTTACTGACAGCGGGAAAGCTTTGATAGATACAAAACCTGAGGGTATAAAAGGAGGTCAGGAAATTGATCCGGATGTTTTTACAGATCCTGAAACCGGAAAAAGTTATTTGTATTGGGGCAATATGTACATGGCTGTAGCCGAATTGAATCCTGATATGCTTTCGATTAAAAAAGAAAGTACAAAACTCATAAAAGTAGATGCTACTTTTCGTGAAGGAACGTATGTAATGAACAGAAACGGGCAATACTATTTTTTATGGAGCCAGGATGATACAAGAAGCCCTAATTATAAAGTAAGATACGGAATTTCGAAATCGCCTTTGGGACCAATTGAGATTCCTGAAAATAATATTGTGATACAAGGAATCCCCAATGAGGGAATTTATGCAACAGGGCATAATTCAGTGTTGCAAATACCCAATAAAGATGAATGGTATATTGTTTACCACCGATTTTCATACCCAACAGGCATAAAAATGGGAGAGGCCGGAGGTTTTCATCGTGAAGTTTGCCTAGACAAACTGGAGTTTAATCAGGATGGGACAATTAAAGAGGTTGTTCCGACACATGCTGGGGTGAAGGCAATTAAAAAGTGATTTTGGGCAATAAAAGTAAGGGCTATTTCTATTGAAAGAAACAGCCCCTTTTTTATGTTATAAATGTAATTTAAACCGTTTGATCATCTATGGTTCCTTCCGGTGCATTTTTCTTAACAGATTCAATTCCATTTTCTCTTGCCGAAATACTTTCATACATTTCGCTTGAGCCAATAATTTGACCGTTGCTGGCTTTTAAATTAAAATACGGTTTTCCGTTTTTAGCTTCTTTTCTGTCAAAACGGCTATCATCCTGAGAATTGGTTTTTACAGATTCAATCCCGTTGGTACAAGCTGCTTTTGTAGTATAACCTTCGCTGGTTAAAATGGTTTGGCCATTACCAGCTTTCAAATTAAATTGGAATTCGCCATTGGTTCTTTTAGTAATTACAAATTTTCCCATGTAGTTTTTATTTTAGTTAAATAATATTTATTTTGCTACAGATAAAAATACAAAACTTCATCCTATAAATCATACAATTTAATAAAATAATTGATTGCTAATCAGGTAGAAGATGAGCAAAGTTGTTTTTAAATTACTTTCATATAAAAATTTGCAACACTATTTTGTCTCAAATTATTTGAAATATACCAAAGATTCCTTAAAGCTTATTAGTCCTAACCTTATGAAATTATAACAGGCTTAAAAATGACCCATTTTAATTTAAATTTTGATGTTTATTAATTTGTTTTGTTTAATGAGAAGAGGCTGTCTATTTGTTTAGACAGCCTTTTTGGTTTGAAAGAGCATTAAAAAGTTTTAATTCAAAAACTAATTCCCCATTCTAAAATCAGTAACACTTTTCTGATCCAGGCTAATTTCCTCAAAAACGCTTTGAGTTCCTTTATCTACAGGACATTGCGTGCTAATTCCCATCCATATTGTTGCAGGATAATTGTTTTGATACAAACGAACCATTTGCCAGTTTTTTTTATCCAGAGAATAATAACTCGCTACAGTACGTGTATCAGATGATATTTTCATGTAGATTGTTGGGCTCTTGACAACATCGTGATTGTTATCATCAGAAGTTCCAATGGTTCGAACTGTTACAACGCGATGATTGCCGCGCTCGTCCTGCTCAAAACAGAATTTCTGATAGAAATTATCATGAACATAAATATATAGAACACCTGCATTGTACAACCCTTTCTCCGTAAATTCAGGCGTTACTTTTGCGATTAAAGTAAAGGGTTTGGTATTATCAACTTTAGACAATAGGATAGGAGCAGTATTATTGGATAATTCGCCGTTGGGATCAGAAAAATAATCCTTCTTTTCGCCTGCGCGGAAGACTACTTTACCATTTGCATCTGCTTTTGCCAAAGTATCGGCACCATTAACTGATTTTGTAAAATGAATATTTGGGAGTTTAATATCGCAGGGAATCCCATTGACAAAGGCAGAATCTACTTTTGTGCTGTTTGTTGAAGCTGCAGCATTGTTTTCTTTTTGGTTATTGTTCCCACAACTCGTTAGCAAAGTCAATCCTGATAAAATGCAGAGACCATAAAATTTTGATTTCATAAAATGCTTTTTTTTAATAGAAAAATTATATTTTAGTTTATCAAAAATACCACTGCTTTCCAAAAGCCACAATACGTAAAATTAACCATTTTTAATCCTGTTTATGTCAAATGTATCCGTCGGGAATCAATTATCAGCTACTTTATTAGAACAGACATTTTCGATCGAAGAATGCAATGATATAGAAACATTCAAACAATTAGTAGCAGGTTATGTGAGCCTTGATCAATGCGTTGCAGTATTGTCTGACTTTCAGGCGGATTGCAGTTATATTTATGCCGGTAATTTCGGAAAAGTATTCGGATTGCCTTCTGAAAACTCCGTTATTGATTCTGCTTTTGAAGAGTGTATTTTTACTAAAATCCATCCCGATGATTTAGTCGAACGCCACATCTTAGAATTGAATTATTTTGAATATCTCAAACGTCTGCCATATCAGGACAGCCATAAATACAGTACATCAAGCAGGATACGAACTCAAAACACAGTTGAGAATTGTGCCTATATCAACCATAGAACCATTTACCTGAAAAGTTTCAGCAACGGAAGTGTCTGGCTGGCCTTATGTCTCTATGCGCCGTCTGCAGATACGCAATCCCGTTTAGGAATTGACGGTAAAATAGTCAACATTGAAACGGGTGAAGTTATTGCGATCGAAAAATACAAACATTATCAACAGACGTTGCTCTCTAAGCGCGAACTTGAAATACTGACCCTTGTAGCCAAAGGAAGCAATAGTGCGCAAATTGCAGCACAGCTGAATATTTCAGTTTATACCGTTCGCCGACACAGACAAAATATTATAGAGAAAATGAAAGTGGCCAATACGACCGAAGCTGTAAAAACAGCTATGGTGATGGGAATTATTTCTATTTGAGGCAAATATTCTTTTTGAATAATACATATAAAAAAAGAGACACTAATTTGATTTAAGTGTCTCTTTGTATATCATTTTTATGGATAACAATTATTTAATTGTGATCGGAACTTCAACAGTTGTTTTATCCCATCCAATTACAAGATTAGTTACAGCACCCTGAGTTGTAAAAGCAATTGATAATGCTTCTATTACTGTTGAAACCGGTTTTACTGGAACTGAAACCCTTACAACATCTTTACTTTCGTCATAAGCATAACCTCCCCATAAATCAAGTTCTTTATTGATGATGATCGTCCATTTGTCTTTTTCAGGAATAGCAAATAAGCTATAAGTACCGGCAGGAACATTTTTACCACCAATAGTGACTGCTTTGTAAAATTTGATTTCTGTATTTTCGTTCGCACCAACTCTCCAAACTTCACCAAACTTTACGATATCACCAAAAATGGTACGTCCTTTTGCAGAAGGTCTTGCATAAGTAACTTTGATAACAGGATTAGGAGTATCCGTTTTTTTGAATTTAACTGCTTTGTTAGGGAAATAAGAAATATCAACCGGACTTGCATCAAGCGGAGCAAATTTTACCACATCCTGAGCTTGAACTGTAAAGGCAGCAAATAAAGTAACTACCAGTAAACTTAATTTTTTCATATGATTACAATTTTTAGAATAACTACAAAGTAAGTTAATAATGAAGAAATAACATATCATTACAGTTTGTTTTTTGTTAATGAATTGATAATAGTACTTAATTTTTATTTTTCTGTTTTCTTTTTGGCGTACCAGTTCTGCATGATATAAAAAGCTTTCTTTTTTTCACCGTCATTCGAAATTAAACCTTTACGATTGTAACCGTCCTGAATTCCGGGAAGCAATCTTTTTGGAGATCTGAAATCTACCAGAATCCATGGACTTAAACCACTAAGATGTGGTATTTTTTCGATCATCTTCAAATTCTGAATGTACAGGTATTCCTGATATTCCTCTGTCCAGCGTTCATTTTTTTCTCCGTGAAAGCCTGCTTTGGCATCTCCGCCAAATTCAGAAACGATTACTGGTTTGTTGTAAGGCGTGTTCCAAAACGTTTTTTCGGCATTTTCTAAATTACCTCCGTACCAGCCTAAATATTGGTTGAAAGCAATGATGTCAAGCGATTTACCAATTTCGTCATCGATCATTCCAACTCCGTTTACATTGTGCGTTAATAATGCAGCACTGATTAATCGGGTGGTGTCTAATGATTTTGTATGTGCTACTAAGTTTTTGATAAAAGTATTTCTGGCATCAGATATTGGAGTTTCATTGGCCATCGACCAGATAATAATAGAAGCCCTGTTTTTGTCTCGGGTTATGGCAGCTGTCAATTGTTCTTCGGCATTTTTATAGGTTTTCGCGTTGGTGAATTCCACTGTCCAGTACACCGGAATCTCTTCCCAAACCATCAATCCTAATTTATCTGCCATTCTGATAATGTTTTCGTTATGCGGATAATGCGCCAGACGAACATAATTGCAGCCCAGTTCCTGAGCCCAGTTTAATAAACGCAATGCATCTTGCTCAGAATTGGCACGTCCGCCTTTTGCATTCTCTTCGTGAATCGAAATACCACGCAAAAAGATTTGTTTTCCGTTTAATAGAATTTTGTCTTCCTGAGTTTCAATGGTTCTAAAACCAATATTGTCTTTCAGTTTTTGTCCGTTATAATCAATTACGACATCATATAATTTTGGATTTTCAGGCGACCAGTAGGAGATTTTCTTAGCAGGAATTTCAAAATTTAAAATTCCGTCAGCGCCCACTTTTCCTTTGTAATTGATTTTCAATTCAGGAATCGAAATCGCCACTTGATTTTGCGCCGAATTGAAATTGTTGATTTTTACGAAACCTGCAATCAAAGCTGCATTTGCTTTTTTAAGCTGAATGTTGTAATCTTCAACAAACGATTCGTTTTCTTCAATAAGGGTAACATCGCGCGTTATGCCGCCATAATTCCACCAATCCGTATTGATTGTAGGAACATCTTCTTTATGACGGGTATTGTCGACTTTTACCACCAGATAATTGTCTTTTGCTTTTACTATTGAAGTTACTTCATAATTAAATGGTGTAAATCCGCCTTCATGAGTCCCCAGTTTTTTGCCGTTCAGATAAACATCCGCCTTATAATTGATGGCTCCAAAATAAACAAAAAGACGTTTTTTACCTTTTAAGTCATAGTCGAAAGATTTCTTGAACCAAATATTTCCTTCATAATATTTAAGTTCCGGAACCTGCGAATTCCAATCGCCCGGAATTGTAATCTCAGGCGATTTATCAAAATCATATTCTACTAATTCCTGCTTGTTTACGGCATGATAATTATTAAAAAAAGCACCATTTGATGGCTTTGCCTGTTTATCATACTGATCGAGATGAAAACTGTAGAATCCTGTTTGATAAGGATCGATGATATAATTCCAAATACCGTTTAAAGAAGTTGTGGTTCTGTTTGGAACATTTGAAATCAGGTTTTGTGCGTGCCCGATAAAGACAGTTGTTAATAGTAATAAGGTAATTAGTTTTTTCATTCTTATATTTATTTTGATCATTTTATATTTTGGATAACTAATTATCTTTTCCCGATATAGTAGTTAATTCTTGTATGCTAAAATCCGAGAATCGCATTGTTTCATCTTTCATATTAGCAATATCTTTCAAACTGCGATACATTCCCCATTTCGGTCTAATGAAAGAATTATCAGCACGAATCGTTTGAATATTTGAGTTGCTGTATTTCATTAAAACAGTTCCGTCATCCACTTTTTTTATAGTTATGGCATAAGTTCCTTTTCTACCAACCTTAATAGTTTCTGTCGCTTCAACCCAAATTCCTTCAAACAGAGACATATCTACCGTTTGGTATTTTATCATTTTTGTAGCTTCATCCTTCACATAAATGAGTTCGAGTTGGTTAGAACCGTTCGTCATTTTTCTTAAAGTTAATGTAAACAAAGGATTGCCCGCATCGCCATCGACCGCTTTAATCTGATGTATATGGGTAAAATCCTTAGTTGGTTTAAATCCTGCCGGTATTTTAAAATGCCATTTGTATTGCACCGTTTCACCATTTATTCCCTTCAGATTATCAGGAGAAGGTTCGAATGATTTTATTTCGACACGCTGCCGGTCAGTTTTGCTTTTTACAGGTTCATTGTCCGGAGGTGTATTGCTCACATGTAGATGAAATTCAAAAACGTATTTCTTCAGATCGTTATCATAAACTTCCGTAATGTGACGACCAAAACCTGGGTGAATCGCATCCGGAGCTTCAACAGCACCCTCTTTCGTTCCGGGCGCGAATGCTTTTGTAATTAATTCATAAGTGCCAAGACCGTCGGGGCCATCAGCATTTAAGGTTACTTGCGTGTGACCTGCAAAACTTGTGAGTGCTACAGCTATTGTGTAAAAGATTGAATTTTTCATAGTTGTTGGTCTTTATTATTTCACGCAATCCTGAGAAGTTTTTTTACCACAGATTATCAGGATTAAAAGGATTTTGTTTCACGCAGATTTACGCTGATTTTGAAGATTTAATTAAAAAAAATCTGCGTGAAACAACAAACTTTGCGACTTTTCGAGATTAATTTAACCTCATTTACTTAATTCGCAATCTTTAAATATTCTCCTTTAAAACTCTGGTTTAAAGCCGTCATTTCAATCGGAATACCTGACCCATCAGGAATTACTTCAATAGAAGCTTTTCCATTTGCCATTTTTATGGATTCGCTCCCGGTCGGCGTTCCCTGATTTTTCATGGTTTTTCCACCTTTCAAACATTGGAAATAAACACTTTCCTCATAATCTAAACAACGTAAATTATTATTATCAATTGCAATTGCTGTAACTAAATAATTTCCGTTTTTTAATTTTTCTGATGACAATTGTAAGGATGTTGCCGTGTCATTTTTGTTAAAACGATAATTGACTTTTATAGTATCAGATACTTTTTTTCCACTTTTTGTTTCTCCAATAGCAATCAGGGTATTTTCGCCCTTCATGAAATTGACATCCCAAGTTAAGCCATTTGCGGGATAAAGCGAAAGGTTTCTTTGTTTTTGTCCCAATGATTTCCCCTGATGAAATAAAGTAACCTTGTCGCAATTGCTGAAAACACTCAATGTTCTTGGCGTATTTTCAGGTCCCTGACGTTCAGTCCAGGTATGGGATTCGATGTAGGTAAAAGGCTCATTGCTCCAGTAACTTTTAAAAACATAATAGGCATCTTTTGGATTTCCGTTTCTATCTACAAGTCCTTTTTGATTCATGTACGGGATATCGTCTTCGGGACGTAACGGCGTTGCAAAATCCTTAAATGCCCATTGCACATTACCCACGAACGTTGGGTCATTCTCGGATATATGCAAATGCCAGTCGAATAAATCAACGATATAATTCTCACTCCAATCGCCAATTTGCGCAATATTAGCTACTTTAGTTTGTACAATAGCTTCTTCCCAGCCTTCGGCTTTTATAATATTTTCGCCTGTAATAGGGTTCTCGCTATGACGCCCTACGTGACTGTCACCGCCATATTCAGCATGAATAAAATGTTTGTATTCTTTTTTGTAAACGTCAATGGCTTTTTGGTAGTTTTTATAACTTCCGGAATACCATCCAGACCAGATAGAAGGGGAGAAGACATCAACAATTTGTGACCCTTCGTAGTATTTTCTAATGGCTGTTTTTCGCATTGGGTCCATTTTATGGGCGATGTCGTTTAATTCGGTCAGAAATACGTTGGTTCTTTCAGTATTATCTCCGTCAGCAAAATCAGGCAGCCAATTCATTTCATTACCTAAAGACCAGATAATAATACTTGGATGATTGTAATTTTGGTTGATAATTTCGGCCAGCATATTTTTAGTATTGGTTTGCCAAAGTTCACCGCCAATTCCGCCGCGACACCAGGGCAATTCATCCCAAACCAATAAACCGAGTTCATCGCAGGCTTTGTAAATTTCAGGATCTTGAGGATAATGCGCGAGACGAACAAAATTGGCTCCCATTTTTTTAATGGATTCCATATCAGCGCGATGTTGTGCATTGCTCATTGCAGCGCCAACTCCGGCTTGTTCTTCATGACGATGCGTTCCTCTGATAAGCAATCGTTTTCCGTTCAGGTAAAACGGACCATGATCTTTAAATTCAAACCATCTGAAACCTACTTTTTCGTTTATACTGTCCCTGATTTGATTTTTCTGTGATAAAAAGGCAGTGACTTTATACAAATTTGGCTTTTCAGTATCCCACAATTCAGGGTTTTTCAGATTCTCAAATTTGATAGTCGTTGTTTGATCTGAAACCGGAATTGTTTTACTGGCGATCTTTTTTCCTTTTGGATTTTTAAGAACAACGGTCAACGATAAATCTTTGGCATTATCAGGATTTACTGTGGAGGCCACAATATGTAAAGAAGCTTTTTTAGCCGAAACTTCAGGAGTTGTAATTTTTAAATTCTCAATATGATTTTTGTATTTAGACAATAACCAGACATCGCGGGTTATTCCGCCATAAATAAAGAAATCACTTTTTTGAGAAGGGATAACTTCGATATCATAACTGTTATCTACCCTAACAAAAATTTCGTTGTTTCCTTCTTTAATAAAAGAGGTGATATCGATGGTAAAGCCAATGTATCCGCCAATATGTCCGCCGGCTTCTTTACCGTTTACATATACTTTTGTAGTTACATTTGATCCTTCAAAATAGATATAATAACGTTGGTTTTGATCTATTTGTGCAATGTTCAGCTTTTTTTGATACCAGCTGGCATCACGTCTGTAACCCGGATTGAGATCAGTTGCATCTTCGGCGTTCCAGGTATGGGGCAGGTTTAAGGAAATCCAGTTGGTCGCTTTTTGTGCTTCGCTAAGATTTGGAGTATGATTTTCGAGATACTGCCAATTTTCATTGATATTCATTTTTGTCTGAGCAAAACTGCTGCTCAGACAAATTTGAAAAAAAACAAAAAGTGCAAAAATAGGAAGTGTGTTATTGTGGTACGGTTGGTTCTTCATAGATTATATTTTTTTAGGTACTGAGGGATTTAGGTTCTAAGGGACAGGGTTTTTAAGCTTTTTAGCCTTTAATTTAAAAACTTAGAACCTCAGTACCTTAGAACCTCAGTACCTTTATGTCTTTCTTACTTTTTTCTCAACAATGCTTCCAGAAAATAATAGTCGGCATAGATAATAGGTTCGTCGATTTCGTCGTGTTTTGGCCAGTTTCCGGTACTATGATCGAATATAAAAGGAGCGTTTATTTTTGGGTCTAAAATATATTTATCCGATTGTAAAGTCGCAATTACTTTATCGGCATAAGCCAGATAAGATTTGTTTTTAGTGTAGCTGTACAATTCGTACAAAGCAGAAGCCATAACAGTTGCGGCAGAAACATCAAGAGCTGAATTCGGAATAGCAGGATCTCTAAAATCCCAATACGGAATTCCGTCTTCCGGAAGATTTTTATCAGTCATAAAAAATTGTGCTGTTGCTTCGGCTTGTTTTAAATAGGCCGGATCTTTGGTATATCGGTACGACATGGTAAATCCGTAAACCGCCCAGCCTTGTCCGCGTGCCCAAACCGAATCATCATTATACCCCTGAAGTGTCGTTTTCTTTCTAACAGCTCCTGTTGTTGGATTGTAATCAATAACATGGTAGCAGCTATGATCGTCCCTAAACTGATTTTTGAGCGTTGTATTGGCGTGCTGAATCGCAATATCCTGATACTTTTTATTGCCGGATAGTTTTGTGGCTTCAAAAAGCAATTCGAGATTCATCATGTTATCAATGATCACAGGATAATCCCAAATGTCTTTGTTGAAATCCCACGAACGGATTGCACCCACTTTTGCGTCAAAACGAGTACATAATGTTTCGGCACCTTTGATAATGACGTCTTTGTATTCTTGTTTGTTTTCTACTTTTAAAGCTTCTCCGTAAGCACAATATACTTTGAAACCTACGTCATGAGAATTTCTGTTTACGCTTTCTTTTTTACTGAAAGGCGTCCATTTTTCGGCTTGTCTTTTATATTCCTCATTGCCTGTCAATCGGTACAATTGCCAAAGATTTCCGGCAAAGAATCCGCTTGTCCAGTCGCGTGAGGGAACTTTCTTAATATCATTTGTTTTGATGGTCATACTTCTAGGCATCGACATCGAATCAACCGGATAATCGAGTAACATTTTATATCGTGTTTCCAGAAGGTTTTCTGCTGTTGCAGCGGTATTTTTTGTGGTAGAATTAATCCCGGATTTGCACGCTGTCGCCAGTAGTGCAAAACCCAGAATTAAAGCAAAAAAACTAACTTTATTCATACTTATTATTGTTTTTTAACGGAATTTAATTTCGTTGGCTTTAATTTTAAACACATAGAAGCATAGTTTTTAGGAAAGTTTAAAAAGGTACTTCACTTTACATAGTTATCTTTGAGAAACTCTTTTTAAAAATATAAGATCTATGTTTCTATGGGTTTAAATTTTTCACGCAGATTGAGCAGATTTTTTTGAGTCTAATAATCCAACAATCTTATACTCTATTTTAATACCCGGGATTGTTCGGTTTCAAATTAGGATTGATTGCTAACTCAGTTCCCGGTAATGGAAATAAATAATCTTTTTCCGGATTAAAATTAGCGTGCGGCTCAAAACCATTTGGACCAAAAACCTCAGGTCCGCTTTTCAATCTTTTGATATCGTACCATCTCACATATTCAAAAGCCAGTTCTAATCTTCTTTCATCGATAACCATTTTTCTAAAATCAGACTGAGATAATCCCGGCGCTACATTTGCTGGGAATGAAACCAATTTTCCGGCTTTGTTTCTGGCTCTGGCGCGCACTCGGTTTACATAACCATCAGCTTCTGTTGTTCCCGGAGTAATCTCATTCAGGGCTTCGGCAGCAGTTAGCAATACTTCTGCAAAACGCATCGTGATATAGTTGTGTTGAGAAGTTCTTCCGTTGGCACCTGCTTTTCCCGGAAAACGGAAATACTTGGCAATATGCGGACGTGGTGCTTTTTCATTATCACTTGAAGGATAAATTTGTAATGCTCCGCCCGGACCCGTTTTCTTTCTGATAATAGTATCAAAACTTACAGCTCTTCTGTAATCTCTTTTGTCCCAGTCGTTAAATACTTTTAAAGAAGGAACGGCAACAGAAAATCCTTGCCCGTAACTATAACTGTCGTCTTTTAAAGAACCGGTAAAAAAAGCGGTATAATCCTGACCGTAATTTCCTGAAACCAGATTATTGAAGTCAATGGTAAACAAAGGCTCTTTAAGGGTTGATGCCTTTGTGGCATTGAATAAATCCTGAAAATCAGCATCTAAACCCAAACCAAATTTAGCTTCGTTGGTGATCACGTATTTTGCTTCGTCATAGGCTTTTTGGTAATTGCCTAATGTCAGATAGACTGAGGCCAAATAACCTGCTGCAGTACCTTTTCCGGGAACTGCTTTTACTTTTGGTTTGTCTTCCAGCCATTGTTTGGCAAATTCTAAATCGGCAATAATTTTCGGATAGATTTCTGCTTCTTTGGATCTTGTTAATTTGTCAACCTGAGAAACTTCGTTTACGGCGAAATCAATGTAGGGAACATCGCCAAAAATACGTACCAGATGATAATAGGTAAATGCTCTTGTAAAATAAGCCTGCGCTACAATTGCATTTATTTTTGCCGGATCTCCCGGAGTTTTTTTAGCACCCGCAATAGCCTGATTGGCCGCTGCAATAATGATATACGACTGTGGCCAGAAGTTGGCAACAAGTGCATTAGTATCGTTCATATTCATATCGTTTACATCGATACGCGCCGCCTGAGTGGTTCTGTCGCCAATGTCGGCCATGTCATCACGCAGCATCAGGGCAATTGTAAATTCTCTTCCCCAGTAATTATTGTGGGCAATGTTGGCAAAACTTCCGTTTACAGCCGCTTGCAGGTCATCTGTATTTTTGAAGAAGTTTTCAGGGCGAATAATTCCCACCGGATGTTCTTCTAGATCTGAACATCCAAAGGCGAATATTCCCAAGAAAAGAAAAGCTATATATTTTTTCATAACGTTATTTTTTAAACTAGAATTTTAAATTAAAACCAAAAGTGAAGGTTCTTACATTGGGGTAACTTCCATAATCCAATCCTAAATTGGTATTACTTCTGGAATTGTTATCATTTAAGTAATTTACCTCAGGATCAGAACCCGGATATTTGGTAATTGTCCATATGTTTTGCGCACTGATGTAGAAACGAACTTTGCTCAATCCCATTTTTGAAACTATTTTATCGTCTAAACTATATCCGATCGAAACATTTTTTAAACGGATGTAACTTGCATCATACACAAATCTCGAGGTAACTCTTTTGGTTCTTGCAGCATTGATGGGCACGTTTGTATCGGTGTGAGTTGGTGTCCAGGCATCCAGCACTTCTGTAGTCGCATTGTTGTTTCCTGAGGCCAGTTCCATTAAAGTATAATTTAAAATCTGATTGCCTTCTGAACCCTGAAAGAAGATATTCACATCAATGTTTTTATAGGTGAAATCATTATTGAATCCAAAGATGAAATCAGGATTCGGATTCCCGATAATCGTTTTATCGTTAGAATCTAATTTTCCGTCACCATTTACATCTCTGAATTTTTCTCCTCCGGCTATAGTCTCAAAATTCCCCGGAAGAACTGTTTCTCCCTGCTGAATTACGCCATCATAAATAAAACCAAAGAACGATCCAACGGGTTGACCCACTCTTAAAATCTGAGAATCTGTAGCAAGGAAATGTCCGGGCGTAGAGTTGATTAAAAGATCTTTGTTATCGGCTAATTTTAATATTTTGTTTTTGTTCGAAGAAATATTAAAACTGGTTGACCAGGTAAAATCAGCACCAATAAAGTTTTTGGTGTTGATACCCAATTCCCAACCTTTGTTTTCTAATTCTCCCACATTTTGAAGCTGAGATGCGATTCCTGAAACTCCAGGTAACGGTCTGTTGAACAAAAGATCTTTGGTAATGGTTTTATAATAATCCGCTGTAACGTTGATTCTGTTATCAAATAATCCTAAATCAATTCCGTAATCCTGTTGATAGGAAGTTTCCCATTTCAAATTCGGGTTATTAATTGCAGTTAGTTGTACCGCATTTACAATCACATCACCACTTACATCATAAACTTCAGCAAATTTAGAAAGTGTAGAGTAGGCATCAATAGACGGATTTCCCGTTGCACCATAACTAGCTCTTAGTTTAAGATTAGAAACTGTTTTGTTGTCTTTTAAAAAGTTTTCTTTGCTAATATTCCATCCAATTGCTCCGGAAGGAAAAGTTCCGTATTTGTAGTTTTCACTAAAGCTGGATGAACCGTCACGACGTGCTGTAAAGGTAAACAGGTATTTATCGTCATAATCAAAATTCAGCCTTCCAAAAGCAGAGATCAATTCTGTTTCAGACAAACTTGATTCGGGTTTTAAGTAAACTGTTCCGGCGCCCAGATTGTGGTAAGAGTTGCTATTGGTCAAGAATCCTCTTGAGGCTGCATACGCACGTTCGTTTTTGTTTTTTTGATAAGAGTAACCTCCAAGAACCGTCAGTATTCCTTTGTTGATAATTTCACGTTTAAAGGTCAAATAATTTTCAGTCAGGAAAGAAGAAAATCTGGTGTTGTTTACAGAAGCTTCTCCTTTGATATTTTTTCCTGCAATTAAAGTGGATGGAATATACCTTCCGGTTTGAGCATTATTATCGGTCAGACCTAAAGTAGTTTTAAAATTTAAGTCTTTGGTAATTTGATACGATGCAAAGAAATTACTTCTGTTGACAATTGAAATCGTTTCAAGAATATTTTCCATCGCTGTTGCATACGGATTATCAATATCATCCCCAATTGGAGCCGTTGTAGTATAACTTCCGTCAGCATTATAAATTCCTTTGTCTGGCATAAATCGGTAAGCTGATGCAATTACGCCCGCAGCACCAGTTCCTCCTGCGCCCGTCTGACTTATAATTCCTTCTTTGTTTTGTTTGCTTTGAAATAAATTCAAACCTACTTTAAACTTATCAGATAAATCAGCTTCCAGGTTACTCACGATCGTATATTTATCAATTCCTGAATTAATAACCACTCCGTTTTGATTGAAATAGTTTCCCGAAACATAATACCTGATTTTATCAGAACCTCCTGAGAATGACAATTGTGTATTTGAAATCATTCCTTCACGATAAATGACATCCTGCCAATCTGTGTTTGCACCGCCATCAGTATGTGTGGTAAAACTTTTTCTATAGGCTACAAACTGCTCTCCGTTTAATAAATCTAATTTGTTGTTTACAGATTGTACCGATGTTGAATTACTGAATTCAATTACTGGTTTTCCTGGTTTCCCTTTTTTGGTGGTCACCATGATTACCCCGTTTGATCCTCTTGATCCGTAAATGGCGGTTGCCGATGCATCTTTTAGCACCTCGATAGAAGCAATATCACTGGGTTGTGGCATGGCTACTCCTGCAAAACCGTCAACAACAATAAGAGCATCTCCGCTGGCATTGATCGATGTTCCGCCACGAACCCTGATTTTTACCGGAGCTCCCGGTTCACCACCATTGTTGGATTGTACTGAAACCCCCGCCGCACGACCTTGTAAAGCCTGCTCTGCACTTAATGTTGGATAAGCAGTTAATTCTTTTGCTGTTACCGAAGAAACTGAACCGGTAATGTCGCTCTTTTTACGGGTTCCGTATCCTACAACAATTACTTCGTCAAGATTTTTGGTATCCGGTTTTAAACTGATATTGACTACCGTTTTATTCCCCAGCGGAATTTCGACTGTTTGATATCCTACATAATTAAAAACTAAGACAGCGTTTTTCTCTGAAACAATAACACTATAGTTTCCATCCATATCCGCAGATCCTCCAACAGAGGTTCCTTTGATATAAACATTAGCACCGGGAAGTCCGAGTAAGTCTTCGCTGGAAGTTACTTTTCCGGTGACTTTTCTCTCCTGTGCATTTACAACAATATTTACCAGTAAAAAAGCTACCAGCAAACACCATTTAAGCGATTTGAAATTTTGGTTTGTGAACATTCATTTTGGTTTTAGGTTAATGTTAGATAAAATAGAAAATCAATAAGCTCATTCCGATTATGATGATCACAAATAGAATTTGCAGTAAAAGGAATTTTGTTTTTTTGATCTTCATAAGGGCAAATGTAAGAGTCGCAAACGATATAGAAATACAAAAAAGGGTATCTAAAAATACAGATACCCTTTTTTAAACCCTTTAAAATAACGAATTTACTAAATTACGGCAGAAGATTTGAAAAACTTATCCGCAAATTGTGTTGGCGTTTCGCCGTACTTTTTTTGGAAGCATTTGCTGAAGTATTTCGGATTATTGAAACCTACTTTATAACTAATTTCGGAAACGTTTAATTTATTTTGCTCTAATAATTGAGCCGCACGTTTTAATCTTATTTCATGAATGAACTCGTTTGGTGTGTAATTGGTCCAGGCTTTTATTTTTAGAAATAACATGGTACGACTAACGCCCAATTCTGTACAGAAAAGCGGAATATCGAATTGCTCGTTCGAAATATTTTCTTCAACAATCTTAAACGCTTTTTTCAATAATTCTTCATCTAAGGACGAAACTGTTATTTCTGAGGGAATAAAGTTATCCTCACTGGAGAATTTGTTTTTCAGACGTTCCGTTGAATTCAGCAGGTTTTTTACGCGAAGTTTAAATTCGGTTAAATTGAAAGGTTTACTGATATAATCATCGGCACCACTTTCTAAACCTTCAAATTTATAGACCAGCGATGTTCTCGATGTTAAGAGAATAACCGGAATATGACTTGTTTTTAGATTCTCCTTGATTTTAGAACAAAGTTCTGTTCCTACCATTTCCGGCATTATAACATCGCTGATAATTAGATTGGGCAAATGCTGCAATGCTTTTTCAAAAGCTACTTTTCCGTTTTCAGCTTCAATAATATTGTAATCTTCTTTGAGTAACTTTTTCATGAACGAGCGCAGCACTTTATGATCTTCAACGATCAGGATGGTTTGCTTTTCATCGTTGACTACAAAATCATCAATATCTTCCGGTTCTGCTATTTCAGCTGTCTGTAATTGCGCGGTGTATTGATCGATATCATCACTAATTTTAAAATCAGTAATAATTTCAGAGTCTAAAAGATGCGCCCTGCCTAAGGGAAGTGTGACTTTAAAAACCACACCCTGAGTTTCTTTATTTGTGACTTTAATATCTCCTTTGTGGAGTTTAACGATGTTTTTCACAATCGAAAGTCCGATTCCGGTTCCTTTGTTGTAGTTTTTCTGCACGTTGTTGTGCATCGGAACTTCAAAAAACAAATCGAAAATTTTATCAATATGTTCCGGTGCAATTCCCACTCCTGAATCTTCTATTGCTATAAAAAGATTCTCACTGTCATGGGATATTTTAAGATGAATATTTCCGCCTTTTGGAGTGTATCTAAAAGCATTTGAAATCAAATTATAGAAAACACGCTCTAATTTATAGCGATCAAAATACACCGGAATTTCTTCTTCAGAAGATTCGAAAGTATACGTATAACCGCCGTCTTTGGCATATTCTATAAAAGACAGAAAGATTTCTTTGGTAAATTTTACAATGTTTCCCTCTGCCGATTCAAGGGTAACCTGATGATTTTCGAGTTTTCTGAAATCCATTAAACGGTTGATCAGGCTCAAAAGATGGTTGGCACTTCCTTCGATCACCAATAGTTTTTTATACATTTCATTGGTTCCGTTATATTTGGCGAGAATTTGCTGCAAAGGACCTAATATCAGGGTTAACGGCGTTCTGAATTCATGTGAGATATTAGTAAAGAAATCCAGTTTGGCAATATTATTTTCTTCAATTCGCTTGGTTTCCAGATATTCTAATTCGAGTTTTTGTTTGAGCTTGGCTTTCGATTTCATGATCCAGATTAAACCGTATAATCCAAGACCAATTACGATTCCGTACAATAAAAATGCCCAGATACTGCGCCAAGGAGCCGGTTTTACGATTACAGTGAGCGTTGTTGGAACTTTATTCCAAACCCCGTCATTATTGGCACCGCGAACTTCAAAAGTATAGGTTCCGGGATTCTGAATGGCAAAAATGGCTTCGGTGCTTTTAGTGGTGGTCCAGTTATTTTCTAAGCCAACCAAACGGTAGCTGTATTGATTGTTTTTAGACCGAATATAATTTGGAATTGCAAAATCGATCGAGAAATTTGCCTTATCATAATCCAGTGTAATTGTTTTGGTATAACCGATGCTTTTTTCTAAAATGCCAATGGAATCATTGGGATTTATGGTTTGATTTTTAATTTTAAGGTTGGTAATTAATACTTGCGGGGCATATTTATTTAAAGAGATCTTTTTAGCATCAAAATAAGTGGCTCCCGATGGACTTCCGAAATAAAATTGATTCGAATCAAGTTTCAAAGCGGCATTATCATTAAATTCATTGCTCGCCAAACCATCTTTTTGATCGTATATCACAACGGTTTTTAGTGTGGTACTGTATTTTATAATGCCCTGATTGGTACTGATCCATAGGTTTTTATCGTCATCTTCAAGTATAGAATGTATCGAAGTAATGATTGTGTTTCCTACCTTTAGATTGATTTTATTGAATTTTTTTCCATCAAAATAATGCAGGCCTTTCGCTTTTGTTCCTACCCAGACTTTCTTTTGACTGTCCTGAAACAATGTCAGAATATCATCTCCGGTTAAAGAGGCCGAATCAAAAAAGTAATGTTGGATCGCGTATTTATGAGGATCAAAATTATGGAGCGCAATGTAATTCAGTCCATTTTGTGTCCCCACCCAAATTCCTTTTTTTTGATCCACTAAAAGAGTACGGACAATTGTATTGGTGAGATAATTGGCTTTTGTATTATCGTTTTGAATCGTTTCAAAGGTTTTAGAAAGGGTGTTGTACCGAATCAAACCTTTGCCAAAAGTGCCAATCCAGATGATATCATTTCCTTCGGCTTTGATAGCATACACGCCGGATTCTTTTAGTAAAGCATTTAAATCCGGAGCAATTCTATTGTCTTCGATTCTTTTTGTAATGGTATTATAAGCCGATAATCCTTTTAAGAATGTCCCGATCCATAAAATATCGCCCGAAAGACACATCGATTTTATATCATTTTTAACGGTTTGACCGCTCTTACTGTTGATGTAACTCGTCGCTTGGGTATTCTTATTGTAAATGGTAATGCCGCCGCCTTCAGTCCCAAAATAGATATTGTGGTTTTTGTCAGCAATAATCGAACTCACAACATCAAAACTCATCGGAATCTTTTTTGAATTCTGATTGTAGTTGGAGAAATTCACATTGGAAATATCCCAGATATTAACGCCTTTGTAATAACAACCAATCCAGACAGAGCCTTTTCGATCCATAAAAACCGACTTTACTTTGTCAATTCCGTTGCTGTTGTTACTATTGTTTATTTTCTGAATGCTTTTGTCTTTTCCCAAAATATAGATTCCGTCGTAGGCGCCAATCCATAAAGAACCTTGACTATCAATAGCCAAAGAGCGAATATCCGTATTGATTTCACGGTATTTATCATCGGATAAAAAAGAAACAAAACAATTTGAGGTCTTATCAAATTTTAAAAGTCCTTTATTTTTTGTTCCAACCCATAAATTACCTGAAGCATCTTCAGTAATCGCCTGAACATTCAGAAGATCAATAGTATTTAAAGGATAATTTTTAAACAAAAGTTTTCCGTTTTTCCGATCTGTAAGTTTACATAAACCTTTGGTTGTGCCAATCCATATTTCGCCTTTTTTAGTTTTTAGGATCGTAATAATATTGTTGCTTGGTACCGTTGTATGGTCTGTGTCAGAATGAAAAACAGACGAAAATAGTTTTGATTTTTTATTATAAACAGTTAATCCTTTTGAAGTTCCAAACCACATTTCGTCGCCAATTTCTTTGATCGACCAAATGGCATTGCTACTTATCGTGTGATTGTTTTTGGTGTGCAAATATCGTGTAAAAGTATTGCTGAGAGGATCATAACAATTGAGTCCATTGTAGGTGCCTACCCAGATTTTACCTGTATTATCTTCTTCGATAGATAAAATATCATTGTTGCTGATCGAATGTTTATTGGTCACATCATTTCTGAAAATGGTGAATTTGCTTCCATCATATTTATTTAGTCCGTCTCGTGTCCCAAACCACATTTGCCCGAACTTATCCTGATGAATAGCGATGACAGAACTCTGCGAAAGTCCGTCAGTAGTCGAGATATTTTTAAGGCGGTATTTATTCTGGGAAAATACATTCCCGAAAATAAGTACAGTTAGAAGAAAGGCTATTTTGTATTTCATAGCATTTTTTTTTAGGTTCAAAGGAACAAAGTGATAAAGTTTATTTTTGCCACGAATTCACGAATTTTTTCTAATATATTGAGCACAATCATTCGTGAATTCGTGGCTATTTTTTATACCAGGGATTAATCTTTATACCGATGGCTATCTGGGGTGCATTTTTTTTAACACATAGAAACATAGATTTTCTTTGTCAAATAAGGTAATTCAAAAAGCTAGTTTTTACACATAGCTAAACCTTAAGTACTATGTTTTTTAATGTAGAGTGAAACGCCTTTTTTTACGTTCCAAAAGCTATGTTTCTATGTATTTAAATATTATTTCTTCAAGCGTCTTTTTAATTGATATTCATAAAGAGAAGGAACTTTATCCATCGGTGTATTCAGGAATTCAATATAAGGGTCAGGTTCGTATTTTACTTCAAATTTGGCATTGCCATTCACCCCGATAATTCTTGCAAAAGGTCCGTCTTTCATGCCGTAAAGCAAGACAGGTTTGGTGATCTCGGCTGCATTATCGACCTGAACATTCAGATTCCAGAATGTACTGAATGGCCCGTGAGAAGGCTTCCAATACTCAGCACCGCCACCGCCAAACAAGTAATAACTATTGTTTTTATCCGGCGTTATATGTACGGTAATATGATCGAACAAGTTTTGATGATTCGCTCCGGAATGCTGGTCTAATAATGCATCGGCAAAGATCTCACAGTCCTGATACACATTTTTTGTTGCAAAAGTATTGAAACTTAAAGGGTGAACGGCTTTGTTGTAAATTTTCAGATTCTTCACCAACACATTGTGAACGCCGCCCAAAGTCACGGTATAGTGCGACATGTGAGGGCCATCTGTAACAATATCCTGAATGGTAACGTTAGAGATTTCTTCGCCTAAAATTCCGCTGTCAGCATTTGTAATGGTAACATCTTTTACCCAACTATTAAAAACACGTGTTAGAAATATTGCGTTATTTCCGGGTTCTACATGATGTGCCACTCTGGGAATATCAGGAAAAGTAAAACGAAGGTGTTCGATTCCCACTTCATCTAAGTGTTTCCACTCAACCAGTTGTGCCTGATAAGATGGTTTTATCGAAATAGTCAATGGTGTTTTGATTGTTATTTTTGAGTTTGAAATTTTCGTAATTTCAACTTGTTGCCTGACAATGGGCAGTTTTGGGAATTTCCAGTGATGAGACCCTGGTTTTACATGGGCACCTTTATACAAGTCTTTAATAATTTCGCCATTTTCACCGTCTTTATTAAACAATTGCAGCTCAACAATATTGCCCACTTTTAATCCTTTTACCTCGGAAACATTGAGGATATGTTCGCCCATATTTCCGGAACTCACTTTTGCCAACGGATTTGGAGTAGGTTCATACTTATCAAGATATGATTTTACACGTTCGCCGGGAATTTGTGTCCAGATGATTCCACCAGACCAGGCATATTGTGAGAAGGGTAAATCGACATTGTTTTCCGGTTCGCGTTGTCTTTTATCAAACGTGGTCAAATATTCTCTTAATTCGGCTAAAGATTCAGGATCTTTAAAATACATCATCGGTCTTGGACAATAGATTTCTGTTCCCGTTTCTCCCGATCCTGCGCCACGAAGTACAAAATTGCTACTTTCGATATATAAAAAATCACTCAGAATAATACGTCCTGCAGGTAATTGCAGAATTACATTTCCGTCAATAGCATTCGCAGCTTTTACGGCTTTCAATAACGCTTTCGAATCATCTAAACCATCATTTGCCTTTACGCCATAATCTGTTGCGTTAATTATTTTTCCCTGCACTTCAGGAAGGTTTTTTTCGCCAAAATGATAACCGGCATAACTAAAATCCGGTAAATAGTTCGCTTTTGAATCTGTGAGTATTTTTGGCGTTTGCTGACTAAATGCAATGCTATTTACAAAAAGGCTGCAACAAATGAGAATGGTTTGGCGGTTCATGGTTGTGGTTTTTTGGTTAGTTAGTAGTTTGCCACGAAGGCGCAAAAGAGGCCATTTTTTTGTTTCACGCAGATTTTAAAAGATTTAGGGAAATCGCGCAGATTTAATTAATAAAAATCTGTAAATAATCTCTGCGTAAATCCGCTTAAATCCTTTTATAAAGGTGACTTGAAATGAAAACTTCGCGTCTTAGTGCCTTCGTGGCAAGAAAAGCAGCTTTACGGTAACTTTTAAAGCGACTTTTTTATTCCCATTTCAAGCCCTCTTAATTCGGCCAGACCTCTCAAACGGCCAATAGCTGAATATCCCGGATTGGTTTTTTTATTCAAATCGTCCAGCATTTGGTGACCGTGATCAGGGCGCATTGGCAATTGGCTATTATTTCTTTTTTCGACTTCAACAATTGCTTTTACCACTTCGTACATATCAACATCTCCTTCAAGATGATTGGCTTCGTAAAAGCTTCCTTCAGCATCTCTTTCTGTACTTCTTAAGTGAATAAAATTCATTTTATCACCGTGACGTCGTACGATTCCCGGTAAATCATTATCAGCTCTTACGCCGTATGAACCTGTACACATGGTGAACCCGTTCGATTTTGATTCGGCTGCAGCCATCAATTCTATTAAATCTTCTTCGGTACTCACAACCCTTGGCAAACCTAAGATCGGGTAGGGAGGATCGTCAGGATGAATCGCCATCAAAACTCCTTTGCTCTCGGCAACCGGAATAATTTCTTTTAGAAAGAAGAATAAGTTTTCTTTCAGCGCTTTTCTGTCGATATGATTGTAACCGCTTAAAGTAATCAGAAAATCTTCTACAGAATAAGCCTCTTCAGCACCTGGAAGTCCCGCCAGAATGTTTTGCTGTAGTTTTACTTTGTCAGCATCAGTCATAGCTTCAAAGTATTTTGTCGCTTTTTGAATCTGTTCCTGTGAATATTCATTTTCTGCTCCGGGTCTTTTTAGAATAAACAGTTCAAAAGCTGCAAAAGCATTAATATCAAAACGCAATGCCTTAGATCCGTCTGCTGTTTCATACGCTAAATCGGTTCTGGACCAGTCTAAAACCGGCATAAAATTGTAGCAAATGCATTTTATCCCGCATAAAGCCAGATTTCGAATGCTTTCTTTATAATTTTCAATGTATTGCAGGTAATTTCCGGTTTGTTTCTTGATGTCTTCATGTACCGGAATGCTTTCTACAACTGACCATGTCAAACCTGACGCACCTTTTTTAGGATCGCCATTTTCGTGCTCAATTTCAACTTTTCGTTTGATAATTTCTTCGATATCCCAAACCTGACCGTTTGGAATATGGTGTAATGCGGTTACAATTCCGGTTGCGCCGGTTTGTTTTATATCTTGTAAAGAAACTGGATCGTTTGGTCCGAACCATCTTAACGTTTGTTCCATTTTTGATTTATTTTGTTGATGATTATTTTAAATACTTGTAGCGGCAAATCCACCGTCGACTTTTAAGATCGTTCCCGTTACAAATTTAGACATGTCACTGCATAAGAATAAAAGCGCTCCATCGATATCTTCAGGAGTTCCAAATCTTCCCATTGGCGTATGTTCGATAATTTTTTCGCCTCTTGGTGTTAGTTTTCCTTCCGGAGTCAGCAATAGCGCACGGTTTTGTTCTCCGATAAAAAATCCCGGCGAAATAGCATTAACACGAATTCCTTCGCCGTATTTAGAAGCCAGTTCAACCGCCATCCACTGTGTAAAATTATCAATTGCCGCTTTTGAAGCGGAATATCCCACAACTCTGGTTAGAGGTCTTTGTGCTGATGCCGATGAAATATTGATGATGTTTCCTGATTTTTGTTTGGCAAAAAGTTCTGAGAATACTTGAGACGGCAACATGGTTCCGATGATATTCAAATCGACAACTTTTTGCAAATCATCCGTTTTCATGTCATAAATCGCCTGATCCGGCTGGATTGTTGCTCCGGGCATATTTCCTCCGGCAGCATTGATTAAAATATCCAGACGGCCGTATTTTTCTGCGATAAAATCCCTGGCTTTTTCCAGTTCTTCTTTGTTAAGGACATTTGCCTGAACCGCAAAAGCTTTTCCTCCATTTTTCTCTATTGCTTCTACTGTTTTATTGGCTTTTTCAATCGATTGAGAAACGATTCCTGTAATAACGCCCTGTTGTGCCAAAACGCTTGCAAAATTGCTTCCTAATACACCTGCACCGCCAGTAATAAGCGCAATTTTTCCTTTTAGATTAAATATTGAATCCATATTGTATTTTATGATTATTATAATTTTTTCGGCACATAGAGAACGTTTTTAAATTTTAAAAAGAGGTTCATGATTGTGGTGAATATAAATTTTAGCCAGGAGTTAATTACCTTCTTATCGTCTCGATAATTTCGAGCATTTTTTTAGTTTCACTCTCGATTGTTTCGTAATCCTGTTCTTCCATGCGTTTTTTGCTGATCAGCTTGCTTCCCAGTCCAACTGCTGAAGCTCCGGCTGAAAGCCAGCTTTCTATGCTTTGGTGAGTAGTTTCTACACCTCCCGTTGTCATGAAGACCAGGGAAGGGAATATGTCTTTTATGCTGCTCAAAAATTCCGTACCTAAAATATTTCCCGGAAAAAGCTTCACAAGTTCTATTCCTGTATTTTCGGCTGCGATAATTTCTGTTGGCGTCATACAGCCCGGCGTGTACAGAACTTCTTTGCTTTTTAGAAAATGGGCGACTTCAGGCACAAAACCAGGACTGATAAAAAAGTCAGCTTGAGCGGTATGAAATTCCTGAGCCTGTTCTAGATTTTTGATTGTTCCAATTCCTAAAAGCATACCCGGTAGTTCCGCGTTTCTCGCTGCCACCATTTTTTTGAAGTTAGATAAAGCTTCAGAACCTCTGTTGGTATATTCTACGGCTCTGATTCCAGCTTTGTAAAGTGTTTTCAGCACCTCAATACTGATCGTTTCATCAGTATTAAAATACAACGGAAGAATTCCTTGTTTTGCAATAACATCAATGCTATTTTGAATGCTGCTCATATACTTTAGATTTTTACTTTAATAACAATTTTTTTAAGAGTTCCTTCGCCTATCATCGCAGCGTGAACATCTTCTGGAAATAAGATGGCAAATTGTTTTTCCTGCAATTCAAAAAACATATCGGGTTTATCATGGAAAAAACGGACATCTCTTTCGTCACTATACTCCCCATTTGGGCTAATACATTTTTCTCTTGGTTTCCAGGCAAAAGTTTCCGGACCTTTTATCGAAATCTGAATGTCGATATTTTTATCGTGACATTCAAAGCCTTTTATACTTTCTTCTTTGGTTGCGCCTTGGCCAACAATCACAATTACTTTTAATCCTTCCGCAATTTCAAATGCTCCTTCTTCGAGAGTACTAATATCAGTTTGATCAACATAATCAAATGCTTTTTTGAAATTAGGATGAAGACTGAAATATTTTGCGGCGTTTTGTAATGAATCTACAATCATTTTATTTGGTTTTATGTTTTATTCTTTGTGTGTATTTTATGGTTTAAAAATTAGGTTTTTGACCCGTAAATCAGCTGTCACATGATCTCTTAGCAATGGTTTATTTTTAATTAAAAACAATTAAGTATTACTTTATTTAATTCATTATAAATGACTGGTGTTGAGTTATTAAAAAATAAAATGTCAGCGTTATTTAAAAAATGATTTTGCTTAATTGTTATCCTACTGAAAATGTATGTTTTATCTTCTGAATCTACTTTTAGTATCTCTTAATATAAAGAGGTATAATTAATTGTTTAATAATTATTTGATTGATTTAATAAACTAAATTTTATAGTATGATTTTGCGTTAAAATAAGCGTAAATTTATTTAGAAGCGAAAATCGTAATAATATTTGCTCTTATATTGTGATTTTTACCAGCACATGTGTATATTTGCGTGTACGCACACGGGCTTTTACAAATGTATATAAAAAGTTAAGTATAACAACTTATATTTGATAAAAATAATAATAATTTACAGCGGTTTAAAGAATCAATTAACTTAAAAATCATCAATATCATAACGATAAAAAAAATTGCCGAACTAGCAAACGTTTCACCTGGAACTGTTGACAGAATTATTCATAATCGTGGGCAGGTTGCTCAGGAAAATGTAGATAAGGTAAATGCTATTATAGAACAATACGGGTACAAACGAAATATTCTGGCCAGTAATCTTGCTTTGAATAAAAAGTTTCATTTTGCAGTTTTTTTGCCTCAATATGAAAATCTGGAATATTGGAAAAGCCAAATTGCAGGAATAGAAAAAGCAGCAATTGAATTTAGTAAGTTCGGAATTGTGCTGGATTATTTCTTTTATGATTTTAATATCAGTTCGTTTAAAGAGTCCGTCAAAAAAGTATTGGAATTTGATTGTGACGCATTGTTGTTTGCGCCTATTTTTTATGAAGAATCGGTTCGCTTTTTAAGTGAATATGAAAAGAAAAACACGCCCATTGTGATGATCGATTCTAATATTTCTAATAATGACCAGCATGCTTATGTAGGTCAGGATGCTTTTCAGAGCGGTTATCTGGCAGGAAGACTGATTAGTTTTGCGGTTAAGAACGAAAGGCAGATTTTGATTTTTAAAATTACCAGAGAAATAGAAAGTACCTCGGTGTATTTGCAGCGTATTGATGGATTTTATTCCTTTTTTAAAGATCATGAAGAGCTTCAGAATTTTAAATTCTCAGAAGTTACTATCAAAGATTCCGGAATCGACCAATTGAATCTAGAGATGTTTTCCGGAATAAACAGTGTTTTTGTTCCTAATTCCCGGGCTTATATTGTAGCAAGGTTTTTAGAGCAAAATAATATAAAAGGCGTCCGAATTATCGGCTATGATCTTCTAAAAGAGAATATCGAATATCTCAACAAAGGCGTAATCGATTTTTTGATCAACCAAAGACCGGAAGAGCAGGGTTATATGGGGATTAATCATTTGTATAAAAAGTTGGTCTTGCAGGAAACCGTTGCCAATACCCATTATATTCCGCTCGAAATTATTTTGAAAGAGAATTATTTTCCGGCAAGAAAATCTTAGCGTTTTGGCCCACGGATTTAACCAGTTAAACCCGCGGGCAATAGAAACTACTTCTTCACCTTAACAACCAACGGAGTATTGATCTTTTTTGCAAAATCGTTCAAGTACGTTTCCCATTCTTTTTGATTTTGAAACGGACTTCCTTTTTTCCATCCAAAGCCCACATAATAAATTGCTTTGTTGTTTTTGACTTCGATATTGCCGTACAGATTACTCAGATCTTTTTCGGTAGTAATATGATTGTCAAAGCTTGTTAAGGTATTTTTGGGAGCTACAATTCCGGTTCCAATTTCAGAATCATCGATAGGTTCCCAGTAACTTAACCAGCCTTCTTTGAGGTTTGTTCCCGTAGTTCCTTTTTTGTCATGAAGTGTTATTCCTGCTGCAACAGATTTTGTTCCGGTAATATTAATTTCAAAGCGGGAGAGGTAACTTCCATAGTCCAGACTGATTAGTTTTGATTCGGTTATTTTATTGCCTTTTGCATTCCAATTGGCATAAGTCAGGATAAAACTCGTTCTGATTGGTCCTGTAGTAATGGTTTTCCAGCTGATAAAATTCTTGGAGAAATAGTATTTATTATCCACTTTAACGGCAATTCCGCCCACGCCACGGCTGTCACCCACATGAAAATTATCCAGACCTTCGCCAGTATCTTTGTGATACGTTCCGGTTCCGTTCGTCGCTTTTTCATACCATTTATTGATAATAGGATATTCGACTCTTTTTAGCCACGCATCAATTCCGCTGGTGAGCGTTCCTCCGGCAATATTTTCTTCCACCATTTTTTGCGCTACGGGACCGTAAGTTCTAAAGGCCACTTTGTTGTTTTCCCATGCATAATCATCTGTGCGTTCCGGCACAAATCTCGAATAGCAGCTAATGGTAGTTTGTTTTGATGGATTTTCGGCAACCACAACTTCAAAATCTTTATGTGATGATGCTTTTATTTTGGGTTGAAAAAGTACTACATCTATTATTGCGTCGCCATCATTATCTATAGATTGTGTGGTTAGAAATGTATTGGAGCCGACTTCTTTAACGGCATAATTTTCCAGTTTAGCAGAAGCGGGTAATCCAAGAGATTTTTTAGACAATTCGACAGTTTCGAATTCACGATCTACAGAAAGGGAATTGGTTATCGTTATGATTTTGTTTTGAGATTGCATGGCAAAACTGCTTGCCAGAATTGCGGTAAGTAAAATATGTTTTTTCAAAATAGGAATATTTTAGTTTTGATTGTTATGACATTTATGAATTTTTAAATTTACAAATCAAATCTTAAACTCAAGTACATAAAAGGTGTAAATATGTACATAAAGGGGAGAATGAATATATTGTTGGCTATATTTACAATATTAATTAGCAATACAGCTCCAGATGAAACAAAGCGCCGGAATCCTTCTTTATAAATTCACAGATAAAACAATTTACTTCTTACTGGTTCATCCCGGCGGTCCATTTTGGAAAAATAAAGATTTAGAAAGCTGGTCGATTCCTAAAGGAGAATTTACCGGTGATGAAGATCCGCTTGAAGCGGCAAAACGGGAATTTCATGAAGAAACGGGTTTTAAATTGGAAAGCGAATCAGAAAGTGATTTTATTGCACTTCATCCTGTAAAACTCAAATCGGGGAAAACAGTTTTTGCGTGGGCTCTTGAATTTGATCTTGACGTAACACTGATAAAAAGCAATGAATTTGAAATGGAATGGCCGCCGAAATCCGGAAAGATGCAATTTTTTGCTGAAGTTGACAGAGCCGAATGGTTTCAAACCGAACATGCCTTAAAAAAGATAAATCCCGCACAGGCTGATTTTATTGTTCAGATAATGTCGAAAATTGCTACTTCGCTTTAAAATTTAACTTGCTTTAGAGAATAATTTTGTAATTTACATTTCCGGTCAAAACGGATCATTAAAAATGTAAATTAAGAGTATGGAAGTTAAGTGTATTATTTTCGATTGTGATGGAGTTCTTGTAGATACTGAAAAAATTGGTAACGGAATCATGTTGTCCATGGCAGCCGAATATGGTTTTGAAATGAAATTAGAAGATGCGTACCGTGATTTTAACGGACGTAATTTGAAGGAATGTTTCCTGCATATTGAAAAGGCTATTGGAAAAAAACTTCCGGATAATTTTGAATCAGATTACCGCGAAAAAAGTTTTGAAGCTTTCAGAACACAGGTTAAACCAATGGAAGGTATCGTTTCTTTCTTAGATAAATTGAAAATCCCGTATTGTGTAGCTTCGAGCGGTCCAGTTGATAAAATCAGGCTAAATCTTGAAGTCGCGGGTTTACTGGATAAATTCGAAAACAAAATATTCAGTTCGTATCAAATTAAGAGCTGGAAACCCGAACCGGGAATTTTTCTGCATGCAGCAAAAGAAATGGGATTTGAGGTAAAAGACTGTATCGTTATTGAAGATAGCAAGGCAGGAGTAATAGCAGGAATCCAGGGCGGATTTAAAGTCTATGGTTTCGCCAACGGCTTTAACAACGAAGATTTAGAAAAAGAAGGAGCAATCCTTTTCAATAGTTACGAAGAACTAAAAGATATTTTGAAATTTTAGGTTTTCAAGTTAAAATGAGCTGACAAATTTAACCGCAAAGCATGCCATTTTTTTGTCTTATATTACGATTAATAAATGCAAAGTCCGCAAAGCCAGATTAAAAAAAGCTTTGCGGACTTTGCATTTGTATACAACTTAATTGCAAAGCATTACCCGCTTTTCGACTAAAATACATTAAAAATTATCATTACATAACACTGCCATAAACGCACTTCACCTTTTAATTCATAGCATTGCAAAACATTTTATCAATTTCCATTTGCAAAAGCCTTAACTATGATTTCTAGAATTACCTCTTTATATACAACCTCTTTAATCGTTTTGTTTTTTATTATATGTAACGGTACTATTTCTGCACAAAAACAAAAAAAACTAGAAGGAACAAAAATTGCTTTTTTATCTGATGTTCATTTGCATGATTTATTCGGAACATTGTCAGACAATGATTATAAAGGTATTCTCAACCCGAAAACCGGTAAATATGTTTTGATGCGAACCATGGCTTCCCAATTGCATTCGACCCGAATCTTCAATGAAAACTATTTTGCTTTTATCGCAGCCCTGGAAGATATCGCAAAGAGAAAGATACAATATGTGGCACTTCCGGGAGATTATACAGATGATGGTCAGCCGATTCATGTAAAGGGACTGGAGAAAATTTTGGATCAATATCGAAAAAAATACAATATCGAATTTTTTATCACCACAGGAAACCACGATCCCGTTGGCCCATTTGCTCAGCAATCCGGTAAAGAAGATTTTCTGGGTAAAGAAGGAAAAAGTCAGCCTATTTATAGCAAAGACGGTTTGTATACGCCCAATTTAATGATTGAACAGCCTGTAGTAGTGACTGCCGATATTACTAAAATGGGGTATTTAGGAATCACAGACAATCTGAGAAACTTTGGCTTTTATCCCAATAAAAAACATAAATTCTGGGCAACACCTTTTTCAAATTATACGTCTCAAAATTATAGTTTTGAAAAAGCTTCTCAAGCCGCTTTATTATCGAATCGCGTTTATAATGTAGCGCCTGGATATGAAGTTCCCGATGTGAGTTATGTTGTTGAACCCGTTGATGGACTTTGGTTGATTGCCATTGACGGCAACGTTTATATCCCCAAGAAAAATGATGGAGATCCTAAAGATTCTAAAAGTTACGCTGAAGCCAGTACGGGTTATAATAATGTACTTTCGAATAAAAAACACCTGATAAAATGGGTCGAAGATATTTCGGCGCAAGCCAAACAACAAGGCAAGACACTAATTGCTTTCAGTCATTTTCCGATGATCGATTTTAATGACGACGCTTCGGGGGAAATAAAAGAACTTCTGGGTCCGAATAAATGGCAACTGAATCGCGTTCCGGTGGAGCAAGTCGCACAGGTTTTTGCTGATGCGGGACTTAAAATTCATTTTGGCGGACACATGCACATTAACGATACAGGAACCAGAACCACAGCAAAAGGAAATACTTTAGTGAATATTCAGACGCCATCTTTGGCAGCCTATATTCCGGCTTATAAATTACTGACGATCAAAAAAGATAATCTGGTAGAGATTCAAACCATTACAATCGATGAAGTTCCGCGATACGATGAACTTTTTGATTTGTATACAATAGAATATCAATTCTTAGCAAGTCAAAACGCAAAAGGAATTTGGAATAGTGATATTTTAAAGACTAAAAATTACCATGATTTTACTGATTTCCATCTAAAGGAATTGGTTCGTTTACGTTTTCTGAAAGACGATTGGCCAGAATCTTTCAAGAATTTTATTCTAAATGTTTCGGCAGAAGATCTATTGGTTTTAGCCAATATTCAATCCGATAAAGATTTTGATGTGATGTTGAAAGACAAAGAAAACTTTAAAAAAGAATGGTCAGAAGCAGAAAGTAAAACAGATAAATTTCTGGCCCTGAACAATCTTAAAAAACAAGATTTCAATTGGACAGGTTATGATCTTCTGGTGGATTTCTATCGTTTCAGAAGTGCAGATGAATTGGCATTAATTGATGTTGGAACCTTGAGAGCCAAACAATACAAAGTAGTATCTCAATTGTTTTTCGAGAATCATAAAGGAGATAATTCAAAAGAAAAACCATTACAAAACCAAATGCGATTGTTTCTGATTATCTTCAATAAATTCATGCACGAAGTTCCTGCAGATCATTTTAGTGTCGATTTGAAAACAGGAACAATTAAAAGTTTGAAATAAGAAATGGCACACGAATGACACGGATTTATGCTGATTTTATAAACCAGTAACCACAATCTTGTCATTTTGATGAAGGAGAAATCACACAAGAAATTCCGCAAAGAAAATCGCCAATCTTTGTCGAGTCACAAGTGTGATTTCTTCTGCTTCGAAATGACATATAATGAGAATAAAAAATCAGCATTATTCCATTTAAATCGGCGTGCCATAAATAAGTTCCAAGTTTCACACAAAGCAAAACTTGAAACATGAAAAAAAATAAACTTGAAACTTACTCCGTTCCATTAATAGGATTCACCCTCACATAACTGCCATCATCATACTTAACCTGATACGGAGAATCGAAAAATGTACTTGGCAAATAATAATCTGTAGTAATCACCTGAGCGCCGGAATTTTTGGCGGCTTCAAAATGTTTGTAATCGTTGGCTCTGGCTTCTTTGGTGTCAGAGTCGGCGCGCGTTCTTATAATGTAACCTTTTTTTACTAAATCGGCAATTTGAGGATCCTCAGAATTGTTTCTAAATAAAGTGGCAGCTTCGGGTTTTCCGGGATCGGCATTGATAAAAGCAGCACGTCCTTTTAGAGATGGATGATTAAGGGCATACAAATCTCTTTTTGCTCCGTTGTTATCTAAAATAAACAAAAATTTGCCTTTTGCTTTTTTTAGCGTTGGCCAGTTGTGGTGTAAAACAGCTTCTTCTAAAGTTGTGTATTTACCGCGAACCATATCCGGCGTGATGATTTTATCTGCTAATCCTTTACGAAGTTCTTTGTCTAAAGCATCGAACAATTCAGGCGTGAACTTCTCAGCTTTTGTACCTAAGAAACTATCGTCATCTTTTGGTTCCAGCGTAATGAAAACCGGAATGTGATCCGGATTGGCATCCGACCATTTTTTTAATTCGGCAAGACAATTTTGGAGCGTGTAGCAGGATGTTCTAAAATCAATATCGATCATATGAAAGACTTTAAAGCCCGGTTTTTTCATCTCTGCGTTCGGATCATAAGCAGCTTGAGATTTTGCCAGGTCTAATCCTTTTGGGTGCGCATATTTTCCGCCTTTAGTATCGCCCTGAACATCAATCTCCAGATTTCGTAAACCTTTATTCAATTGTTCTGTAAGAGAGATATGGGTGTATTGTAGGCCTTTTAGAGAACGAGAAGTATCTTTTGCCTGAATGAGATTGTACAATTCAGGTTCAATATTCTGGCGGTAACTATTGTGTGATCCGATTACTTGGAGCTGATTGATTTTGAGTTTGTCGTTTTTTATCTGACTGTTGCAATGCAGTGTGCCGGCAATAAATAAGGTAAGCAGAATTTGTTTCATGATTTTAAGAAGTGTAATTTTTTATTAATACTGAGGACGCAGCAAAAGAAAATTACCTTTTTTAGAAAGGACTAAAGTAAAGATAGGATTTGTTTTTTATGTTATTAAAAAAAAAAGAAATCGCAACCTGATTGTCAACATTGCCCGAAAATAGTAGTATTTCTATATCAAAAGAATTCTTTATTTAATTTAAAGATAACCTTCAGGCAAAAAAGTTTGGTATAACATTTTATTATTTTACATCACTAAACAGTTCCAAAAGAAGCTATGAAAAACCCTGAAATTTTTGAAAAAACGTATACAGATTACTGGAAAAAGCTCAATGCCTTTTCGTATACGATGACTCAGGATAAAGACTTGGCGCAGAACATTGTTCAGGATGTTTTTATTGATTTATGGGAACGAAAAGACGATTTGAATATTAATGCCATCGAACCTTATTTGTTCAGGGCAGTAAAAAACCAGGTCTTCAAACATTATCAAAACAACAGGTTCGACAAGACGATTCTCGAAGATAAATTCGAAGATTATATTATTGATCATTTCAGTTCGATTGATCCTGAAGTAATGGATTTACTTTATACCTTGCTTGATCAGCTTCCCGAGAAACGAAAAGAAGTTTTACTGATGTACAAATTTCAGGACATGTCAATTGATCAGATTGCAGAGGAACTTGGGATCTCAAAACAAACTGTTAAAAACCAAATTTCTTCGGCTTTAAAACAATTGAGAGAAGGCCTGAAAGACCTTGCCTGGCTTGCTCCATTTATCATTTTGAATCAAAAGTTTTAAGATAACTTTCTGTTAACGGTTTCATAATATTTCCCGATAGTACGATTTCGCCTTTCTGGTACTTACTGGTAATAATAAGTATTATGATAAAAAGGATCAAACATAGTTTAGAATATCTTGTCGATAAAAGCACCCGAAATAAAACATCTCAGGCAGAAGAAAATTTACTGAATGATTTTGCTTTAAACGAATATCAAAATTCCAGTTGGAATGAAATTTCGATGGGAAATCCTGATGAAGTTTCTCAAAATATATATGAAAATATTCAACTTAGAATAGGAAAGAAGAAAACCTTCAATCCTTATTTAAAATATATGGCAGCTGCCAGTATTCTTTTTCTTGTTGGTTTAGGAATTTATTTCAAACCAACTGTTATAGCCGAAAAGCAATTATCATTTAAAACGTCAGATACCCCCAAATCTATCCAATTAAGTGACGGCTCGAAAATTTATCTGGCAGCAAATTCATTATTTCAATATCCTGAAAAATTTCAGGGAGAAGAGAGAAAAGTTTCTCTATTAAAAGGAAATGCATTTTTTGAAGTTGCCAAAGATAAAAAGCATCCTTTTATCATTACTTCGGGAGATATTAAAACCAGAGTTGTGGGAACATCATTTCACATTCAGCTTTCAAAATCAAAATGCGAAGTTATTGTTGTAACCGGAAAAGTAAATGTTTCCGGAAAAGGACAAAGCGTTGATTTGGTTCCCAACCAAGAAGCTTTGTTTGAATCTCATAAACTGACCAAACAACAAGCAGATAAAGCATTTTTGGTCAATTGGTACAATACAGATGTAACGCTGAATCAAACTACACTACAGCAGGTTATCACGATTTTACAATATAAATACGGAGTTTCATTTGAGTACAATAATGAACACGTATTAGCAACACCATTAACGGTATTCATAAAGAAGGACGCATCATTAGAGAATGTTTTACAACAAATTAATTACATCACAAACCTAAAATTCAAAGTTTATGGCGAAATAGTAAAAGTAGATTAAAAACAAAAAAAGCAGTTGCTGAGAACAACTGCGATTTATAATTAAGTATCGTAAAAAAACCAATAACTTAAATCATGTATTTTAAACTTACCTATTTAAATCTAAAGAGAATCGTCTTTTTAGTACTAGCGTTACTGGCCGTGCAAAGCGGTTACAGTAAAACTAATTTCCCTGGAGAATCAAAAGTAAAAAATAAAATAGAAAAAGCTACACTTGTTTCTATATTTTCAAAGCTAAGTGCTCAAACGGACTATAAATTTAGTTATGGACAAGCCATTATTGCAGATAATACCACTTATACAGTAAATTATACCAATGAATCGATTGCTTTAATTTTAAGTGATCTTTCTAAAAAAGCCAATTTCAATTACAATATAAATGGCAAATTAGTTTTAATTCAAAAAACAAGTTCACCTAAAGCTGTCAGCAATAATGCAGTGGTAAGAGTAAAGGTAAAAGGAAAAGTTCTTGATGAAAACAAAGTGCCAATTCCCGGAGCAACGGTTATGGAAACGAGTTCTTCAAATTCGACGGTTTCTAATTTTGACGGAGAATTTGAAATTACGGTTGGTGAGGGTAAAACGATCGAAGTTTCGTACATGGGTTATAAAACTAAAACAGTTGCGATTCAGAATGGTTTTATGACAATTCAGTTAGAGCCTAATACAGCAGAGTTGAATGAGGTTTTGGTTGTAGGTTATGGTAAACAATCTAAAAAAGATGTTACCGGAGCAGTTACACAACTTGAAGCAGCAAATTTTAAACAGGGAGTGACGATTTCGCCTGATAATTTATTGCAGGGAAAAGTGGCCGGAGTTCGTGTTGTAAGCACAAGTGGAGAACCGGGAGCAGGAGTAAACGTAACCATTCGTGGGGTTGGATCTATCAGAAGCGGAAGTACACCTTTGTTCGTTGTTGACGGTGTTCCCCTGGCAAATGATGACGTGAGCCCTTCAGGAAGCAACGTTGGTTTTGGAGCTTCATCAGCAAAAAATCCTTTGAACTTTTTGAACAGCAGTGATATCGAATCGATTACCGTTCTTAAGGACGCTTCTGCAGCAGCGATTTACGGTGCAAGAGGATCGAACGGAGTTGTTTTGGTTACCACTAAAAAAGGATCAAAAGGCGAGGGAACTTTAACTTTTGATACCTACACAGGTTTATCTACTGTTGCTAATAAACTCGATGTTTTAAGCGCGTCTCAATACAGAAGCGCTATCAAAGAACCAGCTTTTGATCATGGCGGAAATACTGATTGGCAAGATGTAATTTACAGAACGGCAGTTACAAAAAACAATGCATTGTCTTTTTCTAAACAAACAGAATCCGGAAACTATTATGCTTCTGTAGCACAAATGGATCAGGAAGGTATTATCCGTAACAGTAATTTCAAACGTATGTCGGGTAGAATTAATGCTGCTGAATCGTTTTTGGATAACAAACGTTTAAAAGTAAAAGTGAATCTTACGGCTAGTGAAACCAAAGATGACGGAGTTCCTACTAGTGATGACGGAGGTTCAAACGGTCAGTTGATTGTCCATACTTTAATGGCAAACCCAACAAGATCAGTTTATGATGCTAACGGAAAGTTTACCAACTTTAACATGAATGCGCATTACAATCCCGCTTACTTATTGAGTATCTATGAGGATCAGACCCGTACACTGAGAGTTTTAGGAAATCTTGAAGCTTCATTAAGAATAGTTGACGGATTAGAATACAAATTAAACATTGGTATCGACCGTTCTACAGCTGAAAGAAACACAACCATTTATCCAAACGTAACGGATTTGAACCCAAAAGGAAAATACGTTCAGAATAATTTAGATTCTAAGAACTCTTTAATTGAGCATTATCTGACTTATAATTTATTGCTGGAAAAACATAAATTAGAGGTTTTAGGTGGTTTCTCTTATCAAAAGTTTGAAAGATCAGGAACAAGTTTCAGTATTGACGGAATTGCTGCTCAGGGAGCGGGTATCAAACCATCGATTAATCCCGGGTTTACTGGAATACAGTCCGGAACCAATGGTTATGCTCAGGAGAATGAACTGCAGTCTTACTTTGGAAGAGTCAATTATACTTTCAACAATAAATATCTTCTGACAGCTTCGATGAGAGCAGATGGTTCGACTCGTTTTGGTGAAAATAACAAATACGGTTATTTCCCGTCAGCTGCATTAGGATGGAATATTTCTAAAGAAAATTTCTTAGAAAATGTAACAGCAATCAACAACTTAAAGTTAAGAGCGAGCTGGGGACAAACAGGAAATCAGGAAGTTCAGAACAAACTGACTAAGGCAAGTTATTCGCTATCCGGTCCTGATGGATATTATTTATACGATGATTTGAATCTGGTAAACGGAGTTTCTGTAACCAGAACAGCAAATCCTGATTTAAAATGGGAAGTGGTGACACAATTCAATTTAGGATTAGATTTTAATTTATGGGGTGACAAATTGTACGGAACTCTTGATTATTTCAATAAAACCACTACAGACGCCATCTTAAATGTTCCTTCAAGTCCTTTAAAACCAACTACGACTGTATGGACCAATATCGACGGGAAAATCGTGAACAAAGGTTTTGAGTTTATGTTAGGTTCAAAATTAGTGGATACTAAGAATTTTACATGGAACATCGATATGAACGGTGCAACATTAAAAAATAAAATTGAAGACTTACCGGTTTCAGAAATCTTAACAGGAACAATTTCAGGGCCTGGACAATCCGGAGTAAATGCAAATATTTACAAAAGTGGTTACGCAGCTGGTTCCTTCTATTTGTTAGAACATATTGGATTTGACAGTAAAGGCGGTAACATTTTTAAAGATCAAAACGGAGATGGTAAAATTGATAACAGCGACAGAATTATTATCGAAGGAGCTTTGCCAACATTTTACTACGGTTTTAATAGTGATATGAGATACAAGAACTTTACATTTTCATTCTCTATCATTGGGCAAACAGGAGGTTACTTGTTGAACAATACAGGACTGAATGCATTGAACATCAACAATCTTGCATCTGACCGAAATGTGGCAACAAATTATTATGAATCTGGGGCAAATGCGGCAAACTCGCCAATTTTATCAACATTATTCTTAGAGAAATCAGATTTCATCAGATTGAATACCGCTCGTATTGGTTATAATTTTGATTTGAAAGGTGTCAACTGGTTAAACGGATTAACACTTTATATTACAGGGCAAAACTTACTTACCATTACTCATTATTCAGGTTACGATCCTTTAATCAACAGCCCGAAATCTAGCGGAGGAAACCAATCTATTGGTATTGATTACGCTAGTTACCCAACTTCGAGAACGTTCAGTTTCGGAGCAACTTTAAAATTATAAAACATGAAGACAAAGACATTTTTTAGCATAAAAATTTTAACAATATTCTCTTTTATTTTTCTATTAAACAGCTGTACAGATCTTGATGAAGTTGTACTAGATGAAAAACTGGGAACTGACGCTACAGATCCTGCAGGCGCACTTGCTGCAGCTTATGACAGGCTTGGAGACGGAACTTTTACAGATCACGGTGCTGTTTTTGCCATGCAGGAATATACAACAGACGAAGCTATTTTACCAACGCGCGGAAGTGACTGGGGAGACGGTGGAAAATGGAGAGACATGCACGAATTTACATGGACGTCCAGCAATGCGATTATAGTGGGTAACTGGGATTTACTGACCAACGGAATCACACGTTCTTTGACTGCAATTAAGTCAGGGCAAGAAAGTACTTTTCCTGAAAAGGCATTATTTCTGGCCGAATCCAAAGCGCTTTTGGCTTATTATACCTACACAACATTAGATCTTTACGGACAAGCACCATTTAGAGATCCGCTGAATGTAGAGGCGCCTTTGCAAATTTTGAAAGCAGAGACTCAGATTGACCAATTAATCACGGATGTTGAAGCTTTAATACCCAATTTAGCTGACATTGGTACACAAAGAACACACCACGGAAGATTTACAAAACAAGCCGCTTATGCTTTTTTAGCTACCATGTATTTGAATCGCGCTGTATTTAAAGACCGTTACAATGCTTCATCAGCATTCAATTTTAATGAGCCTGCAGTAACAGGAAGCACAGGAACAGATATGGACCGCGTTATTTATTATACATCATTACTAATCGATTCAGGAAAATACAGTTTAGAAAGTGATTTCTTCAAAAACTTTGCGAGAGATAACGAGAATGGTAAAGAACTTATTTTCGCCATTTCTCAAAAAATAGATTATATCCGTAATGGTTCAAACAGTTTTGCTTATGTGTGTATGGAGCGTAACCAGAGAACATCTGCTGCAAACAGAGGAACAAATGCGGCGTGTACAACTCCGGAATTTTATGCAACCTGGGATGGCAATCACGATGATCCAAGATTCGAGCAGCATTACCAATATGCTGATGGTACCTGGTTTATGAACGACGGAACAGATGTAAGTGTTCCTGCAACGGACATTGTACCTAAAAGCAGCCCGGCATTGCCATGGTTCCATTTTAACAGAGGAATTCAGGCCGGACTTCAATACGGACCAATATTACTCGCTTCAGGATCTCTTGAAATGGTAGGTAACCGTATCAAAGTTTCTCCATTAGTAATGGAAAAAAGTACCGGTACAAGGATGAATTTTACTCCAACCTTAACATTTGCTGACCCTACTAAATCTGTTTTTGCTCAAAACGAAATCAATCAGGGAGCTCGTGTTTTTAAATATGAATTTGATCCAGAAGGAGGAAATGGTAACAGTAATGTGGATATTCCGTTATTCCGTTTAGGTGGAATTTACGCCATGAGAGCTGAGGCTTATTTTAGAAAAGGAAATTCAGGTCTTGCCATGATCGATCTTAATAAATTGCGTACAAGCAGAAAAAGAGAATCATTATTTGCAAATGCTCCGGGAAAAGCCCTTACGTCTTTAGACTCACAGCAATTATATAAAGAATTAGGCTTCGAATTGTACTGGGAATTACAAAGAAGACCTCAAAGTATTCGTTTTGGAAAATTTGATTTACCAGGAACTGCAAAAGCTGCTTCTCAACCCTTTAGAAGAGCTTTTCCAATTCCACAAACGGTTATCGATCAAAAAGTGTTCAAACAAAACGAAGGTTACAATTAAAGTTTTGTGTTAGTTTATTTTTTTTACAAGAGCCTGTTTCGAAAGAAGCAGGCTTTTTTTATCTAAGCCATTGAGCTACATAAAATAAGATTTGTATCTTAATTTACAAACCTTTGCCCCTTGCAACTCTGTCTCTTTGAACCTTCAAAAAAACAATCTTCAAATTCTATAAAAATCCATTGAGAAGATATAACACTTAAAACCCATTCTAGAATTAAATTTGAGAGTTGTTTTTATATTATGTGTTGAAAATCAACAGAATAAAAACACCCTTAGCAACAACTCAAAAAATAAAATAAAATGATACATCAAATTGACACTACAGACAATATTGTAGCTTTTAGAGCTTTAGCAGAAGTAACGAAAGAAGATTTTCTAACAGCCGTTGTTCCTGCTGTAGAACATCTGGTAAAGCAAACCAATGAAATCAATTTTTTATTGGTTTTAGATACCGATATTCAGAATTTTACTGCCGGAGCATGGCTGCAGGATGCATTACTTGGATTAAAACATCTCGGAAAATGGAAAAGAGCAGCTATCGTTACCGACTCTGAAGAAATAATCACTTTTACTAACGGATTTAGTTTTGTGGTTCCCGGAGAATTCAAAGGTTTCAAAAAGCTGGATTTCAATAAAGCCCTGAATTGGGCCGAAGGAAATATAGAAATAAAATAATCCGACTAATATGCGCTTATAAATTGATTTTGATTGAAGTAGGTGATTCAGATGTGTGCTTTAAATTGAAATTGGTTGATGTAATTACCCCATTATTAATTTAAAATCAAACATTATGAAAAATTTATTTTTAGCTTGTGTCGTGGTCCTTTTTACAGGAACCGTAATGGCCCAGCAAACGTCACAAAAAAAGAATACCACCAAAATAGTATCAGACCCAACAGCGAATCCAAAA
Source organism: Flavobacterium frigidimaris (assembly GCA_900129595.1). Taxonomy (GTDB): domain Bacteria; phylum Bacteroidota; class Bacteroidia; order Flavobacteriales; family Flavobacteriaceae; genus Flavobacterium; species Flavobacterium frigidimaris. The sequence goes on along the minus strand of FQWG01000012.1, from coordinate 20,417 downwards.
GAAATTGATACAGTAAAGAATCAGGCTGTTGCTAAGAAAAGCAAGTCTGAAAAATTAGGAACGGGTAAAAAACAGCAAGTCAATACTACCAAGATTGTATCAGATCCTACAGCTCATCCGTTACATGTTGATACAATAAAAAATGTTGAACACCCTAAAAATAAAAACACGGTTCAAAAAGCAAGTTTAGGAAAAAAGCAACAGCCTAACACTACAAAAGTAGTTTCAGATCCTACGGCAAATCCCGTTCACTTGGATACCATAAAAAATCCGGTAAAAAAATAATGTAAAACTGAATTTTAAAAAATGCAAAAAAGCCTAAAATATTAGGCTTTTTTTATTGTCAAAAAATTGAAAAAGCCAGGAATTCACGAATCTTTATAGCTGATGATGTAGCATAATTCGGGAATTCCTGACTGACCAATATTTCTTTGTGTGATTGTTTGTTTTAATCTGAAGCACTAAGTTAGTGATTGTATTCGATACCACTACTATCTGTAAGCTCTTTTTTTGCTTTAGAAACTTTTGTAAATTGTTTGTAAGCCGCTGAAGCTAAGAATGGTAAAGCAAGTCCGCCTATAAGAGCTGCAGCTTTGTTTTGTCCCGCTTTCTTTAAAACAGCGCCCACTATAAGAGAACTTACTCCCGCGCAAGCCAGTTGTTTAGCAGAAAGGTTAGGTATTTTGTTGTTTGTTTTTTCGGGTGTAATTCCGTGCAATAGTGGATCTATAAAATTTAAATTTTCCATGAGTTTTAATTTATTTAGTTGTACTTTCTTTATGTAGATAGCTTTTCACTATCTGTTTCGTTCTCTATTTTTTCGATTTCTACTTTTTCTTTTTTAATAGCTTGTCTTAATAAGGCAAAAAGGCTCATATATACATTAGCTATAAAAACAAGCGAAAATCCTGCCAAAATGTAGCCACGCCAATCATTTAGCAAAAGTTTATAATTACAAAGGATCAAGAAGGCAATTGTTACGTAGTGGCTAAAACAATATTCGCAGGTAAAAAGATAAAAAACCTTTCGGGACAGTATAGTCCTGTCATTTTTAGAATGTTTTACACACCATTCACGAGGTTCCTTAAATATTTCTTCATGCGTAACAGTCCAGCTGATGCAGGCTATCGGAATAGCCAGAACAAATAACCAGACGAGTTGAATTGTGATATCCATGATACAAATACTTTTTCTTAATCGATTTTAATTTGTTTAAAACCAATAATTTAAAATTACTTCATTCACAATTAGAAAAATTATATAGTTTTACTTTTTTATTATAAAATTTCATATCAAAATTGAATTTACAAAAAATAACCGTTAAGTTCAAATCTTTAAAGGTTATCTAATTAAAATATGTCATAATGGCTAGAAATTTCCGGGATTCGTGCTTGGAAAAGGATCGTGTGACACCTCGTCTAAATCTTCCTCAATGTCTTTCAGGTCTTCTTGATCATTGTCATGGTCATCATCCGGATCTTCATCCTCTTCATCATTTGTAATCTGATCCTCTCCGTTAAGTATAGGTTCTTCTCCCGGATTTAATTCATTGCGGTTATAATCGTTTGTCTGATGATTGACATCATCTATAAAATCCTCCTGATTATGATATTTGCTGTCCTGATTGGCGTTTTCTTTATCAATAAGAGTATCTAAGTCCTGATTAAAATCACGATTTTGATGATCGTAATTTTGATTGTTTTGATTTTCCATAGTTAGTATACTTTATAATTAATTATTTTTTTACCGAAGGCTTCTTGTCGTCGTTCGGATTATGTTTTACTTCTCTTTTTGGAGAGGTTTCTTTCTTGTCTATTTTTTTATCCACTGACTTTGCACCTGAAGTTGCCGTACTGCTGTTTTTCTGATCTGTATTTTTCATGATAGTAATTTTTTAACGGTTCGTTAGATACAAATCTACTTCATAAGATGTCTGAATTCCTTACAGAAAAATAAAATCTAATTGTATAATTAACAGTAGTTTATAATGTAATATTTGAATTAAATCATGTAAGCTGTTGTTTGCATTGTAAACTACATTTGTCAGGCTTGTTACAGTTGATAATCTCCAATATTTAACTACAAAGAGAATTAGAAAGGCTGTTTTTTTAACTATTTAAAAATCTTAAACAACGATCAAAAAAATGAAAAATTCAAAAAAACCAAGTCAGGATCATGCTGATGAAAAGCAAAGAGATTTAGAAGTCAATAAATCAAATGCCGACAATCAATTCCTGACAACAAATCAGGGATTGAAAATTAATGACAATAACAATTCCCTAAAAGCGGGCGAAAGAGGTCCGTCATTATTAGAGGATTTTATTTTAAGGGAAAAAATTACCCACTTCGACCACGAACGCATTCCAGAAAGAATCGTTCACGCAAGAGGTTCTGCCGCGCATGGTTATTTTGAATTGTACGATTCGATGGAAAAATATACCAAAGCGGGTTTCTTAAATGATAAAAGTATCAAAACTCCGGTTTTTGTACGTTTTTCTACCGTTGCCGGTTCAAGAGGTTCAACTGATCTGGCGCGTGATGTACGTGGATTTTCGGTTAAATTTTATACACAGGAAGGAAATTATGATTTGGTAGGAAACAATATGCCTGTATTTTTTATTCAGGACGCCATGAAATTTCCGGATTTAATACACGCCGTAAAACCTGAACCACATCACGAAATGCCTCAGGCAGCTTCTGCGCACGATACTTTTTGGGACTTTATTTCGCTAATGCCGGAATCCATGCACATGATTATGTGGGTGATGAGCGACAGGGCGATTCCGAGAAGTTTAAGAATGATGGAAGGTTTTGGAGTACATACTTTCAGGCTGATCAATAAAAATAATGAATCTCATTTTGTAAAATTTCATTGGAAACCTAAATTAGGAACGCACGCCGTTGCCTGGGACGAAGCACAAAAAATATCGGGAAAAAACTCTGATTTTCACAGACAGGATTTGTGGGAAGCGATTGAAGGCGGCAATTTCCCGGAATGGGAATTAGGAGCGCAGATCATTCCAGAAGCCGATGAGCATAAATTCGAATTTGATCTTTTAGACCCAACCAAATTGGTTCCCGAAGAATTAGTTCCCGTACAAATCATTGGTAAAATGGTGCTGAATAAAAATCCGGATAACTTTTTTGCAGAAACAGAGCAGGTGGCTTTTCACCCCGGACATGTCGTTCCCGGAATCGATTTCTCAAATGATCCGTTATTGCAGGGAAGATTGTTCTCGTATACAGACACACAATTATCGAGATTGGGAAGCCCAAATTTTCATGAAATCCCTATCAATCGTACCGTTGCGCCTATGCACAACAATCAGCGTGACGGACACATGCGTCAGGAGATTCCAACCGGACGTGTGAGTTATCATCCAAATTCATTAGGCGGTGGTTGTCCGTTTCAGGCAAAAATTGATGAAGGAGGTTTTAGTAGTTTTAACGAGAGAATCGACGCACAGAAGATCCGTGAGCGAAGCGAGAGTTTCTCAGACCATTTTAGTCAGGCAAAACTCTTTTTCAACAGTCAGACACCAATAGAGCAAAATCATATTGGCGACGCATTGTCTTTTGAATTAGGTAAAGTAGAAACAGCAGCCATTAGAGAGCGTATGTTAGGTTTGATTGCACAAATCGATAATAATCTGGCTGCAAAAGTGGGTAAAGCTTTAGGAATGAAAGTGCCCGCTACGCCCGAAAAACCTATCAATCATGGAGTGGGAGCTGATGATGAGGGAAAACATGAGCCTAAAGAAGTGAAACAATCCATAAAGAATTCTGATGCTTTGAGCATGTTAAAGAATCCAACAATATCCAATACAATTGCGACCAGACAAGTTGCTTTTTTATGTGCTGAAGGTGTCAATGCCGATTCGATAAAAACAATGAAACTGGCCTTGAAAGAAGCTGGAGCAAAAGCTGTAATTATTGCGTCGCATTTAGGAACAATTGTTTCAGAAGAAGGATTGGAAATTCCGGTAGATCAGAGTTATCTTATTGCTGCATCAGTATTGTTTGATGCAGTATTTATTCCCGCCGGAAAAGGAATTCTAAGCCTTAAAAACAAGAAAGAAGTAGGAGAATTTATAAAAGATGCTTACCACCATTGTAAGTTTATTGCTGCTGAAGGTCAGGGCGTTCAGGTTCTTCCTTTAAAAGATGATTTTCATAAAGATGCGGGAATTTTAACCAGTGAAAAAATAGGAGATAAAGCTTTGGCTACTTCTTTTATAAAAGCAATGGGAAGACACCGTTTCTGGGAAAGAGAAGAATTATTAAAAAAACAATAATCCACATTTATTAAAACTAAACACATAGAAACAAAGACAGAATTTAAAAATACCTGCCTTAAATAAAATCTGAGTTTCTATGTGTTTAAAATATGATTACCAAAAGATTCAGAAAGTGTAATTTCTAACCACCAAGAAAATGAAAAAGTTTTTCTACCATAACAGTTTATCCATTGTGTTTCTGTTGCTTTTTATCGCGGCTTTTTTCGGTCAGATAATTTTTGGTATAGAAGAATATAACAAAGAGCTTATAGAAAATGGCGGACATGCCGTTACGATGAGTAATTATCTTACGACCGGACATTTTATTGAAGCGACTTTTGAGAATTGGGAAAGTGAGTTTCTGCAAATGGGTTTATTAGTATGGCTGACTATTTTTCTCAAACAAAAAGGATCCTCAGAATCCAAAGGTTTTGATGGAGAACAAGAAGTTGACCGAGAACCTTCTGCACAGCGAAAAGACGCACCCTGGCCCGTTAGAAAAGGAGGAACTTGGTTATGGCTTTATAAAAATTCACTCACAGTAAGTTTATTCCTGTTGTTTTTTGTTTCTTTTTTTCTTCATTTTTATGGAAGTTTTAAAGATGAAAATACAGCGAACGTGTTAAAAGGAAATCCTCCACTCTCTTTAATGAACTATTTAGGAGAATCACGCTTTTGGTTTGAATCCTTTCAAAACTGGCAAAGTGAGTTTCTTTCGGTTTTTGCGATCATCGTGTTGTCTGTTTTTTTACGGCAAAAAGGTTCTTCGCAATCGAAACCCGTAGATGCGCCGCACTATCAAACGGGAGAATAAAGTAAGGTTTAATATAATACGAAATACTATGGCTTCAGAAAAGGTTATTGCCTGCTGTCAGGCTTTAATAAAGAAGAACTGGACGATTACTTTTGTGGAAAGTGCTTCGGCAGGAAAACTGAATTATGAGTTTTCGACAGTTTTTGATTCAGGAAAGATCCTGATAGGAGGAATGGTTTGTTATCACGCCTCAATGAAAGAAGATTTACTCCTGATTCCCCATGGAGCAATTAAAAAAAATACTGCAGAGTCTCCAGTAGTCACCAGGTTAATGGCACAGAATTTTCATCGTTATGTGTTATCTGATCTTTGCGTTGCCTTAACCGGACTAACAACGCCCGGAGGAAGCGAAACACCCAAAAAACCTGTGGGAACTATATTTGTTCACATCATTTTTCCGGATAAAGAAATCGCCGGACATTTTACTTTTAGCGGTAAACCTGCCAGTATTGTAGATCAGGCTGTCGATGCAGTAGCAGAGATGATTCTCGATGAGATTCAGAAGTCTGCGTTATAATCAAAAGCCGCAAAGAAATATCTTTACGACTTTTAATTTTAGCTTATTTTCTACTATAAAGAGAACCGTTTTTAATCGACTTTTTATCTAATTTTCCCTGTTCGAATAATTTTTCTAAAATAGCTGATGCTTCAGCATATGATGTATCCAGAATAACAGCATATTCCTTGGGTGCTAAAGTGGGATAAATTTCAAAAAGTGATAACGGATTTTCATTTATAAAATGCTTCTTTTTTGCTTCAGGGTATAAAGCCAATAAAGCGTTTTCATAAGAAACATAAGGTTTAGAACCATAAAGAGTTAGCTGATTATTACTTCCATCAGAAAAAAACAGAGTAGGAAATCCTCTTACGCCAAGTGTTTTCGCATAATTCAGATCATCTTTAAAAAGATTTTCAGCATTGTCGTCGTAATCCGTTTTTAATTGATTTACATCCAACCCACTAAGTTGAGCAGCTTGGGCAATGTTCTTCCATTTTGCGATATTTTTCTTTTCGAGATACAATTTCTCACGAAGGATCCGCATAAATTTTACCGCTTTATCCTTATCCTGAATTTGTGCTGCTTTTACCGCAATACAAGACGGATAAGAAGAATCCATAGGATCTTCAAGCCATACATTTCCGTCGATAGGCATTTGGTAATGTAAACTTGCTTCATCCCAATGATGTGCTACATCTGCCGGTTTGCTTATTCCACCACTGTTGTAAGACCAATCAGGCAGTAAACCGCCCATTCTGTAATCAATATCGATATAGGCGCCATATTCTAGTTTTAGCTTTCGCAATTGCGGTTCAATTCCCCAGCACGAAGAACAAATAGGATCTGTATAATAGACTATTTTTACCGGTTTATTTTCTGTTGTTATACTACCATTTTCATTTAATCCTTCCACAGCTGGCATTTCGCATGTTCCGGTTACCGGATCGCACAATAACGGATTAGTTTTGTTTTGGTTCATTTTTGAAGTTATTTGCGATTGACAGTTTAAGCTATAAATCAGAATTAATAATAGGTAGAACCTTTTCATAAATAATACTTTTAAATTTACGCTTCGGTTTTTTAATTTCATAATTTTACTGCAAAGTTCGCTCATCTTTAATCATAAGTCAATTAGTCTAAAAAATATGACTACAGAAAATAAATCAGTAAAAGAAAATAAATGTCCTGCAGAGGGACTTCTAAAATTGCTGTCAGGAAAATGGAAACCGCAGATTTTTTTAATGGCTGTTAATGGTCCTTTGCGTTTCAATTCACTTTTAAGAGACATCAAAGGAGCTAACAAACAATCTGTCGCAGTAGCACTTCGCGAACTCGAAGATTTTGGGATCTTAGATAAAAACATCATTAAACAGAAACCTCTTCATATCGAATATACGCTATCTGAAAAAGGAAAATCTTTGATTCCGGTTTTCAGGCAGTTGGAGTTTTTCTGTGAGAAATAAATCATTGATCGCGTAGTTACAGACTCCATACATCTTCAAGTGACCATTATCAACTTATCAAACATAAATTTTAATGAATAATATTCAAAAAATCAAACACATTTATAATCTTTCAGAATATGAAAATTTTGGATTTTCAGAAAGTGAAGTTTTAGTACTAGAAAAGAAATTAGATATCGTGCTTCCTGTAAAACTTAAAGAATATTATCTTGAATTAGGGAAACATGAAAATCTTAATTATTCGCACAACAGACTTTTGAAACCTGATCACGAGATTGGATTTTCAGATGATCAATATTTAGTTTTTTATGAAGAAAATCAGGTTGTGGCATTTTGGGGAATCAGAAAAGAAGATTTAAAATTAGATAATCCGCCAATTTGGGTAAAGTATGACACTATTGAAAAACCAGACTGGATGATTGAAACCAAAACAACTGAAAATTTCTTTTTACTAATGGCTGTTTATAACGGAACTTTAGGTGGCTTACCGTATAACGGAAATTTTTTGGGTTTAGTTGATTCTCAGACGGTCGATTTTGTCGAAGATAATTTTACTTTACTACCAGAGATTAGCAGAAAAAATCAAAAAGTTTATACAGATGATTTTTATGATCTTATCAGTCTGTCTTTTGATAAAGAGAATAATTGTGTCGCAGTTTTTATAGGAACAAATGATCCCGATCGTTTTGATGATCTGATAGACAGTCTAGATATTGATTGGTCTTACCTTTCATACGATGATGAGGAGGGATACGACGATTAATAAAAGTTTAAAATGATTAATTAATACATACAATTGCATGTTGCATGTTAGATAATTCAAGTAACTTAAATTATTTTTGTAAGAAATAAATACGACCCAATAATAAATCTTAAACTCTAACATATCTTAGAAAATATGAAAAAGCTACTTTTAATTTTGCTGTTGCTATTGCAAATTCCCATGACTGGAAGTAACCAAAGTGAAGATCCATCATCTAAAAAAATCATTGGAACTTGGTATGTTGACGCAAACCGAAGTACAAAGTGGGTATTTAGTCAGGATGGAAGAGTTTACAATTATGTCAACGATGTTTTTAAAGTAATGTATCGATATACGATTTCACATAGCTGTCAGAATAATTCAGATGATACTATTGAATATATCACCTTAACGGACAGAGAAGGAAACGAATTTTGTTTCAGAATAAATGGAATAAACGTGAATAAGAATGGAATTCTATCCCTGACTAAAATGGATAATATGGAGATACTCAAATTTGTTAATAATTTAAATATAATGGCAGAAAACTAACCTTTCCAGGAAAACAGCCATTATAAATTTTGAGATTGCACGGAGTCATCTTTACGGGGAGAATTGTAAAAGTTAACAGATGTATGACAGACAATGAATTTTTAAAAAACATACGCGAAGAAATTGAGCAGGGACAAGGCTTTTCAAAAAAAGTTCAAATTTTTTTAATATTCTATAAAAATTCAGGAGGGCAACAAGAAACTGCAAAAAGATTAGTTGAGGATTTGGCTGAGAAGCTTTCAGAGAATGAAAACCTGCAGAATAAGGCGTATGACGTGTTAGATATCATTACAGGTTGGTGCAGTCCTGATATGAGAGTTTGGGATGATTCAAAATAATATAAAAAGGCAAGATGTTATTATATAAATTCGACGAAGTATTAAATGATTTAATGGATTATTTTATTTTAGGTGATCCTGATTATTTATTGCAATATAAAATTGAATATGATTTACCTGATGATTTATTAACGGAGTTCACCACTGAGCAAACCGGTGATCAGGTTGTAGAACAAGGAGTAATTGTACCGATGATAGGAATCGAAAATCATCCGTATACCATCTACTTCAATCTTTCGGTTGAAACTCCGGAGCTTCTAAAACCGGAAAACCAGCTTCAGCATCAGCGCGGCGGATATTGCCTAAAAGTAGTCAACGGACGAATTTATCTTTACACAATCCCTTATCTAAGAAATTTTACAGAAGCTACAGTCGAAGCATTAAAGAAATTCAAAAATGCGACGATCGAATTGCCAAATGGCTGGTATACCGTTTCTGTTTTAGCCGGATTAACCAAGCAGCTAACGGAAATAGAAACGGTTTCTGGTGAAATGAAAGAATTTGAAAGTATGGAACCTACTTTTGAATTTGTATTGAAATCTTCTGTAGAAAAACCAGATTATACGGCAGACTTTACTTATCCGTTTAAAGTTGAAGTGTAATTTATAAAGTAGAAGAAGTGGAATTACGAAAAGAAATAGAACCTCAATTTGACGTTGCAGAAAATCGTTATCCCCGAGTATTAAAATTAATTTTGGATTATACAGATTACTGCGACCAAAATGGAGATCAAGAGAATATAGCATATAAAAAGCTCGAAGAAAGACTGCATTTAATGACGGGTAAAGATATGTCAAAATTTAATTTGTGGGAATGGTGGGAAGAAGACGGTGTTGAGAATCTGGCGTTCGATATTTCCTTACCAGAGCCGGAAAAAGTAAAAATGATCACAAGAGAAGAAGTTTATGAAATAGTAAGAAGATTAAAAACTTTCGAAGAACCGGATCAAAAAAGTGCATCAGATTTTTTTAGAACGTTTTATAATAATACGGTTTACGGAAATAGATATTTTATGAAATTCCTCGAGATTAATTGTAATACATTCAGGCTTAATTTATTTCAAAGAAACAAAGATAAAAACGGAAACTATTTTGAGTATTCGATTGATGAGCTTGTTGCCATTTTAGTAGCATAATGCTGGTTCTCAATCGTAAAAGAGTAAGGGATAAACCCTAAAAAAGAATAATATGAAAATGTATATTTTAATGAAACAGGATGTTCCTGATAAATTTGTTCCTGTAATAGCTGCACATGCTTCTCTGGCCTGTTTTAGAAAATTCGAACATAATGAAAATATGCAGACGTGGATCAACGGAATATTTAAAAAAGTAGTTTGCGTTGTTTCTGAAACAGAATTTAAAAATGCGCAAAAAGAATCAGATAATATTGTATTGACTGAATCGGCTTTGGATAATAAGGAAGTTTGTTTGGCATTTGTACCCAGAGAAGAGTACCCAAAAATGTTCAAGTTCTTTAGAATGTGGACTCCACAACACAATTAGGAATGAATAATGAAATAACTATAGCAGAAATCAGAGGAAATACCTTTTTCTGGAAGTTTTATTTGTGCTGGTTCAGAGGTTTTGATGATAAAGAAGAAATTAATATTGATGAAGCAGTTGAAGTTATACAAACCAATGAAACAGATTTTTATAATTGGGAGCGTATATTTTTTAATTATGAATCAATAGAAGAAAATCCAAGATATATTTCGGGTAATCTGGCAGATGATCTAAATTTTGCTGTTGAATTTCAGGAATACGAAATCAATTTTTTTCTGAATGATATTTATATTGGTAATTTGGGAGGTCATTTTGAAGCATGGTTTTTAACCTTGGATGAATTGCTGGCTTTTGAAAAAGACCCCGTTTTCTTCTTGCTTCTTTTACCAATGACAGAAATACACGAAAATCAAAAATCAGTTTTAAAGCCAGTAATTACACAACATCTGAAATCTATTTCTGAATTTGACTTGCATTGTGAATATATTGCCAATTGTGTTTTAAATGGCTTAATTATGGGGTCTCCATTTCAGGAAACAGCCGGAATTGGCATAACAAATAATGAAAATCATAGCGTAAGGAATATAATAAAATACCCGCGTTATCAGCAAGATGTAAAGGAGTTAAATAGCATTCTTCGGTCTCTAAAATGATGGCCTTTACGACTTGGTGATTTGAAAACCAATTTATTAAGCATTAAACTTTTATTAACAAAAACTAAATCGGCATTAGCTTATATTTGTAAGGCAAATTTAAATTTAAGCACATACAAGTATGAAAATCAACGCCTTTAAAATTTCTATTTTTCTTTTATTCGCTATTTCCATAAGTGGTTACAGTCAAAAGGTCAAATTGCTTACGATCGATGAGTTGAACGAAAGAATCAAAAACGGACAAGACAGTACTTATGTAGTGAATTTCTGGGCAACATGGTGTGCACCTTGCATTAAAGAGTTGCCTCATTTTGAAAAGCTAAATACAGAGTTCAAATCAGAAAAACTTGCTGTTTTGTTAGTAAGTGTTGATTTTAAATCAAAATTAAATTCCGCTGTCATTCCTTTCGTAAAAAGAAAAAACATGAAAAGTGAAGTTTTTTTACTGAACGAAAGTGATCCCCAAAAATATATTGACCGAATCGACAAATCCTGGTCAGGCAGTATTCCGGCAACACTTTTCATCAAAGGAGATAAAAGAAAGTTTATCGAGTCTGAATTTACTTACGAACAATTATTAACTGAATATAAAAAACTATAAATTATGCAAAAGTTCATTACAACAGTCACGGTACTAGTATTTAGTATCTTATTTGCTCAGGCACAAACGGCCACACTAAAAGCGGGTCAGACAGCACCGGATTTCAAACTAAAAAACGTTGATGGCAAAGAAGTCTCTTTTGCAAGTTATCCAAAAGCCAAAGGTTTTATTGTGGTTTTTACTTGTAATACCTGTCCTTATGCAGTGGCTTACGAACAAAGAATAATAGATCTGGATAAAAAATTCAAACCACAAGGATATCCGGTAATTGCTATAAATCCAAATGATCCTGAAGCTTCCAAAGCGGATTCTTTTGACAAAATGCAAAAATTAGCAAAAGATAAAAAATACCCTTTCCCTTATTTATTTGATCAGGGACAAGTAGTTACAGATCAATATGGAGCAAAACATACACCACATCTTTATATTGTTTCTAAAACAGCCAAAGGAAATATAGTAGAATATGTAGGAGCAATTGATAATGATCCGGAAGGAACTAAAACAGAGAAAACGAAATATGCTGAAGATGTGATTACAGCATTAAAAAGCAATCAAAAACCTGCTATTACTGAAACCAAAGAAATTGGTTGTACAGTAAAAAGAAAGGCGAAAGCGTAGTTTGTATTTCTTTTTGAATATAAAAAATGCCTCAGAGATGAGGCATTTTTTATATTATAAACTTTTCAGTTTCTTCATGAAGACAGGAAACACTTCATTCAATTCATCAAAGAGCGGATTTTTACGATGCTTAAGTTTTATTTCACTAAATAATTTTAAGCCAAGCGCAAATTGAGCGGCTTCATTTGGATCCTGAAAAATATTTTTGTCTTTTATTTTTTCTATTATGCTAAAAATTTCGTCGTGATTGTCGAATTGCATTCCAAGTTCTTTTGCAGGAGCTGTTTCGCCGTTTGCATATTCTTTCAGACTAAGTGTCAGATAATATTTGTTTGATCTTTTTTCCATTTTGCTTTATGTTATAATTATTTCAACCATTTTTCAACAATGGTTTTAAAGGTCTCTTTATACTGTTCACCAACAGTTATTTCGGTTTTATTAACGAATATGGAGTTTTTACTAATCGAATTTATTTTTTCTAATGAAACAATAAAGGAACGGTTGATTCTCATAAATTTTGATGCCGGTAATTTTTCTTCCAGCGCTTTAAGAGAGATAAGGGACATGACTGATTTTTGGGAATCTTCGAGATGAACCTTTACATAATCCTTTAAACTTTCTATGTATAAAATGTCTTTCAGAGAAATTCTGACCCATTGGTATTCTACTTTTAAAAATATAAATTCATCGTCTGCCGCTATCGACTGAAAATGATTTGAGGCTTCCTCAGACAATTGTAATACTTTGTTGGCAGCACGTAAAAACTCTTCGTAGCTAAAAGGTTTTAAAAGATAATCGACAGCATTTACTTTATAACCTTCGATTGCATAATGATTATAGGCCGTTGTAAAAATAATTTTTGGTAATGGTCCGGGCTGTTCCTGCAAAAGCCTTGCCAGTTCCATACCGGTTAAGTTAGGCATGTTGATGTCTAAAAAAACGATGTCTGGCTGCTGCTCGCGGATCAGAGTCATAGCTTCAACAGCATTATCGCAACTGCAAGCCAATTGCAAAAAAGGTGTCTGTTCTATAAAAGTTTCCACAAGTCTCAACGCGAGAGGTTCATCATCTACTGCTATGCATTTTAATACAATCATTGTTCTAAAGTTATTTGCAGATTTACTCTGTATTTGCCATTTTGATCCACGCCACATGTCAAAATATGTTTGTGTGGGTAGATTAAATGCAGTCTGCGTTTTGTATTTGTTAATCCAATTCCCCCGTGATCCGTTATTGAAGTTTTTTCAAAAAATGTATTTTCGACCTCAAATTCAAGGTGGGTTCCGTTTTGTCTCAGCTTAATATGTATTTCACTTTTATCTGTGGCATGTACACCGTGTTTAAAAGCATTTTCTACTAAAGGTAACAACAACATGGGAACAATTGGGTAATCAATTATTTTTTCCGGAATATCTGTCGTTATCGTCAATTTACTATTGGCACGCAGTTTCATCAAAGCTATAAAATCTTTCATAAAATCGGCTTCTTTCAGTAAAGTAGTTCTTTCGCCTTCGGTACTGTAAAGCAAATATCGCATCATACGGCTTAAGGTATGAAGCGCCTTACGTGAATCTTCGACATTGGTATAGGTAAGGGAATAAATACTATTGAGGGAATTAAAGAAAAAGTGCGGATTGATTTGTGCCTTTAGCATGGCAAGTTCGGCCATTGTTTTATCCTGCTCCAGTTTTTGTTTGTGTTGCGCCGCTTTTTGCCAGTGGTGTAACATGGCCCAACTCGTACTGATACCCAAAACCAATAAAGTAAGCATGAAAACATAATTGTCGAAATAGGGATTTTTGTATTTTTTAAACCCTAAAACCAGACTGATTTTGGTATGAAGATCTGTTTGGGACGTATAGAAGTAAGCAATCAGCTGCATAACAAAGATCATAAAGAACTCCCAAAGTAAAAAAGGAGATGTATTATCTTTTATAATGGTTCTGGGAACGATGATTTTGGCATTAGAATAAAATATAATAATAAGCAAAACCAGTACAATGATCTGCCAAATCCAAAAAACTGTGGGAAGCACTACATTCCATGTTATCGGAATATAGAATAACATTATAAAGCCCAATAAAAGCCAGGCAAGAATATGTAATCCGGTGAAAATGTAAGGTTTAAAAAAGTTTGGTGACATTATATTTTTTGATTTTATGACAATATTACATTATATTTATAAAAGATATAAAAGCAATCGCCCAAAATAGAATGAGAACCTTTAAAAACCATTTTAGAGCCGACGAGCCTGTTTTAAAATGCAGAGATATTTATAAATAAAGTTCTATCGGTTCTCATGTGATATCCATCGATTGTTTTTTGCCTTCTGTCTATTGTAAATTTTTTGTTTGTAATATTTTAGTTCTTTTGTTCGATATAAATTGATAATTACACATTTTTCACAATGAATAAGCAATCCTTTTTAAGCATTCTCGCAGCATCTATTATCATCGCATCGTGCGGTAATAAAAATGACAAATCAGCTCAGGCTGGAGGTGCACCACAAGTTAAAGAGTACAAAACGTTGACTTTACAGCCAAAATCAGCAACATTATATTCAGACTATCCTGCGAGTATTCAGGGACAGCAAAATATAGAAATTCGTCCAAGAGTCGAAGGATATATTGATAAAATCTATGTTGATGAAGGAGCAGTTGTAAAAGTGGGGCAGCCATTATTTAAAATCAGCGCGCCGGAATACGAACAACAAGTTCGTACAGCCACAGCAAGTATAAAAAGTGCTCAGGCAGACTTAAGTTCAGCAAAATTAGCTGTAAATAAAGTAAAGCCACTTGTAGAAAAAGGAATTATTAGTAAATATGATCTTGAATCTGCACAATATACTTATGAATCAGCTTTGGCTACATTAGCACAAGCAAATGCAGCTTTAGTAAATGCCAAAGTCAATTTAGGATATACTACAGTAACAAGTCCAGTTAATGGTGTTGTAGGTTCAATTCCGTTTCGTTTAGGAAGTTTGGTAAGCTCTAATACAGCAGATCCGTTGACTACTGTTTCGAGTATCGGAAATGTTTTTGCTTATTTTGCTATGAATGAAAAAGCGCTTCTAAGTTTTACTAAAAGTGCTGCCGGAACTACGCTGGAGCAAAAAATCAAACAATTACCGGAAGTTCTACTTGTCCTTTCAGACGGATCAACTTATTCTGAAAAAGGACGCATTGAAACCGTAAATGGATTAATCAATACAGAAACCGGTTCTGTTAACATCAGAGCGCGTTTCCCAAATCCAAAAGGAATTATCAGAAGCGGAAGCAGCACAATTGTAAGAATCCCTAATGAAGTTAAAGATGCAATATTAGTTCCTCAGAGCGCTACATTCGAACTTCAGGATAAAGTATTTGCCGTTACAGTAGGAAAAGATGGTAAGACTAAAAATGTAGCCATTACTAAACTTGAAAACCCTGCAGGAAACTATTATGTAGTAACAGAAGGTTTAAAAGCTGGAGATCAAATTGTATTAGAGGGAGTAGCTGCGTTGAAAGACGGAAGTGAAATTAAAGCTCATAATGAAAGTGCAGAAACAGTATATGCCGACTTAAAATAAGAAAAAATGTTTAAAATATTCATACAAAGACCAGTACTTTCGACCGTAATATCTGTTATTATTGTCATTCTGGGTATCTTAGGCCTCGTTGAGCTGCCTATTTCTCAATATCCTGATATTGCACCGCCAACAGTAAACGTTTCTGCAAGTTATACCGGTGCCAATGCAGATGTGGTTTTAAAAAGTATCGTAATTCCGCTTGAAGAGCAGATTAATGGTGTAGAGAACATGACTTACATGACTTCTACAGCGACAAATGATGGTAATGCGTCTATCAAAATCTTCTTTAAAGTTGGAACAAATCCTGATTTAGCAGCAGTAAACGTTCAGAACAGGGTATCGAGAGCGACCAGTTTATTACCTGTAGAGGTAACTCAGGCAGGGGTAACAGTAACAAAAAGCCAGAGTAGTAACTTGTTGATTTTCTCTTTATATAGTGATGGAAATGAGTACAGTCAAACTTTCCTTCAGAATTATGCTAAAATCAATCTTGTTCCCCAAATTCAGCGTGTAGTTGGAGTAGGAGATGTAACGGTTTTTGGTGCAAATGATTACTCGATGAGAATCTGGCTGAAACCAGATGTAATGCAGCAATATAAACTGATTCCGAGTGATGTTTCGGCTGCTTTGGCAGAACAAAATATCGAAGCTGCACCAGGTAAATTTGGTGAAAACGGAAATCAGGCTTTTCAATACGTAATTAAATACAAAGGGCGTTTAACAAGTGCTCAGGAATTTGGTGATATCGTAATAAAAGCTGTTGGAAACGGACAAATGTTACGATTAAAAGACGTTGCCAAAGTTGAGTTAGGATCATTAAGTTATGCGTCTACAACCAAAACAAATGGTATAGAGTCTACGGCTATGGCAATCAGCCAGACTCCGGGATCTAATGCACGTGATGTAATTATCAACTCAAAGAAGCTGATTGAAGAAGCTTCAAAGGATTTTCCAAAAGGAGTAAAATATACCACTCTTGTGGATGTTAACGAAAACTTAGATGCCTCGATAGAAAAAGTAATTCACACTTTGATTGAAGCTTTTATATTGGTATTTATCGTAGTATTTATTTTCCTTCAGGATTTTAGATCTACATTAATTCCAGCTATTGCAGTTCCCGTAGCGATTGTAGGAACATTTTTCTTCCTTAATTTATTTGGATTTACAATTAACTTACTAACGCTTTTTGCATTGGTTCTAGCCATTGGTATTGTGGTCGATGATGCCATTGTAGTGGTCGAGGCCGTGCACGCCAAACTGGATCACGGTTATAAATCGTCTAAAAAAGCGACAATTGATGCCATGGATGAAATTTCAGGAGCGATTATTTCGATCACACTTGTAATGTCAGCCGTATTTATTCCGGTGACTTTTATCACAGGATCAACTGGGGTTTTCTACAAACAGTTTGGTATTACATTAGCCGTAGCGATTATCCTGTCTGCAATTAATGCCCTTACTTTGAGTCCGGCATTATGTGCTTTGCTTTTAAAACCACATGCAGACGATCATAAACATAAAAGTTATTTACAAAGATTTTATACCGCCTTTAACGTTGCGTTTGATAATGTAACAGGTAAATACAAAAGATCAGTTCAGTTTCTTTCTGTAAAAAAATGGATTGTACTGGCATCTATTGTTATTGCCGGAGCAGCCTTATTTTACATGATGAAAACGACACCTTCAGCTTTCGTTCCTTCGGAAGATCAGGGTACTGTTTTTGCCAACATTAGTTTACCGCCGTCATCCTCTATGGAACGTTCTGATGTAATTGCCAAGAAAGTAGACAGTATTGCCAAAACTATTCCAGGTGTTAAAAATACGCTTCGTATCGTGGGGCAGAACTTTACAGCAGGAGCAGGAAGTGCTTACAGTATGGTTATTATAAAATTAGAAAGCTGGGAAAAACGTGATTTAAGCGTTAATGATGTAATTGGTCAGCTTTTTGCCAAAACAAGCGGTATTCGTGAAGCAAGTATTTTCTTCATATCGCCGCCAACAATTCAGGGATTTGGACAAAGTGGTGGATTCGAATTTCAATTGCAGGATAAAGGAGGTCATACAACGGCAGAATTCTTTAAAGTGAATACGGAATTTTTAGATAAGTTGTCTAAACGTCCTGAAATACAATATGCAACAACGCCATTTAATCCTGGTTTCCCTCAATATATGATGGAGGTTAATCTTGCAAAAGCCAAAGATGCGGGGGTTTCTATCAATACGATTTTGTCAACCATGCAAGGATATTATGGAGGATTGTATGCTTCGAATTTCAATAAATTCGGAAAACAATACCGTGTTATGATTCAGGCTTCTCCTGAATACCGTACTAATACAGAAGGACTAAACAAAATTTTTGTTAGAAATGCTGCAGGAACAATGGCGCCAATTACGGAGTTTGTAAAAATGACAAGAGTTTTTGGACCGGAATCTATTTCAAGGTTCAACCTTTTCTCTTCTATTGCGATAACAGGAGCGCCAAATCCAGGATTCAGTTCTGGAGATGCGATCAAAGCTATTCAGGAAGTTGCTGAACAAGAGTTGCCTGCAGGTTATGGTTATGAGTTCTCAGGTTTAACACGTGAGGAATTGGCTTCTGGAAGTGAAACTGTCTTTATCTTTATATTATGTCTTGTCTTTGTTTACTTCTTGTTGAGTGCACAATATGAGAGTTATATTTTGCCATTTGCAGTATTATTCTCTATTCCGTTTGGTTTGGCAGGAGCTTATCTGTTCTCGATCATTTTCAAATTAAACAGTAATATCTATTTACAGATTTCCTTAATCATGTTAATTGGATTGCTGGCGAAGAATGGTATTTTAATTGTTGAATTTGCCTTGGATAGAAGGCGTAAAGGGATGCCAATCGTACAATCTGCTATCGAAGGAGCTGTAGCGCGTTTGAGACCAATTTTAATGACCTCTTTTGCCTTTATTTTAGGACTTGTTCCTTTAATGTTTGCATCGGGAGCAGGAGCTGTAGGAAACAAATCTATTGGTACAGGAGCTGTTGGAGGTATGTTAATTGGAACAATTTTAGGAGTATTTGTTATTCCGGTATTGTTTATCATCTTCCAGAGTTTACAGGAAAGAATTAGTGGTCCGGCCAAAGATGGTTATGACGATGGAGATGATGACGAGGAAGTACAACTAATCGAGGCTCATAAAGAGTAATAATTTAATTAAGAAAAAATGACTCATAGTTCAAATAAATATATTCTTATGGTAGTTGCAGCCGCACTTTTGAGTGCGTGCTCGATTACCAAGAAATACGAACGTCCTTCGACAATTTCGACGGATAAGTTATATAGAGATCAGGCTTCTGCCGATTCTACTACGATTGCCAATATGCCTTGGCAGACTGTTTTTAAAGATCAAAAACTGAATGCTTTAATTCAAAAAGGATTAGATCAAAACCTGAATTTAAAAAATGCTATCGAAAATATCGTTCAGTCACGTGCGACTTTACGTCAGGCTAAATTAGGGTATTACCCAACTTTAGACTTTGATGCAAATGCAACGCGTAACAAACAATCTAAGGCAGCATTGAACTTTCCTCCTGGAATTAATATCAATACATTAACAACAACATATAAGTTGGGGTTAAGCACTTCATGGGAAGCTGATATTTGGGGAAAACTAAGCAGTACTAAAAGAGCAGCCCTTGCAACTTATCTTTCTACAGATGCTGCTAAACAAGCGGTTCAGACACAATTGATATCAGATATTGCCAACAATTACTTTTTATTGTTATCGTACGATAAACAATTAGAAATAACGAAATCGACCCTGGAAAGCCGTATCAAAAATGTTGAAGTGATCAAAGCTTTAAAAGAAGGAGCAATTGTTACAGGTGCATCTGTTGTGCAAAGTGAAGCCAACCAACATGCAGCAGAAGTTTTGATTCCGGATTTAAAAAGAAATATTCGTGAGACTGAAAATGCCATTAATATTTTGTTAGGACAGGCTTCAGGACCAATTGAAAGAGGTGCTTTAGGCGATCAGGTAATTCCTGAAAAATTAGCTATTGGTTTACCAGCTCAATTGTTAGAAAACCGTCCGGATGTTCGTCAGGCTGAATTCAATTTTAGAACGGCTTTTGAGACGACTAATTTGGCAAGGACTTATTTTTACCCAAGTTTAACCCTTACAGCAAGTGGTGGTTTATCGACCTTGCAATTAAAAAACTTCTTTGATCAGTCTATTTTTTATTCTGTAATAGGAGGATTGACTCAGCCAATTTTTAATCAGGGACTAAATAGAGAAAGATTAACAAATGCACAATCAAGGCAAGTTCAGGCTTTTAATACTTTTCAACAAAGTCTTTTAATTGCCGGACAGGAAGTTTCAAACGCTCTTTATGCTTATGAAATGGCAGTAGCCAAAGAAGATTCAAGAGAAAAACAAATCGAAGCTTTAGAGAAAGCTGTTGATTATACACAACAGCTTTTAGAGTATAGCTCTTCTACCAATTATACAGATGTACTAACATCAGAGCAAAACCTTTTGGCAGCTCAATTGAGCGGTGTTAATGACAATTTACAGAAATTACAAGCTGTAGTTGATTTATACCGCGCTTTAGGTGGCGGATGGAAATAATCACAGTGATTCTTAATTTATATATTTAGAAAGTAGCTGTCTCACAACTGAGGCAGCTATTTTTTTTTGAGCTTGTTTTTTTCTGGTGAATTTTGTATATTTAATCAGTGATTAACAGCTGATTATATATGAGATTCAAGCATTATAACCAACAACAAACGGTACTTTTGCCTTATTCGTTTGATGATTTA
>FQWG01000011.1 GCA_900129595.1 Flavobacterium frigidimaris | reverse complement strand
TGGTACTGCAGTTATGTGGGAGAGTATGTCGTCGCCTTTCTTTTAAGAATCCTCATCATTTATTTGATGGGGATTTTTTGTTTTACAAAATCCTGTAATTATGTGGGAGCCCCGATGGCTATCAGGGGTCTGTCGCCTTTCTTTTGAAAACCCTGTTTCTAACCAAACGGGATTTTTTGTTTTACAAAATACTGTAATTATGTGGGAGCCCCGATGGCTATCGGGGGTCTGTTGTCGGATCAACACGAAAATCTGTGGAGCAGCAAAAATTAAGCATAAATATTGGTTAGTCTAAAGAGGAAGAATTCTACATTTCTAACACCTCTGAATTTGGATCTAAAAGCTTTTATTTTAGCATTGAAAGATTCTGCAGACGCATTAGTACTTCTGTTGTCAAAATAATTCAATATCGTTTGATAGTGATTTAAGACTAGCAGCCATAACACTTTGGAATTTATTATAAAAATTATATTTCTAATTACCCGTAAACCGCGTTAGGGATGGAAGCGGTTTCCTTTTGCGATACTGTAAAATCTCTTGCGAAGTAAACCGGTAAGCCTGTCGCAAAAGATTTAGCGGACAGCCCGGCCCGAAGGGAAACGCCCAAATAATCTTCTGCATAATTTAGTAACAATTTTTGTTAAATTATAATTATTTCTAACTTTTAAATTATGGTGCATTAGCCTATCTAAATGCGAATCTGTATTTTTGCATTAAATATTATAATTTAAGTATGAAAAAAAGTATTGTATTGTTGACATTGTTTGTTATCTCAAATTTAAGTGCTCAACAGCGCCCTAAGTTGGTAGTAGGTATTGTAGTAGACCAGATGAAAATGGAATATTTGTATCGGTTTTCAGATGATTTTTCACCAAATGGATTTAAGAGGCTAATGAATAATGGATATACTTTTCAGAATATGCATTATAATTATATGCCGACATATACAGCTCCGGGACATGCATCAATTTATACCGGAACTACACCGGCTACGCACGGAATTGTGGGGAATGAATGGTTTAGCAGAACACTTGGTAAAGAGATGTATTGTACAGACGATGCAGGGGTTAAAACTGTAGGTGATGGTACGGCAGCTGAAGGTGCAATGTCTCCTAAAAATTTGCAAAGCACAACTATTACTGATGAAGTAAGAATGGCTACTAATTTTGAGGGAAAAGTGATTGGAATAAGTCTTAAGGACCGTGGTGCAATTTTACCGGCAGGTCATTTTGCAAATTGGGCATTCTGGTACAGCAAAACCGGGTCTTTTATTTCGAGTACTTTTTATGGAGAAAAATTACCTGAATGGGTTTCTCAGTTTAATAGTGAGAAACATTATATGCCTTATATCAATAAAGGGTGGGATTTATTTAAACCAGCTTCTACTTATAACGAAAGTTTGCCTGATAATAATCCGTACGAAGGTAAATTATATGGAAGTGCGGCACCAGTTTTTCCGTATGATTTAAAATCAATGTATGAAAAAAATGATGCAGGAATTTTAAGAGCAACTCCTTTTGGAAATGATCTATTAGCTGAATTTGCCAAAAAGGTTATTGAAAAAGAAGAATTAGGGAAAGATAATATTACAGACTTCCTGACTGTAAGTTTTTCTTCAACTGATTACGTTGGTCATTTACTTGGACCTCGTTCTATGGAACTTCAGGATACTTATTTAAGATTAGATCAAACAATCGCAGACTTTCTAAATTACCTTGATAAAACGGTTGGAAAAGGAAATTATTTGCTATTCTTGACTGCGGATCATGCAGGTGCTGAAAACGTAATTTATTTAAAAGACAGAAAATATAATGTAGATAATTATCCATCTAAAGAGGTTAAGAAAAGTTTACAGGATTTCTCTACCAAAACTTTTGGAGTTGATTTGATTTTAAACTATTCTAATTTTAATGTTTTCTTTAACAAACAAATTATTAAAGATAAAAAGCTGGATTTAGTACAAGTAAAAAAAGCATTTAAAGAGTTTTTAATTTCACAACCACAAGTTAAGAAAGTATATACTGAAGAAGAAATTTTGGCGAATTCAGGAAATGACTATTATTTAAATTTTGTTGCAAAAGGTTATGATGTCACTCAGAATGGTGATTTGGTAATTATTGATAAACCGGGCGATATTGAATATACAACTACAGGAACGTCACACGGAACGCCTTATGCTTACGATACACATGTACCTGCAATTTTTTATGGCTGGCACATAAAAAAGGGTGAATCTTATGATAAGAAAGCCATTACTGAAATTGCGCCAACAATAGCGCAGAAAATCAAAGTTAGTTTTCCAAACGGAACTGAAGCAAAAGTACTGCAAGAAGTTTTGGATGAGAAAAAATAGATTTCTCGATAATATCTAAAGTGAAAACCTGTCATAATTATGGCAGGTTTTTTTATGCCAAAAAAAGGCTTTTCAATTAAGAAAAGCCTTTTGAACAGTGATTTAGTAAGCACTTATTTTAATGTTAGCACTATGCGTTTGCTAACACTAACTCTTCGTTAAAAGGAAGATTCCAAGCTTCAGCAACTCCTTTGTAAAGAATTTTTCCGTTAGCAATGTTTAATCCTTTTTTCAATTCTTCGTTTTCATTACAAGCTTTCTCCCAGCCTTTATTGGCTAATTGCACTGCGTAAGGCAAAGTAGCATTTGTTAGAGCTAAAGTAGAAGTATAAGGAACAGCACCAGGCATATTCGCTACACAATAGTGAACAATATCATCAATGATAAAAGTTGGGTTTTCGTGTGTTGTAGGAGTACAAGTTTCGATACATCCTCCCTGATCTACAGCAACATCGACAACAACAGTTCCCGGACGCATTAATTTAAGCATGTCACGAGTAATCAGGTGAGGTGCTTTTGCTCCCGGAATCAAAACAGCTCCAACAATTAAATCAGCTGTAGCGATTGCTTTTGTAATGTTGTAGTGATTGGACATTTCAGTACTTACGTTTGCAGGCATAATGTCATCTAAATGACGTAAACGTGGCAAACTTAAATCCATAATAGTTACCTGAGCACCTAAACCGGCAGCCATTTTCGCAGCCTGAGTTCCAACGATTCCTCCGCCTAAAACTAAAACTTTAGCTGGTGGCACACCCGGAACACCTCCAAGAAGAATTCCTCTTCCTTTTAGTGGTTTCTCAAGGTATTTCGCTCCTTGCTGAATGGCCATACGACCAGCAACTTCAGACATTGGAACTAATAAAGGTAAACTACGATCTGCTTTTTCAACTGTTTCATAAGCCAGACATACAGCACCTTTTTCAAGCATAGCGTGAGTTAATGGTTCTGATGAGGCGAAATGAAAGTAAGTAAATAATAATTGATCTTTTTTGATTAATGGATATTCAGATGCAATTGGTTCTTTTACTTTAATGATCATTTCAGCAATAGCATATACTTCTTCAATAGTTGCCAAAACAACCGCGCCTGCATTTGTATATTCCTCATCGCTAAAACCACTTCCTAAACCCGCTGTTGCCTGAACATACACTACATGCCCGTGTTTTTTCATTTCAGAAACTCCGGCTGGAGTTAAAGCCACACGGTTTTCGTTATTTTTTATTTCTTTTGGAACACCTATTATCATTTTGTTATATTTTTTCGTTTTTATTGAAATTCTTTTACAAAACTACAGATAGAGAATATATTATGGATTAGAGACCTATAAATAAGAAAATATTATTTTATTTAATACTTTTACAGAAAAATATTCTTTTTGAAAGCTTTCTTGCTTACCCAAAAAGAAAAAAAGACTAAATTTTATTAATTATAGAAAACGTTTTCGTTATGGCTTTAGATGAAATTGACAAAAAAATCCTACGACTTTTGCAGGAAAATGCGCACTATACCTTAAAAGACATCGCAAACAAAATAAATCTGTCTCTTACGCCTGTGCACGATCGGGTTAAACGCCTTGAGAAAGAAGGGGTTATTGAGAAGTATGTTTCGATTTTGAACAAGAAAAAACTGGGTAACAATCTTACAGTTTATTGTCAGGTTACACTAACAAAACAAACTTATGATACTTCAGAGGGATTTAATCAGTCCATTTTGAATTTGCCTGAAGTGGTAGAATGTAATTATGTTTCGGGAAATTTTGACTACATGCTCAAAATTATCATTCCGGATATGGAAAGCTACCATCAGTTTCACCAAAAAAAATTATCAATATTGCCTGAGGTTTCTTTGATAAATACCGTTTTTGTAATTTCTGAAGTAAAGAGTACAACGGTTTTACCTATATAATTTAAAGTATTATAAGTATATCATTTAAACAAAAAACCACCAGGAGAACCTGATGGTTTTAAGAAAATTGGTTTTGGTGTATATTAATAATAAGTAAAACGTCTTACTTTGGCAATGTACTTGGCCAGACGTATTACCTGATGACTGTACCCATATTCGTTATCGTACCAAATATAAAGCACGATGTTCTTTCCGTCTTTTGATACAATAGTTGCATTACTGTCATAAATTGACGGAGCTGATGTTCCCACGATATCAGATGAAACTAATTCGTTGTTTAGCGAATATTTTATTTGCTCTACTAATTCTCCTTCAAGAGCGTATTTTTTCATAATTTTATTGATTGCAGGAATTGAAGTTGTTTTTTTAACTTCTAAATTCAAAACAACTAAAGATCCGTTTGGAACAGGAACTCTAATAGCATTAGAGGTTAATTTACCTTCTAATGATGGTAAAGCTTTTGCAACGGCACTTCCGGCGCCAGTTTCAGTAATAACCATATTTAAAGCTGCAGCTCTTCCGCGACGGTATTTTTTATGCATATTGTCAACCAAATTCTGGTCGTTTGTATAAGCGTGAATTGTTTCTAAATGACCTTTTACAACACCTAAAGTATCTTCTATAGCTTTTAAAACGGGAGTTATGGCATTTGTAGTACAAGAGGCAGCTGAAAAAATGTCAATTTCATCCGGATTGTATTCGTTATGATTTACGCCATGAACAATATTAGGTACTCCTTTTCCGGGAGCTGTCAATAAAACTTTGCTAATACCTTGAGAAGTCAAATGTCTTTTTAAGGCTTCTTCAGTTGTAAAAGCTCCGGTATTATCAATTACTAAGGCATCATTGATTCCGTATTGCGTATAGTCAATTTCTTCAGGAGCGTTTGCTGTGATAATATGTACAGTAGTTCCGTTTATGATCAAAGCATTATTTTTTGGATCAGCAATTACCGATCCCTGAAAATCTCCGTGAATGGAATCATATCTTAAAAGAGAAGCTCGTTTCTCTAAAGTAGATGAGTCATTCTTGTCACGGGTTACAATTGCTCGCAGACGCAACTGGTTTCCTTTACCCGTTTTAGACATTAATTCGCGGGCTAATAATCTGCCAATTCTTCCAAAACCATATAGAACAACATCTTTTGGCTGGATTTCTTCTGATGATTTAGCCTTTTTTAATTTATCGATGACAAAATACCGTGCGTCCGGATATTTTTCATCTTCTAAACGATATTCATAAGTTAGTTTTCCAAGATCTAATTTTGCAGGAGGAAGATCTAAGGTTAAAATAACTTTTGCAATTTCAACAGAATCAAAAATGGTGATGGGTTTACCCACAAATTCACCTGCATATTGATGCAAATTGATTATGTCGCTGACATTTTTATCCAATAACTGATTTTTAAATAAAACCATTTCAATGGATTTGTCATACCATAAATCACTTATGATTTTAATTAATTCGACGCCAGCTCTTCTTCGGTCGACTTGTAGTGATACCTCTTTTTGGTACAAAGATTTGTTGCTCATAATTGATTAAATTGAAAAAATAAATACACGAATATTTTTAAATTTTGCGCAAAAGTATCTATTTCAATCGATTTCGTAAGCTATTTTATGATTTATTTTTAAAATCCGTATAAAAAATATTTTCTTCGAATAATATGAAAAATGCATTCCGGAAAAGAGAATTTTTCTACTCTTATAACAGAAGAAAACAAAAAAAGCCACCTTATTGCTAAGATGGCTTTTTGAGGTTTTAATCTAAGTTATCCGTTTTTTATGACTGAAATAGTGCCACTGTAAATTAAGATTAAATAATAATTCTAAGGATTTCTCCATTTTTATTAATCATTTCAAGGCGCATACTTTGTCCTTCATCTTTTCTGTTTAACAGCTTAGAAACAGTTTCGATATTTGTTGCTTTCACATTATCGATACTTAGGATAATATTTCCCTGTAACTCATTTTGATATTGTTTTAAATTTTCATTGTTGATAGTTCTGATTTTTACACCATAATCAATTCTAAATTTCTTTTTATCAGTTGCATCAATATTTTCTAATTCAATTCCTTTAAATTCGGTACTGTAAAATTCGTTTTTACTTAAAGTTACCGGAACCGTTTTAGTTTTACCGTCCTTAATGTAGGTTACTTTTACCACATCATTTGGTCGTTTAGTATTGATATAACCAGAAAGATCAGCATAAGTTGAAATATTTTGATCATCAAGTTTTACGATAATATCTCCCTTGCCAAGTCCGGCTTTTTCAGCACCTGAATTTTTGGAAACTTTACTGATATAGAAACCTTGCGTTTCGCTAACACCTAATTCTTTAGAAACTGTGCTGTTTAATTCGCCGCCTTCAACGCCGAGTATTCCTCTCTGAACATTTCCAAATTCCATAATATCTTCAATGATTTTTCGAGCAATATTAGAAGGAACAGCAAATGAATATCCAACATAAGAACCTGTCATTGACGAAATCATAGTATTAATACCGATTAATTCCCCTCTCGTATTGACCAATGCGCCACCACTATTTCCAGGATTTACTGCAGCATCCGTCTGAATGAAAGACTGAATTCCGTTAGTATCCAGATTTCTGGCTTTTGCTGAAACAATTCCGGCAGTTACAGTAGAGGTTAGATTATACGGATTTCCAACCGCCAAAACCCATTCTCCAATTTTTACAGAATCTGAATTTGCGAAGGCAGTATAAGGTAATTTTTCATTTGCATCAATTTTCAGCAATGCGATATCCATTTTAGAATCCGTACCAATTAGTTTTGCTTTATAAGACTTTTTATTGTTTAAAGTAATTTCTATTTCTGTAGCGTCTTTGATCACGTGATTGTTTGTTACAATATATCCGTCTTCGGAAATTATCACACCAGATCCGGTACCAACTTGTTCTTGTTGCTGCTGGCCACCGTAGCCATAGAAAAATTCTAACATAGGGTTACTTACTGTTCTTCTTGAAACATTTTTGACGTGAACAACAGTATGAATCGTTTTATCTGCGGCAGCCGTAAAATCAACGGTTTCAGCAGATAATGCGACATTTTTCCCAAACGTATTGGGAGCAAGAGTTACAACAGAATTTTTTCCTCCAAAAAAAGAATTGTTGCTTTCAAATAATAACTTGTAAGCTCCAAGGGTAGTAGCACCACTAAGTAGTGAAACCAAAAATAAGGTTGAAAGTCTTTTCATAGCTATATTTTATATTTAAGTTGTTATAATTTGTGTTTAGGTAATTTTATGTAAAAATAATTCAAAAAATTAACGAATAAAATGGTTTAACTCTCTTTAACATTGATTAACATTTCATTAATTATTTGTTCGTACTTTTGTAGTACTAATGTAAAAAAAATGCAAATAGAATTTTATAAATATCAGGGTACCGGGAATGATTTTGTAATGATTGATAACCGATCAGATTTCTTTCCAAAAGAGGACATTAAATTAATTGAACGTTTGTGCGACAGACGTTTCGGAATAGGAGCTGACGGACTTATTTTGTTAGAAAATGATGCTGAAACTGACTTCAGAATGGTGTATTATAATTCTGATGGAAATCAGAGTTCGATGTGCGGAAATGGCGGTCGTTGTTTAGTAGCATTTGCCAATCAACTAGGCGTTATTGAAAACAAAACTACATTTATTGCAACAGACGGTTTGCATCATGCTTCTGTTGGAGAAGAGGCTATTATTTCGCTGCAGATGATTGATGTCGATGAAGTGCAGAAGAAAGAATCTTATACTTTTTTAGATACGGGTTCACCGCATCATGTTCAGATTGTTGATGATCTGGAACATTATAATGTAAAAGAAAATGGTGCTGCAATTCGTTATGGTGCATTATATGGAGAAAAAGGAAGTAACATTAATTTTGTAAAAAAGGTTGATGACAGTACTTTTTCACTTCGTACTTACGAAAGAGGCGTAGAAGATGAAACTCTGGCTTGCGGAACAGGAGCCACTGCAGTTGCAATTGCAATGAATGCTATTGGTGAGACAGATAAAACTTCGATTAATCTGAATGTTGAAGGAGGAAAACTAACCGTTTCTTTTGATAAACTGGGTGATCATTTTACGAATGTTTTCCTAACAGGACCGGCAAAATTTGTTTTTAAAGGAATAATAGAGATTTAAAATCCAAGTTTTAAAATTCTAAACTCCAAACTCCAAAATTTACAATCAACAATGATCACACTCAAAGGCGAAAATATTTATCTGCGTGCATTAGAACCTAATGATTTAGAGTTTGTATATGCGATGGAGAATGATGAAAATATTTGGGAAGTCAGTAATACACAAACACCTTATAGCCGATTTTTAGTTCGCCAGTATCTCGAAAATGCGCAACAGGATATTTACGAAGCCAAACAATTGCGTTTGGCAATCTGTCAGGATCAGGATTTTCCGGCGATTGGATTAATTGATTTATTTGAATTTGATCCAAAAAATAACAGGGCAGGTGTTGGAATTGTTATTAAGAGTGGTGAAAATAGAAATCAAAAGATTGGCTCTGAGGCATTAGAACTTTTAATTAAGTATTCTTTTCATAATTTAAATTTGCATCAATTATATGCAAATATTGCTGTAGGAAATGTACCAAGTATAGCACTTTTTACTAAATTTGGCTTTGAGAAAATAGGAATTAAGAAGGATTGGATTTTGCTTAATAACCGCTATCACGATGAAGCAATTTTTCAGTTAATTAACAAACAAATTTAAACTTTAGACTTTGAGCTTAAAAAAAATAATCACGATATCTGCTGTAGCCGTAATTTCAGTTTTAATGATTTATGGGTTTATTTTAATTAATAAAATATTCAGCGCCAATACCAAATTCGAAGAGAAAGAACTTTATGTATATGTGCCAACGGGTGCCAATTATACTGATGTGAAGAAAATATTAGCACCTTATATCAAGAATTTTGACAATTTTGAAATGGTTGCCAATAAAAGAAGCTATCCTGAAAATGTAAAATCAGGTCGTTTTTTGCTTAAAAAAGACATGAATAATATGGATTTAGTTCGTGCTATGCGTGCTAATATTCCGGTGAAATTGGCTTTTAATAATCAGGAGCGTTTAGAGAATTTTGCAGGGAGAGTTGGTGCTGAAATTGAAGCAGATAGTTTGTCTTTAATGAAAGCAATCAAAGATCCTGCTTTTTTGAAAGAAAATGGTTTTAATGAAGAAAATGTATTTGCAATGTTTATTCCAAATACTTATGAAATTTACTGGAATACTTCTGCCGAGAAATTCCGTGATAAAATGATCAAGGAATACCATAATTTCTGGACTGCTGAAAGAATAGAAAAAGCAAAAGAACAAGGGTTAACTCCTGTCCAGGCTACAATTTTAGCTTCTATCGTTCATAAAGAATCCGTTAAAAAAGATGAAAGACCTCGTATTGCAGGTGTTTATTTGAATCGTTTACGACTAGAAATGCCTTTGCAAGCAGATCCAACAGTTATTTATGCCTTAAAACTAAGAGATAATGATTTTGATCAGGTGATTAAAAGAGTTTTTTATAACGATTTGGTAATGAAATCACCATACAATACTTATGTAAATATAGGACTTCCTCCGGGACCTATTGCAATGCCTGATATTACAGCTCTCGAAGCCGTTTTGAATCCCGAGAAAAACGATTACATTTATTTTTGTGCGAGTGTAGATCGTTTTGGCTATCATGAATTTGCCTCAACTTATGAGCAGCATCAAATAAATGCAAAAAAATATTCAGACTGGATTGCTAGTCAGGGAGTAACGAGATAGATCAGATTTTGCATATAATGCAAGCAAAAAATATGGAAAACCGAAGTTTTTAGCTTCGGTTTTTTTTGTTTTAGTTTGGTAAAGAGATATCATTTTTTTTATTTCCTACATAAAAAAATGAAGCATTTAAGAATTTTGGAACAAAGCAGTGAATTGATGTTTTTATAAATTTTGTATTTAATGAATGCTCTGAAAATTTTTTTATCAAAAAAAGGAATTTACGTTCTGCTAAATTTAACTTTTTCGTAAAAACAGAGCTTGAAATTTGATGTAAAATTGCATTTTATTTCGATATGATTGGAATGAATTTTAAAAATGAAGTTTCTTTTTTGGTCTTAAAAATTAAATTTTAGCGTAGGTTTTTTCTTGTTTTTTGTTGAAATTTGATAAAAAAATGCTAAAAATGCTCTTTTTTTGACGTTCTTTTTTTTGTTTTTAGGGTAAAATAGAAAAGTGGTCTCATCACTCCAATACTCCGTCAATAAAGGGGTTAAAAGAGATTATTGCTTTTTAAATAATCTGTAACTACTTGATTGTTAGTATTGTTTTGTATTTCTTATCTTTGCACCGTAGAAATTTCAAGAGGGTGACAGCGTCTTGAAGAAAAACAATTTATGATAAAGAAGTGGTATTTTTATGCGAGTTTGATCGTTATTATTACATTTTTGAGTTTGGGTTTTAAACCCTTTAATCTGGAAACCAAACCGTGGTTTCTAATAGAAAAAACCGATGGATCTGAATACGTATTTCCATCACAAGAAGAGGATGATTATCCTACAGAAAAAAAGGTAAATGTCCTATTTACAGAAAAGCGTCTTATAAGTTTTAAAGAAGCTGTTGCTTTTAAAGAATCTCAGGGAAAATACCGATTGGTAAATTCATTGGGTTACATGGGGAAATATCAATTTGGTTCTAAAGCTTTAAGAGCAGTTGGGGTTAAAAATGACAAAGCCTTTTTAAAAGATCCTGCACTACAAGAAAAAGCTTTCCTTGCATTACTATCCAAGAACAAATGGATTTTGCGTAAAGAAATCGAAAAGTACACAGGAAAAATAGTCAACGGTGTTGCTATTACCGAATCCGGTATTTTAGCTGCTGCACACCTTGGAGGGGCAGGTTCAGTTAAGAACTTTTTCAAAAACAATGGAAACAGGCATTTTAGAGATGCTTACGGAACTTCCTTAAAAAGTTATATGAAAGCCTTTGGTGGTTATGATCTTTCTCGTATCGAGGCAGATAATGATGCTACAATACACGATCAAATTTAGAAGAGCATAAAAAAATCCCGAATTATTCGGGATTTTTTTATGCTCTTTAGTCAATTAAGATTTCTAAGATTTTAATAGCTGCTTCACTGATTTTAGTTCCCGGACCAAAAACGGCAACAGCTCCGGCATCAAATAAAAACTGATAGTCCTGAGCAGGAATTACTCCGCCCACAATAACCATAATATCTTCCCGCCCGTGTTTTTTGAGTTCTTCGATAACCTGAGGAACTAATGTTTTATGTCCTGCTGCTAATGATGAAACGCCTAGAATGTGTACATCATTTTCAACTGCTTGTTTGGCAGCTTCGGCAGGAGTTTGAAAAAGCGGGCCAATATCAACGTCAAAACCTACATCTGCATAACCGGTCGCTACTACTTTTGCACCACGATCATGACCGTCTTGTCCCATTTTAGCAATCATAATTCTGGGACGTCTTCCTTCTTGTTTTGCAAAGGCATCAGCTAGCTTTTTGGCCTTTTCAAAATTCTCGTCATTTTTTATTGCTGCACTATACACACCGCTAAAGGATTTAATTTGTGCTTTGTATCTGCCAAAGACACTTTCGAGAGCATCGCTGATTTCGCCCAATGTTGCTCTGTTTCGAGCGGCTTCAATAGCAATTTCTAATAAGTTTCCTTGTCCGGTTTTGGCACAAAGTATTAATTTTTCGAGTGATTGATTTACTTTTTGAGTATCTCTTTTTGCTTTTATTTCTTCAAGTTGCTCTAGTTGCTGCTTGCGGACCATTTGATTGTCAACATCCAAAATATGTAGCGGATCTTCTTTCTCTAATCGATATTGATTGACACCAACTATTATATCCTGACCGCTATCGATTCTGGCTTGTTTTCTGGCTGCAGCTTCTTCAATTCTTAGCTTTGGAATTCCGGCTTCAATGGCTTTTGTCATTCCGCCTAGTTCTTCTACTTCTTCAATTAGTTTCCAGGTACTTTTTAGAATTTCATTTGTGAGGCTTTCCACATAATAACTTCCTCCCCAGGGATCAACTGTTTTAGTAATTTTAGTTTCTTCCTGTAAAAATATCTGTGTATTACGTGCTATCCTTGCCGAAAAGTCTGTTGGTAAGGCAATAGCTTCATCTAATGCATTGGTATGTAAGGATTGAGTTCCTCCAAAAGCAGCTGCGGTTGCTTCAATACAAGTTCTGGCTACATTATTAAAAGGATCTTGTTCTGTTAGACTCCAGCCACTAGTTTGACAATGTGTTCTTAAAGCTAAAGATTTATCGCTTTTAGGATTAAATTGCTGTACTAATTTTGCCCAAATCATTCTTCCGGCACGCATTTTGGCAATTTCCATAAAGTGATTCATTCCAATGGCCCAAAAGAAAGAGAGGCGAGGAGCAAACTCATCAATAGTCATTCCTGTAGAAAGTCCGGTTCTGATATATTCTAAACCATCTGCAAGCGTATAAGCCAATTCGATATCAGCAGTTGCTCCGGCTTCCTGCATGTGATATCCTGAAATGGATATAGAATTGAATTTCGGCATTTTCTTGCTCGTAAATTCAAAGATGTCTGCAATAATCTTCATCGAAGGAGTTGGCGGGTAGATATAAGTATTACGAACCATAAACTCTTTCAGGATATCATTTTGGATTGTTCCTGAGAGTTTTCCGATTTCAACACCTTGTTCTTCGGCAGCAACAATATAAAATGCCATAATAGGTAAAACAGCACCGTTCATAGTCATCGAAACTGACATTTCATCTAACGGAATCTGATCGAACAATACTTTCATGTCTTCAACAGAATCTATCGCAACTCCGGCTTTTCCAACATCTCCAACAACTCTTTCATGATCAGAGTCGTATCCGCGATGCGTTGGCAGATCAAAAGCAATTGATAATCCCTTTTGTCCTGCTGCCAGATTTCGTCTGTAAAAGGCATTGCTTTCTTCTGCGGTAGAAAATCCGGCATATTGTCGAATTGTCCACGGGCGCCTCACGTACATAGTAGCGTAAGGTCCGCGTAAATTAGGTGCGAAACCTGCTCCAAAATCAAGAAACTCTAAATCTTCGATATCCTTTTCAGAATAAGTTTCTTTGAGCTCGATTCCTTCCGCTGTAAAAAAGTGGTCAGATTTTAGCTGTTGATCTTTAGTATCACCATCTAACTTCTCACTTTTAACGTTTAACTTAATATGTTTAAGGTCTTTTCTCAATTGTAAAAAATGTTGTTTAGAATACGTTTAATTCGCTATCTCTCGATGTGTGAAAAATAGATTTAATAACGATGCAATTTTCATAAATCGAATAATGTATCGCGTATGGAAAAGTTTTTAAAAGTAGGATTCGAATGTTATCATATCTTATTTGAAATAATAATGGGTCTTTTTTAATGATTGCAATACTTCTTTTGAAAGAATCATTAAACCTAACAGCTAATTTTGGATGTATGCCTTTATACCAAAGCAAAGATTTTTTATAATCTACTTTAGCTTCTTCAATAATAACTACTTTATAGATCATCTTCAATTTCTTTTAAAAAATCATCAATGTCAGTAACATTTTTAGGATTTTTTAAATAGTTTTCTGTTCTTTCCCTAACTTGATCAATTTGCCATTGAGGAATTTTATAATGGTCATTTTGCACAGGCAAAATAATTACTTCTACTTCATCTGCAATAAAATCATCTGGTAGTATAACGGTTACAGAATGATTTTTAACTGATATTATTTGTCTAATTGCTTCCATTATTATTTAGGTTTAAATCAAATATAACTATTTGAAATGAATTTTATTCAAGCTCCAATCGTTCTTGTTCCAGCTTTTCTGCCAATCTTTTTTCGATTATGGGTGTAATTAATGTTTTTCTTGGTTTTATTTTTACAAAAGGAAACAATTCTAAATCGTGTTTCATTTTGTCATCTTTATTGGGATATTTATTTGTCCCTAATAATATTTCTTTTTTAGAATCGAATAATTCCTGTTCTTTAGCAGCGCTTTCCTGAATCTTCTTTTTGATGGTTCCATCGTTTAAAAGTTTCAAAAATCCGCCACTGGCTTCAATATCTTTAAACAAGGTCAAACTTTTTTCTGCTAATTGTGTAGTAAGACTTTCTATATAATAACTTCCGTCAGCCGGATTATTGACTTTGTCAAAATAGCTTTCGTGTTTTAAGACTAATAATTGATTTCTGGCGATTCGGTCACCAAATTCATTGTCTTTATGGTATAAAGAATCGTAAGGTAAATTAGCGACGGCATCTGCGCCACCCAAAATAGCCGACATACATTCGGTCGTGGTGCGAAGCATATTGACATTGTAATCGTAAATTGTTTTATTACGTTTGGTTGGTGTTACCAAAAAATGACATTCTAAATCGGGATTGTATTCTGATGCTATTAATTTAAAAAGCATTCGTAAAGCCCGAAGTTTTGCAATTTCAAAGAAATAATTGGTTCCTACGGATATTTGAAAAACAATGGGTTTTGTAATGGTAGGTAAACGATTCAAATATTCGTTTGCATGCGCCAAAGTATACGCAATTTGTTGTGTAATGTTGGCACCTGCATTTTGATACAAACCCAGATCTATACTTAATAAAGAAAGGTTTGTTGTTGCTTTTGCAATTTTTTCGATTGTTTCGAAATTATTTTTCTCGGATGTTGTAAACCAGTTTCCTTCTCTTGCAAAATGACCAATCGGGTCAATATTGCAATAAAAATGGGCTTTTTTCTGGATCGAAATGGTGTCTAATACTTTTACGAAATCGATTGAAATAAAAGTCAAATTAAAGTAAACGACTCTATTTTCTAAAGGAAGAGTTTCTAATAATTTCTGAATATCGATTTTTTCGTTCTGAATGGTAAAACGTAAACTTTCTGCACCTCTTTCGATAGTGTTTATCGCTCTTTGAATCGATTTCTCAATATCATAAACGAAGATATTTTGGCAAATTTTAAAATTAGATGCCTGAGTCTCTACAGAAGCAGCTTTAGAAAATTCGTCAATATGATAAAATGGTTTAACCTGAATATCTTCCGGAGAATTCCAAATAACGGTTTCGTTATAATCAGCTCCGTCTAATTCAAACTGAATTTTTTGTTTCCATTGTTTGGATGAAATCGGATTAAAATCGTCGAATAGGGTAGTAGCCATTGGGATTGTATGCTTTTTTCTGATTATTCTTTTGTGTCTTGAATAGTATCTCCTTCAAATTGGATGATGTAAATATCTTCGCTGTCTTTTTTCATGAAGTACTTTTCGCGAGCATATTTTTCTATTTGTTCAGGATTTTTAAGCTGCTTGATCTGTTCCTGATCTTTTTTTATTTCGTCCTGATAATATTTTTTATTGTCTTGTAATTCATTAATCTGCCCATCTAAAAAACGATGATCAAAATAAGAGTAATTATCTAAAAAGAACATCCAGATTACAAAAAACAGTAAAACCCAAACATATTTATTGCCGAGTAATTTGAACCAGCGTTTGCCTTTATATGGATTTTTGATTTTCATTTTCTCTTAACTGATTACTTCTTTTTAGTTCGATTGGTGTTCTAGCCCCGATGGAGCCGGTATCCTTTTTATGTCCGCCACAGCGGACATAAAAAGATAAAGGCGAGAGCGGGAAATAGCTCCTAATATTTCTGGAATAAATTTACGATAAAAATTATGAAATTCGTTGATTAATTACAGCGCGAACTACATCGATGGCTACCGTGTTGTATTTATCGTTAGGAATAATAATGTCTGCGAAAGCTTTTGATGGTTCGATAAATTGCTCGTGCATAGGTTTTAAGGTATTTTGATAACGGGTTAAAACCTCGTCGATATCGCGTCCGCGTTCTGAAATATCACGCTTTAAACGGCGAATTAATCTTTCGTCAGAATCAGCGTGAACGTATACTTTAACGTCAAAAAGGTCACGTAGCTCAGGATTGGTCAAGATTAGAATTCCTTCAACAATCATCACTTTTCTGGGATGCGTTGATACGGTATCGTCAGTTCTGTTGTGTTGTATGAATGAATATACAGGCTGATCGATAGTCTCGCCTTCTTTTAAAGCTTTTAAGTGTTTTACCAATAATTCAAAATCGATCGCACGTGGATGATCAAAATTGATTAATGCTCTTTCGTCGAATGACAAATTATGGGTTTCTTTATAGTAAGAATCCTGAGAAATTACGCCCACTTCAGTGTCTGGTAATTCGTTCATGATCTGGTGTACTACTGTTGTTTTTCCACTTCCTGTTCCTCCTGCAATTCCAATAATGAGCATAATTTTTTGTTTGATATTTGTTTGGCAAAAATAATAATTTAAGTGAATTGTGTAGACATATTATTTATTTAAACCATATAAGTGATATAAGTAAAATTAAGCAAACAGATATTTAAACAATTTATTACTTCATTGAACTTATATTGCTTAAATGTTAAAAATACTATGATTTATATTATCTAAAACATGGATTGTTTATTTAAACCATATAAGTGAGATAAGGAAAAGTAAGCAGTTAGATTTTTAAATAAGCAATACTTAACTGAACTTATATTACTTATATGGTAAAAACATAAAAAAAATCCCGAAAGTAAAACCTTCGGGATTTGGTGCAATCAGTATAGTTTATAAAAAATATTCTGAATTTAGTAAGCACATAAAATTATTTATTCTTTTTTGCTTTGATCATCATTTCTAACTGATCCCAAAGTTCTTCCGGAATTGCTTCTAATAAATTAAATTGTCCCGCGCCTTTTAACCATTCGCCTCCATCAATCGTGATGACTTCGCCATTTACATAAGCTGAAAAATCAGAAACTAAATAAGCCGCTAAATTGGCTAATTCCTGATGATCACCTACACGTTTCAATGGCACTTTTTTTGCCATGTCAAATTTTTCTGCAAGATCTCCGGGCAATAATCTGTCCCAGGCCCCTTTTGTTGGAAATGGCCCCGGAGCAATTGCGTTAGAACGAATCCCGTATTTTGCCCATTCAACAGCTAAGCTGCGTGTCATGGCAAGAACTCCAGCCTTTGCAGTAGCACTGGGTACAACATACGCTGATCCTGTCCAGGCATAAGTGGTAACAATATTTAAAATAGTAGACGATTTTTGTTTGGTGTCAATCCAGTGCTTTCCAAAGGCAAGTGTACAGTTTTTAGAACCTTTTAATACGATATCTATAACAGTATCAAATGCATTGGCAGATAAACGTTCAGTAGGAGAAATAAAATTCCCGGCTGCGTTGTTCAAAAGAACGTCAACTTTTCCGAAAGCCTTCAAAACTTCCTGAAGCATATTTTCTACTTCTTCATAATGGCGAACATCACATTGAAGTGGCAAACATTTTCCTCCGGTTTCAGTTTCAAGTTCAGTTGCAGTGGCTTTTAGCTTTTCTAAATCTCTGGAAGTAATCGCTACCTGAGCGCCTAATTCTAAGAAATATTTTGTCATAGCTTTTCCTAGACCACTTCCTCCACCGGTAACTACAATGACCTTACCTTGTAAAGCGTCATCTCTTAACATTTTATCTGTATAGCTCATATTATTTTCTTTTTATTACAATATTAATTAAATAAATAGGATGCACGCATAATAATGTTATAAAATTTTGATAAACTTTATATATCACACAATTTTTTTGCTGCTGATTCTAAAGTGAAATCATCTTTGGCAAAACAAAAACGGATTAATTTTTGGTCTTTATGGTCGGAATAAAAAGTAGAAATCGGGATTGCGGCAACGCCATGATCCGTGATTAATTTTTTGCAAAAAGTAATATCATCATCTTTTGAAATGTTGGCATATGAAGCCACCTGAAAATAAGTTCCTTCGCAAGGTTTTAATTCAAAACGACTATTTTGAAGCAATTTCTGGAAATAATCTCTTTTTTCCTGATAGAATTTTCCAAGCAAATTGACATCAACAACATTTAAATATTCGCTAATCGCAGCTTGGGAAATACTGTTGACACTAAAAACCAAAAACTGATGTACTTTTTTGATTTCTTTCATCAAATGCTCGGGCGCAACGATATAACCAATTTTCCAGCCTGTGATGTGAAATGATTTTCCAAAGGAAGAAACCATGATACATCGATTCAAAAGGAAATCTTTGGTATGTGCCGAAATGTGTTTTTCTTCGAAAGTAATGTATTCGTATACTTCATCGGATAAAACAATAATGTCCGGATGTTTTAAAAGTAATTTTTCCAGTTGTAGAAAGTCGTCTTCGTTAAGGATTTTCCCCGTTGGATTATGCGGATTATTGATGATAATCATCTTTGTTTTTGAGGAACACGCTTTTTTTATGGTTTCCCAGTTTGGCGTGTAATCATCGTTTAATGCTACCCGAATAGGTTTTGCATTACATAATAAAACCGGAGATTCATAAGAATCATAACTCGGATCGAGAATAATAACTTCATCACCCGTTTTAACCAAAGCCAGAATCGAAGTAAAAATTCCCTGAGTGGCACCGGCTGTAACCAGAATCTCTGTTTCAGGAACAATGGTTCTATTATAAGAACTCTGAACTAATTTTGCAATCTGGCGCATCAATGGCGGAAAACCGGCCATTGGTGTATATTGATGTACGTTTTCCTTCGCTAATCTTGCAATAATGTCAGTCAATCTCTCGTCTAAAGGAAAATTTGGAAATCCCTGCGAAAGATTTATCGCATTGTATTCGGCTGCCATTTTAGACATTACCGTAAAAATGCTTGTAGTTACGTTAGGGAGTTTGCTCATAATAAAGTTTGATTAAGGAAAACTTTCGAGAAAGTATTATGGAAAAAAAACTAATTTACAGCTATTGGCATCGCGTAAAGTACTCTCACTTCTTTGTCTTTTAGCTTTCCGGGATTCCATTTTGGACATAGTTTTAAAACCCGAATAGCTTCCTCACCTGTGCCATAACCTATGTCTCTAAGTATTTTTATATCGTTTAGTGAACCGTCTTTTTCAATAACAAAGGTAGCAAAAACCTTTCCTTTCATGGAGGCAGGTTTCTCTTTTGGAATCCTGTAATTTTGAGAAATGAATTTATAAAAGTTATTCATTCCTCCTATAAATTCAGGGGCTACATCTATTCCTGCAGTATTATAAAGTTTATTTTCATCATTCGTTATATTTCCTTTAGGGACATAGTTCTCTTGAGAAAATATATTTTGAGTGAAGCAAATTAAAGTCAGGATTAGAATTTTTTTCATTGTGGGTGGTTTTTAAAGATAGTTTACATTTTATGTATGATAAAAATTGTTGGTCGATTATGAAGATCAACCTTTAATTTTTTCCAATCTGCAACACGCATTGTTTTAATAAATTCTGTCGGTAATGTAATATCAGTTGCAATACACAAATGAGTTGACGGATTTACGATCTGTAAAATATCTTCAACCAGTTTGTTGTTTCTGTAAGGTGTTTCAATAAAAATTTGTGATTGATTTTTATCCTGAGATAATTTTTCAAAATGTTTTAAAGCTGATTTTTTCTCGTCTTTATCAATAGGTAAATATCCATTGAAAGTAAAACTTTGACCGTTCATTCCTGAGGCCATCATCGCTAATAAAATAGAAGAAGGCCCAACCAATGGTACCACCTGAATTCCTTTTTCATGTGCCAGTTTTACAATTACAGCACCTGGGTCAGCAACTCCCGGACAACCTGCTTCGCTCATAAGTCCAACATTTTTACCTTCTAATAAAGGTTTGATGAAGTCTAAATGTTCGCTTGGTTCTGTTCGTTTATTAAGTGTGAAAAGTATAAGCTCTGATTGTTTCTTTTCAGGAGAAACTGCTTTTATTGATTTTCTGGCTGTTTTTTCGTTTTCAACAATATAATGATCTATAAAGTCGATACTTCTTTTTACGGTTTGTGGCAAAACATCCATCGGATCGCTTTCGCCCATTGTTGTTGGAATTAAATATAATTTTCCTAGAAGTTTCATGTGCGTTTTTTTAATTGATAAAACGGATTTTATAAAAATAGAAATTTCTTTTCATGATTTCTTTTAGAAGAAAAAAATGAAAAGAATTAATTAAGGGTGTGCTTTGATAAGTTTTTGTGAAATGATTTCAGCAGCTTCGTCTAACATTTGGTAGACGTTGTCGAAACCATTTATGGCTCCGTAATAAGGGTCAGGAACATCTGCATTTTCATCCGGCAATAACTCGTTTAAAATAAGATGTACTTTATTTTTGTCTTCCGGGGTTTTGGCCAGCTGAATGACATCTCTGTAATTTGAATTATCCATTACATAGATATAATCAAATTCATTAAAATCCGTAATTTTAAATTGCCTGCCTTTTTGATTGTCAATGCATAAGCCATTTTTTTTGGCTACAGCAACAGAGCGTTTGTCAGGTGAGTGACCTACATGCCAGGAACCGGTTCCGGCTGAATCAACAATAAATTTATCGCGGGGTAATTTTGATGCTAAAATACCTTCGGCTAAAGGTGATCTGCAAATATTTCCCAAACAAACCATTAAAATTTTTACTGGCATGATTCGCGTTTATAGCGTTAGTTTTTTGTTGATGTCTTCGACAAATTTTTTGAATTGTTTGTCTGTAGAAACTAAATTGTCAACGGTTTTGCAAGCGTGTAATACGGTAGCGTGATCACGATCTCCAATTTGTGAACCAATGTTTGCCAAAGAAG
Source organism: Flavobacterium frigidimaris (assembly GCA_900129595.1). Classification (GTDB taxonomy): domain Bacteria; phylum Bacteroidota; class Bacteroidia; order Flavobacteriales; family Flavobacteriaceae; genus Flavobacterium; species Flavobacterium frigidimaris. Next base: position 167,466 of record FQWG01000011.1, on the reverse strand, counting down.
CTTTAGTAAATTTCTTTGCAAAAAACATAGCCAATTGTCTCGCCTGAACAACATGCCTCTTTCTGGTTTTAGATTGAAGTGTTTCAATATCTAACTGGAAATAATCAGACACAATTTTTTGGATATAATCGATAGAGATTTCTCTCTTTACGTTTTTAACGAATTTCTCTACAACGCTTTTTGCTAATTCGATCGTAACTTCTTTTTTGTTGAAAGAAGATTGTGCGATTAACGAAATGATTGCACCTTCAAGTTCTCTCACATTCGATTTAATGTTGCGGGCAACATATTCAATAATATCTTCCGGCATCTCAACACCGTCACGATATAGAATATTTTTTAAGATCGAAATTCTGGTTTCGTAATCCGGCTGGTGTAACTCAGCAGATAATCCCCATTTAAAACGGGATAACAAACGTTGTTCTATATCCTGCATGTCAACAGGAGCTTTGTCCGAAGTCAAAATTACCTGTTTTCCGTTTTGGTGCAGGTAGTTGAAAATATGGAAAAATACGTCCTGAGTTCCTGATTTTCCAGATAAAAACTGAACATCATCAATAATCAAAACGTCGATTAATTGGTAAAAGTGAATGAAATCATTACGATTGTTCTTTTTTACCGAATCAATATATTGTTGTGTGAAAATTTCGGCAGAAATATATAAAACCGTTTTTTCAGGATATTTGTCTTTTACTTCTACACCAATAGCGTGTGCTAAGTGTGTTTTTCCTAAACCAACTCCACCAAAAATCAATAAAGGATTAAAGGATGTTCCTCCGGGTTTGTTGGCAACAGCCATACCTGCAGAACGGGCCAGACGGTTAGAGTCTCCTTCTAAGAAATTGTCAAAACTGTAATTCGCATTTAATTGCGATTCGATTTTAAGATTTCTAATTCCGGGAATTACAAAAGGATTTTTAAGTTCAGGGTTCAGGTTTTTAAACGGAGCATCAACCTCTTGCGGTTTCATTGGCACTCTGTTGGCACTAGGCAACTGTTCGGTAAACGGTTGTTTATTGCCATAAGTGTTCTCCATTTTAATTTTATAGAGTAACTTTGCGTTTTTTCCCAGTTCTTTGGTAAGCGCAACTTTCAATAATTTTACGTAGTGTTCTTCTAGCCATTCGTAGAAAAATTTACTTGGTACCTGAATATATAACGCGTTGTCGGTTAGCTCAACTGATTTGATTGGTTCGAACCAAGTTTTATATGCTTGATCTTGAATATTGTCTTTTATAAAGGACAAACAGTTTTCCCATACCGATTGAGCAGTTTTAGTCATAGATTCAGATAAATTTTTTTATTATTGATAAAGATTCTCCTAATAAAAAAGGAGCAATTTTATTCCGTATTTCGGGATAACAAATATGTGAACAAATTTCTGTAAAAAAAAATATTTTGCCCTCTAATTTTATAAAAAAATGTTGTACGTGAACTTTAGGAATTTAATTTTTTTTAATATATAAATAATGAAAAATCATCAAACGCAAGTGCGTGTTCGTTACTCTGAAACTGATCAAATGGGAGTCGTTTATCACGGAAATTATGTCCCTTATTTTGAGATCGGACGCGTGGAATGGCTTAGAAATAAAGGGATTTCATATAAAAGTATGGAAGAAAGCGGGATTGGATTGCCGATCGTTTCCATGCAAATAAATTATAAAAAATCAGCGCGCTACGATGAGCTTCTTACGATTCATACCGCTTTCAAAAGTCAGTCGTCTGTTAAGATTGAATTTGAGTGTGCGATTTATAATGAAGCGAATGAGTTATTAACAACGGCAGCATTTATTTTAGTATTTATTTCGTTAAAAACGGGTAGGCCAACAGCACCTCCGGAGTACATTTTAGAATTGTTTAAAACATTGGTATAATTGTTAAAATGAGATGGGTTTTTCTATGGAATTATATAATTTTGATATCGATTTCAAACATTAAGTCAAAAATGTCGAATACTGATTCGGCATTTTTTTTGCGTGTTTTTGTCTTGATTTTACCAATTGGCAAACCTGAAACTTCATCAATTTCCATTTCCTGAGATGTGATTTCCAGTTTTTTTTCCTTGATAACACGCATTACTTTATTCATGTTTTTATAATCAAAAGAGATTAAAAAATGAACATCAATAGTTTTTTCGATAATCTCGCAAGCCTCAAGAGTCATTTGTGCTGTCGTTTTGTAAGCCGCAATTAATCCTCCAACGCCTAATTTTGTCCCTCCAAAAATCCGAACGACAACTATCAGAACGTTCGTTAAGCCAAATGACTGTATTTGTCCGTAAATTGGTGCTCCGGCTGTATTGCTGGGTTCGCCATCGTCATTTGCGCGATAAGAAATTTTTGGCGCTGTGCCTAATTGATATGCGTAACAAAAGTGTACGGCATGCGGATGCTGCTTTTTTAGATTTTCGATGATGGGTTTTACTTCATCTTCCTGTTCTACAGGAAAGGCGTAACCAAAGAATTTGCTTCCTTTTTCTTTTAAAAGTACTTCTTCAGATTCAAAGGCAATGGTTTTATAGGTGTCGTCGTATTCCAAAAGTAAAATTCTAAATTATTGTTGATTTCTTAGCTAAAGAGTTAAATTTTACCGCAAAGTGCGCAAGTATTTTTTATTTTTATAATTGGCTTTATTAAGTTCGCAAAGCTTTGTGGCGACTTTGCGTATCCCGATAGCTATCGGGATTGCGAACTTTGCGGTTAAGAGACTAAAGTATCTTTTTCTCAAATAAGTCTACGACATCTTCCTGGCCTACTTGTAAATTCCAAATATGGAAACCTAAAGCGGCGGCTGAATCTGTGTTTTCTTTTTTGTCATCTACAAATAAAGTGCGTTTTGGAGATAATTCGTGTTTATTGATCAGGTATTGAAAAACTTCCGGATTCGGTTTTCGCATTCCGATTTCAAATGAAAAATAAACTTTTTCAAAACATTGGTAAAAATCACTGTAGAATGAAATTCCGCTTTTGTTTTCGAAAGTGGCGATATGAATCGAATCTGTGTTACTCAATAAAAACAATCTGTATTTTTGAGAAAGCATTTGTAGAAATTCTAATCGATACAAAGGAAAATCTGCCAGAACGGCATTCCATGCTTTTAATATTTCTTCAGTTGAAGCGTTTGGAAGTTCTTTCTGAAATCCGGCCAAAAAATCATCATACGAAATATCTCCTGTCTCGAATAAAAGATTCAGACGATCTAATTCAGCATTCCATTCCGTCATGCCTAATTGCTGCAATTCTGAAATGGTCGCTTGTTTGTCTAAATTGATAAAAATATCTCCAAAGTCAAAAATTATAGTATCAATCATAATTTCTAATGTTTAGTAATTCGTCGCTTTGAATGTAAGTTCTGGTTGCGTTTTTCTTTTGAATAACAGGCGCTTTTGTTCCTTTTTCGAAAGTAATTTCTCCAATAAATATTCGGGCTTCATCCCAAATATTCTGATCAATAAAAGATTGTAACGTTTGCAATCCGCCTTCAATAATAATAGACTGAATCTGGTTTTGAAACAAAACAGTTAAAATCTGTGGAATTATATTTTGATTAAAGTCAATTACTTCAAAGTTAGTGTTTTCTGCTGAAATGATGTTTTCTGATTTCGTAAATACAATGGTTTTTACACTATTGTCAAAAACAAAACTTTCTTTTGCGATGCGATTGTTTTGATCCGGAATAACTCGTACCGGATTATTTCCTGACCAATCCCTGGTGTTTAGTTTTGGATTATCATCGACAACGGTTTGTGTTCCTGCTAAAATCGCCTGCTCTTCGCTGCGCCATTTATGAACCAGTTGTCTCGAATATTGATTGGTAATCCAGACCGGTTTTCGATCCTGATTGATTTGTTTTTCCGGAGCTAGAAAACCGTCCAGGCTCTCGGCCCATTTCAATATTATGTAAGGTCTTTTTTTCTGGTGAAAAGTAAAAAAACGTTTGTTGAGTTCGTTACATTCTTTTTCTAAAACGCCAACAGTTACGTTTGCTCCGGCTGCAATTAGTTTTTTAATACCGTTTCCTGCAACTTTTTCGTTAGGATCAACAGTTCCAACCACTACATTCGGGATTTGATGTTCGATGATGAGATCGCAACAGGGAGGTGTTTTTCCAAAATGACTGCAAGGTTCTAAACTTACATAAATTGTAGCTTTTTTTAATAGCGATTTGTCTTTTACGGATCGAATTGCATTAACTTCAGCATGTGGTTCGCCGGCTTTTTTGTGCCAGCCTTCACCAATAATTTGGTTTTCATAAACAATTACGCTTCCAACCATTGGGTTGGGGTATGTAGTTCCGAAGCCATTTTGTGCCAATTCAATGCAGCGTTTTATGTATTTTTCATGTATATTCACGGTACAAAAGTAGTTATTTTTGTTTAGTTCAATAGTTAACGATACAGTTAAGAAACTATCAAAAAACTATTTTACTTTTGTAATACATTATTAGGAATAAAGAAATATGAAAAATTGGATGATCAGGACAATTAAAAAAGAGGACAATCAGGAAGTTGCTCAGTTAATACGTTCGGTTTTTGATGAATTGGAAATCCCCAAAGTTGGTACTGCATATGAAGATCCATATCTGGATTTAATGTTCGAAGAATATAATAAGCCGCAGTCAGTATATTTTGTGGTAGAAAATGAAGGCAAAATTGTGGGCTGTGCGGGTGTTGCGCCATTGGAGAATGGAGTTCCTGAGATTTGTGAATTGCAAAAGATGTATTTTTTACCGGAAACCCGTGGTTTGGGAATTGGTGCTCAAATGATGCAAAAATGTCTGGAACAAGCCAGGATTTTTGGGTTTGAAAAATGTTATATAGAGACCATGCCATTTATGCATGCTGCTCAGAAATTATATAAAAAGTCAGGTTTTGAATATTTAGATGCGCCATTAGGAAATACGGGGCACAGTTCTTGCCCGGTCTGGATGTTGAAAGTTTTATAAGGTTATGAAAAAATATGTATTTGGAATTCTTTTGGTTTCGGTTTTATTTTCCTGTAACGGGTCTAAAGAAAAAAAGATAGAAAAAAAGACCAATAGGGTCAGTAAAGTTGTTGCAAAGGATTCTCTTAAGAAAGATGAATTTGTAGCTGATGAGGAGTTTAAAAATGATTTTGATATTTTATTACCACGAAGTTACAGAACTTATGATAATCTAAATCCGGTTTCATCTTTGACTAAAAAATGGATTGATTTGTATGAAGATAATGGAGAATATTTTTTAGGTAAAGCTGATTTTGAAATCGAAAAAAGTTTTGATGAATGTTCCGGGGATTCATTGCAGTACATTTCTTCTAAAAATAAAACGATAATTTTTATAGATTATCCGGAATTGAAAGTAGGAAAAGTAAAGTCTTTAAAAATTAATAAAGACAAAATTTGGCCCAAAGAAAAAGTAGTTTATACATTTAATGGTGTTACTTATACCTTTAGAGCTGCAGGAAAAGTGCTTTCAGAATTCAAAGTTGCTACAGATGATGATAAAGAAGAAATTTTCAAGAATGTGGCAAATTATAAGCTTTACCTGAAGATAGGAGATGGTGCCGAAAAATTGCTCCTTGCAGAAGATTCGTTTCAGGATACATTTGTAGTATTGCGTTTTGCGGGAGATATTGATGGGGATGGAAAATTAGACTTTGTTTTTGGTGCTAACAGAAATTATGAAGAACAAAGAGTAATTTTATTTCTTTCATCAAAAGCTGAGAATGGAGAAGATTTGAAAAAAGTTTCTGAAATAGCAGTTCAATTTGATTGCTAATGTTGTTGAATAAAAAGATTTTTTAAAATAAGAATATAATATTTGCTTAAAAATTGAGGCATTAAAAATTAAACTCAAAATGAGAATCAAACAATATCGTACTCAATTTATAAAAGAATTATCGCCTTTTTACGACGCTTATGAAGCGGAGAGCTTTTTTTATTTAATATTAGAAGACAAACATAAATTGCGTCAGATCGATTTGGCGTTAAATCACGAATTGACTTTTTCGGATAGTGATTTTACTGTCTGGAATTCTCTATTAAAGGAATTAAAGAAAGAAATTCCGATTCAGTATTTGTTAGGGAAAACTCATTTTTACGGATTGGAATTCGAAGTAAATGAAAATGTTTTGATTCCGAGACCTGAAACAGAAGAATTAGTAGAATGGATTATCAATGAAAATTTGAAAGCTGATCGAACTAAAAAAATCAAAATCCTTGATATTGGAACGGGAAGTGGATGCATCGCAATTTCTCTTGCCAAAAACATTCCAAATGCAGAAGTGTATGCTATTGATGTTTCGAAGAAAGCGATAGAAACGGCTAAAAGAAATGCACTTTATAATAAGGTTGAAGTGAATTTTATACTTCAGAATATTTTAGAAACCGAGGTGCTAAAATGCAATTTTGATATTATCGTTTCAAATCCGCCTTATGTTCGGAATTTAGAGAAAGAAGAAATCAAAAAGAATGTTCTGGATTATGAGCCGCATTTGGCACTTTTTGTAGAAGATAATGATGCTTTGATTTTTTATCGTAAAATAGCAGAACTGGCAAAAAAAAATCTATTAGAAAACGGACAATTGTATTTTGAGATCAACCAGTATTTGGGTAAAGAGACTAAAGATCTATTAGAAAATATGGACTTCAAAAACATTGAGTTGCGAAAAGATATTTATGATAATGACCGAATGATTTCAAGCAAGGTTTAAAGAGTTTTACAGAATAAGTTCTTGAAAACAATATAGGTCTGATCTAGCCCCGATAGCAGAGAAAAACCTTTTGTGCTCCCGGGTCGGGAACATAAAAGTTTGAAGCGAATAGCGGGACAAGTGGTGTTTTGAAAGGCTTAATTGCTGCTTCAAATATTTATTTAAGTCAATGTAGAAACTGCGACTGAAAACTAAAATTTACTCATAGCGCAAAGCTTCAATAGGATCCAGTTTAGCGGCTTTGATTGCAGGATATAAACCTGAAACTATGGCAACAGTAAAGCTTGTTGCAAAGGCAGCAAATATGGCTACCCACGGCACTACGAATACAAAACTCATCGCTGTTGCAATGGCAAATCCTAAAAGGATTCCGATTATAATACCAATTAAACCGCCAATTTGCCCAATCAATAAAGTTTCGATAAAAAACTGAACGGCAATAGTGGTCTTTTTGGCTCCCAGCGCTTTTCTTACACCAATTTCGCGAGTACGTTCTGTAACCGAAACGATCATGATATTCATTAAGGCGATTGAAGATCCTAAGATGGTAATAACGCTAATAATCCAGGAAGCCCAACCTAAATATTTTGTGATTCCCAGAATGCGGTTGATCAGATCGTCGCTGCGGCCAATTCCGAAATTATTGTCACGAATCGGACTTAATTTTCGTACTCTTCGCATAGTGCTTGTTGCGTTGTCGATGGCTTCGTCTAAAAGTTCTTTTTTAGCAACCATTACGCTCAAAGTATAATTGATATTTGGGGCAGTAAATAAGGAACGCGCTACCTGAATTGGAATTAAAACACGTAAATCCTGACTGTTTCCAAACGTTGAACCTTTTTCTTTTAAAACCCCAATGACTTTAAAACGAGCGCCGCGAATCGAAATTATTTTGTCAATTGGATTGACGTCTTTCAATAAGCCTTTCTCGAAATCGGATCCTACAACACAAGAATAAGTGTTGTTGTCGATATCGAATTGGTTAAAACTTCGGCCTAAGCTTACTTCTAAACCTGAGTTTGCGATAAAATGTTCGTCGACACCAAGAATGGTAATTTCAGGATCTGTTTTTCGGTCTGAATATTTAACTTCAGCAGTTTTTGTGGCCGTAAACGATAAAGAAGTTTCTGTAAAAGGATATTTGTATTTGTTTTTGAAAGCAACAGCTTCCGGATAAGATATAATTGGATTTACGATTTCACGTTCGTTGCTTCCTCGATTTTTAAGATTGTTTTCGTATTGATTAATGTTGAAAGTATTCGCTCCCATAGAAGCAAAATTAGTCGAAATGGTGTTTTCGAGTGCTGTTACAACAGTTAGAATTCCAACCAAGGCAGTAATCCCGATAGCGATAATTAAAACGGTAAGAATAGTACGCAGTAATTGTGTTTTGATAGAACCAAAAGCAATTCGGATATTTTCTTTAAATAATTTTAGCATCATGACCAATTTGTCACGAAAATACGTTTTTTGTTACAAGTTTGTTTTCGAACAGGCATTATTTATTTTAAAAAATAAGATATTTGCAGTCGATTAGAATTGATGAGAAATCTAAAATCTAACAAATCCAATAATATAAAAGATCATTTAGATGTAAGACTTCAAACAAATGAAATCTGATAATCTAAAGATCCAATAATCTAAAGATCTAAAAAATGGCTTCAAAACCAAGTATTCCACAAGGAACAAGAGATTTTTCACCTGCAGAGGTGTCAAAACGTCAATATATTATTCAGACTATAAAAAATAATTTTGAGAAATTTGGTTTTCAGCCAATCGAAACTCCTTCGTTTGAAAACTCAGATACCTTAATGGGGAAATACGGAGAAGAAGGTGATCGTTTGATTTTTAAAATATTGAATTCAGGTAATTTTTTCTTTAATAAAAACAAAATCGAATTACCGGAATCTATCGAAGCACTGCAGGTTAATTCTGCAGAAACAATAGATTTGAGCCAAAGAATTGAGTTGAATAAGTTTACCGGAAAAATTTCGGAGAAAGCATTGCGTTACGACTTAACTGTTCCGTTTGCCAGATATGTTGTGCAGCACCAAAATGAAATTGAATTTCCTTTCAAAAGATATCAGATTCAACCGGTTTGGAGAGCTGACAGGCCTCAAAGAGGGCGTTACAGGGAGTTTTATCAATGTGATGCTGATGTTGTGGGATCAAAATCATTGTGGCAGGAAGTAGAATTGGTTCAATTGTATGATACTGTTTTTACGTCTTTAGGTTTAGAAGGTGTTACGATTAAAATCAATAATAGAAAAATATTATCCGGAATTGCTGAAGTTATTGGTGCTTCTGATAAATTGATCGATTTTACAGTGGCTCTTGATAAACTGGATAAAATTGGTGAAGATGGTGTAAAAAAGGAAATGATCGAAAAAGGTATTGCTGAAGAAGCTCTGGTAAAAGTACAGCCGCTTTTTAATTTTACCGGAACATTTACTGATAAGATCAGGCAGCTTTCAGATTTACTGGCTGAATCAGAAGAAGGAATGAAAGGAGTAGAGGAACTGAAATTTATTTGTGACAATGTGGCAACTTTAGGTTTGGCAACGGCCACTTTAGATCTTGATGTGACTCTTGCCCGTGGACTGAATTATTATACAGGCGCTATTTTTGAAGTAGCAGCGCCAAAAACTGTTTCGATGGGTTCTATCGGCGGAGGCGGAAGATACGATGACTTAACGGGTATCTTTGGTTTGAAAAACATGAGTGGTGTTGGGATTTCTTTTGGTTTAGATCGTATTTATTTAGTTCTCGAAGAATTGCAGTTGTTCCCGGAAACCGTAGCAGCGACATCAAAAGCGCTGTTTATTAATTACGGAGATGCTGAGGCTTTATATGCTTCGCAGGCGATCCAGAAATTGAGAAAAGAAAATATAAAAGTAGAATTGTATCCTGATAATGTAAAAGTAGGGAAACAGTTTCAGTATGCAGATAAACGATTGATTCCGTTTGCGGTAATTGCAGGCGATCAGGAAATTGCTTCGAATTCGTATTCGCTTAAGAATCTGGTTTCAGGTGAGCAGGTTTCTGTAGATTTTGAAGGGTTGAAAAACGCTTTGTTGGCATAATTGAAAGATAAAGTGTTTTGTCACTCCCGATAGCTATCGGGATAGAAGGGTTATTTAGATTTTTGTTTCACGCAGCTTTTGCAGATTCGAGCAGATTTAATTTGGTCATTGTATAAAATAAATCTGCATTAATCTGCCTAAATCTTTTTAAAATCTGCGTGAAATAAAAATCTAGAGGTTAACTGTTTGAAGCAAAGGTTTTTGCTTCGAGCCGCACGGATTTAAAGGATTTTCTTTTTAAATCTCTGCGTAAAATAGTTGCCGGAGAAGAAAAAAAACTTTTAATTTGCCGACCTTAAGTTACGGGCGTAGTTCAAGGGTAGAATAGCGGTCTCCAAAACCGTTGATGGGGGTTCGAATCCCTCCGCCCGTGCAATTAAAATATTTTTTAACGCAAAGAGCGCAAAGATTTTTGTCTAAGAATATTTTAAAAAACACACAAAAGTTCGCAAAGCTAAATCAATACAAAGCTTTGCGAACTTTCTTTTTTTATAAAACTTAAGAGTAAAAAAAACTCAGCGTTCTTTGCTGTAAATTTTTTTTCAGAAAGCATAAAAAAAAGCTTCGTCTGAAATAGTCGAAGCTTTTTTTAATATAAGGTAAACTTGAATTAATAATTATTTATGAAGCCGAGGCCAACCCTTAAATTCAATTTTTGGTAATAATTTAGTTTTCAATCTGGTACTCAAATATAGTATAAACTAAATCGTAATAGTCTTAAAATTATACTAAATTTTATGTGGTTAATTTTAGTTTTTAAGTGACTCAATTCTAATAAAGTGACAATTTGACATTTTATAAGATTTGGCAGTACTTTTGCAATCCAACAGAAAGAATAAAAAATGAAGTTTAAGAATATTTTTAAAAATAAAAGTAATATGACTACGGAAAATACAGAGTTCGATCAGGAATTAGATGATGTAACGTTAGAGAACAATGCCAACGGTGAACAATTAATTGTTGAAGAATTAAGTGTTGAAGAGCAATTGGCTCAAGACTTGGCAAAAGAAAAAGATAAATTCTTGAGATTATTTGCTGAATTTGAAAATTACAAAAAACGAACTTCAAAAGAGCGTATCGATTTGTTTAAAACTGCAAACCAGGATGTTTTGTTAGCAATGCTGCCTGTTTTGGATGATTTTGACAGAGCGATTGTGGAAATCAACAAATCTGAAGATGAGAATCTAAAGAAAGGGGTTGAACTTATTCACGAAAAACTGAAAAACACTTTGGTTTCTAAAGGTTTAGAGCAAATTGAAGTAAGAGCAGGTGATGCTTTTAATGCTGATTTTGCTGAAGCAATTACCCAAATTCCGGCTCCGTCTGAGAAATTAAAAGGGAAAATTGTTGATGTTATTGAAAAAGGATACAAATTAGGTGACAAAATCATTCGTTTTCCTAAAGTTGTTACCGGAAACTAAAAAATGCAAATAAAATGTTTTGAAGTTCAGGAGATGAGTTAACTGAAGTTTGAAATGAATCCTGATAGCTATCGGGATGGAATTTATTCTAATTATGAAAAAAGATTTTTACGAAATACTAAGCATAACAAGAAGTGCTGATGCTGTCGAAATTAAAAAAGCGTACCGAAAAAGTGCACTGAAATATCATCCGGATAAAAATCCAGGCGACAAAGAGGCAGAGGAAAACTTTAAACTAGCGGCAGAAGCTTATGAAGTTCTAAGCGATCCTAACAAAAAAGCAAAATACGATCAATACGGACACCAGGCTTTTGATGGTTCCGGAGGTTTTGGTGGTGGTGGCCATGGCGGTATGAATATGGATGACATTTTCAGCCAGTTTGGTGATATTTTTGGAGGTGGATTTGGCGGTTTCGGAGGAGGCGGAGGCGGAGGTCCTCGTCGTGCTAAAGGAAGTAATCTTCGAATTAAAGTAAAATTGACTTTAGAAGAAATTGCTAATGGTGTTGAGAAAAAAGTAAAAGTAAAACGTAAAGTTCAGGCTAAAGGAGTAACATACAAAACGTGTTCGACTTGTAACGGTCAGGGGCAGGTAATGCGTGTAACCAATACTATTTTAGGAAGAATGCAATCTGCGACAACTTGTCCTACTTGTGGAGGTTCAGGTCAGATTTTAGATAAAAGACCTTCTGAAGCAGATGCGCAAGGAATGGTTGTAGAAGACGAAACAGTTTCTATCAAAATTCCTGCAGGAGTTGTGGATGGTATGCAATTGAAAGTTTCTAATAAAGGAAACGATGCTCCGGGAAATAGTATTCCTGGTGATTTAATTGTTGCAATCGAAGAATTAGAGCATGAATTCCTGAAACGTGAAGGTGAAAACATTCACTATGACTTGTACATCAGTTTTCCTGAAGCAGTCTTAGGAGTTTCTAAAGATATTGAAGCCATTAACGGAAAAGTTCGTATCAAGTTAGAAGAAGGTATTCAGTCCGGAAAAATATTAAGATTAAAAGGAAAAGGAATTCCAAGTATCAACGGTTATGGAAGCGGAGATTTATTAGTTCATGTAAATGTCTGGACTCCGAAAACCTTGAATAAAGAGCAAAAACAATTTTTTGAAAATGCTTTAACTGACGAACACTTTATTCCAAGTCCTGAAAAATCAGAAAAATCATTTTTTGAGAAAGTAAAAGATATGTTTTCATAAGCTTAACTTTTTCTGAAATACTAAATAAGTTTTAAAAAACCCATTCTAATGTAAATTTAGAATGGGTTTTTTGCTTAATTATACAAAGATTCGTTTCGAATTATTTACTTTTACAGGCTGTTGATCATAATGATCAAACTGAAGCAGAAAATCTAAAATATAGCATGAGCAACTTACTCGAAGTACATAAAGTCGTAAAACAATACGGTGATTATGTAGCGCTTAACGAAGTTTCATTAAATGTGCCAAAAGGCAGCATTTATGGGTTATTAGGTCCCAATGGAGCTGGAAAAACTTCCCTTATCCGTATCATCAATCAAATTACATTGCCGGACAGTGGCGAAATAATTTTAGACGGAGAAAAATTGCATCCCAAACATGTGCAGACTATTGGATATCTTCCTGAAGAAAGAGGTTTGTATACTTCTATGAAAGTGGGCGAGCAATGTTTGTATTTGGCGCAAATGAAAGGGCTTTCTAAAGCAGAAGCAAAGTTGCAATTGGAATATTGGTTTGATCGTTTGGGAATTCAGGGATGGTGGAACAAAAAAATCCAGGAATTATCTAAAGGGATGGCACAGAAAATTCAGTTTGTGGTTTGCGTATTGCACAAGCCTAAGTTGCTGATTTTTGATGAGCCTTTCTCAGGATTCGATCCTGTAAATGCAAATATTATCAAAGATGAAATTCTGGCATTAAAAGAACAGGGAGCGACCATTATCTTTTCGACACACCGAATGGAAAGTGTGGAAGAACTTTGTGATCATATTGCTTTGATTCACAAATCGAATAAATTAATAGAAGGAAAACTAAGCGATGTAAAACGCCAGTTTAGAACCAATAGTTTTGAGGTTGGGATTTTAACGGATAATGTAGAAGGTTTGATGTATGATATTACACAAAAGTTTACCGTTGCACCAGCCAGCTTCAAATCTTTAAATGATGATTTGAAATTAGATATTCAAATTGGGAATTCAACTCCAAATGAATTATTAAATATCCTGACACAACGTGGACAAGTGACTCATTTTGTAGAAAAAATCCCGAGCGTAAACGATATTTTTATTCAAACAGTTACTGGATAGATTTTTAGATCGTTAGACTTCTTGGATTCGTATACTGAATCTGGAGATCTAATAAAAAATCTAATAATCTAAGAAGTCTAAAAATCTAATTAATCTAAAAAATGAGTATAATTTCGTTGATTATAAAAAGAGAGTTTATTGCAAAAGTTCGTAATAAGTCTTTTGTTGTCATGACATTTTTAAGTCCGTTGCTGTTTGTGGCAATCGCAGGATTTATTGGTTATTTGAGTTCTATGAAAGCAGAAACCAAACAAATCGCCATTCACGACGAAACAGGTTTGTTTGCGAATGATTTTGTAAAACAGAATAAAAAAGATGCAGCATTTAAATATTTGAATTTATCTGAGCTTAATATAAAAGCATTAAAAGACAGTATAACAAATGAAAGTTTAGATGGTTTAATTATTATTCCCAAGACAAGTAACTTAAAAGATTTAGAAAGCAAAATTGAGTTTATTTCCAATAATAGTCCAAGTATTTCCTTTATTGAAAAAACACAGGATGTTATAGGAGAAAAAATTACCAAAATCAATCTCGAAAATGCCAAACTGGACACTCTGGCAATAAAAAAGGCACAATCGTCAGTTAATATTCATTTGGTAAAAGCTTCGGGCGAAGAAAGCCTGAAAGGTTTAAATGAAATAAAAATTGGTATTGGCGGAGCATTTGGGTATTTGATTATGATGTTCATCATCATTTACGGAAACATGGTGATGCGCAGTGTAATTGAAGAAAAGACCAACCGAATTATCGAAATTATTATTTCATCGGTAAAACCATTCCAGTTAATGATTGGTAAAATCATCGGGACTTCACTTGCGGGATTGTTACAATTTATGATTTGGGCGATAATTGGTTTGGCATTAATGTATGGTGCTTCGGCATTTTTTGGGGTGAATGTGGGGCCAACGGCAAGAATTTCACCAGAACTAATGCAGTCGGCACAGCAGGAAATGACGGGAACAGCGCAAATGTATATCAGCGAATTATGGAATCTGCCAATTGGTAGTATCTTAATTGGTTTTGTAATTTATTTTATTGGCGGTTACTTTTTATACAGCTCATTTTATGCGGCAATTGGAGCAGCGGTTGACAATCAAACCGATTCTCAACAATTTCTATTACCTATTATTATGCCGCTTATTTTAAGTGTTTATATCGGATTTTTTACGGTTGTCAATGATCCTCACGGAACAATTGCCGTTGTGTTTTCTATGATTCCGTTGACCTCGCCAATTGTAATGTTAATGCGACTTCCGTTTGGAGTGCCGTGGTGGCAAATCGCAATTTCGGTATCATTATTGTTTGCTACGTTTTTCCTTGTAGTTTGGTTCGCTGCAAAAATTTACCGCATCGGTATTTTAATGTACGGCAAAAAACCAACCTGGAAAGAATTGTATAGATGGCTGAAGTATTAGTTTTTATAGTTGCAAAGGTTCATAGGCTCAAAGGTTCAAAGGTTTTTTTGAATTTCATTTTTTGTAACTTAGAATAAAATATTTGAGAATTATATAAACATAAAAGATGTATTACTAATAAGAGGTAAAAGGTATCGTAGATGCAAAGATTTTAAACTTTGTACCTTTGAACCTTTGCAACTTTGAACATTAAAAAAAATGAGCAAAATACTAATTGTAGAAGACGAAGCATCCATCAGAAGAGTTTTGGTAAAGATTTTATCAGAAGAGAACGATACCTATCAGGTAGATGAAGCAGAAGATGGTGTTGCAGGTCTTGAAAAAATAAAAAACAACGATTACGATTTGGTTTTGTGTGATATCAAAATGCCAAAAATGGACGGTGTTGAGGTTTTAGAAGAAGCTAAAAAAATCAAACCTGAAATTCCAATGGTGATGATCTCCGGTCACGGTGATATGGAAACGGCTATTCACACGATGCGTTTGGGAGCTTTTGATTATATCTCAAAACCGCCTGATTTAAATCGTTTATTGAATACAGTTCGTAATGCTTTAGACAAAAAACAACTTGTAGTTGAGAATAAGATCCTAAAGAAAAAAGTGAGCAAAAACTACGAAATGGTAGGAGAGAGCGAGGCTATTAATCATATTAAACTAATGATTGATAAAGTAGCGCAAACAGAAGCCAGAGTTTTGATTACAGGTCCAAACGGAACCGGAAAAGAACTGGTGGCGCATCAATTGCATGAA
The DNA here is from genome assembly GCA_900129595.1 of Flavobacterium frigidimaris. GTDB lineage: Bacteria > Bacteroidota > Bacteroidia > Flavobacteriales > Flavobacteriaceae > Flavobacterium > Flavobacterium frigidimaris. The sequence goes on along the minus strand of FQWG01000011.1, from coordinate 151,807 downwards.
AAAAGCGAGCGTGCCAATTTTCCTATGATTGAAGTAAACTGCGCTGCAATCCCAAGTGAACTGATCGAAAGTGAATTGTTTGGTCATGTAAAAGGAGCTTTTACATCGGCGGTAAAAGATCGTGCAGGAAAGTTCGAAGCAGCAGACAAAGGAACTATTTTCTTAGATGAAATTGGCGACATGAGCCTTTCGGCGCAAGCCAAAGTGTTACGTGCTTTGCAGGAAAGTATGATTACCAGAGTAGGAGCCGAAAAAGATATAAAAGTCGATGTTCGTGTTGTGGCTGCAACCAATAAAGATTTAAAAACCGAAATTGCCGAAGGTCGTTTCCGTGAAGATTTATACCATCGTTTGGCTGTTATTTTGATTAAAGTTCCGCCATTGAACGAACGACGTGATGACATTCCGGCTTTGATAAGACACTTTGCAGAGAAAATTGCATCAGAACAAGGAAATGTAGTGAAAGTATTTTCGCAGCAAGCTATAAAATTATTGCAGGAATATGATTGGACAGGAAATATCCGTGAGCTTCGAAATGTAGTCGAAAGACTGATCATTTTGGGAGGAAACGAAATTTCTGAAACCGATGTGAAAATGTTTGCAAGCAAATAGATGCTTCGCGCAATAAGCTATAAGCAATAGGCTTTAAGCTTTTTAAAGAGTATGAATAATTTTTGCTTAGAGCGTAGAGCTTAAAGCTTAAAGCATAAAAAAGATGAAACTAAAAAAAATAAACGAAAAGTTACAAGACGCATTAATCGAAAATGGTTTAACAGAAGCAAATATTCTGCAGCAGGAAACTTTTTCGACTATAAAAAGTGGGGCAGATTGTATTATTCTTTCTCCGGCAGGAAGTGGAAAAACGACAACAATTGTGCTGAATGTAATTCAGCAATTATCAGGACATACCGAAGAGTCGCCACGTGCTTTGATTTTTGTTGAAGACAAAGCGAAAGTATTAGAGATGGAAGCCCTTTTTGAGAAATACGGGAAATATTCTAAGCTGGAAGTTTACGGCGTGCACGACAAAGGAGATACAGATTACGACAAAAATTATATTTCGACCGGAATTGATGTTCTGATCGGAACGCCAAATAAACTGAGTGATATGTTTACAACAGCCGGATATAATGTAAACCGTTTGAAAATGTTTATTATCGACGATGCTGATCCAATGCTGAAATTGCGTCACGAAACTAAAATCATGCGTATTTCAAATAGTATCACGAAAACACAACGTATTATTTTTGCTGAAAACCTGACAGAACGTATTGAGATTTTGGCAGATAAAATGATGCTGGAGCCTTATTTGTTTGATATGGATGAAGAAGGTGAAGAGGAACTGGACGAAGAAGATGACGATATTCAGGAAGAGGAATAGAGTCGCAGTTTTCAGTTTCAGTTTTCGGTGCCTAATTGAAAAAATATTGATTTTAGAAACAACCACAAACAATAATACAGTAGATTTCAAATAATTACAAAAAATAAGATGTTATGGGATTAATGAAAGTATATTCAGGAAGTGAAGTTTTAGCACTTGCTTTACAAGAAAGATTAGAAGAAGCAGGAGTAGAAACAACAAAAAAAGACAATATTCAGTCAGCTCGCCTTGGAGGTTTTGGACAATCTGATTTAGCCGTTGAGGTGTTTATTCAGGAAACAGATTTTGCTAAGGCAAATCCGGTTATCGAAGAATTCAGAATGAGTATATAAAGAAAGTTTTCAGTTTCAGTTCCAGTCTCAGAAGAGAACTGTTTACTGCGACTGAAAACTGAAAACTAAAAAAAAATGCAATATAAAATGCTAGTGCTCGACATGGATGATACCTTGTTGACAGACGATCATAAAATTTCTGAATTAAATAAAAAAGTCCTTCTTGAAGCGCAGGAAAAAGGGGTGCATGTGGTTTTGGCTTCCGGCCGGCCAACATCAGCAATGACCGCTTATGCTAAAGAGTTAAAATTAGATTTATACGATTCGCATATTATTTCATTCAATGGTGCTGTAATTAGTACTGTAAAAGATGATCTTATATTATTTGAACAGTGCTTAACACCGGAACAAATTCATGATTTATACGATTACAGTGTAAAAATGAAAACGCATATTATTACCTATCTTGATGGTGAAATTGTGAGTGAAACCGATTCCGAATACATCGACATCGAAAAAGAAATTACGGGATTGCCACACAATAAAGTAGCTGATTTTAAGGCAGCGGTTACCAAGCCGGCAGTAAAATGTATTTTATTGGCAGAACCGTCTTACCTGAAAGAAGTCGAAGGAGATTTAAAACTGGCAATGCCACATTTAAGTGTTGCAATGTCGAAACCATTTTTCCTGGAAGCGGCTCAAAACGGAATTGATAAAGCAGCGAGTTTAAAGCTTTTGGCCGATAAGTTAAACATTCGCCAAAGTGAGATTATTGCAGTTGGAAACGCAGGAAATGATCTTACGATGATCGAATACGCCGGACTTGGAGTTTGGGTCGATAATGTTACGCCTGAATTAAGAGACAGGGCAGATGTAATTGTAGCATCAAACAATAATGACGGAGTTGCTGAAGTGGTACAGCGTTATATTTTAAATTAAATTTATTTGAGATGAAAGAGCCAATAGAAACAGAGCGTTTGATTTTGAGAGAATTGATAGCATCTGATGACAAAGGAATGTTTGAATTGGATTCTAACCCGAACGTACATGTTTTTGTTGGTAAAAAACCGGTAAAAGATATAGAGGAAAGCCGCTCTCATATCAAAATTATTCAGCAACAATATAAAGATTTTGGTGCCGGCCGCTGGGCAGTTGTCCTCAAAGAATCCGGAGAGTTTATAGGATGGTCCGGAATAAAATTTATTACCAATGAAATCAATCAGCATAAAGATTTTTATGAAATTGGATATCGTTTCATCGAAAAACATTGGGGAAAAGGATATGCTACTGAATCCGGAAAAGCTTTTGTAGATTATGCTTTTGACGTAATGAAAGTAGAGGCACTTTATGCTTACGCGGATGAGGGAAATGAAAACTCCAGAAAAATTCTTGAAAAACTCGGTATGCGTTACGTGAATTCTTTTGAATATGAAGGAGAATTGGAAATTTGGTACGAATTAAAAAATCCAAACTTATAAATCCTAAGAAATGCGTTCTAAATCTTTGTATTCTTATCTCGTTAAGATGCGCAAAGATTTAGAAAACAGCTCGTAGTTTCTGATACTTCTATCAGATATTATTTTTTAGCTACAGATACAAAATATTTATTTCCGTCACCCATTGTTAGTTTTACACGCTCGTCACAAAGATCGATTGCAAAATTGGCGCTTTCGTAACAAGTACAAGTAGTATTTTTGTCTTTAGACATTTCAGTTTTACAATTGTTATTTTTAAAAGTAGACAATTGTGGTGTATACAAACTCACTAAATCAGTAGAAGCTGTTACTAAAGAAATGATACTTGCTGAATTATTATTGGTAATTCTGTAAACAATTCTATCTGTATAATTTACTTCATTTACCGTTACTTTACGAATATAAGTGTAAGCAGTCGAGCCTTCACTCGGTTCTTTTACTTCAAATTTAAATCCAACCGCACGAATTGCAATATCAAATTGAGATTGAGAGTTTAAGCTCGCCCAAGTTGTCAATGTACTAATAGAAGGAAATGGATTAGCAGCCGGAGCAGTATTTTGCGCTTGCGAGCTAAAAAGGGTTAAGAACATCAAGCAGATTGTGGGTAAAAATGCTTTCATATGGATTTTTAATTTATAATTTTCGCCTACTCTTTCTGGTTTTCGGCCTTCCCATTTTTTATAACAACAAAACAACAACATAACGAGGGAAAATCAAAATTGTTATGAGCAATTTATTCTTTAAATAATAAAATTTTATTGTTCCATTTTTAATGAAGTGAAATTACTTCTAAAAATGATTTAAACAAAGTTAAATGTAAGAAAATTTGAATTTAATGTCGTTAAAAAGGTATTTAATCGATGTTATTTGCATTTTATCGATGATTTTGTCAATTTATTCTTATTGAAAAAAAGCGTCGTTTTTTTCGGAGATAAAATTTATTAATTCGTTCCCGGGCTAATTGGTGTTTTTTTATGAAGTCCTGAAATGCATGTTTGGTGCAAAACTTTGATATATAGTGTATTATTGATTTTATTTTAAAGAATATTGTACGTAAATTTGCAAACTCTTTAAAAGAGAAGTAAATATCAATATCTTACTACTTAAAACGTAGTTTATTCCCATGGAAAATAGAAAAAAAGTTGCCTTTTATACGCTTGGTTGCAAACTGAATTTTTCAGAAACTTCTACAATTGCCAGAAACTTTAATGACGAAGGTTTTGACCGTGTTGATTTTGAAGAAATAGCAGACATTTATGTCATTAATACCTGTTCTGTTACAGAGAATGCAGACAAGCAATTTAAGCAGGTGGTAAAAAAGGCGATGAAACTCAATGATAAGGCTTTTGTTGCGGCAGTAGGCTGTTATGCACAACTGAAACCGGAAGAATTAGCAGCAGTTGATGGTGTTGATTTGGTTTTAGGAGCTACTGAAAAATTTAAAATTACCGACTATATTAATGATTTGAGTAAAAACGATATGGGTGAAGTGCACTCGTGCGAAATTGCCGAAGCTGATTTTTATGTAGGCAGTTATTCTATTGGCGACAGAACCCGTGCTTTTTTGAAAGTTCAGGACGGCTGTGATTATAAATGTACCTATTGCACGATTCCGTTGGCGAGAGGAATTTCGAGAAGTGATGCTTTAGAAAATGTATTGCAAAATGCTAAAGAAATTTCGGCTCAAAATATCAAAGAGATTGTTTTAACCGGAGTAAATATTGGCGATTACGGAAAAGGAGAATTCGGAAACAAAAAACACGAACATACTTTTCTTGATTTAGTTCAGGCTTTGGATAAGGTGGATGGAATTGAGCGTTTGAGAATTTCATCAATTGAGCCTAATTTATTGAAAAATGAAACCATAGAATTTGTTTCTAAAAGCAGGACTTTTGTACCTCATTTTCATATTCCGCTACAATCCGGAAGCAATGATATTTTAAAATTAATGAAACGTCGTTACCTGCGTGAAGTATATACAGAACGTGTAAATAAGATTCGTGAAGTAATGCCGCATGCTTGTATTGGTGTAGATGTAATTGTTGGTTTCCCGGGTGAAACCGATGAGCACTTTTTAGAAACCTATCATTTCCTGAATGAAATGGATATTTCGTATTTACACGTATTTACGTATTCTGAAAGAGACAATACAGAAGCTGCCAACATGCAGGGAATTGTTCCGGCAAATGTAAGAGCAAAACGCTCTAAAATGTTACGCGGATTATCCGTTAAAAAACGTCGTGCTTTTTATGAAGGCCAATTGGGATCTAACAGAACTGTTTTGTTCGAAAGTGAAAATAAAGAAGGATACATTCACGGTTTTACTGAAAACTACGTAAAAGTAAAAACGCCTTGGAATCCGGAATTAGTTAATACTTTGCAAGAAATCAATCTGACAAAAATCGACGAAGACGGAAGTGTCCGTTTAGCGTTTTTAAATAAATTGACGGAAGCTTAAGAACAGAGATATACTTTGTCATTTCGATTTCTTCTTCATGACAAAAAACAATAAAGCCCTTTTCTAAAAGGGTTTTATTGTTTTTTAGTAGTAATTCTATTTTCGTTCTACTACTTCAATTCCATTATAATTAGGAATTCGACCAATTGATTTAGAGAAATGAAGAGGATCTGTAGACTTGACTACATCTGTCTTATTTATTGAATCAATCTTCTTTTGATCATAGAATTCGAATATTTCTTTTCTTTCTGCAATTCCTTTTGCACTTATTCTATAAGGTATTGTTTCAAAAGCATTATCTTCTCGGGATAACGTTTTCCAGTCACTTTCACTAACACCAACACCTTCTGTTTTTTGTTTATTGCGCACCATTAAAAGAGTATCATTTTTTATATTTACAATTTTAAGTAAGGTCTGTCCTCTTTTGCTTCCCATAGAATTTGCGTTTAATAAATACATTGAATCAATATTTACTTTGTAAACGTCTCCAATTTTTGGATTTGCAAGCATTTCATCATTTTTTGAGTTGTTTTGTGAAACAGAGTATTGTTTTAGTAGCCCAAAAACACACAATAAGCCCAGTAAAATTAATAGCGACCAAGGATAAAGCAGTTGCCACACTGTGCGTTTATGATTTGACCTAAGATCTTTTATGGTATTTAGTATTTCAGGCGAATAATTCTTCTTGGCAAAAAGAGGTGTGTTGTATGATTTTATTTCATGGCCACATTCAGTACAATGAACGCTCGTTGTTCTCCCCATTCCAAAAAGTGGAATTATGGAAGAAGCGTATTTCATATATAAGGTTACTTCGATACAATTCTTTTTAGAGCAAACCGGACAAGTTTCATTTCGTAACCGAACTGCTGTTAAAGGTTTTGTGATAAAACTATAATAGTAAAACATAATTATTTCTTTTAAATTTATGGATCTTTTTCAAGAATTCTTTTTTCGCTATTTTGATTGTTTTTTTTAGAAATCTTTAACTGTTGGCTTTTTCAGCCATTTGATAAATAGTTCTTTTTAGCTGTGTAATATCGACCCCTAAATTTACTGACTCAATATGATATACAGAGTTGATATTATTTTTATTATTGAATTTTATTATTTTTTTTCGACGGCTGTTATTTTTCATCTTGTCTAAATAGACTAACGGGTTTTTGACATTTATGGATAAAAGTTTCATTTTAGCAGACCCAAAGTAAGAACCTCCCGTTTCATTCTCTGAACAGCCCGTAATTTCACTCCACGGTATAATACCAATACCGGCATAATCTTTATCAAAAAGTTCAACACCTTGTTCTGAAAAAGAAAATAATGCCTCATTATTAGAGGCGGTCTTATATTTTTTTATGGTTTCGATCAGTAAAATAATAAAACATATTGGCATAAGAATTACCATCTTGGGATAATAATAATCTGCAGTGAAAAATTTTCCGGTTCCGTACCAAAATCCAAATAAACAACATATGGTCAGAATACCGTAGATTATGGATTCTTGTTTTAATTTTTGTTTATTGATGTAAATCTTATGTGGCAATTGTAATGTTTGTGATTCCATACTTAAGTTAAATTATTTAGATTGTTATGTTAATGTCTTAAAATTTCAATTTTAGCTATTTTTAAAATTCTTAGGAGTATAAAAAAAATGTTTAACCGATAAAGTTTTATGACTTTCAGTTTAGTGTTAAAAGGTCTATCTTTAAAGGGATAGTCTATTGAATTTAGCGATTGCGAAATTATGATTTAGACCTATTAGAAAGAACCATTAAAAGACTTAAAAGTATCATTATAAGTTATATTGATCTAGAGGAAACCAGCTTTTAACAGAACAACAAAAAGCAGAAAAAGTCTTTCATGAAAGGCTTTTTCTGCTTTTTAGATTTTTGTCAAACTTTTAAACTTGACAAAGTTGAAACGTTAGTGGTATTTAGAATAAATGCTATTTCTGATCTTCCGGAATTACCAATTTCAAAGAATTGATATAATCCGTATCAAACTCAATAACCCTGATTTTCTCCGGATTAAAACTTAATTCACCACCAAACTGACCTTTTATGTCTAAGAAGTCGATGGTTAGTTCTTCATCGTTTAGCGCTATTAATTTTCCCAAATAAGCTGATTTTGCTGATTTTTTCGAAATTTGAAAAATACCGTATTTAGAATTTACATAATTCAGGATCGTGCTTAAATCTCTAATCAGAATAATATCTTCGGCATTGGTTTTTAGGCCTTTCAGTCGAATCACTTTTTCTGTAAATTCAAGATCATGATCCCTGTGAATGGCTTCGATGTTTTTGTTTTTCAGAATTACAAAACCATCCAGTATAAAATCTTCCGGATTGTTTCGTAGTAAAATCCAATCGTCAGAGTAGTCAATAAGAAATCCCGTAAAAAGTTCTTTTTTATCTGTGAATTCTATTGATATTAATTGTCTTAAATATTGTTCCATCATGTTTTTGTTGAAATTCCAATTTTTTTAAAGTCCAAATCCTGGAGTTTTACGTTAAAAACTCAACATTAGAATTTAAATTTTGGAATTTATTTTTAAGGATTAGTAGACCAGATGCTGCTGTTTTTTATAAAAACGCGACGGCTTAATTTTAATTGCGCAATGATCAATTCAGCAATATCTTCAGATTGCATCACTTTATCCGGATTGCCATCTGTCAGGTTCAAATCTTTTGCCATGTCTGTTGCTACCGTACTTGGAGTTAATGCTGTAACGCGAATATTGTGTTTTCTCATTTCCTGCATTAAAGAATCTGTTAATCCTAATACAGCAAATTTAGAAGCACTGTAAGCGCTTGTTAAAGCATTTCCGTTTAATCCTGCGGTAGAAGAAATATTGATAATGTCACCCGTTTGTCTTTCGATCATATTAGGGATAACGGCACGGGTGGTATAATAAGTTCCCATTAAGTTTACCTTGATGATGTTTTCCCAAACGTCCGGTTCCAGCTCTAAAAACTTTCCGAAAGAAGCAATTCCGGCACTATTAATTAATATGTCTATAGTTTTAAATTCGTTTAAAGCTTTTTCTACAGCACTATTGATCGAATGAATGTCTGAAACGTCAGCAGATAAAGCTAAAGACTTTACGCCTAAAGCAGCAGTTTCAGCAGCCAGTTGATCAACATCAGCCTGAGTTCTTGAAACTAAAATTAAGTTTACGCCTTCTTTGGCAAGTGCAATGGCAATAGCTTTTCCAATTCCTTTTCCTGCGCCGGTAATGAGCGCATTTTTATTTTTTAAGTCTGTCATGATTTATTTTTTAGAAATGCAAAAAGCATCATTTTAGTTACACAAAAATACAGTTTTTGCTTCCTAAAATGATGCTTTGGGCTATTTTCTTAATCTAAGTTTAACAACTTTCTTATTCTTTCAGTACCATGTCAATACACATAACAGCTGCAAGAATTAATTGTCTCAATGGACTGTCCGGAGCAACGTTTTCTTCGATTTTCAGCACATAATTATCAGCGCTCGTAAAAAACTCTTTACCCATTCCTGCCCATTTTTTACTTACCTGAGCCAATTGTTTGTTTTCATGGCTGAATTTAAAATCCCAGCCCGTCCATTTTCCCTGAAGAGTTGCAGCCGTTCTTTCATTTTTATCCAGAATTTCAAATTTCCCTCCAATAGAAAATATTTTTTGTTTGAATGTTCCCACCAAATGATCTTTCTCATCAAAAACTTCAACAGTTGATCTCAGCCACGCAATACCACGTTTTACTGAAATTATTTTTTCTCCGGAAGCCGTAGTAATCTCGATATCAAAAGGCGTCATTCTTTTATAATCTGTAAAACGTAACATTTTGGTAAAAAAGCCCAGATTGTTTTCACGACAATTCATAATGATCTGGTTGGTTTCCGGATTATAAATGTCGTAGTTGTTGGCCGCTTTAAACATTCCGATATGCTCTTTTATAAGAAATAAGTTCTGATTTAATATAGGGTTCATTAAGTTTTGTCTGATATTGATTTGTAAATATTTTTTGTCTAAATAAGTTTTGAAGAATTTTCAAAAAGAGGTCAAATGTAAATAAATATTTAGTCGAATGAAGTAAACAAATTAAAACTTATACCTTATTAATCCTCTTTTTTTGTTGTAATCACTATAGCTCCGTTTATCGCTTTATTGCCGTAAACAGAAGTTGCATCAATTCTTTTCAGCACTTGAATGCTTTCAATATCATTTGGATTAACTTTAGAAAATTGCTTTGAGTTTATGACCACTCCGTCCAAAATGTACAAAGGCTCATTCATAAGCGAACTTTTGGATGGTGCACATATTATAATTCGAGCAGGTGATGTGACAGGCTTGATAACATTCGATGAAATTTTTATATCAGAGATTGTGTCTTTAGATTTGGTCGTTGTTTCTGTTGTTTTCTTTTCTGAATGTTCTTTAGAAACTGACTTTTCTTGTGCATTTGCAGCGAAAGTTATAAGCATAGAAAGGGTTAATGAAATAAAGGTTGCTTTTTTCATGAGATAAATTTTAAATAAAAGTTGCGTTTTATCTTTGTCAAAGTATTCAACTTTGACAAAGATTTTAAGATTGAATTTTATTATTAGTTTTTAGAAGTTGGCTTTCCATATTTAGTGGTAATAATTACAACACCCTTTTTTCCTTTTTCGCCATATTTTGATGTCGCTTCGAGATCCTGAAGAACAGTAATAGTTTTAATTTCCTGTTTGTTCAAAGGTGCATAAGGACTTGTTGGGTTTTTGCCGAATAAATCATTCTCAGAATAATAAACGCCATCAATAATATACAAAGGAGCATCCAGAATTACCAGAGAATCTACATTTTCAGGCTGTAAATTAGGAAGCTCATTTTGCATCATTTTATCTCTTTTATTATCGTCGCTATGAGATATTGCATTTCCGTTAAGAACAATCAGCGGAGCACTTTTTTTAGCCATTTGTGGTTGCTTATCAGCAAAAGCAACTTTAGCTGATTCTCTTTCTACAGTTCTGGAATAATCTGAATTTTGAGCTGCTTTGTCTTTCAAATTATTATTATCCTCTTCTATAGCATAATCAGCTTGTGTGAGTGCAGCGGCTGGTTCTTCGATAATTATTGCATCTGCTATACCTGCTCCCACAGCCTCAGTAACATAGATTGTTGTTTCTGCTACATTGTTTTGTCTGGTGATTTGCTTATCTAGAATTTTAAGGGCTTCGGGTTTTGGAAGTAGTGGTGATTCTGAAGAAACAACGGTTTTATTTTTCTCTAAAATGTTTTGTTCTATATTTTCTTTAATTACAACTTTAGTATCCTGAATTGCTGTTTTGTCTGATTTTATAAACTGAGATCCAATTGAGATGAGTAATAAGAGAGAAGCGGCGATGGCAATTTTTTTCCATAGCGAGATTGCTTTTTTGTCTTCTTTTTTATCGAGTTTATCTTCAACACGCGCCCAGACTTTGTCCATTCCCGGAAAATCTTTTCGTTCCGAGTTTTCTGCGGCTTCTTTAAATTTATCAAATATTTTATCTTGATTGTCCATGACTATTTTGCTTTTTGGTAATACAATTTATTTACTAATTCCTTTAACTTGGTTTTTGCGGCATTCAATTGTGATTTTGATGTACCTTCAGAAATGTTAAGCATTGCTGCTATTTCTTTGTGTGCAAAACCCTCAATAACAAAAAGGTTAAAGACAGTTTTACAGCCATCCGGAATATGATTGAGTAAATTGAGCAAATCTTCTTCTTCTAATGTATTAATCTCCTCTGTAAAAGGTTGCGAAAGCAATTTGACATCATCAAGATACATATTGAAATTGGTATTTTTTTTGATGGTTGCCAAGCAATGATTTACGGTTATTTTTCGCGCCCAGGCCTCAAAAGCCAGAACTTCTTTGAGTTGTTCCAGTTTTGTGAATATAGTATAGAAAGCATCGGCCATAGCTTCTTCTATTTCTTCTTCCTTTTTGAGGTATCGTTTGCAAACGCGATACAATTTTGGAGCCATTTGCTCATAAACCTGACGCTGAGCATCACGGTTCATTTTTTTGCAGTTAGAAATTAGCGTTTCGTTTATCACAATTGTTGTCTTTATACTAAAGAGAGAGAAAAAGATAAAAAGGTTGGGACGAGTATAAAAAAAGTTTTTTTAAGGTTCAGAGGTTTTATCGAGATGGATAGTTTTGTGCTTCTATGAAAGTTCGAAATTTTCAATGCACTAATCTTTGTGTCTCTCTGTGGTAACTTTGAAAATCTTTGTGGTATAATTATAGCACAGAGGTTCATAAAGTTTTACTTAACCGGCAAAGTCAATTTAAAAATCTTAGTTTCTAATAATTCCGTATCATTATCCTCGCAAAGTAAAAACTCGATTTTGTTGTTTTCTTTTTTATAGAAAGTAAGACCTTCTAATTTATTGGTTGCCGTAATTTTTTGAGTAAAATCTATTTTCATGGTTTTAAGATCGATTCGTCCAATGAAACTTCCTAAGATTTCGCCATCGTCGTAAGTTGATTTGGTGTCTTCGGCGGTGGAAAGAAAATAGATTTTGTCTTCAACCAGAATAGCATCAGTAAAACTGGAGCGAACGCCTTTTATTTTTGGTAGTTTATAATTGGTAGCAACCAAAGCAAATTCTTCTCCCAGGTTTTTAGCATGGATGGTAAAAATGGTGTTTTTGTTGGATATTCCGTTTCCACGATTGAATAAATACCAGTTTTCTCCATCGAAAATGGCACCTTCTAAGTTGAAATCTTCGGGTTTTATTTCGCCAAAACTCTGCATTAAACCATATAAATCAACAAGATTGTTTTTTTGAAGCACCTTTTTATCTTTAAGATCGAAGGCAATCATTTTGTTTCGGTTTTCGGTTGAGCCGGAACCAAAAACATATAAGGTATCATTGTGATGTGTTAAGGATTCAAAATCGGGCTTTAGGTTTTTGGGAATGTTTTGTGTAGGATTGTCAATTAAAGCGTGTTGGTGCAATTGCTGATGCAGCATGTTGTACTCATATAAAAATCCGCTGTTGTCGCCAATAATATATAGTGAATCGTTATTTAAAAATAATCCTGATGCTGAACCGATTCCGATGATTTGAAATAATATTTCTAATGTGAATTTTTCCATGAATGTTTGTTTAGAATACTTAATGCCCAGCCCTGATAACAATGAAAATACTTTGAAGAGAAATTGTATTTTTTCCTGACAGAACAAAGCGACCAGCGGAAGCTCTTGTTGTGGCTTGTAAAAAAACAGTTTATCGAAAAGTATTGTAATGAGCAGTCCCGATAGCTATCGGGATTCGTAAAATTAGTATATTTATAGTAATTAAAATGAAAGATATATGAAATCGCCACTTATAAATCTCTTTAGACAGAAAAAGATTTGAAAAGGCGATAACATATATGATCTCTAATAAATAAAATCAACATATATGAAATCGATAGATCCGAATGATTTTAAAGTTACAGAAAAAATAAAATTATCAAAGATTCCAACTTTGTTGAAAGTAAAAGGCGATGATGATGAAAAGATAGAAAAGCTGGATAAAGTACAAGCCAAGTTAAGTAAACAGCAAGATACGATGTATGCCCATAACAGATACGGTGTTTTGATTTGTTTGCAGGGAATGGATACGTCGGGCAAAGACAGTTTGATTCGGGAAGTTTTTAAGGAGTTTAATCCGCGCGGAGTTGTGGTGCATAGTTTTAAAACACCAACTTCTGCAGAGTTAGAACATGATTATTTGTGGCGACATTATATGGCTTTGCCTGAAAAAGGGAAATATGCGATTTTTAATCGTACGCATTATGAGAACATTCTGGTTACACGCGTGCATCCTGAATTTATTCTGGCGGAGAATTTACCGGGAATTGAAAGTGTAGAAGACATTCCGAAGGATTTCTGGAAGGACAGAATTGAACAGATCAATAATTTTGAAAAGCATATCACGCAAAACGGAATTATAGTTCTGAAGTTTTATCTGCACCTGAGTAAAGAGGAACAGCGCCAAAGATTATTGCGACGTTTGGAGAAAGAGAAACACAACTGGAAATTTTCTTTGGGAGATTTGAAAGAACGCGGGCATTGGGATGAATATCAGGAATATTACGAGGAGGCCATAAATAAAACTTCGACCAAAGATGCCCCGTGGTATGTTGTTCCGGCTGATGATAAAGAAATGGCACGTTATATTGTTGCCAAGATCATCTGGGATACCATGCAGAAACATACGGATATTAAAGAACCGGTATTGCCGGATAACATCAAAGAGAATATTGGAATTTATAAACAGCAATTAGAAAATGAGTCTTAGAAATAAGGCTCTTTTTTTTGTCTGTATGTTATTGCAGTTTTATGAATGTTTTGGATTACTAATTTAATGTTAATTTTTTAAGGGCTTTATGTGGTTTTTTGACCACAGTCTTGTTTTTTTGATAATATGAAAGTCATTTTAAGTTAAAGAGTAGGGGTTTACTTTGTAAAAAAAATAAAACCAATTTTTAACTGATGAAAAGAATTATTTTACCTCTAATTATTTTAGGCTCGTTGATTACCTCTTGTAATAACGATTCTAAAGACGAAACGGAACCAACTAGTGTTGTATTGAAAGACCAATCAGTAACACCAAGTTTATTGAAGGCACAGGCAGGTTTTGAGAATCTGAAGATTTATTCTCTTTTTAGTTCGGATGATGTTTTTGCAGACAGTCCGAAATTTGTTTTTGGAGGTTCTGCAGATGGTTCAGGTTTGTTGAAGAACACTGACGGAACATTTACTTTTTTAGTAAACAACGAAGACAACTTTGCAGTTTCTAGAATTACACTAGACAAAACATTCAAACCTACAAAGGGTGAATATTTGTTGAATTCGAGCGGAGGAACCTGGAGATTGTGCGGTGCTACTATGGCAACAAAAGAAGAGCATGGTTTTGGACCGGTTTATCTGACTTGTGGCGAATCTGGTGAAGAATCCCGTACACACGCTTTAGACCCTTACGGAAATGTAGGTTCAGCATCTGTATCTAAAGAGTTGGCAGGATTTGGCCGTTTAAGTGCTGAGAATGCTTTGCCATTGCGTTCTACAGCTTACAAAGGAAAAACGGTAGTAGTAATTGGTGATGATGACTCCGGAACTTACGGAGGTCAGGTTTTTATGTACGTGTCGAATGCTGTTGGTGATCTTACCAATGGTTCTTTATACATGCTAAAAAGAAACGATGACAATCAAAGAGAAAAAGACATGGAAGTGAGCAAAACATATCCTGTTTCTTTCGTAAAAATCGATAATCATACTACTTTGACCGGTTTGCAGATCAATACCGCTGTAAATGTTTTGAAAGCAATTAAATTTGGTCGTGTAGAAGATTTAGATTATCGTAAAGGTGGTGATGCTGCTGATCGTGAATTGTATTTTAACGTAACAGGACAAAATACAACAGGAACAAATGCAGACGGATCAAGAACAAAATACGGCAGAGTTTACAAATTAAACCTGGATGCTGCTGACCCGTTAAAAGGAACTCTTGAAGTAATTCTTGATGGTGATAACCGTTCCGGAATTGCCGGTAAATTTCAAAACCCTGATAATATTTGTGTGACTAAAAACTATGTTTACGTTCAGGAAGATGCAAACGGATATGGTGACGAAACGCATGATGCTTATATTTATCAGTACAATATTGCTACAAAAGCTTTAAAAGTTGTAGTAGAATTAGACCACCGTCGTACTCAGGCAGATGCTGCGAAATACAACGTAGGCGGCATTTCTAAATTTGGAGATTGGGAATACGGTGCTTTAATCGATGTATCTGATCAGGTAGGTATTCCGGATACTTTTATGTTAAGCGTTCAGCCACATACATGGACAGGAACAAAATACTTAAGCCCTGACGGAGGGACAAATCGTCCGAAAGAAAATCAGGCAAGTCAAATTTTAGTACTTAAAGGTTTAGCGAGATAAATTTTAAGTCATTACAAAACAGTCTTCCACTATTTCTTTAGAGATAGTGGTTTCTGTTTTTTATCAACATTCCTCTTTTAATTGTTAGTACACCATGAAAAAAATATATTGTTTGTTGTTATTGGTATTATGTATTAGTTGCCAGAAAAAAAGCAAACATCAGGAAGTAAATGAATTGTTTCAGTCTGATATTAATTTATTAATCGAAAAAGTAGCCAAACTCAAATATTCGGTACAATCAGATTCAACCGAAGCGCAGATTCAAAGGCAATTTCTCGAAGCGCATCAAAGTTATAAAAAGGTCGAAATGATAGGGGAATATTATTCGCCTGCAGTTTCTAAGGCGATAAACGGACCCGCAATACCGGAGTTTGAAGAAAATGATAAAGTGACCGTTCCGCCTGAAGGTTTTCAGGTTATTGAGGAATTGGTTTTTCCGAAATACAATAAAGAAAGTAAAAAAGAACTGCTTGAGGAATTAGGCGTTTTATCGGCCAATTTAACCCGGTTAGAAAAAGTTTCTAATACTAATGAACTGACAGATGCCCATGTTTTTGATGCGATGCGACTGGAAGTGTACCGAATTATTACTCTTGGAATTACCGGATTTGATTCGCCTGTAGTACTGAATTCTCTTCCCGAAGCTTTTGTAGCGCTGGAAACGATCGAAAAATATTATAAAGTGTATCTCGAAGGTAAATCGGTTTCAAATTCTAAAGAAGTACTTGAGATTTTAGAAAAAGGCAAAAAAAATTTAAAAACAAATACGAATTTTAATGCTTTTGACCGGGCGTATTTTATCAGGGAAATTGCTAATCCGTTGAGTCGTGGACTTTATAAAACCCAATCTGAATTAGGAATTCCGTTCATGAAAGAACAAAGAGGTCTAAAAGTAACAGCACAAACGTTATTCGACAAAGATGCTTTTGATGCAGAAGCATTTTCGGGGTTCCCCGATTATCAGACTACACCTGAAAAAATTGCTTTAGGCAAAAAGTTATTCAATGATCCGATCTTGTCAGGAAACAATACGCGCTCTTGTGCTTCCTGCCATCATGCCGAAAAAGCATTTACAGACGGATTGGAAAGAGCGGTTGCATTAGACGGAAAATCGATGATTCAGCGCAATACGCCCACATTAACCAATATTGCTTTTCAGCGTGTATTTTTTGCAGATTCACGTGTAAGTTATTTAGAAGATCAGGCTGTAGCTGTCATTAAAAACGAAAATGAAATGCACGGATCTTTAGAAAAATCAGCTTTGGGGATTCAAAAAAAGCCTGATTATGTAAAAGAGTTCAAAAAAGCATTTCCAAAAGGAGAAATAAACGAGTTTGCCATCAAAAATGCTTTGGCATCATACATTCGTTCGCTAAGTCATTACGATTCAAAATTTGATGCGTACATGCAAAATAAAGGAACGTTTACCGAAGATGAAAAAGCAGGTTTTAATTTATTTGCCGGCAAAGCCAAATGTGCGACTTGTCATTTTATTCCGCTTACCAACGGAACTGTTCCGCCAAATTTTGACCGGTCTGAAAGTGAAGTTTTAGGAACTCCCAACAAAGCTAAAAAACTCGATGGCGATTTAGGAAAGTTTGTGGTGACGCAGGCGGCTATTCATAAATATTCATTTAAAACGCCAACGATTAGAAACATCGAACTCACAGCTCCGTATATGCACAATGGTGTTTATAAAACCCTCGAAGAAGTGATCGATTTTTATAACGAAGGCGGAGGATTAGGTTTAGGATTTGATGTTCCGAATCAAACTTTACCCGAAGACAAATTAAACTTAACAGATCAGGAAAAGAAACAGCTGATCACTTTTATGAGAACTTTGACGGATGAGAGGTATTTGGAGGAAAGAAGATAGAGTAAAGAGAATAGAGTAAAGAGAAAAGAAGAAAGAGAAAAGAAGAAAGAGAAAAGAGAGTAGAATATAGAGGAAAGAGAAGTTTGTAATGAATAATAATTAGCATGAATTTTTGATCTACTGCTTTCTAAAATGTCACTTTGCGAATTTTATATTGTTTCGATAATTGAAATTTTTGCGGTCTTTGCGGTTATATTTTTTAGCAACAAATCGTATATAAACAACTAAACCCGAGAGACTATGCGATCTCTCGGGTTTATACCAAAAACAAAAAAATAAAATAAACCTTTTCTTTTTATAATTTAAAACCATAGGCCAAACGTAACGCAACCTGATTGGTATTAAATTTATTATAGTCCTCGTAGCGGACACTAATGTCAATGTATTTGTTGGCATACCCAATTCCCGGTGCCCATAAAAAAGTAGTTTGGTTATAATCGTTTGTCACGGCAAAACCAGCACCAACTTCTCCTAAAACATAAAATTGATCTTCCCAGATAAAGGCTTTAAAACCAGCTTTTGCCGGAATAAATCCAAGATCTTTTGCTTCAACTCCATCTTTATCTTTCATAAACAAGTTTGTAAAACCTGTAGTTAATGTCAACGATGTTTTCTTTGTCAAATCATATTGCAAGCGTACATCTCCACCAAGCGACCATCTGTAGTCATTGTCCGTTGGTATACCGCCATTTACACCAAATCCTAATCTAAAGCCCTGATCATAATTTTTAATTTCACTGCTTTGAGCGAAAATAGTATTGGCGTATAATAAAGCGAAGGCAGATAAACATAATATTTGTAATTTTTTCATGGCTAATATTTTTGAATTATTAATACTGTAAAAGTAAAAGAGAGGCCTCAGGGCGTTGTTATATAATTTTTTGAAATTGTTATATAATCTCATGGTTCGTTAAAAATAAAGGTAATGTTTGCTTATGTTTTTAATAATATCAAAGAATCCAAAGCTTCTGATTATCTTTGCCGATTAAAAAGAAATAGAATTGAATTTAAAGCAGTATACCAAAGAATTTTCATATAATTTAAGATTGGCATATCCTATTATATTAGGAATGGTGGGGCATACCTTAATAGGTATCGTAGATAATATAATGGTTGGAAAGTTAGGAAGTACAGAACTTGCAGCCGTTTCGTTAGGAAACAGTATGATTTTTATCGCAATGTCGTTAGGAATTGGTTTCTCTACTGCCATTACTCCGATTGTAGCTGAGGGTGATGCTGAGAAAAATGATGGTAAAATTCGTTCTGCCTTTCATCACGGTTTATTTTTATGTACTGTTTTAGGACTGGTCCTTTTTGGCGTAATTGTTTTGGCAAAGCCAATAATGGAATTGCTGCAGCAGCCTGCAGATGTAATTGCGCTTGCAAAACCCTATCTTGACTGGGTAGCTTTTTCGTTGATTCCGCTAATTATGTATCAGGGATACAAACAATTTGCTGACGGATTATCGTTGACAAAATATTCGATGTATGCTATGATTATGGCCAATGTCCTGCATGTTGGGATCAACTATATGTTGATTTATGGTATTTGGATTTTTCCAAAAATGGGAATTATCGGTGCAGCACTCGGAACCGTGATTTCAAGAATATTCCTTGTGATGTTTATGCATATTATGTTGTCAAGAAGAGATGATTTAAAACGTTTCTTTAAAAACTTCAGTTTTGACGAGATTAAAAAAGAAACCATAAAGAAAATAATAAGCATAGGATTTCCATCAGCGATGCAAATGCTTTTCGAAGTGGTATTGTTTACAGCATCTATCTGGTTATGCGGTAATATTGGCAAAACCAGTCAGGCAGCTAATCAAATTGCGTTGAGTCTGGCTTCGCTTACTTTTATGTTTGCAATGGGACTAAGCGTTACTTCGATGATTCGTGTAAGTAATCAAAGAGGATTACAGGATTTTAAAAACTTAATTGTGGTAGCCCGTTCTATTTTTTTACTGGCTATTATAATCGAAACTTTTTTTGCCATTCTGTTCGTAGCTTTCCATAATTTCCTGCCTCATATCTTTTTGAATATGGAAAACGGAGGTCAGGTGCTGGATAATACAGAAGTTATAAGTATTGCATCAAAATTACTTTTGATTGCAGCAGTTTTTCAAATTTCTGACGGAATTCAGGTGGTAGTTCTTGGCGCATTACGCGGATTGCAGGATGTAAAAATACCTATGTATATTACTTTTGTCGCGTATTGGGTTATAGGTTTTCCTATTTCGTACTACCTGGCTGAATATACTGATTTAAAGGCGCAAGGGGTTTGGATTGGCCTTTTGGCAGGATTAACGGCTGCCGCCATATTTTTGTATATCCGTTTTCATTACCTGACGAAAAAATTAATCCAAAATTCACTTTCAAATAGTTAAATTTGAAGCTTGAATAAAGTTGCAACAGATTTTACAGATTATTTTATAAAATCTTTTTAATCTGTGAAATCTGTGGCAAAAAAATATAAAAACAAAAAATAAATAAAAATGGAATTACCTAAATTTTTACTCGGAGATAATACTGATTTCGCAGATGATATTTTCATCATTCACCTTGATTATCCAAGATTTATAATCAACTTAAAAGACGATGAGGTTGAGTTTATGGAAGAAGCGGAAGATCTTGACGAAGCAGAACTAAATGCTGAAATGGAAGGTTTGATTGTTCAGGCTAATGAGTTTTACGACAGAGAAATAAAACGTTACGAAGAGTAGGGATACGCTGCTGTTTTCGCGTTATGCTTCAACAAAAAAAATATTTAAATCTTTCTAATGAAAAAATTAAGTTTTTTAAAACCCATTTTTAATTTCATAGCAATCGGATTGCTAATTACTACTTTAAGCCGGATCTTTTTGTTTTTTCTTTTTAAAGAGAGAGTAGTAGAAACACCAAATTTCTGGTATATTTTTCCAATCGGTCTTCGAATGGATTTGATACTATTATGTTATTTGTCATTTCTGCCGGCCGTTTTAATTACTTTCCTGCCTAATAAATGGTTGAAGTTTACCAATAATTTTTTGGTGATTTATAGCTTTTTATTCCTGTTTCTGATATTATTTGTAGAATTGGCAACACCGGATTTTGTCAAACAATACGATACACGTCCCAATAAGATTTTCTTAGATTATCTGATTTATCCTAAAGAAGTAGTAGGAATGCTGCTAAAAAGTTATTTGACCTCTATTATTGTGACTTTTTTAATTCTTGGAGTGGTCTTGTATTTTGCATTCAAAAAAGGAAAGAAATATTTTTATACAACAAGTACGGAGTATAAATTCAAATTGATGGTATTTCCATTAGTGGCTTTTTTATTGTTTTTTGGAGCACGATCAAGTCTTACCTCAAAACGACCTATAAATGCCAGTAATGCTGTTTTCTCAACAGATCAGTTGACAAATACCTTAGGATTAAATTCATTTTATACCGTAGCCTTTGCTGCTTATTCGATTAAAAACGAAGGCAACACAAAAATGTATGGTAAAATGGACGAAGCTGAAGCAATCGCCCGTGTAAAAAAATACATGATTGCCGGACCAAATGATTTTACAGATGCCGAAATTCCGTTTCTGCATGTACAACAACCCGATACAATCCTGAAGAAACCCTATAACCTGGTGATTTTTCTACAGGAAAGTTTGGGAGCTGAATATGTTGGGATTTTAGGTGGAAAACCACTAACGCCGGAATTTGATAAATTGTCTAAAGAAGGTTTATTGTTTACCAATTTATATTGCACGGGAACTAGAAGTGTTCGCGGAATCGAAGCTGTGGTAACCGGATTTTTGCCTTCACCGTCAGAAAGTGTGGTGAAATTAGGAAACTCGCAACAAGGGTTTTTCACTTTGGCAGAAGCTTTAAAACAAAAAGGGTACGATACCAGTTTTATTTATGGCGGAATGGCCAATTTCGATAATATGGCATCGTTTTTTAACGGAAATGGTTTTGAAGATATTGTAGATCAGGAAGATTTTGATTCTGATGGAAACAAATATGCTTTCAAAGGAACCTGGGGTTATTCAGATGAAGATTTAGTAACCAAAGCCAATAATTATTTCAAGGCAAAAGGAGATAAACCTTTCTTTTCATTGATGTTTTCAACTTCAAATCATGAACCTTTTGAATATCCTGCCGGAAGAATCAAACCTTATGACGCGAAACCTGCAACGGTAAACAATGCCATGAAATACGCCGATTTCTCTATTGGGAAATTCTTCGAAATGGCGAAGAAAGAACCTTATTTCAAAAACACGGTTTTTATTGTAATTGCAGATCACAACACCAGAACGTACGGAAAAAATTTAGTGCCAATAAATAAATTCCATATCCCGGCTTTAATTATAGGACCCGGAGTTCAAAAGGGAGCTTCGTACAATAAATTGGCAAGTCAGATTGATATTCCGCCAACGTTATTGAGTTATTTAGGACTTCCGTTTGAAACACCAATGGTAGGTAGAAATCTAAACAAACTAGATCCTAAAACGCAGGGAAGAGCAATCATGCAGTTTAATGATATCAATGCATTCAGAGTAGAAAATCAGGTTGTGATTATGCAGCCTAATTTGAAACCCCTGCAATTTGAAATCAAAAATGATACAACTTTGATTCCGGTAAAATTAAATGAAGAATTAGCAAAAGATGCTTTGGCGCATGTAATTACAGCAGGGAATTTGTATAAAGAGAATAAGTATAAGTTAAGAAAGAAATAGGTTCAGAGGAACAAAGGGACAAAGGTTCAAAGAAACAGAGTGTAAAATCTTTGTCGCTTTGAACCTTTGCTACTTTGGGCCTTTATTGGAAAAATAGGTTCAGAGGAACAAAGGGACAAAGGTTCAAAGAAACAGAGTGCAAAACCTTTGCTACTTTGAACCTTTATTAAAAAATAGGTTCAGAGGAATAAAGGGACAAAGGTTCAAAGAAACAGAGTGTAAAACCTTTGTCGCTTTGAACCTTTGCTACTTTGTACCTTTGTTAAAATACAATTTTAATAAAGCCTGAGCAGCTGCAAAAGGTGATATTTCATCATTTTGCACTGCTTTTTTGTTTTGTTCTAATTGCGAAATGATTTCGGGCTCATTATAAAAGTTCAGTTTGAGCTGTTCGTTTATCGTTTCCATCATCCAGAAATGATTTTGTTCTTTTCGCTTTTCCGGAAAGAAACCCGATTCATTAGTTTGTTCAAAATAATTAGAGATCGTGTCCCATATTTCAGAAATGCCGTCTTTTGTGATGGCGCTGCAAGTCGTAACTTTGGGTTGCCAGTTTGATTTTTTGGGAGGAAATAAATGCAGAGCACGGTTGAATTCCAGTTTCGCCTGATTCGCTTTTTTGATATTATCGCCGTCTGCTTTGTTGATTACAATGGCATCGGCCATTTCCATAATACCACGTTTGATACCCTGAAGTTCATCGCCTGCACCCGAAATTTTCAATAATAAGAAAAAGTCAACCATACTGTGAACTGCAGTTTCACTTTGCCCAACCCCAACAGTTTCGATAATAATCGTATCAAAACCTGCAGCCTCGCATAAAATAATGGATTCTCTTGTTTTTCGGGCAACACCGCCCAAAGTATCTCCGGAAGCACTGGGTCTTATAAAAGCGTTTTCGTCTTTTACGAGTTCTTCCATGCGCGTTTTATCCCCAAGAATACTTCCGTGCGAAAGTGAACTGCTTGGATCAACTGCCAGAACAGCCACTTTTTTCCCTAATTGTGTCAGGTAACTTCCAAAAGCTTCAATAAAAGTACTTTTTCCAACTCCGGGAACTCCCGTAATACCTATTCGGATCGATTTATTAGCATGAGGCAAACATCCATTAATAACTTCGTTTGCTTTTGCCTCATGTTCCGGATTTGTGCTTTCGACTAAAGTAATTGCGCGGCTTAATGCCGTTCTGTTTCCATCTAAAATTCCATCAATCAATTCAGCAGAGGAGGGTTGTTGTCTTCTGTTCTTTTTAATTTGATTGATTGCAGCAACGTTCGTGATTTCAGGAGGTGAAATTCCGGCTTTTTCTTGTAAGCTGCCCGATTGTTTTTTTGAACTTGACAAAGTATAATTTTTGGTACTGTAAAAGTACAGAAAACAAAAACAGTTTCAAAAAAGGATTTTCCTTGAAACTGTTTTGTGAATAGAACACTAATTTGCTTCGCCTATTCGCTTTCAGTCGGGTCACGAATTAGCACAAATTTTCATCTCTCGTTCGAAAAGACAAACTAAACAAAAATATCATTATGAAAACGAATGCTTAGCCCCGATAGAAGTAGAAATCCTTTTGTGCCGGGGTTCGGCACAAAAGATTGGAACGGATAGCGGGATTAGCTCCTGAAAAAAAAGATTTGTTTTTTGCCATTGAAATCGGCAAGAGAAACAGCTCTTGATTTTATCCTTAAAAGTTTAATTCGTGAAAATTCGTGAAATTTGTGTTTAATAAGCCGCAGTAAAACGAACCTGATGGTGTTTTGGAGTTTCAGCTTCATCGGCAATAACAACCGCCAAGTCTTCTACAGAAAGAATACTTCTTTGTTCGTCATTAAAAACGGGATTGTCCAGACCTAAACGGTATTTTCCGGTTCTTCCTGTTGTAATTCCCTGATGCATTTCGAAAGCCGGACTAAAAAATGCCCAATCCAGTTCTTTTTCTTCTTTTAAGATATTCAGATAATCTCTTGCTGCAGTGGCTCCGGCGTAATATTCTTTTGGAAAATCAGGAGTGTCAACCGCTTGTAAACCCGGCGCAACAAATAAGCTTCCGCCACCACCAATTGTGATGAAACGTTTTACTCCGGATTTTTTAACCGCTTCCTGAATTGCTTTAGAGCCTGTAATAAAATCATCGTAAATGTTTGGATTCGTCCAACCGGAATTATAAGCATTAATAACAACATCATTTCCTTTTAAAATTTCAGCCAAAGC
Organism: Flavobacterium frigidimaris; assembly: GCA_900129595.1. Lineage (GTDB taxonomy): Bacteria > Bacteroidota > Bacteroidia > Flavobacteriales > Flavobacteriaceae > Flavobacterium > Flavobacterium frigidimaris. Next base: position 127,480 of record FQWG01000011.1, on the reverse strand, counting down.
GTCTACATTAAAAATATCAGCACTTTTCCAGGTTGCATTTGTATTGTCTTTCGGGTTTCTTGCAATAGCAGTAATATCGTGATTTCTGTTTGCTAATTCGTTTAAAATGGCTGAGCCAACAAAGCCTGTTGCTCCAATGATTGCAATTTTCATAATATATAAATTTAATTAGTAATAAAAAATGTTACAGTTTTGTGTAAAAAAATACTTTTAGAATTGATTAGAAAAATCTTCGAGCGAAATCCCTTCTAATTGCAGACTAACTTTTTGATTCATATCTGTATACAAAGAGCTTAGGTTTTGATTGATTTTCTTGCCAACCGGACAATCGGGATTAGGCTGATTTTTTGCATAACCTAAATTAATCGTTTCAAACGTCATTTCAAATATTTCTTTTAATGTAATTTTGGCCGGATCAACAGACAATTTTGTTCCGCCATTTTTACCTTCTTTACTTTCTACAATATGATGTGCTTTTAGGTTGGCAATTTCTTTTCTAACCAATACTGGGTTCAAATTGATACTACCCGCAATATACTCAGATGACAAAAAATCATTTGGGTATTTGGTGAGCAAAGTCAAAATGTGAATCGTTATGGCAAATTTACCTGAAATCATACTGTAATAAAATATATTACAAATGTAGTAGGTTTTGTGAAATAAAAAAAAGTTTTAACTAAAAATTAATTTTTCTGTAAATCAGAAGGAGCCTATTAAAATAAATAGATTTCAAAACGTTCTGTTTTTTTATAAACATTAGATTTGTATTGGTTTAGTAACACATTCAATTTATTAGTATGAAATTTAAAAGAATATTTATCTTTTTTTATTGTTTGTCGTCTTTCATGTACGGACAAAATCATTCGCAATATGCAGATTCAATCAGGATATCAAGCGCTATTCCTGAATTGAACTATGCCGTGATTTCTGGAAATAAAGTTTTAGAAACAGAAGCTTTAGGATTACATTCAGTTGATCTAAAAGATGTTGCGAGTTTAAATGATCGATTTCATATTGGTTCAAATACCAAAGCAATGACTGCTTTTATAATTGCTAAATATGTTGAAAAAGGAAAACTGAAATGGAATACGAGGTTCTTTGCTATATTCCCGGATTTAAAGAAAACATCAAAAAAGGAATATTACAATATCACGCTCGAAAAGTTACTGTCGCATCAAGCCCTAATTCAGCCTTTTCAAGGTGAAAATGATCCTGCAGTTCCGGATTTTAAAGGAAATAGTCAGGAAAAAAGAAATCAGTTTGGCCAATTTGTATTGACTTTAGATCCGGTTAAAATAGATCCGGATCATCAATATGTATATTCGAATGCGGGGTATACTTTAGCAACTATGATGATAGAAAAAGTTACGGGAAAAAGTTGGGAACAATTAGTTGATCAAGTCTTTAATAAAGATTTAAAATTAGACGTTAAGCTGTCCTGGCCGGAAAACCAAATTGACAAAGATACCTGGGGACATTCATTTGAAAACAATAAATTAATTCCGGTTCCTTCAAATACAGATTATCATTTAGATTATACAGAACCTGCAGGTGATCTTAATATCAAACTTACTGACTATATCAAATTTATTCAGCTTAATATTCAGGGACTTCAGGGACATGATAATTATTTAAAAGCAAGTACTTACAATTTTATTCATAAAGGAATCGAAGGTTATTCTTTAGGATGGTTTAATAGTTACGAAAACAATCAGGATTTCTCTACGCATTCAGGAACTGCAGGAACTTACTATACCATTGCTGCTATCGACAGGAAAAAGTTCATCGCGTATATCATTTTTACTAATTCCTTTAATGAGGCTACTGTAAATGGTGTCAGAATGTTAATGCGAAAATTAAAAAAAGATTATGGAAGCTAAAATGTTTTAAGCTTATTTAAAATCTACATTCATACTAATCTATTTTTGATGCTTTTAGTGCCATGAACAATTTTATTCTTATCTTTTTCTTTCTTGCCTTAGGTTTGGTTTTACAGCATATTAAGCAATTTCCAACCCGTATATATAAGGTGTTGAATAAGATTGTGATTTATATCTGTTTGCCGGCGATCACCTTATATCACATTCCGAAGATAAAATGGAGTAATGAATTGCTTTTTCCGATAGCTTCAGGCTGGATTAGTTTTATATTGGCTTTTGTATTTTTTCATTTTCTGGGCAAAAGACTGGGATGGTCGAATAAACTCATTGGCTGTTTGATTCTGACCGCGGGATTAAGTAATTCATCTTTTCTGGGATATCCTATAATAGAAGCTTTGTTTGGAAAAAAAGGCTTAGAGACGGCCATTCTGGTTGATCAGCCCGGAACATTTGTGGTGGTTTCAACTTTAGGTGTTTTTGTAGCCGCTTTTTATTCAAAAGGAAGTCCGGATACTTTTAGCATTTTCAAAAAGATAGTGTTTTTTCCGCCTTTCATTACTTTTGTTGTGGCTTGTTTGATGAATGTTTTTCAATATGATTTAGCGTCAAATCTTCAATTTGGTTTACTGAAAATTGGAAGTCTGGTAACACCTTTAGCATTGCTTTCTGTAGGATTGCAGCTTACTTTTGATCGAAAGAGCCAGCATTGGCGTTTTCTGAGACTGGGACTTTTCTTTAGGCTTATTGTAACTCCGTTTGTTATTTTGGTTTTATATGTTTTTATTTTGAAGCAGCATTCTGAAGCCATTAAAATAACAATTATAGAAATAGCAATGGCACCCATGATTACAGGTGCGATTTTAGCTTCGACTTATGGACTAAAGCCAAAATTAAGCAGTATGATGATTGGTTTTGGAATTCCAATTTCGTTTATAACGCTCGCTATATGGTATTTTATCCTTAGTTTTGCCGTTTAATTTTGTTTACTACGAATATGAATTCATCTACACAAAAGGCCACAATTGACAGTGGGGCTTTGGTTCAAAAAACAGTTTATTCTGTTTTATTCTCAATTGCATTTGCACATCTTTTAAATGATTTAATGCAGGCCGTAATCCCGGCAGCATATCCAATTTTAAAAGAAAATTTTAGTCTGAGTTTTACCCAAATCGGATTAATCACCTTTGTTTTTCAACTAACGGCTTCATTGCTTCAGCCTTTTATAGGTTTTTATACAGATAAAAAGCCAAAACCCTATTCACTTGTCATCTCTATGCTTTTTACTATTGTGGGATTGGGATTGTTATCGATTGCCAGTTCTTTCTGGATGATATTAGTTTCTGTAGCTTTTGTAGGGATTGGTTCTTCTATATTTCATCCGGAAGCTTCCCGTGTTGCCTTTTTAGGTTCGGGTGGTAAACGTGGTTTGGCACAATCTATTTTTCAATTAGGAGGAAATGCAGGAAGTGCGATTGGGCCTTTATTGGTTGCCTTAATAGTGGCGCCACACGGACAATCGTATGTCATCTGGTTTGTGATTGCTGGTTTTATAGGGATTTTGATTTTATCCAGAATTGCAGTCTGGTATCAGGATCATATGGCTTTGAGAGCGGCTAAAAAAGTAAGTTTAGAAGAAGAAACGGTTCCTTTATCTAATAGAAAAATTACAATTTCGATCATCGTTTTATTGTTTCTGATCTTTTCGAAATTCTTTTATATGGCGAGTATGTCAAGTTATTTTACTTTTTATTTAATGAGTAAATTTTCGATGACCGTACAGGATTCTCAATTGTACTTATTCATTTTTCTGGCTTCGGTAGCAGCGGGAACGTTGATAGGTGGCCCGTTAGGAGATCATTTTGGAAGAAAATATATTATTTGGTTTTCTATTTTAGGAGCTGCACCGTTTACATTGCTTTTGCCTTATGCCAATTTATTCTGGACCGGTATTCTGGCTGTGGTTATTGGGGTTATTATTGCCTCTGCATTTTCGGCTATTTTGGTTTTTGCGCAAGAATTGAAACCCGGAAAAGTGGGAATGATTTCAGGTCTTTTCTTTGGGTTCGCTTTCGGAATGGGAGGTTTAGGATCTGCTATTTTGGGTTATGTTGCTGATAAAACAAGCATCGAATATGTATTTACAATAAGTTCTTATTTACCATTAATTGGTATTTTATGTTACTTTTTACCCAATATTCAGAAGAAGAAATAAACGCGATAATGATTCGTCCGGTACCTTATTTTTGCTTGTAATACTTGTCATTTGGTATTTTGCAATACGTTATATTTTATGTTAAATACTAACTTGATAGAAAAAATAGAATTTTAACTTATTTTTAAAAAATTGATGTTTTCCTTGTTCTTTTTTTGACTAATTTTAGATGAACTAAAAAAATATAATTATGTCAACATTAAGATTAGGGGATATTGCTCCGGATTTTCATGCAGAAACAACCGAAGGACCGATCAATTTTCATGAGTGGTTAGGAGATTCCTGGGGTGTTTTATTTTCGCATCCTGCAGATTTTACTCCTGTTTGTACAACTGAATTAGGGACTGTTGCCAACTATGTTCCGGAATTTAAAAAAAGAAATACTAAAGTAATAGCTTTAAGTGTGGATGGTCTTGAATCTCACAAAGAGTGGATCAAAGACATCAACGAAACTCAAAATACAGTAGTTAACTTTCCGATAATTGCTGACGAAGACAAAAAGATAGCGACTTTATACGATATGCTGCATCCAAATGCAAGTGAAAAATTTACAGTGCGTTCGGTTTTTGTAATTGGCCCTGATAAAAAAATAAAGCTGACATTGACTTATCCGGCCTCTACAGGAAGAAATTTTGATGAATTGCTTCGTGTTATTGATAGTTTGCAGCTAACCGCAGATTATAGCGTAGCAACACCCGCAAACTGGAAAGACGGACAAGATGTAGTAATTACGCCAGCTGTTCCTGATAGTGAGATTCCGGCGAAATTCCCAAAAGGGCATACGCCAATCAAGCCTTACTTGCGAATGACACCGCAACCTAATAAATAAGCTTTTTTTAGCTTCTAAGGTGCTAAGTTTTTAAGTTACTAAGAGTTTAACTCTTTCTCATCTTAGAAACTTAGCACCTTAGTAACTTATATAAAAATGTTATAGAGCGACATGTACACTGTCTTTCATTAAATCGTTCATTCGTTTTTTATCTCCAACGACCCATATAATATCATTTTTTTCTAAGATCAGATGCGATTCCGGATTTAAAATTCGGTTCCCGTTTCTTTCAATCCCAACTACAAGTCCACCGGTTTTTTCCCTAAACTGTCCAATACTTTTTTGAATAAAATCTTCATTAGAAATCTCTAACTGACGTAAAACAATATCTGATTCTTCGTGGTTTTTGGTGGCTTCTACTTCATTCTGTAAATAATTGGTAAACTCTGCGATTTGCTCATCAGTACCAATGACACAAATTTCATCACCCGGAAACAAACGTTCGTTTTTAGTTGGGATTGGGATTGTGATTTCACCACGCCTGATAAAGGCAATATTAATTCCCATATTCTCACGGATGCGCAATTCCTGCAGCGTTTTACCGGCAAGGTTAGATTCTTTTCCAATATCAAAAATAGACATGTGACCATCCCAAGGCATTAAATTGGCATATCTTCTGTCTATTTTTTTGTTTTCACGATCGTTAAGGTTTTTCAAAAAGTGATTTTCAATTTTATGATATTGTTCGTTCAGTTTTTTAGGAAACAGTTGATAAGCCCCAATCGCAATTATCAACGCAACGAAAGCTACTAAAGGAGAAAAGAAAATATTAAGTAAGAAACCAACAAAAAATAAACCAAGGCTCATTCTTATTAAAATAAGCATCAAAAGGGCTCCACGATATTTGCGTTCTTCCCACAAGGTTTCTACTTCATTTACTTTTACGCGTCGCAATGAAAGTGCCCATAAAAACGGAGCAATAATAACTAGTGTGATCAATGCAGCCAACGTATTGCCAAATCGTGTATCTGCTACTAAAGGTGCAACAAATTTAGCCGACAATAAAATAATGGCCGTAATAATAATAGTATGCAATATGATTTGTGTGATCGAAGCACGAAGGACAATCTGCCAGGTACTTACAGATTTAATTGCCTGTGCATTCACACTATATCGATTAATGTTTTTGATCCATTTTTTAGGGAGTTTTCGTTCCAGATATCCTGAAAAAGGATCTGAATATTTAATTAAAAATGGAGTTGTAAATGTTGTGATAGCGGACACGGCAACGATTATAGGGTATAAAAAGTCGCTGGTTACTTTAAGTGTCATACCTAAAGTCGCAATAATAAAGGAAAACTCACCAATTTGCGCCAGACTCATTCCGGTTTGCACGGATTGTTTCAGAGGCTGTCCTGATAATAAAGCTCCTATAGACGAACTAATTGCTTTTCCGAAAATAGTAATAAGCGTAATAAGTGCCACTGGTAAGGCGTAAGTAATTAAGGTTTCAGGATTGATCAACATTCCGACCGATACGAAGAAAACAGCACCAAACAAGTCTTTTACAGGCTGAATCAAATGTTCGATTTTTTCTGCCTGAGTTGTTTCTGCAATAATAGACCCCATAATAAAAGCACCAAGGGCAGGAGAGAAGCCAACATTTGCAGCAAACATAACCATCATTAAACAAAGCGCCAGGGAGATAATCAGCAACATTTCGTCTGTCAGAAGATGTTTTGCTTTTTTCAGGATTGTTGGAATAATAAAAATTCCGCCCAAAAACCAGATGATTAAAAAGAACACTAATTTTAAAACAGATTGCAGCAGCTCAGTGCCCGAAACCTGATCGCTTACAGCAATTGTCGATAGTAAAACCAACATCAAAATGGCCACGATATCTTCGACAATTAAAGCACCAAAGACAATGCCCACAAACTTTTTTCCTTTTACTCCCAGCTCGTCAAATGCACGAATAATAATGGTTGTAGATGAAATCGAGAGTGTTGCCCCAAGAAAAATACTATCCATTTTTCCCCAGCCCATCCATTGTCCCACACAGTAACCAATGAGGGTCATGGATAAAATTTGGGTTATGGCAGTGATTGAGGATGTTCCTCCGACTTTCATTAATTTCTTAAAACTAAATTCGAGCCCCAGACTAAAAAGTAAAAAGATTACCCCAATTTCAGCCCAGACTTCAACACTTTTCATGTCAGTAATGGAAGGAAAAAAGTCAAAGTGGTTTCCAGCTAAAAATCCGGCAATCAAATAGCCTAAAACCAGAGGCTGTTTCATTTTTTTAAATATCAAAACGGCAATTCCGGCGGTCATCAGGATTAATCCCAAGTCGCTAATAAGGGGTTGTAAATGGTGTGTAGTTTCTGCAGCGGCGCTTAAGGCAATCATAAAGTGGTATTTATATTAGGGAGCTAATCCAGCTTTCCATTTCAAGCTTTTGCTCAAAAAAAATATTTTTAACGCAGCTACAGGAGCTTCCGTTGGTCGCTCTGTTTCTGCAAAAAAATAGATTTTTTTTAGCAAAAGGCTTTTCATTTCAATCCGGGCTATTTCATGGTTTAAACAAAAAAAAGCTATCTCGATAAAGATAGCTTTTTTTGATAAAATATTTTAAATTTTATTTATATTCCCACATAATTACTAGGAGTTATAGCCATTAATTCGGCTCTAACTGAGTCAGAAACTTCTAGGGTTGCTATAAAATTGTGAATTGCTTTCTTATCAATAGCTTCGTTGGTTCTTGTTAAACCTTTCAACGCTTCATACGGATTTGGGTACGCTTCACGACGTAAAATCGTTTGAATAGCCTCAGCTACAACAGCCCAGTTTTTCTCTAAATCTTCGGCAAACTTAGCTTCATTCAGAAGCAATTTGTTTAAACCTTTTAGCGAAGCTTCAAAAGCAATAATAGTATGTCCGATTGGCACACCAATATTACGTAAAACAGTACTGTCCGTTAGATCGCGCTGTAATCTTGATACCGGTAATTTAGCCGATAAATGTTCAAAAATAGCATTTGCGATTCCTAAATTTCCTTCTGAGTTTTCAAAATCAATAGGGTTTACTTTATGAGGCATTGCAGAAGATCCAATTTCTCCTGCTTTGATTCTTTGTTTGAAATAATCCATCGAGACATACGTCCAGATATCGCGATCTAAATCGATAACGATAGTGTTGATTCTTTTTAAAGCATCAAAAAATGCAGCAAAATGATCGTAATGCTCTATTTGTGTTGTTGGAAAAGAATGGTGTAAACCAAGATCTGTTTCAACAAATTTGTTACCAAATTTTTTCCAGTCGATCTGAGGATACGCTACGTGATGTGCATTGTAGTTTCCTGTTGCACCGCCAAATTTAGCGGCAAACGGAATGTTGAACAATAAACGCATCTGCTCTTCAAGACGTTCTACAAAAACTAAGATCTCTTTTCCTAAACGAGTAGGAGAAGCCGGTTGTCCGTGTGTACGTGCTAACATTGGAATGTCCTTCCATTCTACGCTTAATTCTTTTAATTTAGAAATTAAAGCAATTAAAGAAGGCATGTATACTTGCTCAAAAGCATCTTTTGTAGAAAGAGGAATTGCGGTATTGTTGATATCCTGAGAAGTTAATCCGAAGTGAATGAACTCTTTGTGTTGAGATAAGCCTAATTTTTCAAAAGCATCTTTGATAAAGTATTCCACCGCTTTTACGTCGTGATTGGTTACTTTCTCCGTTTCTTTTATCCAAAGAGCATCTTCAGTAGAGAAATTTTTATAAATATCACGTAAACTGTCAAATAAATCTGGGTTTACGTCTGCAAGTTGTGGCAAAGGTACTTCGCACAAGGCAATAAAGTATTCAATTTCAACTAATACACGGTATTTGATTAAAGCTTCTTCTGAGAAAAATGGTGCTAATGAAAGGGTCTTACTTCTATATCGTCCGTCAATTGGTGATATAGCATTCAATTCGTTTAAAGTAGTCATTGTTATGTTGTTTTTCGAAAGGCACAAATATAAGCTATTGTTAAAACTTCTGAAAATTACCGAAGCGTTATTATGGCAGAACTTGCAAATTAAATGTTTGTTTTGAAGATTTTATCCCAAATCGTAAAATAAAAACCAAAATTATGTGATTCATTTTTATGATGATTGGAGTGAAATTTTGTTGTTGATATCCATTTTGTAAAATATCCTTTGTACCAGAAATCGGGAAAAATATCTGTTTTTAGATGCCCGAAAATCCCGTATAAGAGATTTAAAATTAAATAAATAATAATACTGAGATAATTGAAACTCAATAACGTAATTGAAAACAACCAGATGATCCCAAATCCAAGCGTTTCTACAGGATGAAGTACATAAAGACTATAAACGCTTGTTTCGACATGTGTATGATGCAGTTTATGAATAGGGTAAAACCATTTTAGGTAATGCGCCAGAAAATGAAAACAAAACGTGAAAAAATCCATTAGTATGATCAGTAAAAAAGTATCTGTAATAATTGATAAAAGCGATGGTGAAAAATCGATTTTGATCATCCCGTAATTATATAACTCAAAGCCCAGCAACGTTATAAATGTGTTGCAAATTAAGGTCGTGATTACCCATTTACGATCAGTTTTGTTCAGCCTGGTGTTGTCGTATTCGATGACTTTTGCAAGCACAACGGAGAGTACTATCAAAATTAAGTTTTCAATCAGAAAGAAAAAAAATAAACTAAGTAAATTATACTGAGATAATTCTTGTAACCGGCTTTGGAATATCATAGGTTTTTTTCGATTTCTAAAAGTTTTTGTCTTAAAATGGCAACACCTTCAGAAGCAGGTTTTGCAATGACTTCGACTTTATTCTGAATATTAGGGATTGCAATTGGTTTAGGATCAATGTAGAAAACCGGCGTAATACTATAGGTATACGAAATCAATCCTGCTGCCGGATAAACTTGCAATGAAGTCCCGATTACGGCAAAATAATCAGCGGTTTCCGTAATTTCGATCGCTTCTTCAAGGGCAGGAACGTCCTCGCCAAACCAAACAATATGTGGTCGTAGCTGATGTCCGTTTTCATCAAGATTGCCGGTATATAAATCATCTTTCCAGTCTAAAATTAAATTGCGGTTTTGTGTACTTCGCACTTTTAATAATTCTCCGTGCAGGTGCAATACTTTTTTACTTCCGGCGCGTTCATGCAGATCATCTACATTTTGAGTGATGATATGAACATCGAAATCCTTTTCTAACTCGGCTAGAATTTTATGACCTAAATTGGGCTCAACTTCTTTAAGCTGCTGACGTCTTTTATTGTAAAAGTCCAAAACCAGTTCCTGGTTTTTTCGCCAGCCTTCAGGAGTTGCGACTTCCATTACATCGTGACCTTCCCATAAACCATCACTGTCGCGAAATGTTTTTATTCCGCTCTCGGCACTAATTCCTGCTCCGGTTAAAACAACCAATTTCTTTTTCATTTTATTCAATTGAAGGATAAAAATAGTGATTTATGGGAATAAAAAAGTTAAAGTCTGTATTTTGTGCCTTTAGGCAGTAAATGGTAGTAGAAAAAAAGAATTAAAATAAATTTAGCTTCCTGTAGGCCAATGTCATTAAGTTAAGTTTTTAGAAAATAAAATTATTGCAAATTAAATCTGTTTTATCCGCGTCAAAATTAGACGCTGATTTTACTGAGTCGCTAAAGCGAAAACGCTGATAAAAACGGATTTTTCTAATTACTTTCCTAATTAAACGGTTAAATAATTTTGTAGATTTCCCCTTAACTTTGATTTTTCACAGTAAAAAAAGCGTAATTATACTTATTGTAAGAGTCTTACAAAATGTTTATTTTTATTATCAGGTAAAGTAAAATAAACTTTTAATGATTTTAATACAGTTTACAGGATTGTCAGGTTCAGGCAAAACAACATTGGCTCAGAATGTGCGTCATTTGTTAGCAGATAAAAGTTACAAAGTCGAAATCGTTGATGGAGATGTTTACCGTAAAACCATTTGCAGTGATTTAGGGTTTTCAAGAGAAGACAGATGCGAAAATATCAAGCGTTTGTTTCAGGTAGGACAAAACTTTGTGAAAGAAAATACAATTGTTTTAATGTCAGTCATTAATCCTTATGAAAATCTGCGTAACGAGTTAAGAAGCTATGAGTTTGTGAGAACCGTATATTTAGATTGTTCGATAGCCAACCTTATTAAAAGAGATCCAAAAGGATTGTATCAAAAAGCTTTGCTGCCGGATCACGACCTTAATAAAATAAATAATTTTACCGGAATAAGCGATGTTTTCGAAATTCCATCCAATGCAGATTTAGTTTTAAAAACAGATCTGGAAACGGAAATTTTTTCCACTAATAAATTATATGATTTCATCATTAAAAATTTATCTGAATAATTTAATTCTTTACAGTATATGAATCCTTCATCAAGTCAACTTCCCATTTCGTTTTCGATAGATAAATTGCAAGAAGATCTTGTAATATGTGAAAATGATTTATGGACACCACATTTTAATACCAATAGATACGAGGGAAACTGGACAAGTATTTCTTTAAGATCGCAATCTGGTTTGTCAAACGATATTATGTCTTTTGCAAATGCAACGTATAAAAATACGAGTTTATTAGATCGCTGTGATTATTTTAAAGAAATTATGGATTGGTTTGAATGTGATAAAGAAGCAGTCAGATTGCTTCGATTAGATCCTCAAAGCGAAATTAAAGAGCATGTTGATAATGATACCTCTTATGAAGATGGTTTTTTTAGAATTCATATTCCTATTGTAACGAACGATGATGTATTTTTTTATGTCGATAAAAAACGTGTTCCCATGAAAAGGGGAGAGTGCTGGTACGCCAATTTTCAGCTTCCGCATAGCGTAGAAAACAAAAGTGCTGAACCACGTATACATTTCACACTCGATTGCATAAGAAACGATTGGTCTGATGAATTGTTTACTAAAATGGGTTTTAATATAAATGAATCATCCAAAGAGAATCAGTATTCAGATGAACTAAAACAGCAGATTATTGCGGAGCTTTCCCGAAATCCGTCAGAAGCCGGAGCTAAAATCATTGCAGATCTACAATCAAAATAAAATCATAAAATGGAAAATATAAATCATCCACTTTTCAACTGGATTCCTGTTAAGTTAATCGAAAAAGACAATGAGATTTATTTCGAATGGATTTATTTGGCAAACTTAAAATTGGCCGATCCGTTTTTTGATGAAAGTATAGCAAAATGCAAAAGCCATGCTTATAATTCGAAGCAATGTAAAGTAGTAAGTACGGTAGAAAATCTTATAGATTGGTCTAATGAACTGATTTCAGTTGAATTAAAATCTTTGGTTTTTCATGTGTCCAGATGCGGTTCTACCATGTTGAGCCAATCTTTAGCAACTTCTTCAGAAAATATAATGATTTCTGAAGCGCCAATTATCGATCAAATTTTGAGAAGTGATCTTTTTAGCTTGGAGAAAAAAACGTCGCTAATACAATCAGTATTAAAATTACTGGGACAAAAAAGATTTCCTGAACAAAAGCATTTAATTATAAAACTCGATGCCTGGCATATTTTTAAGTCGGCATATTTAAGATCAATTTTTACTGATATACCTTTTGCTTTACTGTACAGAAACCCAACAGAAGTTTTAAAATCACATCAGAAAATGATGGGAATGCACATGGTTCCTAATCTATTGCCTTCTCAAATTTTTGGGATTTCGGTAAAAGAAGTTCACGACTTAAGTTTTCAGCAATATGGCGGATTAGTTCTAGAGAAATATTTTCAGGGGTTTCTTGATTTTTACGAAATGGATCAAAATGTTGTAATGCTCAATTATAATGAAGGAATGAGAGCCGTTGTTGAGAAGTTTGTATCATTTATAAATGTTCAGTATTCGAATGGCGAACTTGAAAAAATGTACGATCGCTTAAAAAGACATTCTAAAAATGAAAGTGCTGTTTTTGCCGGAGATCAGTTTAAAGAAGAAACTTTGAAGATCGATTTTTCGAAGCTCGAAATTTTGCATGAAAAACTGAATAACAGCTTAGTTAACTATTAAGACAGTTGAAAATTGAGGTGAAATTTCTTTCTGTTTTAATTATGGTGTATTTTTGCGGCAAACACGAATAAAATGATTGATTTAGATTACCTCGCTTTTCTTGAAAATATATTAACTGACAACCGTAAAGAAAGATTCTTAAAAGTACTCGGAAATCGTACAAAGCATTTTACAGTTGTTGTAGAAGATGTTTTTCAGATGCACAATACAAGCGCTGTTATGCGTAGTTGTGAGGTTTTTGGGATTCAGGAACTGAATGTTATCGAACAACGTTACGGAAAAAAGATCGATAAAGAAATTGCAATGGGTGCCCAAAAATGGGTAGACATCAATCAGTTCGATTCTGTTACCAATTGTATTTCGACTTTAAAGGAGCAGGGATATCAAATTATTGCCACAACACCTCACGAAAATGATTGCTTGCTGGAGGATTTTGATATTACAAAACCAAGTGCCTTGTTTTTTGGAACAGAAAGAGACGGTTTGTCAGAAGAGATTCTGGAAAAAGCAGATGGTTTTCTTAAAATACCAATGGTTGGTTTTACAGAGAGTCTAAATATTTCTGTTTCTGCTGCCATCATCATTCAGAACCTGACAAACAGATTGCAAAAATCAGCTATCAACTGGCATTTATCAGAAGATGAAATTCTGGAGAAACGTTTAGCGTGGGCTAAGAATTCGATTAAAGATATTAAACGAATTGAGGCGCGCTATTTTGAAGAGAATCCCAAATAAGTTGCTAAGAAAAAAAACTTAGAACCTTAATATTATTGTCAGTTGAGCGGAGTCGAAACCCTTATAAATTCAAAAGAATCTCGACTCTGCCCGATTTGACAATATTGTTGCTTCTTCAAAAAACACGATAAATAATTAGTAGAAAACTCTTGCAGTTCTTGGCTAAAAAGATTTATCTCCCAAAGGTGTCATAGTTGTCTTCGGCATATTTTTCAAAACGTTTTAGTAAAACTATGTTTTGTTGTTCTGTTGATGTAAGTTCACTACTTACATCACTTGAAATTGGAATGTACCAATCGACACGATCAAAAAACTGACGTACTTTTTTTGCTTTAAAAGTAAGTCCATGTCTTGCATAAATAGTATTTCTAAGGATTTCTAAGTCCAGTTTTTTTAGGTTTTTAACGTCTGATTCGTCTAGTTTTTGTGTTGATGAATTTATGGTATGTACAGCAGGAGATGCTATCCTGTAAGTATCTTCACTGTATTCTTCACCTTCTTCTTCGTTTTTTTGTGTTTTAGGATTTAAATAATCAACATACATTTCTCCTTCCGAGAGCATTACATCAGGATCGTACTTAAAATCTTTTTTAGTAAGTTCAAAACTCCTTTCAGAAACTTCTTTTTTAGGATTATTGGCTACCCATATTCCTTTCATTAGCGTGTTGTCTTCTATTTCAAAATCAAAAACACCATCGTTTTTATCATCTCCGGGTTCCTTTAGTATAAAATGAACTTTATTTCCGGTTTTAGTCATTTTTCCTTCGAGAGGCCTGTTATTACCCGCTACAATACTTTGTCCAATAACTTTATTTTCCGTTATCTTTTTTATTACAATATTGATTTTATTGCTGTACATTTCCTTCTCTTCTTTGCTTTTATCGCGTTCTTTTACAATAAACTCGCCCACCCAGGAACCGTATAATTCTGTTAAGATTTCTTTTTCTTCGGGCGCTTTAGCTTTATTTTTGGTGGTTTTATTTTCTTTACAGGAAAAAAGCACTACAAGAAGTGATAAACAAAAAAGTTTTTTCATTTTTTTAATTGGTTATAAATATAGTATTCAACGATTAGTAAATTCGGAATCCAGCCAAGCCACGCTATTATCTGATAAACGTCCATTGGTGGCGGGTGAAACAAATATACAAGAATAATCTTCCAAAAACGCAATGTGATGGCCGAAAAGGTCAAGGCAAAACTTCGTAACATAAATGCCTTATGGTTGGTGACTTTTCTGTTTTTTATAGCGGTAAAACCTTTAATGGTAAAGTAAAACCACAAAATCGACAAGCTAATAAAAGAAACTTTAGAGTAAATTCCCCCGTTTGCAAAAAGACCGATAAATAAACCCGAAGGTGCACTTAAAAAAAGCACTGTAAAAACATAAAACTTTCCAATATTTCGATGTGTTACGGGAAACTTTTTTAAGAGTGTACTGCTAAATTGAAAAAATCCGGCAAGCAAAACAAAGATCGACGAATATACATGCACATAAAATATAGGATAATAAAACGGAATTTGAGTAATCTCGGTTTGTTTGATTTGAAGAAAAGCAACATTATTATCAATTGGAATATATTGCCAGGTAATCTTAATCATTAATATGAAAAAATAGCTGAAACACAGAATCCATAAAATAGGTAATAAAAGGCTTAGATTTCTTTTCAATTTTAATTAAAATAAATTGGAAGCAAATATAAGAAAAATCCCTCGGCATAAAATTGCAAAGGGATGAATTGAGTTGAATTCTTTTCTATTTCTTCAAAAACAAAATAAATCCCAGAACACTAACAATCAAAATGGTTAATGCAGCTACAACCATTGTCAGATCCCGAATGTTTTTTCCTGCCCAATCCATAAATAAAAATTTATGTAAAATGGCAAAAGAATATCCTTCGATCATATCTGAGCCTTTAACTATGGCGGCCAATCTTGAAGTGGCAGTTTCGATAAAATAAGTCGTTTTTTCCGGGGTGTCATAAGCCAGTTTTATAACAGGTAATCTTTTGTTTACAAAGCCATATTCGCGACTATTAAAATCAGTTAAGAGTTTAGAATCTAATAATTTTACGTTTTCTAAAGAAGTATGAGGTTCATCTGAACCCTCATCCATTTCGCAACAAGCAAGTTTAGGCGCTCCGTCTGTAAAATAATAAGCGAGAAATTCAGCATAATGGAAGTCCAGATTTGGTGCAGCTTTGTTAGTTGCAGCATTAATGTAAATTACTTCAGATTTTGGATCGTCTTTTTTATTCCATTTCGAATTTGAATCTGATTTCGATGTTTTGAATTTCTTCTTTTCAAGCAATTCACAACGATAATATGTAGTATCATTTAAAGTAATAATACTCGCGTTTTGAAAACGGCTCCAGTCTAAATCCAGCTTATTGTTGGCAACCGGAATTTCTTTGGTTTCGAATGTGGGTTCATAAACCATTTGCGATAAAGTGTAGGGACTCCATTTTGTTGTGGCGTGATACGCACCACTAAAAGCAAATGTCAGAGTAAAAAGCGAAACCCAGATCCCAATTTGGCGATGGTATTTTCTAAGGCCTTTTTTAGGTTGTAAGCTATCTGTCTTTTTGAACTGTTTCCAAAGCAGTCCATAAATTAAAATTCCGCTCAGGGCCGAAAATCCAATGATGGATAATAAAAATATCATTGTGATAATGCGGACACTATTGTTTGATATTGCGTCGATAAACGACCAGTTATGAAACGTATCAAAAAACCAAATAAATGCTTGTCGTGATGTTGGATTATAAGTTGCCAGTTTGCCGGAAGAGGTTTCTACATAAACCTGCATGGCATCGGTACGATTGAAACTTAATTTATAAACGGGTAAATAGCGATTGACATATTTGTACTGAGAAGTAAATTCAGTTACGACTTCGCTCTTTTTTACGGCACTTTTTTGATCATCGAGGAAATAACGCGAAAGCCATTCGGCATATTTCTGATCTCCATTTTCCAGTTTTTCAGCTGTCGAGGCATCAAAATACCGTAATTCACCAATTATAGTTTTTAGCTGATAATAGGTTTTATTGTTGAAGCTAACGATTCTGAAATTTTTGAATTGCGTTAGTTCGTTTTTCTCTAAAACTTCCTGAATCGAAAAGTGCAGCTGACTTTTATCAATTACTTGCGCTTCGAGTTTTTCGTGTGCGATTTCAGGTTTAAAAAAATGCGCCATAAACGGATGCATCAATCCTGAAAGTGTCCAGAATATCACCGGAATAATGGTAACTAACCCAATCGCACGATGCCATTTGTACATGTGCTGTTTGATTTTCTTGACCAACTTAGAGTCTTTTTTTCTGGACTTTTTGGCTTTGTTTATTTCTTTGCTCATATTCTTGTTCTTATGATTTATTGATGTTTTTTTCCACAGATTACAGGATTAGAATGATTTTTTTTAAATAATCTGTGTTAATCTTTTTAATCTGTGGCAAAAAAATATTGGCAGAAACTTATTTTTTTAATGAAAAATTATACTGTATTCCAAAGACAAAAGTTCTTGGCGCCGCTGCTGTATAAGTGGGCTGAGCATTTGTTGTATTCGCTCTCGAAACATTATAAGCGTATAATTTATCGGTTAGGTTTAGTACATTTCCGTATACTTCAATTTTTTTCCATTGGTAACCCACTCTGGCGTTGAATATATTATAACCGCTATATTTTATCGTGTTGATCTGATCCTGATAATAACTTCCCACGAGCTGCCATTCTACAGATGTTCTAAAATTCGGGAGCCAGTTGGGGTAGTAACTTACCTCAGAATTTCCGGACCATTTGGGTGCCGCCGGCATTTCTTTTCCGTTTAAATCCTGAACAGGATCGCTTGGTTTGTCCGAAAGTTTAAAATCGATATAAGTGTGTTGCGCATAAGTTCCGCCAAGACGAATATTGAATTGTTTCGACGGACGGTACGAAGCGCCAAACTCAACTCCTTTATGACGTGTTTCTCCGGCCGAACGATAATCAGTTGAATTGTCTGCCAGTTTGATGTTTAGTAATTCGTTTTTACCTTCCATATAATACAAAGCATAGTCAAAATTTAGTTTGTTTTGAAGAAAGGAAAACCATCCGCCGACCTCGTAATTGTTGAAAGTAGCGGGTTCGAGATTATAATAAAAATCAGCAGGAATGCCTGTTGTTCCGCCAGTTCCGGGTTTTGTTCTAAAAATAGAGGTAATTCCGGGAGGCGCAAAACCTTGTGAATAATTGCCATAAAAACCTGCAAATTCAAACGGATTGTAATTGGCACCGGCTTTAAAAGTCATTTTGTCATAAAGTTTACTTCCGGTAGAATTGTCTAAGGCATTTTCGTAATTCACTTTCATATTATCGTAACGGCCTCCAATTGTGACAATCAACTTCTCTATCGGATTAAAACTCAACTGCGCATAACCCGCACTATTAAAAATATCAGCAGAATAATCGGCTAGTTTTGAGTCCGGATGTTCTGCAACAATCTCATAAGAATTTACGGTTTGTTTGCCGGTTTCTCCTGGATTTAGATTGGCTTTCAGATCAATAATATACGACCAATAGGTTACGGGAGAATAATCGTATAAAGCTCCTGCAACCAATTTCGCATTTAGAAAATTGAATTTTTGAGTGTGCTGCCCAATAGCGCCATAACTTTTAAAGTTATTCGAATTTACTTCGCCTTTTGCCGTTGCAGGATTTACAGTTGGACTCCATCTGATTCCGTACGAAGGATTTTGACCTAATTTGTTGTCGCGTAAATAGCCGGTAATATAGCTGCTCGAATTACTGTTCCAGTCATGTTCCAGTGTTAGTCGGGTGCGTAAAGCCTGAGATTTTCTATAAGTAAAATCAGAAGTACTTTGATAGGTTCTGTTATTAAAAGCGTCTTCGTTGACTGTTCCGCTCATATCAGAATAATATTTGCCGTACATCGTATTACTGATCAATCGGGTAGAAGAGGAGATGTTATAATCGATTCGGGCATTCAGGTTGTCTTTATTATAATCAGAATACGTCATCCAGCCATTTTCCTGCAGACTCGAAATTCCGGCAATATGAAAACCAACTTTCCCGATCGTTGCGCCACCTGCGGCCTGAAATCTTCTGTAGCCATAATTATCAGCCTGAACTCCAAATTTAAATTCCGGATCAACAGGTGGTTTTAGCGAAATTAAATTGATCGTTCCGCCAACCGCTTCCGGGCCGTACAAAGAAGAAACCGGACCTTTGACCACCTCAATACTTTGTATGTTAAACTGATTAATTTCTAATAAAGCATTGTGATTAAAGATTCCCATTGGGCGAATTGGCAGGCCATCTTCGAGATACAAATAATAAGCATTGGTGGTCATAGGCTGGCGAATCGACATCATGTGCTGTTCGTTTCCTAAATTGACCATTAAAACCCCCGGTGTTTTATTGATGATCTCGTAAACCGCTGTGGCTTTGGTTTCATTAATTGTTTTAGCGGTTATTTTGCTAATGGCAACCGGAGTTTCTTTGCGTAAAGTAGCGGTTCTGTTGGCTGTTATAAAAACATTATCCAGTTCCTGAGATTTTGTGGTGTCTTTTTCTGTTTTATTTTGTGCTAAGACGCATTGCCCAATAATTAAAAGGGCGAAATATATTTTCTTCATTTTAAATGATATAAATTTTAAAAAGTAACCGGTATTCTTTGGGTAGAATACGAGTAAAAGCGTTTCAAAAGAATTGAAAAGCGGGACTAAAATTTATATGAAACAGGAGGGAGGATGAAAAGTAGCATTTGAAACCGAAATTGGTTTTTTATCGAAATAAGCAAAAATGGCTTTTCGCGATTTTATTGGCGCGACTAATTTGAAAGGATTTAAAGCAATATTCTGAATATAAATTACTTCTGCTTTTTCTTTTAGATTGTCTTGCATTCTTTTCTCGTTGTCGGAATATTTCTTTAAACTTTTTTGAAGTTCGCATCGTCCGTTACAAGAATTAAAAACCATTTTTCGCTGTACACAAATGGTTTTCGAAATCTCTTCCTGATTTAATTTGAATGTAGTATAAACAAAGAAACTGCCAAATGATGGCACCAAAAGCATACAGGAAAGTAATATGATAATGATTTTTTTCAAAGTTTGTTTCGTTTTTTTATTCTGTTTTAAAAATTACAGTGTATAATTCAGATTTACACTCCATCTGTAATTCGCCTCCATATTGCCGCTTGACAAGTTTTGATTGATTGGAAGCATCACATTTAACCCAACCGAAAATTTATCTTTTCCGGCTTCGACGCCAAATTTGCTAAACAGAATATCGCCCGCTGTATTGGGTAAATCCAGATTGTACTGTTTATTAGTTTGATAGACTTCGCCTGCTAATCCGGCTTGTGGAACAATCTGAATTGATTTTAAATCGAACAGATAAAAGAACGTTCCTGCATAATTAAACTGATCACCGTATTGATAGTTTTTGCTGTTTTCGGTTTTAAAGATGTAATTAAGCGTGGTGTTTAATCCCAGGTTTTTATGCTTTACCACATATTCAGAAACTACGGGAAAATCCCAGCTTCCGGTTCCCAACTGAAAACTCTGGTTGACACTGCCTAAATTATTGGCTTCAGTAAATTTCCCTGTTGGAAGTTTTACACCACCGCCAAGATTTACTTTGTGCGTAAAAAACGTACTGTCTTTTTGAGTTTCAAAAACTGTATATAAAGCCATTACGGTAATATCACCCAAACCTTCGATATTTTCAGTTCCTGCAGTCAAAGCTCTTTTATTAAAATGATACGGAACCAATGCCGAAATCTGGATTTTATCCGTTACAGGAATTCTTGCCCAGGCCTGAATCGTATTAAAATCTTCAGCAATCCAGGGCGAATTGGCAAAGATTCCGTCGCGGCTCTTATAGCTTTGTTTAAGATATCTCAAACCGACAAAATTGTTATTTAGCATCGATCCAAAACCCATGCTTCCGCCACTTGCCGAACAGCCGCAGGCATCACAATCAAAATCTTCCATCATCGCCAAACGCTGAAACGTAAAGCCCGAAATACTATCTTTTACGGTAAAACTAAAGGCCGAAAATCCAGCCAAAAGTGCAAACATTACTATTATCTTTTTCATTTTGGTATTTTTTAGGAGCTGATCCCGCTTTCGGCTGTATCTTTTTTAAGGCGAAGAAAAATCGCCTCAAAAAAGGATGCCGCCTCTATCGGGGCTAGGACTCCGTTTTTTATTATACTTTTATTTTTTGCCACAGGTGAAAGTGATTTCAATTATATTTTAATCGGTGTCGATCAGTAAAATCCGTACAATCTCTGGGCTGTTTTTTTAATATTCTGAGAAACGTTTATCCGTTAAATATTGATTGTCCGTCAATGTTTTCAGGAAAGCTATGATTTGTTTTTTATCAGTATCAGAAAGCGAAATTCCAAATTTGCCGTTCTGTTTTAATATCGGATCCAGAGTTGCTGAGTTTTCGATTCCGCTTGCATAATGATCTAAAACACCTTCGAGAGTTCCGAACCTTCCGTCGTGCATATAAGGTCCTGAAACTTCTACATTTCGTAAACTAGGAACTTTGAATTTGTAATAATCACTGGCCAATTCAGTCAGTTTATAACGGCCAACATCATTGACCATTGGGTTTACAGCCAGACCATTGTTGCGAAATGAATTATCAGTTTGTAAATCTGTGGCGTGGCACGAAGCACATTTTGATTTAAACAGATCATAACCTGCCAATTCATCTGTTGTTAAAGTTCCGCCAGCTTCATTTCGTCTGTATTTGTCGAATTTAGAATTAGATGACGTAACCATCACCATAAACTGCGAAAGTGCTTTCAGCATATTTTCGGTTGTAATGGCGCCATCGTCAAAAGCTTGTCCAAATAGTTTTTGATAGACTTTGTCCGCTTTCATCATTTTTAAGATGTCGTTCAGGTTTCCGTTCATTTCTATAATACTCGTAATCGGAATTATAGGCTGTAAGTCGAGATGGTCTGCAGATCCGTCGTACATAAATGTAGTCTGATAGGCCAGATTCTGGATCGACGGTGTATTTCGGGTTCCTTGCGCATTGTCTACACCATGACTTACAGTGTGTCCGTGATGCGTAAAGGCGTTGGCTTGTATGTGACAAAACCCGCAGGAAACAACTCCATCCGACGCTAAACGCCCGTCGTAAAATAGTTTTTTACCCAGTTCAAATCCTTTTTCTGTTGGTGGATTCTGTGCAATATTGTAGGCCAGAGCAGGAAAGTTTGACGGAACAGTAAATTCTAAAGGCACATTTACATATTCGTCATCCTGATCAGAGCAGCTCCATAACAACGGAATCATCAGCCATAGAAAATGTTTTATTTTCACCATGATTTTTTTATTTATAAAGAACAGGCAGATTTTTTTTGCTACTAATTGCACGAATGGGCACAAATTATAATCGAGTAGTTCTTTGCCGCAATTGTTCTTTGGATGATTAGAAGTACAAAAAGTTCTGGTTTAGCCCCGATAGAGGCGATATCCTTTTTTGTCAGCCGTGGCTGATAAAAAAGATAAAGCCGATAGCGGGACGCTATTTCTGGTAAATCGAAACTTTTGTGCTCCTTAAAATAGAATTAGTCGTTATGTACGTGGTCTACCTTAAACATAGTCGAGATGTTTTGGGTGATCAGAGGCAAGTTTGCTCCGCCCATAATCATGGCGCCCATTCCGCCTGCATTGTTGTCAGACAGTTTGATTTTGTTGGCTCCGTCAATGATTTTAGACAAATCGATTTTGAAATGAATTGTTGGGGTAATGGTAGTACGAACCAATGCTTTTGTTGGTAAATCAAGTGTCACTTCAGTATAGTTATAATCTGTTCCGGTTTTCCCGGTATGAATCATAAAAGGCGTTGGAGTAGTAACTGTAGGCGAAGTAAAAGTTCCCTCGAAAGCAAGAAATTTATAACCAGCAGCCCAAGACCACAACATTCCCGCCTTGTCAGCCTGCGCAAGAAAATCTCCTTGTCCGGCAGCACCTAATTTCCATTGGTCTTCATCGACTCCAATCCCAAATTTTACTTTTACGTAATCTCCGGCAGGAATATCGGTAAGTTTAAATTCGTGTCCGTCTGCGGCACCTTCGTCAGCAATAAAGTAGCTTTTGCTTTTTGGGTAAACTAAGGTAGTTCCGTCAGCTTTTGTTAAAACTACATTGCTCACAATATATTTTACTAAGCTTATTTTTAATACTTCGTTGTTCGAAGTGGTATTGCCTTGCGTGTTTAGAATCAAATCGTTTGCGCCAAAACCGTTGTCATATTCTAACACTAAACTTCCTGATCCTGAAGTATCATTTTTATTATCGTCGTTCGAACATGAAGTCAGGGCTACAGCAATTGCTACAACAGCAAGTGCTTTGTATAAAGTATTTTTCATTTTATGAATTTTATATAATTTTAAAATTTAAGTGTGCGTGAGCACGATTTCATTGTTTTTGGAACAACGAAATAATGATCTCAATAAGAAATTGAAATGCAGTTTAAAAAATTATATAAAATAGGATGGAGGGCGAAAAGTAGCAATCGAAACCGAAATAGGTTTTGCATCCAGTGTAGCAAAAAGTTCTGCTTTGGATTCTATAGGAGTTGCTAATTTGAATTCGGTGGTAATTGTATTTTGAAGGTAAACAATCTCTACTTTTTCTTTTAGATTGTTTTGCATTTTCTTCTCGTTGTCGGCGTATTTTTTCAAACTTTTTTGAAGTTCGCATCGGCCGTTACAGGAATTAAAAAGCATTTTGCGCTGCACACAAATGGTTTTCGAAATTTCGTCCTGATTTAATTTGAATGAGGTATAAACAAAGAAACTGCCAAATGATGGCACCAGAAGCATACAAGAAAGTACTATGATAATAAACTTCTTCAAGATTTGATTTCGTTGTTTTGGGAGCAAAAATACATTTTATTCGTTTTATAACGAATGATTTTCAGTTTTTTCTAAAAAAAAATATCCCCAACTACATTTGTAATTGGAGATATTTTGGTGTTGAGTCTCTGCCACAGTTTTCAGTTTGTATAGCAACTGAAAACAGCGACTGTAAAATGTGACTTATTTAACAAGAACCCAAGCGCCGGAAGCGATTAAAGTTTCTGCTTTTTTAAATTTCATTTCTTCGGTTCTTCCTGTTGCAACTTCCTGAATTGTAACAGTATCATTACGATTGATTTTTGGATTATCTCTTACAATCGTTTCTGTAACCTGACGTTGTTGTGTTTCTCCAGCTTCGCGGTTCATGTCTTCGCTGTTAACAATTTCGTCTTTGCTTAATTTGAAGTTCTCTTTTTGTCGAACTTCTTTTGCTTCGTGAATTTCAGGTACGTTTTGAGCCGGTAAATCACCTTTGAACAAGAATGAAATAACTTCTTTGTTTACGTTGTCTAACATTCCTCTAAACAAATTAAAAGCTTCTAATTTGTAAATAAGCAATGGATCTTTTTGTTCGTGAACGGCCAATTGAACAGATTGTTTCAATTCGTCCATTTTACGTAAGTGTTTTTTCCAGGCTTCATCAACAATAGATAATGTGATGTTTTTCTCGAAATCAGCAATTAGCTGAGCACCTTCGCTATCGTATGCTTTTTTCAGGTCAGTAACAACATTCAAAGTTTTGATTCCGTCAGTAAATGGTACTACGATACGCTCAAACTGATTGTTTGGCTCTTCATAAACTCCTTTAATGATTGGGAAAGCTTCTCTTGCGCTGCGTTCTGTTTTTTCTGTATAGAAAGCTAAAGTTTCTTTGTATATTTTTCCTGTAATTTCGATATCTGTTAATTTTGCAAAATCAGCTTCAGAAATTGGAGACGTGATAGAGAAATAACGGATCAGGTCAAATTCGAAATTTTTGAAATCATTTGTTGGTTTAGTCTGGCTTACGATTAATTCGCAAGTATCATAAAGCATATTTGCAATATCCAGTTTCAAACGCTCACCAAATAAGGCGTGACGACGACGTTTGTATACTACTTCACGTTGAGAGTTCATAACGTCATCATATTCTAATAAACGTTTACGAACACCAAAGTTGTTTTCTTCTACTTTTTTCTGAGCACGCTCGATAGATTTAGTCATCATAGAATGCTGAATCACTTCACCTTCCTGAAGTCCCATTCTGTCCATTACTTTGGCTACTCTTTCAGAACCAAATAAACGCATTAAGTTGTCTTCTAGAGAAACATAGAACTGAGAACTTCCCGGATCTCCCTGACGTCCTGCACGACCACGTAACTGTCTGTCTACACGACGGGAATCATGACGTTCTGTACCAATAATTGCTAAACCTCCTGCAGCTTTTACTTCTGGAGTCAGTTTAATATCCGTACCACGACCAGCCATGTTTGTTGCAATAGTTACAACTCCGGCTTTACCTGCTTCTTCTACAATCTGAGCTTCCTGTTTGTGCATTTTAGCATTCAAAACGTTATGGTTAACGCCTCTCATTTTCAACATTCGGCTTAATAATTCTGAAATCTCTACAGAAGTTGTTCCAATCAATACTGGTCTTCCTGCATTTGATAATTCAGTTACATCATCAATTACGGCGTTGAATTTCTCACGTGTAGTTTTATAGATATAATCTTCTTTGTCTATTCTTGACATCGGACGGTTGGTTGGAATTTCAACAACGTCTAATTTATAAATCTGCCATAACTCTCCAGCTTCTGTAACCGCTGTACCCGTCATACCACCTAATTTACTGTACATTCTAAAGTAATTCTGTAATGTTACAGTGGCAAAAGTTTGTGTGGCAGCTTCGATTTTTACATTTTCTTTAGCTTCGATCGCCTGGTGTAGACCGTCAGAATAACGACGTCCATCCATGATACGGCCTGTTTGTTCATCGACAATCATAATTTTATTGTCCATGATCACGTATTCTACATCTTTTTCAAAAAGAGCATACGCTTTCAAAAGTTGAGTAAGGGTGTGGATACGCTCGCTTTTTACTCCAAAATCCTGGAATAATCTTTCTTTAGCTTCTGCTTCACCGTCTTTATCCAGTTTTTGTTTTTCGATCGCTGCAATTTCAGTTCCGATATCCGGAAGTACGAAAAAGTCCGGGTCTGTATCTCCTGAAAGGTATTGAATACCATTATCAGTCAATTCTACCTGATTGTTTTTTTCTTCAATTACAAAATACAAAGCCTCATCCACTTTATGCATTTCGCGATTGTTATCCTGCATGTATTGATTTTCAGTTTTTTGAAGCAATTGTTTGATTCCTTCTTCACTCAAAAATTTAATTAATGCTTTATTTTTAGGTAAACTTCTGTAAGCTCTCAATAATAAGAAACCACCTTCTTTTGTGTTTCCTTCTTTGATTAATTTTTTAGCTTCAGCTAAGAAACCATTTGCCAGTTGACGTTGAAGCGCAACTAAGTTTTCGATTTTTGGTTTCAGCTCATTAAATTCATGACGATCTCCCTGAGGAACCGGTCCGGAAATAATAAGTGGTGTTCTTGCATCATCAATCAATACAGAATCGACCTCATCGACAATAGCGTAGTTGTGTTTTCTTTGTACTAAATCTGCTGGCGAATGTGCCATGTTATCTCTTAAATAATCAAAACCAAATTCGTTGTTGGTTCCGTAAGTGATATCAGCGTCGTATGCTTTTTTTCTTTGTTCTGTACTTGGCTGGTGATTATCGATACAATCAACAGTTAAACCGTGAAATTCGAATAAAGGCGCTTTCCAGGTACTATCACGTTTTGCCAGGTAATCATTCACGGTTACTAAGTGTACACCGTTTCCTGTCAAAGCGTTTAAGTAAAGCGGAAGTGTTGCTACTAAAGTTTTACCTTCACCCGTTTGCATCTCGGCAACTTTACCTTCGTGCAATACCATACCACCAATTAACTGAACATCATAGTGAATCATGTCCCATGTAATTTCTTTACCGGCAGCATTCCATTTGTTTGCCCAAACAGCTTTATCACCATCGATAGTGATATATGTTTTGTTGGCTGAAAATTCGCGGTCTTTAGGAGTTGCAGTAACTTCTATAAAAGAATTGTCTTTAAAACGACGCGCTGTTTCTTTAACAACAGAAAAAGCTTCAGGAAGAATTTCCAATAAAGTTTTCTCAGAGATTTCATAAGCCTCTTTTTCAAGAGCGTCTATAGCATCATAAAGATCTTCTCTTTTGTCGATGTCTTCAATGTTTTCTACTTCTGCTTTAAGCGAAGCAATTTTAGCATCTTTATCAGCTCTGGCTTGTTTTATTTTTTCTTTAAAATAAACGGTTCTAGCTCTCAATTCGTCATGAGACAAACCCATAAGGCTGGTTTCGAATGTTTTAATTTTGTTTAAATAGGGCTGTAAAGCTTTGACATCTTTCTGTGATTTATCACCTACAAAGACTTTAATAATACTGTTTATGAAACTCATGATTTATGGTATTTCTATTTTTATGTAAATGTGTATTTGAACCAAAAAAAAAGCCTCGGTGATGAGACTTTTTCCTTTGGTTTATTTTTTAATATTCATCCTCATTCCAAAGATAATCTTCGTCTGTTGGATAATCAGGCCAAATTTCTTCCATTGATTCATATATCTCTCCTTCATCTTCGATTGATTGAAGGTTTTCTACTACTTCTAATGGAGCACCAGCTCTAATGGCGTAGTCAATAAGTTCATCCTTGTTAGCAGGCCATGGCGCATCACTTAAATAAGATGCTAATTCTAATGTCCAATACATCTGTTATCTGTTTAGTTTGTGCAAAAATAAATTTTTTACTGAAAAAGACAAGTAAATTTTGATTTATTTTAAGAAAATTTAAGAACGTCTCTATAAATTGCGGATTTTAGATTGTTGATTTTAGATTTTTAAGCTCTTAATCTAAAATCTTAACTCTGAAATCTAAAATTTCATTTTCTCGGAATCCATTTCACTTCATCCGCTTTTAAGTCTGACGACAACTTCCGTGCCAAGACAAAAAGATAGTCAGAAAGTCGGTTTAAGTACTTGATTGCGATTTCATGAACGTGCTCATTATGGCTTAAATGTACTGCCAAACGTTCTGCACGACGACAAATACAACGCGCAATATGACAATGTGACACGGTTGGATGACCTCCGGGCAAAACAAAATGAGTCATTGGCGGAAGGCTTTCTTCCATTTTATCTATTTCGTTCTCTAATAATTCAATGTCAGTTTCTATAATACCAAGGTTTTTCAAACGAAGTTCCCCGTTTTTTAAGACTTCTTTTTCTGCCGGAGTGGCTAAAATAGCACCAACGGTAAAAAGACGATCCTGAATTTCGATTAAAATAGTTTTATAATGTGCATCGATTTCCTGATCGCGAATGAGTCCTATATAAGAGTTCAATTCGTCGACAGTTCCGTAACTGTCAATCCTGATATGATCTTTGGGAACACGTGTGCCTCCAAAAAGAGCTGTCGTTCCTTTGTCTCCTGTTTTTGTATATACTTTCATTTTTTTTCTAAGCTGCTAAGTTGCTGAGATGCTAAGTGACTAAGTTTTTCCTTTTGCGATTAAACAATTAAACAAATAAACGGTTAAACTTATTTGAAATCTAAAATTATTTAGTAGTGTCGCTTTCGATTATGCCATCACGCAAACGAATTACACGATGTGCATAAGCGGCAATATCTTCTTCGTGTGTTACCAGGATTACAGTGTTTCCCTGAGCGTGAATATCGCTAAAAAGCTTCATGATTTCTACAGAGGTTTTACTGTCTAAGTTTCCGGTTGGTTCATCGGCCAATATAATTGAAGGTTTGTTGACCAAAGCGCGGGCAATGGCAACACGCTGACGCTGTCCTCCTGAAAGCTGATTGGGCTGATGGTCCATTCTGTCGGCAAGATTTACTTGTTTGAGTACCTCAATCGCACGTGCACTACGCTCAGATTTCGAATATCCGGCATAAATCATGGGTAAGGCTACATTGTCTAAAGCGGTAGTTCTGGGCAAAAGATTGAAGGTTTGAAATACAAATCCGATTTCTTTGTTTCGAATTTCGGCCAGTTCATCGTCTTTCATTTTACTGACATCTTTTCCGTTTAAAACATAATGTCCGGAAGTTGGCGTATCTAAACAACCTAATAAATTCATTAAAGTCGATTTTCCGGATCCCGAAGGTCCCATTAAAGCCACGTATTCTCCTTTGTTTATTTCTAAATCTATGCCTTTTAAAACATAAACAATTTCGTTACCTAATACAAAATCTCGTTTGATGTTGGTTATTTTAATTAATGGATTTGCCATTTCGATTTACAATTTTGGATTTAAAAGTACAAAACACTTTTCAATAAACGATAAGTAGCCTTAAATTGATTTTTGTTACAGAAACGGTTGTGTTTTAAGTAATCAGTTTAACCTGATTATTGGTCTGGATAAATTATAAATTAATCACAGAAAAAGATGTTATATCGTTTCGGATTGTTTTTGTATAATTACCATTTTTTTATGATTTTATTGAATTATAATGTTTTAAATATTGTAAAAGTGATAATTATGTAATATTAAGCGCGGTTTTGTAGCCTACATTTGTTAATATCTAATCTTAAATAATCAGAATTATGAAAAACATACAATTATTATCAGGAATTGCATTAGTTGCATTGGCTTTTACATCGTGTAAAGATGAGAAACAAGAGAAAGCTCAAAAAACAATCGACTCTTATGTAGCCTACGTCGATTCAGTTAAAAATGTAAAAGCAGACGATTTGAAAGCAGACTGGAAAGATGTTGAAGCAGAGTATGACAGAAAAGCTGCAGATGCTCAAATGGCACTTGCAGATATTAAAGACAACTCAGCTGCTACAGAAAAGATAAATGCGAGTAAAATCAAATACGAAGAATTCAAAAATGAAATGACCACCGTTTTTGCCCCTCCCGCTCCAAGCCCAAAACAACAATTGAGAAACGCCTTATTTGGTGAAGGAAAAATTGGAGATGATATGAATTTTGATTGGGTAAACGCTAAAAATATTCATAGTGTATACCAACAGTTCGTGCATACTGTAGAGAATAATAAAGATAAATATTCCCGTGAAGACTGGGATGAAGTTAAACTGATGTACGAAGCACTTGACAGCCGAAAAAATACGGTTGAAAAAGAAGGCCTAACATCTTCTGATAATAGAAAAATCGCAGGTCTGAAATTGAAATTTGCCCCAATGTATACTGTTAACAGAATGGGTGCTAAATCTGAAGAAACAGCAGCTGCAAAAAAATAATTGAATAAATTGAATTAGTATTAAAAGGCAATCAGAAATGGTTGTCTTTTTTTTATGCCCTGATGACAAAATGTTCTTTTTCCTGCTCATACCTAAAAAATACAAATCCCCATCGAAAGGTATCAATGGTTACGGTTACTTTTGGATGGTTTTTTATGATTTCCCACGCTTCTTCCATTTCTATAGACCAATGAATATCATCAAAAATCCAAACAGCATCATTTGTTATTGTTGGTAATAAAAGGTCAAAATAAGCGATAGTGGCTTTCTTTGAGTGGTTACCGTCGAAATATATTAGGTTCCAATCACAAATAGTAGCAGAATCTTTCAAGAATTCACCAAATTCTAAATTTAGAAACTCAAAGTTAAAATCTGGAAATTGTTCATTAAATAAATTTTCAGCAACTGAAAGTGTATTTTGGCAACCTTCAAGACTAAGTAAAAAAGAATCTTTATTGCCCAATGCCAGAGCAGAAGTTCCTAATCCCAATGAAGTTCCAATTTCAAGAATATTTTTTGGCTGAAAATAATTGGTTACCCGAAATAATAATTCGGCACGTTTTGGAGAAATTCCTGCTGTTGATGCAATTTTCGAAATCTGTCTTCTATTTGATTTAAATACTTTTGAACCGACACCAAAATCAGTTACTTCAATAAAGTTTTTGTTATGGAGTAATGATTTTCGATAGTTTTTCAGGATCGAATATTCGGGTTTTGGTTTCTTGTCGTAAAAACATTTTGTCAATAAACTAAACACAAACGGCGAATGAACTCCATGTTCATTTTTTGATTCCCAAAGGAATTTTAAATAAGATTTTATCTGAAATAGCATATCAATGTTTACAAGTAGGCGCGAAGATACAAAAAAGTCGAAAGTCGTAAAGTCGAAAGTTTTAAAGACATGGATGTTGCTTTATGACTTTTGATTTTGAACTTTTCCAACTTTTAAAAAGACTATATTTGCGAACTTTAATTTTAAGCTAATAGTAATACGTTTTTTATGATGTTGAAGCAAGAAATAGAGGATACAAGTAAGATATCTTCTGAAGAAATTAATCGATGCATTGCTGTTTTAGCACAATTGAATACGAATACAGATCTGATATTTGATATTCCGAAGGAACA
The DNA here is from genome assembly GCA_900129595.1 of Flavobacterium frigidimaris. Classification (GTDB taxonomy): domain Bacteria; phylum Bacteroidota; class Bacteroidia; order Flavobacteriales; family Flavobacteriaceae; genus Flavobacterium; species Flavobacterium frigidimaris. Next base: position 96,465 of record FQWG01000011.1, on the reverse strand, counting down.
ACGAATCGCTTTGATCAGGGAAGCAGGAATGTTTTCGAGACCTGACAGAGATGAATTCTCAAGGCGAATTAAAGACGGCGTACAGGCAGCCAAACGTAAAAAAGAGAAGAAAGACAAAACGGCCCGTAAAGAAACCGGTATTCGTCATGCGCGTGAGGCGAGTGTATTTGTTGCTCCTAAATTATTAGCGTATACTGATCTTACCCATAAAGAACAATTAGAACTCGAAACACCCAGAAATTGTTACGTTTGCAAAACGGAATTTACCAAGATGCATCACTTTTATGACACAATGTGTACAGATTGCGGTGATTTTAATTATGCCAAACGTTTCCAGACCGCCGATGTAAAAGGGCAAGTGGCTATTATTACCGGTTCCCGGTTAAAAATTGGTTATCATATTACTTTGATGCTTTTGCGTGGCGGAGCAACTGTTATTGCTACAACCCGTTTTCCGGTAGATTCGGCTTTGCGTTTTGCCAAAGAAGATGATTTTATGGATTGGGGACATCGCTTAAAAATTCACGGTTTAGATTTAAGACACATACCAAGTGTGGAGATTTTTTGCAATTTTATTGAGCAAAAATACGAACGCTTAGATATTTTAATTAATAATGCGGCTCAAACGGTGAGACGTCCGGCAGGATTTTATTCGCATTTAATGCAAAATGAAGCATTACCAATACATGCCTTGCCTAAACAAGCACAGGAATTATTAGGGGATCATTTGAATTGTCTGGATGAATTAAAAATGCTGACATCCGGAGCTTCTTCAAACGAAAATATGCCGGTAACCTGGCACGGACCTGAACCCGGAATTGGTTTGCGCGCTTCGGCCCAATTGTCTCAAATTCCGTATTCTTTCGATAATGCATTGGTGGCCAATGAAGTTTTTCCGGAAGGAGAACTCGATGCCGATTTACAACAAGTCGATTTGCGTAAAACAAACAGCTGGCGTTTGCGTCTGGGACAAATTGAAACGACCGAAATGATCGAAGTGCAACTGGTAAATTCTGTTGCGCCTTTTGTATTGTGTAACCGACTTTCGGAAGTGATGAAAAAAGACAATACAGGAAAAAAACATATTATAAATGTATCGGCTATGGAAGGTAAGTTTCATCGTTTCTTTAAAGAAGACCGTCATCCGCATACGAATATGGCAAAAGCCGCTTTGAATATGTTAACGCATACATCATCCGGAACTTTGGCCAAACACGGTATTTTTATGAATGCTGTTGATACAGGTTGGGTAACCGATGAAGATCCTGCTGAATTGGCGAAAAAGAAACAGGAATTAGAAGATTTTCAACCACCATTGGATATTGTAGATGGAGCAGCACGTGTAATGGATCCTTTGTTTGACGGAATCAATACCGGAAAGCACTGGTGCGGAAAATTCCTGAAAGATTATAACCCGATTCCCTGGTAGGATTCGTTTTCAGTCGCGGTCGCAGTCTCTGTTTTTCTGCTTCATAAAAAAAAGCCACAACAAATAATTTTTCTGTTGTGGCTTTTTTTTAGATCTTTTGAGTTTTTATTAATTGACTTTAAGTAAATTAATATCAAAAATCAATACTGCGCCTCCCGGTATACCATTAGTGCCGGAATTTCCGTAACCTAAATGTGAAGGTATTAGTAAAGCTCCTTTACCTCCTTCTTTAAAAAGAGGAATACCTTCTGTCCAACCTTGAATTACTTTATTTAATGGAAAAGAAATTCCTTGTGCGCTTTGATCAAATATTTGACCATTGGTAAAATATCCTCTGTAAGCTACAGTTACATTTGAAGTTGCTGTGGGCTGAGCTCCTGTTCCAGGCTCGTTGATAATATAATACAAACCAGAAGCAGTTCTTGTTGCTGTTAGTTTGTTTTTGGCGATGTAATCAGTGATTTCTTTTTCGTTCTCGACAGTGTAGTCTGTTTTTTTTGAATCTTTGTCGCTAGAAGAACAAGAAACAAATAAAGTCATTGCAAAAATTGCTGATAATAAGTATTTCATATGTTTTTTTTTTTTTTAATGCAGGCAAATATAATAAAATTGAATTGTTTTTTGTTTCACAGAGATTCACAAAGAAAGCACAAAGCTTCACAAAAAAAAATCTTAGCGGGGCGTTGCGTTTTCTTTGTGAATACAAGTGTAGTATTTATCCCTCGATTTTAGCCGAAAGTTCAAACCAACGCTCTTCTTTCTGATCTATTTTATTGATGATGTTTTGCAATTCGTTTGCTTTTTTCTCAATATCAGCGTCTGCTACTTTTCCGTCAGAGAATAATTGTTCGATTTTAGTTTTGTCAATTTCTAAATCCTTGATTTCTCTTTCCAGTTTTTGATATTCTTTTTGCTCGTTAAAAGTCAGGTTTCCGGTTGGATTATTTTGCTTCCAGTCTTTTTTCTCTGCCTTGTTTTCTTCTTTTTGAGCTACATCGGCACTGTCTTCATACGCTCTGAAATCAGAGTAGTTTCCAGGGAAATCTTCAACAACACCTTGTCCTCTGAAAATGAATAAGTGATCTACGATTTTATCCATAAAGTACCTGTCGTGAGAAACAACTACTAAACATCCCGGATAATCCAAAAGAAAACTTTCCAGTACATTTAATGTTACGATATCCAAATCGTTTGTAGGTTCATCGAGAATAAGGAAGTTAGGATTCTGAATTAAAACAGTACATAAGTACAAACGTTTTAATTCTCCACCGCTTAATCGGTCAACGAAATCGTATTGTTTTTTGGCATCAAAAAGGAAACGCTCCAATAATTGTGAAGCCGAAATAATCTTTCCTTTCATTAACGGAATATATTCTCCGTATTCCTTTATAACATCGATAACACGCTGTCCCGGTTTTGGGTTGATTCCGCTTTGGGTATAATACCCAATTTTGATGGTTTCGCCAACAACAACTTTTCCGGAATCGAGTGGAAGAGTTCCCGTCAATAAATTAAGGAAAGTTGATTTTCCGGTACCATTTTTACCAATAATTCCGATACGTTCTCCACGTTGGAAGTCAAAACTGAAGTTATCTAAAATAACGTGGTCTTTGAATTTTTTTGAAATTTTGTGAAGCTCGATAATCTTACTTCCCATACGTTCCATATTGATTTCAAGCTCGACTTTATTTTCGCGACGGCGGCTTTGTGCTTTTTCTTTTATTACATAAAAGTCATCCTGACGTGATTTCGATTTTGTCGTTCTCGCTTTTGGCTGACGGCGCATCCATTCCAATTCCTTTACGAATAGGTTTTGGGCTTTGTCAACACTAGAGTTTTCAGAAGCAATTCGTTCTTCTTTTTTCTCTAAGTAGTACGAATAATTTCCTTTGTATTGGTATAGTTTTCCGTTGTCTAATTCTATGATTTCATTACATACACGTTCCAGGAAGAAACGGTCGTGCGTTACCATAAACAGTGTAATATTTTCTTTGGCAAAATAACTTTCCAGCCATTCGATCATTTCAAGATCCAGGTGATTGGTAGGTTCATCCAGAATTAATAAATCAGGACGATTGATCAGGATAATAGCCAATGACAAACGTTTTTTCTGACCACCGGAAAGACTTTTTACTTTTAGTTTAAAGTTTTCCAGTTTCAATTTAAACAGAATTTGCTTGTATTGTGTTTCAAAATCCCAGGCATTATGCTGGTCCATTCCGTCAAAAGCTTTTTGATAAGCTTCTTCGTCTTCTGGATTTTCAAGGGCTTTTTCGTAGGCTTCGATAACTTTCAGCGTTTCATTATCCGATGCAAATATGCTTTCTTCAATTGTCAGCTCTTCTTGTAAGTTATTGTTTTGTGAAAGAAAAGCCATTTTGATCCCTTTTCTTAAAACTACCTGACCTGTATCCGGTTCTTCCAAACCATTGATAATACTCATAATAGTTGTTTTTCCAGAGCCATTTTTGGCAATGAAAGCAATTTTTTGATCCTTATTGATTCCAAAAGAAATGTTATCAAATAAGGTTCTTTCGCCAAATGATTTGGAAATATTTTCTACAGATAAGTAATTCATGTTATTAAGTTGCTTAAAATTAAATAGTTGTAATGTTGTGAGACCTACAGCTCTCTAATTTAGTCTCTAGCTTTAAAAAGACTGATTTTCTTTATTTAAGCGGCAAAGATACCCTTTTGAACGTAACAAAAAAAGATAGCACTACGCTATCTTTTACTTCTTAAAAAACTATCACTGCTTTGTTGTGGCAAATTGTTTATTTTATACTGGTATTCCATTTCAACTTATGCTAAAGCCTCATAAAGTATCTCTACCGGATGTTGTGCTTTTCTGCCTGTACCATCTGATATTTGATGTCTGCAGCTTGTTCCGGATGCCGAAATTAATGTCGCCTCTTCTTCTGAACGAATGGTTGGGAATAAAACCAATTCGCCTATTTTCATAGAAATATCATAATGTTCTTTTTCGTAACCAAAAGATCCCGCCATACCGCAACAGCCACTTGGAATATTAAGAACAGTATAATTTTTTGGCAACATTAAAATTTTCTTTAACGGAACCAATGATGACAAAGCTTTCTGAAAACAATGTCCATGCATGCGAACCCGCTCTGTTTTATCAGTAAAACTGTCAGATGAAATTCGCCCTGCGTCAAGTTCTTTGGCTAAAAATTCTTCAATCAAAAAAGTTTTTTTAGCAAATACTTTCGCTTTTGTTTTTAAATCGCCACGGCATAAATCAGGATATTCATCCCGAAAACTCAATATTGCCGAAGGTTCGATTCCTATTAAAATACCGTTTTCAGGAATTGTCCTCTCAAAATCCCGGGTATTTTGTTCGGCAATTTCTCGTGCTTCTTTAAGCATTCCTTTCGAAAGATAAGTTCTTCCGCTGATTCCGATTTTAGGAATTTCAACCTGATAACCCAAACGATTCAGAAGCTTGACGGTTGTCTGACCAATTTCGACATCATAATAATTAAGGAATTCATCATTGTATAAATATACTTTGCCATTTGCAAAATTTCCTTGTTGAATGTGATTTTTCATCCATTTGGCAAAAGTGATTTTGTGCATCAAAGGCAGTTTTCTTTCTGTAGCAAAACCAGTTGCCTTTTTGATGGCATTTCCCAAAGCTCCTTTTGTAGAGAAATTATACATCCACGGAATTGCAGCAAACAATTGATTTATTTTTGGTGTATTTCCAATTAATCTCGAACGGAATTTGACTCCGTTTTTGTCATGATATTGTTGTAATGTTTCTGCTTTTAATTTTGCCATATCAACATTCGAAGGGCATTCAGATTTACAACCTTTGCAGCTTAAACATAAATCAAGTACATCGAGAAGATTCTCGTCGTCAAACTTATTCGCTTTTGTCGAGTTTGTAATGGTTTCTCTCAGCATGTTTGCCCTGGCGCGTGTCGTATGTTTTTCGTCGCGTGTCGCCATATAACTTGGGCACATTGTACCACCGCTTTTCTCTGTTTTTCTGCAATCACCGGATCCGTTGCACATTTCGGCAGCGCGCAGGATTCCGTTATGTTCAGAAAAATCAAAATACGTTTCCGGCATTGGTGTTTCCTGACCTGCCGTGTATCTTAAACTGGAATCCATTGGTGGTGTATTGACAATTTTACCCGGATTAAAAACGCCCCAAGGATCCCAAACTTGTTTTATTTGGATAAACAATTGATAGATTTTTTCGCCTAACATTAGCGGAATAAATTCTCCTCGAAGTCTTCCGTCACCATGTTCTCCGCTCAAAGAACCTTTGTATTTCTTTACTAAATGAGCAATGTCCGTGGCTATGGTTCTAAAGATTGCTGTGCCTTCTTTTGTTTTTAAATCTATAATAGGACGTAAATGTAATTCTCCCGTTGCCGCATGCGCATAATGCACACAGTTTAAGTTTCGCTCTTTTAATATGGCATTAAAATCTTCGATAAAATCCGGTAAATCATTCACATCTACAGCCGTATCTTCAATGACGGCAACGGCTTTTGCATCACCCGGAATGTTCGATAATAAACCCAACCCCGCTTTTCTTAATGCCCAGACTTTATTGGTGTCGTCACCGTACACAATCGGAAAATGATAGCCTAGATTTTTAGAACGCATTAAAGCTTCCATCTCTTTTGCAACTGTATCAATTTCTTCTTGTGAATTTCTTAAAAACTCAACTGCTAAAATGGCCTGAGGATCTCCTTTTACAAAAAAACGATTCTTGCTTTGCTCAATGTTTTCTTTGGTACATTCCAAAATATAATGGTCAATTAACTCGACACTATCGGGATTAAATTTCAGCGCTTCTATATTTGCTTTTAGCGCTTCATTGATACTGTCAAAATGAATGCATATTAAAGCGGCAAAAGGTTTCAGCGCCTCAACTAAATTTAGTTTTATAGCCGTAGAAAAAAATAAAGTTCCCTCAGATCCTGCAATTAATTTACAAAAATTGAATTTTTCATCAAAAGCTCCAAAAGGCATAGAATCTGCCAGTAAATCCAAAGCATAACCTGTATTTCTTCTCGGAATTGTTTTCTTGGGGAAATTATCTTCGAATAAAGTTCTGTTTTCAGCAGAGGATAATATTTCTTTTGCCTGAACATAAATCGCTTGTTCTAAAGGGCTTACAACATTGATTCCATTGCATTTGTCTTCAAACTCGGCGTTTGTTAACGAACCAAAAGTAACTTCATTGCCATCGGCCAAAAAACCTTTGATTTCGAGTAAATGTTCACGCGTAGATCCATAAATGACGGATCTTGCGCCACAAGCATTGTTCCCGACCATTCCGCCAATCATACAGCGATTACTTGTCGAAGTTTCAGGTCCAAAAAAGAGTTTGTACGGTTTCAAATGAAGATTCAGTTCATCTCGAATTACGCCAGGTTCTACCCAAGCCGATTTATTTACCTGATCTACTGAGATAATCTTGGTGAATTCCTGCGAGATATCAACTATGATCCCATTTCCAACTACCTGACCTGCAAGCGAAGTTCCCGCCGCACGCGGAATCACGCTGCTATTATTCTCTCTTGCAAAAGCAATAATTTTCTGAATGTCTTCTTTTGTTTTCGGAATCGCTACCGCCAAAGGCATTTCTTTATAAGCGCTGGCATCTGTTGCGTAAAGCAAACGCATGGTATGATCGTAAAATAATTTACCCTCTAATTGTTTTTCTAAACCTTCAAGATGAATAGAACTCTTGGAAAGGATATTATTATCATTCATTTTAATACTTATATATAATTCCCGCCACAAAGGCGCTAAGACGCAAAGTTTAAGCACAAAAACCTTGGCGAATTTGTGCCTTTGTGCCGAGATTTCTTTTACAATTCGCTTAATGCGATATCTAATAATCTTACCATTTCATCCGCATTTTGTTTACTAAACGGCATTGGTGGTTTTATTTTTAAGACATTGTGTAAAGGTCCGTCCGTACTTAATAAATAGCCGTTGGCTTTCAGTTTTTCGACTACGATATCTATTTCAGGAACTGCTGGTTCCATTGTTGTTCTGTCTTTTACCATTTCGGCACCAATGAACAATCCATGTCCGCGAACGTCACTGATGATTGGATATTTTGTCATTAAACCTTTAAGTCCGTTCATCAAATGATTTCCAACTTCTAAGGCATGTTGCTGCATTTCTTCTTCCTGAATAACATCTAAAACGGCTAATCCTGTTGTCATAGAAACGGGATTTCCGCCAAAGGTGTTGAAATATTCCAGTCCGTTATTAAAAGCATCTGCAATTTCTTCTGTTACAATTACAGCTGCCAAAGGATGACCGTTACCAATTGGTTTTCCTAAAACTACAATATCCGGAACTACATTTTGCAATTCAAATCCCCAGAAATGATCTCCAATTCTGCCAAAACCAACCTGAACTTCATCGGCAATACAAACACCTCCGGCTGCTCTGACATATTCGTAAGCCGTTTTTAGATAATTCTCCGGTAACGGAATCTGACCTCCAACGCCCAATAAAGTTTCACAAATAAATACGGCAGGCGCTTTGTTTTCCTTTTTTAGGTCTTCGATGATTCTTTGAACATCTGCCGCGTATTTTTCGCCTGCTTTTGCATCGCCATATTTATACGGACCACGATACAAATCCGGATTAATCGCTTTGTGGATCCACGGCATTTGACCAGAACCGCCTTTGCTGTCAAATTTATACGGACTCATTTCCATTGCTACCGTAGAAGTTCCGTGATAAGCATGATCTAATACAATAATATCTTTTTGTTTGGTAAAATGACGACTCATTCTGATTGCTAAATCGTTGGCTTCACTACCTGAATTTACGAAATAGCAAACGCTTAGTTTCTCCGGTAATGTTGCGGTTAATTTTTCGGCATATTCGGTTATGGCATCATTTAGATATCGGGTATTGGTATTTAAAGTGGCAATTTGCTTTTGCATTTTTCGAACTATAACCGGATGGCAATGCCCAACATGCGAAGGATTATTGACACAATCTACAAATGTTCTTCCTTTATCGTCGTATAAATATTGCAAAGCTCCTTTTACAATTTTCAATTTGTCTTTGTAACCAATGCTTAGATTTCGACCTATTTTCTTTTTACGCACTTCCAGTAAATCGCTATAATCGTCTTCATTGATTAATCCGGTAAAACCACACGCTTTTCTAAAAGTATCCTGTGCCTTGATTGGATTAATTTGGATTAACTTATACAACAAATCCCAAGCTGGTTTTTCAGTAATAAAATGATGCTCATTATTACTGTCTAATGACGCATTATACGCCGATTGTGTGACGCTAATACAAAGTCGTCCGGCAATTAAATAATACAATAAATCCAATTCCTGCTCTGTCAATGCGTACGCTTTATGATATCCTGCAACAATCGCAGCCGCAACTCCCAACGGATCTTCTTCGTCGAGCATTGCATAAGTACAGGCTATTGCCAAATTATTGATCAATGCGGTATAAACCATATCGCCAAAATCGATCAATCCGTTAATGCGATTTTCTTGAACCAGTACATTATAATCGTTGGCATCGTTATGAATATAAGCATGTCTTAAACGGTGTATTTGTGGCAAAACCTCAGTATCAAATTGCAGCAGAAAATATCCTGCAATACGTCTTTTTTCGTGATTTAAAATATATTTTAAGTTGTCACTTGCTTCGCTCGCACGGCTTATATCCCAAGTATAGCTGCGATGCATTGCCGGATGTGAAAAATCCTGTAACGCATGATCCATTTTGCCTAAAAAAGAACCTAAGTTGTGATGTAATTCGCTTGTTTTGTCTTTTTCGTCCACCCAGAAAGTACCTTCTAAAAAGTTTAGGATCCTGATGTAGTACACTTTAGAACCCTTAACTATTTTAGTTAATTCTTCTCCTTGTTTATTGATGCTAAAATGTTGAAAACAATCTGAAATACTGCTTTTTTTAAGATGCTGAATAATGCTAATCTGCGCTTCTAAAAAAGGAAACGGATGACTTTCATTGGATACTTTTAGAATGTATTTTTCGTTTTTCTCATTCGATAAAAGAAAATTTAATTCGTCATATCCATTTAATGCTTTTACGGACACATTTAATCCGTAATGTTCTTTTACTAAATCCTGAATAGTTGCTTCTGAAAAAGTCATTGTTATTTTTTTGTATGTTTAAGTAATCCTGCAAGGTCTTTTTCTGACCTTGCAGGTTATAATTATAGTTGTTTTTTTTCGCCACGAATTCACGAATTTATATGGATTTTGTTAAAAAAAATCGTGAATTCGTGGCTAACTTTTACTTCATTGTAAACTTTTTATTTCCAAATAACAGCCTGAGCCGGTTGCAACGGATTTTGTCCTACCAATATTTTGCTTCCTTTTGGAATTGGCAAGTTGATAGCCTCGTTTGTATAGTTTACACCTACATAAAAACCATCTCTCCATTCGATAAATACTCCTTTTGGCAAGTCTTCGATGGCAACTTTTGCACGTTCGTAAATTGTTCGAACTACTTGTCTTTCTAAGTTTCCGTCTTTACTTTCTGCACCAATATACGTGATTGTTCCTTTGCCTAATTTTCTGGTAACCGCCGCTGCTTTGCCTTTGTAAAACTGATCTGCATAAGTAGCCAAAATTTCTGTTCCTTGTTTCGGGTTTAAAACATCAGCCCAGGTATTCCATTTATAAGTATTTGTTCCGGCAGTTATTGTTCCGTTTACGTCTTCAACAAGCATGTCAAAGAATTCTACATCGGCACCAATTAAAGGTACGATTGGTGCATTCCATTTGGCTTCAAAGAAATGTCCGTTTCTATCCTTTTGACCCGTACGGCAGGAAAGAATTAAATTTCCTCCGTTCTCTACATATTTAGTCCATTTTTCGACTAATTTTTGATCGATCAGTTGGTAAGCCGGAGCTACAATAAACGGATAAGTCGAGAAATCGTCTTCTTCTGTAATAAAATCCATAGGTGCGCCAGTTGATTTTACAGCTGATGTATAAGTAGTTCTATGTCTCCACGTACTCCAGAATTCCGTTTGTTTTTGGTTTTCTAAATCCCAAAGATTTTCATGACTCCATAAAAAGCCTGTTTTTCTTTTCGAAAGATTCTCCGGAATTACCGCTTTTGGATTGTATTCTTTACGAAGCAATTTCATGTCTTCGATCGATTGTACAAACTCTTTCCCGCCTTCACTCAATGTTACACCATCTGTTCCTACGATTCCGTCATGATACATTTCGCTGCTTCCCAGTGGATGTCTGTATCTGTAGGTGCAGGTAAAAGAACAGCCTCCGCCAAAAGCCTGTGAGATCCACATGTGAACCGTTCCAGGAAGCAATTGCGGATTTATTCCTGCCCAGTTTACTTGTCCGGGCTGCAGTTCCATAACACCGGTAATACCAGTTATAGACCTGTAATAATCATTGGCTTCCGAAATTTTGTTAGGATGTCCCATTCTAAAATTCTGACCTCCTAATGAATTTCTCCCGCTTACAGGATACATTGTGTACGTAACAAAATCCATTTTGTCAGCACTTCTTGGATCGGCATCATAAATTACATTCGTAAAGTTGGTTGTAATCCATTGTTTTGGGTCAACGTATTTACGAAGAATTTCAGCTTGTCTGTTAAGATATTCTCCTTGTGCATCCGAAGTAAATCTTTTAAAATCTAAAACTGCATGAGGACTTAGTTTGTCTTCCACATAAATCTCTGCATTTGGCAGAACAATTTGATCGAAATTGTTGTACCTCGTACTCCAGAAATTCCCTACCCATTCTGTATTCAGTTTTTCGATTGTTCCGTATTTGGCTTTAAGCCAGGTTTGAAATGCTTTGCGGGCAGAAGGGCTAAAATCGGCAGTTCCCAAAGGTTCATTATCGATTTGCCAACCCATGATGTTTTTATTCTTACCGTATCTTTTTCCTAATTCTGTTACGATCTGATCTGTAAATTCACGGTATTTTTCATTCGTAATAGATACATTTGCTCTGTTGCCATGTTCTCTGCGGCGTCCGTTTGCATCGACCAAATAAATCTCAGGATATTTTTCTCCCATCCAGGCCGGCGGGGTAGGCGTTGGTGTACAAAGAATTACTTTTAAGCCTTGTTTTTCGGCTATAGCCAAAGCATCGTCCAGCCATTTAAAATCATATTTTCCTTCTTCAGGCTCCATATAAGTCCAGGCAAACTCAGCAAAATGCGTAAATTCGAATCCTAGTTTTTTAATATTTTTAAGATCACGTTCCCATTGTTCTCTTGGCCATTGTTCCGGATAATAATAAACCCCGATTTGCATTAAATCAGGCTTTGAGAAAAAACGCTGCGGATCTTTCTTTTCAGTAACTGTTGTTTTTTTACTTTGAGCAAAAACAGGCGTCGAATTGCAATTTGCAATAAACAACGCCGCTAATACTATTTTTGTGAACGATATATTTTGGTTGAACATACTTTGTAATATTGTTGTGTTAATCAAATTTAGATAGTTATTCTTAACTCATTGTCTGTAAATTATAAAACTTTGATTAAACACATAGAAACATGGTTTTAAAATCTATGTTTCTATGTGTTAAAAGTTTTCTCTCGCAGATTTAGCAGATTTTTTTTTTAATGTTTTTATCATTTAGATTTTAATTCATCAATTCTGACTCACTATTTATCTTCTAAAATCAGCATTAAATAATGAGAAGCTGACCAGCTAAAGTTAAAGGCTTCTAATCCTTTTCCTGTAACAGGCTGATAATTTTCTCTAATCGATGTGCCTTTGTCTAAAACTCCTTCGGCATTATAAATTAGTTTGTGCGCCAATTCGTTTGCTTCGTTTGTGTATCCGTATTTTTCTAATCCGTTTATTCCGAAATAACTTTGATCCAACCAAACGGGTCCTCTCCAATAGCCGCCTTCGGGTTTGAATTTAGGATGATTAGCTGCCAGTGTTGGTAACGGAACAAAAGTGTTTAAGGAATTGGTGTCCAGCATATTTCCTTTTGCTGCTTTTACTTGTTCAGCTGTCGCTGCTTCTGACCAAATTGGCGAATATCCTTCGCATCCCATTGCTTTTATCAATGTTTTTCCGTCGATTGTGGTGTCGTAAAACCAGCCTGTTGCTGCATCCCAAAACTGATTCTGAATTTTAGCTTTTAAGGTTACGTTTTCGTCTTTCCATTTTTTAGCTTCTTGGGGTAGTTTTAGCACCTCAGCCATTTTATTCAAATAGTTTTTCTCAGCATATAAAAATGAATTCAAATCAACACTTTCCTGATCTAATGAATAGGCTTTTTCTCCGTTTTTCAGGATTTTGCTGTCATCAAAACGAACGGCATTGTCCATTCCGCTTTCCCATTTTGCTGCTATTAAAGTTCCGTCTGTTGATCCAAATTCGCATAAACCATCCTGATCATGATCACGTTCTTTGTACCACCAATTATGATATGATTTTAGCTTTGGATAAAACTCTTTAATAAAATTGACGTCTTTCGTTTTTTCATAAATTTTCCAGATTGCCCAAGCGGCAAGCGGTGCTTTTGTATTTCGGTAATTGTTTTCTTCAAGAAGATTGTTTCTATAGATACAATCCGGAATAAATCCGTTTGGTTCCTGGTAATCGAACAAAGCACGCATTTGATTTTTTGCCAATTCACCGTCGTAATTGGCTACGGCTACGGCATGTTTCCAACTGTCCCAAGCCCAAAAACCATGAAACCATTCGTAATTGTAACTCGGAAAAAGTCCGCCGTGTTTTAAGCCTTCTGCGGCAATTCTTGTATTGTTTTGTAATGTCAATACTAGTTTTGCAACCAAATCAGAATAGACTCCGTCTTTGTAGATGCTTTTCTTTTTGGCAATTAATTGTCCTAATTGCTTTTCTTTTTCTTTTTGTGTGTTGTTCAATACGGTATTGAATGCTGTTTTTGCAATTGCTTCATTTTCATTCTTCCATGAATATTGTGCGAAAATAAATGTTTGGGCAATTACAATTTCTTTGGTTTCGTTTGGTTTCAAAACCAGTTTTTCTGTCTGAGCTTTATAGCCTTGTTTTGTAATTTCAATTTCAGGATTACTGTTCAAAAACTGAATATAACCTGTTGCAGTACTTTTCGTGGAAACGATTTTTAAAGTTTTGCCTTCTTTTGATAATTGTAAATCATCTAAAAAAATGTTCGAATCATACGAAGGAAAAAGCGTGATTACTTTGCCCGATTTATTGGTAATACTTGTTTTTTGTAATGCTGAATGTGCTGATAAAAACACCAATTGCTGTTTGATTTCTATTTTTTCGTTTTTAAATTCCTGCTCTAAATGGCTGTTGTAACTGTTTTGAGCAACCAATGCACTTTTCCAGTTGATGACTTCCTGTTTGTTTTCATCCTTTAGCTGAAGCGAAACAAACGATGGACTTAACCAAACCCCGTTTTGTTCTGTCATTAAAAAAGGTCCTGAAAATCCTGCCTGTACTTCTGATCCGTCTAAGAATCCGAATGCAAACCATGCGCCTTTATCTGAGAATGCCAATGATTTTCTGTCTGTAGCATTTGTTGGGTTTCCTTTGTAGTTGATACTGTTTTTGGCAGATTCTAAGATTGGAAAGCTCTTTTGTGACCAACCCAATTGGACTATAAAAAAGGATGCAAGAATAAAAAGTATTTTCTTTTTGCCCATGTTATTTTGTTTTTGTGGTGTTTCTATTTAGATATAATATACTAAATGTTTCTTTGCGTTACATATTTTTAGAAAAGAGTTCGCCACGACCCGAGCGATAGCGAACAGGCGAAGTAATTCCACAAATTATTTAAAAAATAATCAATTTGATTAATTAGTGATAATTTGTGGAATTTGTGGTGAAAAAAAACTTTAATCGAATTCTTTGCTAAATGATTAATTCGCTTGTAATTCTGTCAAAGGAATTGGGTAAAAGTTGTTTTTTGATGCATCAAAACCAGTTCTTCCTACGGCATCAAGTGCGGCTTTTGTTTTTCTCCAACGGCGTAAATCATAAAAACGATAGTTCTCGAGTGGGAATTCTAAAATTCTTTCGTGCTCGATCTGTGCTTTTACCTCAGCTGTGGTTGTACCTGTCATTGCCGGCATATCTGCTCTGTTACGAACTTTGTTGATATACGGAATAGCTTCTCCGGTGCGCCCTAATTCATTCAAGACTTCGGCTTGCATCAATAATACATTTGAATACCTCATAAGCGGAATATTGATTGCTGTAAATTCCTGATTCATTTTGTCCTGCGTACTTGGGATGTATTTACGATATACGGGTTTGTCTGTACCTCCAAATTTTTCATCATAAGTAGTTCCTAATACCAAAGGATTGTTCGGATCATTGAAGTAAGGATCTTTGAAGAAAATGGTTCCGTAAAAACGGGAATCATAATTTCCTGTAGTCGCAATTTTTCCTTCTTTTTTGAATTCGCTTACAAGCATTGCACTCGGAATAATTTCATCCCATCCGCCAAGTTCAGCTGCTGCCATCCAATAGTGAAGTGCATTACGGTAGAAAGCTCCGTTTGCTGTAGTTTCTGAGAATTGCAGTTCGAAAATCGATTCTTTAGTGTTTTTGGTAGTTCCGTCAAACATAGAAACATAATCTTTTACCAACTCATATCCCTGCACTTTATTAAGTGCTGTAAGAGCTTCGTTTAAGAATGCTTGCTTTTGAGCCGTTTCTTCGTAAGCTCTGGTCATATAGGCAAATCCTAAATAACTATTTGCGGCACCGCTTGTAGCACGACCGGTTTTATCCTGAGATTGTTTTGCAGGAAGTACATCGGCTGCAGCCTTAAATTCACTTGTAATAAAATCCCAGGCTTGTGCACGTGTTGATAACGGAATGTTGAGATCGCTTTCTTTAGTAATGTATTTGTTTCTAATATAAATCTGATCCCAGTTCAAAAGCAATTTCATGTGATAATAAGCACGTAAAAAACGGGCTTCTGCTTCAATTTGCCTGCGATCCGCATCACTTAATGTGGATGCCGGAACTTGTGGCAATTTATCAATAACCTGATTGGCATTACTGATTCCTCTGTAATTGATTTTCCAATAACTCGTGAACTGGCTATTTCCGTTAGTATAAGTAAATGTCGAAAGTTCTACCCAGTTTTGGTAGTTTAAAGCGTCGCTTCCTAATTCATTTATGTCTTCACGGTAAGCCTCAACCGGCCATTTTACTTCGGCGAAAGCCCATACATCAACAGCACATTCTAATTGCGCATAAGTGGCGCCTAAGGCAGATTCGGCATCGGCTTTGTTTCTCCAGAAATTTTCTGAAGTAAGTTCGTCCGGAGATTTTTGGTCCAGATAATCACTACAGCTTGTGATAGTGAACAGACCTATAGTGGATAATACTAAAAATATCTTTTTCATGATAATGTCTTTTTTAAAATAGAATTAAAATATATACTGAACACCAGATACAAATGATCTTGTAAATGGATAAACAAAACGGTCAACACCAGTGTCAATTATTTTTTCGCGTGAGAATTCCGGATCAATACCTGAATAATTGGTGATGGTAAACAAGTTTTCAGCACTTATATAAAATCTAAGTTTGTCTATTTTTGCTTTCCCTAAAATTTTGGTCGGAATAGTATATCCTAATTGTATCTGGCGCATTCTGATAAAATCGCCACTCTCAAGGAAACGATCAGATTCGCGGCTGTTTCCGTTAGGATCCTGTAATACGGCACGAGGAATGTTACTGTGATTTTCCGGTGTCCATGAATTCAATGTCGAAGCCAGCATATTGGTTCCTGAGTTCATAGATTCGTAGAAATACCTGTTTCCGTTGTATAATTTATTACCCCAGCCGCTTCCAATCAAAGCAGAAAAATCAAAACCTTTATAACTTGCGCCTAAGCTAAGGTTTACTTCTAATTTTGGTAATCCTGTTCCTGCGTATGCTTTGTCATTTTCATCTATAACACCATCTCCGTTCAAATCTTTGAAACGAATATCTCCGGGCTGCGCATTTGGCTGTAATAAAACACCATTTTTGCTATGAGCGTTTACTTCTTCTGCAGATTGGAAAATTCCGTCTGTTTTGTACAAATAAAATCCACTAATTGGGCTTCCTACGCGTGCTTGGGTTGGAAAATGCTCGTCTCCATATTTTAATCCTTCTCCGTAGATTGTTTGTCCTTCGTTTGCCAGTTCTACAACTTTGTTTTTAAGAGTAGAAAAATTTAAACCTGCGTTGTATTTGAATTCATTAACCTGATCGCGGTAATTGACTTCAAATTCAAATCCGCTGTTACTGATTTTACCTACGTTAAGAACCGGGTCGTCAATTCCCGCAGATGGAGCCAGTTTTTTTGTAATCAGTAAATTGTCTGTTACATTATGGTAGTAGTTCATCGAACCGCTGATTTTTCCTTTCAAAAGGGTATAATCAATACCTATATTCTTAGAATCTGTCGTTTCCCATTGCAGGTTTCTGTTTTCTAATGCCATTGCAATACTTCCCGGCCATGGGTTGCTTCCGTTTCCTTGTACATAACCTGAACCTAAAGTATTTCCGGTTTTAATCAATGTATTTGCAGAGTAATATCCTAAAGCAGCTTCGTTACCTAATTGTCCCCAGCTTGCACGTAGTTTTAAAGTTGAAAGAACCATATCCTTTGGGAAAAAATCTTCCTGCTCAATTTTCCATCCTAAGGCAATAGAGGGGAAAGTTCCCCAACGGCTGTCTTCTCCAAATTTAGACGAACCATCTTTTCTAATTGTCATTTGAAGTAAGTAACGGTCTTTGAAAGAATAGTTTAATCTGCTAAAGAAAGAAAGACGGTTGTATTGGTATTTTGAACCATCTGCAGCATACGTTCCACCTCTTCCTGCACCAATAGTTTCAAAACCAGGATCTAAAAACCCGGACGGACGGTCGATAGAAACCAACTGTCCGTCTTCTACAGAATAATCGGTTGTTTTTCCTTCCACACTAACCTGATTCCAGTTTGATGATTGGCTGTTGATGGTATTACCAAGCATTAAACCAAAAACATGTTTACCGAAAGTTTTATCAATTGTAATAATATTATCTAAAATTTGCTCATCCCAGGTTGTTCTCAATTCCGTTTGCATCGGATAAAGGTGCACCTCTTTTGGATTTGCAATATAAGGAGGGAAATGTGCCGTTTGCTGGCTGTTTTTTACGCGGTAAGAATAACCCAGTTTATATTTTATCCACGACGCTATATTTGCCGTTACCGAAATATTTGCTGTTATATCCTGTCCTTTTTCGTTGCTTTTCTTAAAATGTTCTTCGGCAACAGGATTTGTTCCTGCCGGAAGACCATTTTTGTTCGACAAACCGTAACCGTATTGCTCATTTTCATCATAAACCGGAACTAGCGGAGACATGGTGTATACCTCTTTTAATTGAAAATTAGGCAAAGCATTTTGCGTTGCCTGATACGCCATTTTTCCGTCAATATCAAAAATTGATTTCTTGAAACTAATTCTTGCGCTGGCCATTTGCTGACCATATTCATTGTCAATTATGATACCTTTTTGCTTTACGTAATTACCATACAAAGCAAATTTAAAATCGCCCTGTCTGCCCTGAACTCCCAAACCGTAGTTTTGAGTAAGCCCTGAACGGAAAACTTCATCCTGCCAATCTGTATTGGTATCTGATGGAGCCGTTATATAAGCCGGAAGCGGTTTTGGCGAAGTTGCATATTTGTTGTATTCATCATACATTCTTTTATTTACAGTACGATATCCGTCAGCATCTAATAAATCTAAAGTTTTTGATGGATTTGTGATGCTTAAAAATGAACTGAAATCTACTTTTACGCCTTCTTTCTGACCGTTTTTAGTAGTAACGATAATTACACCGTTGGCAGCCACAGATCCGTAAATTGCCGCCGCAGCACCATCTTTAAGCACCTCTATAGATTCTATATTTGTTGGGTTTACGGTATTGATGTTTCCTTGAAATCCGTCAATAATATAAAGTGGTTCTGTTGCTCCAAAGGTATTTACCCCACGAATTTTTACTTTTACATCTGCTCCTGCAACACCACCGCTTTTTTGCACATTTACTCCGGCAACTAAGCCTTGAAGTGCTTCGGCCGGATTTGTTGTGGCTCTGGTTTCGAGGCTTTCTTTTTTAACGGTAGCAATAGCTCCGGTAACATTGCTCTTTTTCTGAGAACCGTAACCAATAATAACCACTTCGTTCAGTTTATTGGTTTCTTCCTGCATCACCACATTAAATTCTGTGCGGTTGTTTACAGCTTCGCTTTTTCCTATGAATCCCATATAAGAAAAAACGATAATCGGATCTGTAAGACTTGACGAATATACCAGTGTATAATTTCCGTCAATGTCTGTTGCGGCATTGTACTTAGAATCTTTAATAGAAATACTTACGCCTGGCAGCGTATTGTTTTTCTCGTCTGTAATTTTTCCTGAAATTGTTTTTTGCGCTTGTGCAAAATTGAGGTTTGGTAACCACAAGCATAACAGTAGAGGAATAAAATTTAGCTTCCTAACTAGTAGTTTTTTCATTTTGGTAATGTTTTGGTTAATTAAAATTTCGCTTTTTAGTTTTTTTTTTTTTTTTTTTCATTGTAACGCAAACATTTTATTTAGGCAATGGTGGAAGGACTGCTTTATAAAATGCGGTATTCTCTTTGTTGGGATTTTTGTTTTTGGTTTGTAATCAGTTTATAAATCAAATTTTATTCCTTGTGCCAATGGCAGGCTAGTAGTGTAGTTAATGGTATTCGTTTGTCTTCGCATGTAAACTTTCCAGGCATCAGAGCCTGATTCTCTTCCTCCGCCTGTTTCTTTTTCGCCGCCAAAAGCACCACCAATTTCAGCACCGGATGTTCCGATATTTACATTGGCAATACCGCAGTCAGATCCTGTAACAGATAAGAACAATTCGGCTTCTCTTAAATTATTGGTCATAATAGCCGAAGACAATCCTTGGGCTACGCCATTCTGTATTGCAATGGCATCGACAACCGTTCCTGAATATTTTAATAAGTACAATACGGGGGCAAAAGTTTCGTGTTGTACAATTTCAAATGTGTTCTCGGCTTCAGCAATTGCAGGTTTTACATAACAGCCGCTTTCATATCCTTCTCCTGAAAGTACGCCGCCTTCTACCAGGATTTTCCCGCCTTCGGCTACCACTTTTTCCAGGGCCTGATGGTACATTTCGACTGCATGTTTGTCTATTAGCGGACCAACATGGTTCGTTTCGTCTAATGGATTCCCGATACGCAATTGTTTGTAGGCAGAAACGATTGCATCTTTTACTTTGTCATAAATACTTTCGTGAATGATCAAACGGCGTGTCGATGTACATCTTTGTCCTGCTGTTCCTACAGCGCCAAAAACGGCACCAATAACAGTCATTTTTATATCGGCATCCGGAGTTACAATAATGGCATTGTTACCGCCTAGTTCTAATAATGAAGTTCCTAAACGTCCTGCAACTACCTGCGCCACGATTTTGCCCATACGGGTAGAACCTGTAGCGGATATTAAGGGTACACGTTTATCGTTTGTCATTATTTCTCCTATTCTGTAATCACCATTGATTAAACAGGAAATACCTTCCGGAAGGTTGTTTTCTTTGATCACCTCTGCCATGATATTTTGACAGGCAATTCCGCACAGTGGTGTTTTTTCTGAGGGTTTCCAAACGCAAACATCTCCGCAGATCCAGGCCAAAGCAGTGTTCCATGCCCAAACCGCTACCGGAAAGTTGAATGCCGAAATAATCCCGACAACTCCCAAAGAATGATATTGTTCATACATTCTGTGTCCCGGACGCTCAGAGTGCATCGTTAATCCGTGTAACTGACGCGACAGACCTACTGCAAAATCACAGATATCGATCATTTCCTGAACCTCTCCATAACCTTCCTGCAAAGATTTACCCATTTCATAAGAAACCAGTTTTCCTAAGGCTTCCTTATTCTTGCGTAATTTTTCTCCAAACTGACGCACAATTTCTCCTCGTTGAGGTGCCGGCATTACTCTAAATTGTTTGAAAGCAGCTGTTGCTGACTCCATTACTTTTTCATAATCTGCAGCAGTCGAAGTCTTAATTTTTCCAATTAATTGTCCGTCAACCGGAGAGTAACTTTCTAAAATGTCACCGCTCGAAAAATTGTTTATTCCTGTTGAAGTTCCTTCATTAATTTCCTTTATGCCCAATTGTTCTAAAGCTTCTTTTATTCCGAATCCTAATTCTGTTGTTGTCATTCCGGCCCTTTTTTTTATTTGTTATTCTGCTTGTGTCAAAAAACAAGACAATATTATAGCCTCAGAAAAGCTTTCTGTTGTATCGTTTTTTTCTTCTGGAAATTGATTTTTATTCTTAGTAAAAGAGCATCCTTAAAGAAGTAGATTTCTTTTACATAGTCATTCTATGTGTCTTTTAAATAAGTGAAACGTCTTGTTTCGAGTATCTAAAATCTATGTTTCTATGTGTTAAAATAATTCTGTTGAATAGATTTTTATTATTTTGCTTCCTGCAGCTTTACGTCAGTACTTTCAAAGATTTTATCTGCAGATGAAGCAACAAATCCCTGATACAATTCTCCGTTTGACATTGGATAACGAAGTGCAAATTCATAATAGCAGGACGGAATTTCTAACGCTCCTTCTTCAAAATCTACGGTATACAAATCGGCCAGAGTGCTCGATTGTTCCAGTAATTGTTCCGGAGTTCCTTTAATTTTTCCTCCTGACGCGTTTAGTTTCCATCCGTTTGCTTCCAGAAAATTGTTTAGTTCTTCGAGTGTTTTAAAATCTTTAAGAGCATTTGTATTTATTGTGAAGTGATTTGCTCTAAAACCGTAAACGTACATCCACGCAGCATATTCAGATTCTTCAAGCAATGATTTGTAAATCGCCTGAGAATTTCCTTTCCAGACAGAACCGCTCAAAACCAATTCCGGATCATTGAATAAATTTTGATCACAATTGTTCAATATATCCTGTACCGTTTCTTGCAATGTTGCAGAACATTTTTCTAATTCTAATTCAGAAATAAAAATTCTTGGCGCATCTTTATCTGTAGCATGCTCATAATGCTTTGCGTATAATTTTTTAGTTTCAAAATTATATTCGCCTTTAGCCTCGTAACCAACATTTAAGAAAGGTTTTTCTAATACTGCAATATTGACACGTTGATCATTGAAAGTACGAATTGCGATATGATCGTTTATAATTTCTTCGCCTCTCTCTTGCAGCAATTCGTGTATTTTTTCTGCAGAAGGAGTAATATGAGCATATTGCTCCCATAATTTTGTAAGTAGTTGAGTTTTATTCATTTTGGTTTTGTTAAAATACTGTTATTATGACACAAATCTATATATAATACTGTTATTATAACATCATACAAGTACGATTATTGAGAATTAGACACGATGTGCAGTTTTTTTTGTAATTTTGACACTTTAAAATCGAGTTTCATCATAAGAATTGTCAAAATAATAGAATCATCAAACAAAAACGGACTATGGCGGGCATCAAGAAGAATGAAAATACTGATTATTTAGATAGAGAAATTCTGCAAAAACTAAGTGAGAATGGAAGAATACCATTTTCTGATTTGGCGAAAGAATTAAATATTTCCAATTCATTGGTACATTTAAGAGTTCGGAAATTGCAGGAAGCGGGAATAATTACCGGTTTTTCTGTAAAATTAAATCCTAAAGAACTTGGTTTTGAAACGATTACTTATACGGGAATCGTTACCAAAGAGGCTCATTTCTCATATTCTATTGCTGAAAAACTTAAAGAAATTCCGGAAGTAATAGAGTGTCATTGGGTTTCCGGGAAATATGCTTTGTTTGTTAAAATTGTAGCCGAAAACAACGAAGAGCTTCGCAAAGTTTTATACGAGCAAATTCACCAAATTGAAGGTGTTGGAAGTACAGATTCATTTTTTTCTTTTGGGTCCGCTTTTGAAAATAATCTGCCGGTCTGATAAAAAATAAACTCTTTTAAAACCGTTTTTGCTTATTTATAGAAAACAGAAATGAAGGCCTGACTGTTCATAAAACATAAATAATTGCTATTTATTGAGATATTGGCTTAATACTGAACTCAAATCAAAATAGTGAATTTGCTGCGGAACATTAATAACAGGTTTTCGAACCAGAGATTCATTCGTAAGATAATAATGTAAGCCATCTTTGGTTGCGATACCTTCAATTTGAAGAATGGGACGTTTGATCGTAATTCTTCGTTTGTTTCCAGACAAAAAATCATTGTTTTTGTAATCATATAAAAGAAACAAAAATGGTTTTCCTATTTTAGAATAACCACAAAGTGCAATGAGTTTTTTTGATTCTAAATAAGTTGCACCTGTTACCAGACCTTGTGTGTCTAAAGTATATTGTAGCTGAGCAGTGTGATTGCCGGAGGTATTAGGCAGAGCATAAATACCGGTTTTAGAAGTATTCCATTGTTTGGTAAACAAATAGATACTGTCTTTTGAAACCACAAAAGCTTCACAGTCAAAATTAGTTTTGTTTGGTTTTTGAGATGAAAAATCAGTTTGGTCAGAATACTGAAATGCAATTGTTTCTATACTTGGATTCCCTTCTAAAAATGATTTTTTTTCGATTTTTAAAATTCTCAGATCTTTTCTGTTTCCTGCGTAATTATTTCCAAAATCCCCAATATAGAGATGAGTGCTATCCTGAGAAATTTCTTCCCAGTCGTGATTGGTTACTTTGTCCAGAATGATTTTTTTTCGAATTTTTCCTAACGAATCTAATCCATAAATCGTTTTGTCATGATCGTCATTGTGTGTCCATAACAAATTATTAAAGAGGATTAATCCGGAAGTTTCTTTTATTGAATCACTTAATTGAATAGCGTATTCCTGTTTGATTCGGATATTATTGTAACGGCAGCTTCCGTTATTTATGGTGGCATTTGAGTCGTAGTTTTTAGCAAGCGGATCTGTGCATCCCGAAATTTGTGCATAAGAGGATGATATAATAAAGCAAAGAAATAGAATGTTTTTTATCATGTACTGCAATATTAAAATTTGCCTGTCATAAAAGTAAAGCTTTAAATACTATCGAAAAAACAGTAAGCCTGTTTAATTGGTTTTTTTGCTAAAAGACCTAATATCTGATCCATAAAAGTGTTTTTTTGATTTTAAGAAAAACGGTATGTTTTAAAAAGATACAAATAGAAAGATTTTGTTATGCTTTTATTTTAATGTAACAAATGTAACCGAACGTTTCATAATTATGTTATATTTGAGATTGCTAAAAACCTACTATTTTATGAGAATTAAAGAAAATTTATACAATCAAAGGATTATTTCTATTGATGCTTTACGGGGAATTACAATTTTTGTTATGATTTTTGTAAATGAATTGGCAAGTGTTCAAAATGTGCCACAATGGATGAAACATATGCCGGCTGATGCTGATGCGATGACATTTGTAGACGTGGTTTTTCCGGCTTTTTTATTTATTGTCGGAATGTCTGTTCCTTTTGCATTTAATGCCCGTTTACTCAAAGGCGACAGCGCCAAAACAATTTGGACACATACTCTGAAAAGAGCTTTAGCATTAATTATTATCGGAGTTTATATGGTCAATGCGGAATATGGATATGACGCTTCAAAAATGATCATTGAGCCAGTCTTTTGGGGGCTTTTGGCTTATGCAATGCCCATTCCGATTTGGAATAAATATCCCAAAGATTTTCCGGTTTGGTTAAAAAATACACTTCATTATGGCGGAATGCTGGTTTTGATAGCATTATACTTTTTATATGTTCAGGAGGATACCGGCGCAATTGGGATTACACCAAAATGGTGGGGAATTCTGGGCTTAATTGGTTGGGCGTATCTTTTTACAGTGGTTTATTACTGGGTTGTTTCCGGAAGATTATGGGGCATGATTGCTTTTTTGATTGTTTGTGTAGCAGCAAATGCGATAAACCTGACTGAAAGTTCAGCGTTACATCAAATACCCGGGTTTGGTTTTATTGCCGGACATTTAACGCACGCTGCGGTGGTTGCTGCCGGAGTAGTAATTTCGCTATTGTTTTTTGATCGGAAAGTAGCCGCCAAAATCAATTGGGCAGTAATAGGTTTTGCAGTTCTGTTTTTTGTGACAGGATATTTATTAAGACCTTATTTTGGAATCTCAAAAATAAAAGGAACTCCGTCCTGGACCATGTTTTCTGCAACAATTTGTACCGTTTTATTCTACTTCTTGTATTGGTTGATGGAAATTAGGAAACAAACAAAATGGAGTAATTTCTTCATGCCCGCCGCCGCAAATCCATTATTGATTTATATTTTGCCTGGCGTAATTTATTATTTCTGCAAAGCTTTTCAAATTCACATTATTCCGGGGTATTTCCGTGAAGGAGTACCGGGGATTATCTGGTCATTAGTGTTTTCTACTATTATGTTGTTTGTGATGAAATTATGCAACAGGTATAAAATTCAACTGCATTTGTAAAGTTTTAGAAGTTTCAGGTTTCACGTTAAGATATAACCTGAAACCTGAAACAAAATTTCACCTCACGCGCTTAAACGCAATCGGTCCGGTTCGTTTTTTATTGTCAGCAAAAGTTCCTTCCAGCGTGTTTCCGTCCTCAGACAATGTTAGTGTATGGGTTCCTGCTGTCGCCCAGCCTTTAATAGGTAAAGTAACATCTACAGTATAACCAATTGTGTTTCCGACTCTTTTTCCTATGCCGCTTTCTACAAATTTTTTCCCTTTCCATTCCAGATAATGAGAGAACATCACTTTTCCGTCCTGTTCAGAGATAATAACCACTGCATTCTGAACATCCGGATTGATATCCTGCCAAACGCCATTAATGTCTATTTTTGAAGACGTAGATTTTTTTTGGCTAAAGCCGAAATTTGAAAATAATACGGTAACGAAAAGTAAAAGAATAAGTCTTGTTTTCATGTTTTTTAATTTTGAACTATAACTGCTTTAATTTCTAAAAACGCTCCCGAAACCGGATTGTAATTCACAAAATTGAATTTACAAAGATTGTGAGAGTCTAAAAGCTTTCCGTCAGGCAATCCGTCCTGTTTAAAATCGGACCACGGAATTTTTACCGTTTTAAATTTTTTTGGCGACGCTTGCAGATCAACTCTGGGATGCGATCCTCCATGAACGCAACCAGTTCCTTCTTTATTGCCTTCGCGAGCCTGCAATTTTATAAGATGTGATGATTTATAGATAATAGTGACAAATTTAGAATCATCAGATAAATTAGTTGGAGCACCATCATTTGAACCTGAATCAGTAAGTAAAACATTCAATTCAATTTCTCCAGCGGGATTATCTTTTGAGGTGACTATAACCAGGCCTTTTTGCTGACGAACACGATTAATTGTTTCCTGATTTTCTAGAGTTGGGCCGGCGATATACCACGTTGAGGTTTCGACAAGATTTTTATCAGAATGTTTGGCAGCAGATGTAATGCCAAGTATGAAAAAACCGATTGTAAAGATGAAAAGAAATGAATCAATAGGAACCAATTTTTTGTTTTTCATAGGAAATAAAAATTTTATGCAATCCAAAAATATGTTTTTTTATAATGGGGTATAGTTTTCTTTTTTTATTATTTCTAAAAACAGCTTTCGTTTTAAATTTAATTTTAAATTTGTAAGAAGTTGTCTCTTAAAGCTTTATGAAATGAAAGGTGAAAAATCTCTAATTGTTTTGTTTTTCTTTTTTCTGATGCCATTTTGTTACTCGCAAAATGATTCAGTGACGAATAACAAAAAAGATATTTTAGATGTGTTATACAAACTCTTTCATAAAAATGACTCTCTCCGAATAAATCCGGATAAAAAAGTAGCATTCTCTTTGCTTCCTGTACCAATCGACGCCAATAAAAGTGCCGGATTAGTAGTTTCTTTTCTGACCACATTTTACCTCGGCGACAGCAATACAACCAAGATGTCCCAGGTTTCCTTCTCGCCTTATTTTAGTTTTACCAAACAATATGTTTTTCCTATTCAATCTTATATTTATACAAAAGACAATAACTGGAATTTTATCGGAGACTATCGTTTTATGATTTATCCGCAGGATACTTATGGTTTGGGAGGGCATAACACCGATAAAAAAATGTCGACACTGGATTATCAGCAATGGCGGTTTTATCAATTTGCGACCCGAAAAGTAATCGGGGATTTTCGTTTGGGACTGGGTTTGTTGTTAGATAATTATCAGAATATTTCTGAAGATTCTTATATTGATGATCAAACAGATTACGTGAAATATATGGATGGAGATTTTTCTAATGAAAATTCTTTTGGAGTAGCGGTTCAGGGATTGTACGATTCCCGTAAGAACAATGTAAATCCCGAACAAGGTATTTATGTCGAAGCTGATTACAGAATGAACACAAGTGGGGTAGACGGTAAAAAATGGAATTCTATTTATTTTGATGCCCGAAAATACCATTCTTTTAATAAGTACAAACACAGAGTTTTGGCGTACAGGGCTTTTTACTGGTCGACTTTTGGCGGGAAACCGCATTATCTCGATTTGCCAAGTATTGGTTGGGATCGCGACGGAAAAACAGGCCGGGGTTTTACCAGAAATAGATTCCGCAGCAATGCGTTGATTTATTTTGAAACAGAATACAGGACAGATATCACTAAAAATGGTTTTATCGGAGCCGTATTTTTTACTAATATTTCTTCGGTTTCTAAATTGGATACTTATGATTTCAGGAAATGGAATCCTGCTGTGGGAACCGGATTACGCATTAAATGGAACAAACAAAACAACAGTAATCTGGTACTTGATTTTGGAGTTAGTAAAAACGACTGGTCATTGCGATTGGGCCTGGCTGAAAATTTTTAATCCTCAAAAGAATCAGTTTCTTTTTTTTCGTCTTATTAAATTCCTGATTTTTTGTATTTTTCATTCCAATCAGAATTTCGTTTTCTGTTTTGTAAAAATGGTTTAGGGAAAAATGAAAGTAAAACAGCTGTCGGAAATTGTCGTTTTTTCTTCTGTAAATTGAATTTTGTCTGAAAAATTACCGTCTATTTTAAAAAATAAAGTCGTCTTTATGAATTTAAAAAAAGAAAAAATGGTAAATTCGTCCCTGATTTTTAAGGGTAAAAGAGTTGATATTATTTTGGATAATCAGTATGTTTCGTTCAAAAAATGTATTAAAATCATAAAAACTCTTAAAGATAAGAACGTTACTTTTAAGATTTTCCCCAAAAACACAAATTTTATTATTGGAATCAATTCATGAAATGTTACAGGGCAAATTGTAAAAAATGAGTAAAAAATTATATTAAATGTAATTTATATTTAGAATATTCAGTAATTTCGCAATCTGAAAATCAAAATCACCTTTTAGGTTAACAATATGGCAAGATTTGAATTGAAACTTCCTAAAATGGGAGAGAGTGTCGCTGAAGCAACTATTACCAACTGGTTGAAAGAAGTGGGAGATAAAATTGAAGCTGATGAAGCTGTACTCGAAATTGCAACTGACAAGGTTGATAGTGAAGTGCCAAGCGAAGTATCAGGAGTTTTAGTAGAACAATTATTTGGTAAAGATGATTTAGTTCAGGTAGGACAAACTATTGCTATTATTGAAACGGAAGGTGATGCTCCGGCTGCAAAAACAGAAGAAGCTGCTGCTCCGGCTGAAGTTGCTGAAATCGAAAAAACAATCGAAGTAGCAAAAGATGTTGCAGCTGCTCCACAGGATTTTTCAGGATCTGATAAATTCTATTCTCCGTTAGTAAAAAATATTGCAAAAGAAGAAGGGATTTCTGTTGCTGAATTAGAAAATATTGTCGGTTCAGGAAAAGACGGACGTGTAACAAAAGAAGATATTTTAAAATATATTGAAACCCGCAAATCAGGTGTTGAAACTCCAAAAGCGGTTGTAGAAGCTCCAAAAGTAGCACAGCCTGTCGCTGCTCCTGTTCAAAAAAGTCAACAAGCGGTTCCGGTTTCTGTAAATGGAGGTGACGAAATCATCGAGATGGACAGAATGCGTAAACTGATTTCAGGATACATGACGGCTTCTATTCAAACTTCGGCTCACGTGCAGTCGTTTATTGAAGTTGATGTAACCAATATCGTAAAATGGAGAGAAAAAGTAAAAACAGCTTTCGAGAAAAGAGAAGGCGAGAAGCTTACTTTTACGCCAATTATGATGGAGGCGGTTGCAAAAGCACTGAAAGATTTCCCTGGAATGAATATTTCTGTTGATGGTGAATATATCATCAAAAAGAAAAATATAAATTTAGGAATGGCTGCGGCTTTACCAAACGGAAACTTAATTGTTCCCGTAATCAAAAATGCAGATCAGCTGAATCTGGTTGGAATGGCAAAAGCGGTTAACGATTTAGGAAATCGTGCAAAAGCCGGAAAACTTAAACCGGACGATACACAAGGCGGAACCTATACAGTAACGAACGTAGGAACTTTTGGAAGTGTTTTTGGTACGCCAATTATCAATCAGCCACAAGTGGGGATATTAGCTCTTGGTGCCATTCGTAAAGTACCGGCAGTTATCGAAACCCCGGAAGGTGATTTTATCGGAATCCGTCAAAAAATGTTCTTATCGCACTCTTACGATCACAGAGTAGTAGATGGAGCTTTAGGTGGAAGCTTTGTAAAAAGAGTAGCAGAATATTTAGAAGCTTTTGATATCGACAGAGATTTTTAAATACTATAGAATAAATTCAAAACCCGGAAGATTTTAAAAATTTTCCGGGTTTTTTGTTTGTAAGAAAAGGTTAAGGAAACGAATGGCGTCTTTCTTTGAGAATGAATTTAAACGTTAAAATCGCAAAAATGAGCCTTTTTTCGGTTAAAAAAATCAAGAATAAAAGAGGAAATTCCGCTTTAAAAATTACATTTGTAATCTTATAAAATTAAAAAATGGAACTGAAACTCAACAAACCAATTTGCTTTTTTGATCTTGAAACAACCGGAATTGACATCGGAAAAGATCGAATTGTAGAAATTTCAATATTCAAAGTTTTTCCAAACGGAAATAAAGAAAGTAAAACCTGGTTAGTGAATCCTACGATTCCAATTCCGCCACAAACAACCGCTGTTCATGGTATCACAGATGAAAAAGTGGCCAATGAGCCTACTTTTGCTGAGTTGGCACAACAAGTTCATAACATGATTAAGGATAGTGATTTGGGAGGTTTTAATTCAGATCGTTTTGATATTCCGTTACTGGCTGAAGAATTGCTTCGCGCCGGAGTTGACTTTGATATGAAAAATAAGGTTTCAGTAGACGTACAGACTATTTTTCATAAGATGGAAGAGCGTACTTTAAGTGCCGCATTGAAATTCTATTGCGGAAAAAATCTTGAAAATGCGCATTCTGCAGAGGCAGATACTATGGCAACCTATGAAATTCTAAAAGCACAATTAGATCGTTACCCGGATTTAGAAAATGATATGAAGTCATTGTCTGAATTTACAACCCGTAAAAAGATAGCTGATTTTGCCGGAATGATTGCTTTTGATCAGGATAACGAAGAGATTTTTACCTTCGGAAAACACAAAGGAGTCAAAGTAGATAAAATTCTGGAAACAGAACCGGGCTATTTCAGCTGGATTCAAAATGCTGATTTTCCTTTGTATACTAAAAAGGTTTTAACAGCAATAAAATTAAGAAAGTTAAATACTAAGTAAGGTTCTAAGTTGCTAAGCTTCTGAGGTGCTGATTTTTTTTGCGCTTTTTCTTAGAGTCTTGGCAACTTAGGAGTTTAGCAACTCATATAGACATGAAAATAATCTGTATCGGTAGAAATTATACCAATCATATTGCGGAGTTAAAAAACGAGCGCCCAACAGAGCCGGTAGTTTTTATGAAACCGGACTCAGCTGTTTTATTGAAACAGCATCCGTTTGTAATTCCGGAATTTTCTGAAGAGATTCATCACGAAATAGAGATAATTGTTAAAATTAATAAGGTAGGGAAGTATATCGAACCTAAATTTGCTCATAAATATTACGATGAAATTAGTGTAGGTATCGACTTTACAGCCAGAGATTTACAAGATAAATTAAAAGCAAAAGGATTGCCTTGGGAAAAAGCAAAAGCTTTTGATGGCTCTGCGGTTATTGGAGAGTTTTTGCCGAAAAGTGATTTTGTTTCGATGGAAAATCTTACATTTGAGTTGACAAATAATTCTCAAACAGTTCAAAAAGGAAATACAGGCTTTATGCTTTGGAAAATCGATGAACTTGTTTCGTATGTATCGCAATTTTTTACTTTAAAAATTGGAGATATTATTTTTACAGGAACTCCTGAAGGTGTTGCTGCGGTTAAACCAAATGATGTTTTAGAGGGCTTTTTAGAAGATAAAAAATTATTCAGAATACAAGTAAAATAATGGCTTTAAAATACATCCTTTCGAAAGTATATGCGCTTTCAGACAATGATCCGGAATTTGTAAACGAAATTCTTAAATTATTTGTTACCGAAGTTCCCGAAGATTTAAAACAAATCAAAGAAGGGATTAAGAAAAAGGATCATAAATATGCTTATTCTTACGCGCACAAAATAAAACCTACCCTTGATTTAATGGGTTTAAATGTTGCTTTTGAAGAAATTCTTCAAGTCGAAGCCTGGACAAAGGCAGAAGGCAAGAAAAAAGAAATTGTTGAAACCTTCAAAAGTATAAAGATACAAGTAAAAGACGCTATCAAGGAAATCAAAAAAGACTTTGATTTGTAAAGTTTGGGCGTGACCCAGTTTTTGCCTTTTTTAAATTTAAGGCAAAAACAGGGTCGGGTTATTCGCTATATCTTTTGTTCATAGCACTTTTGCTTAAAAAGGCGTCTCTTTGTCACAAAAGGATGCCGCTACTACCTCTCACGCAAAAATCGTTGCGGCAACAACCTACTTTGTAATAATGACTTACCGTGCGTAAGTAAAATAATATTCTGCAGCTATGAAAGCAACTATCATTACTATTGGAGATGAAATTTTAATAGGTCAAATTGTAGATACAAATTCAGGTTTTATCGCCAAATCACTAGACCGGATCGGTGTCGAAGTTCATGAAATGATTTCGATAAGCGATGATAAAAAACACATTTTAGACACGTTTGCACAACTACAAAACAAAGTTGATGTTGTGATTATAACAGGTGGTTTAGGACCAACAAAAGACGATGTCACCAAAAAAACTTTCTGTGATTATTTTGATGATGAATTAGTCGTGAATCCTGAAGTTCTGGCTCATGTAACAGAATTGATCGAAGGGTTTTATAAGCGGCCAATTTCACAATTAAATAAAGATCAGGCCTTAGTTCCGTCAAAATGCACCGTTTTGCATAACAAAATGGGGACTGCGCCGGGAATGTGGATGAAGAAAGAAAATACGGTGTTTGTATCGCTTCCGGGAGTTCCGTACGAAATGAAGTATTTAGTCGAAGAAGAAATAATTCCTAAAATAGTTCGCGAGTACAAACGCCCCTATATCATTCATAAAACTATTTTAACTTATGGTCAGGGAGAGAGTCTGGTGGCGGAACGTATCGAAGATTGGGAGAACAATTTGCCTGAATTCATAAAGCTGGCTTATCTCCCAAATCCCGGACGGGTTCGTTTGCGTTTGTCGGCCAGAGGAACAAATAAAGAATTGCTTGAAGCTGCAATAGAGGAGAATGTGAAATCATTAGATGCTATCATTCATGATATTATAGTAGGCTATGAAGAAAATGAGACAATAGAATCCGTAGTTGGAAAAATGCTGGACAAACAAAATAGAACCATTGCAACTGCTGAAAGTTTTACCGGAGGGAAAATAGCCTCTGTTATGTCAGCTGTTCCCGGAGCTTCTAAGTACTTCAAAGGCAGTGTGGTTTCGTATGCAACAGAGGCGAAGGTTAATGTTCTCGGTATCTCGCAGGATTTAGTAGATCAGTTTTCAGTAGTTAGCGCAGAAGTTGCATCGGCTATGGCTTTGAATGTGAAAGAGATACTTAAAACAGACTATGCGATTGCCACAACCGGGAATGCCGGACCGACAAAAGGGGATTCAAATGCTGAAATTGGTACCGTTTTTATCGCTTTGGCTACTCCGAATGATATAATTGTTGAAGAATTTAATTTTGGCCAACCACGTGAAAAAGTGATAGATAGAGCCGTGATTAAGAGTTTAGAAATATTACAGAAAGAAATTTTAAAAAATGTGTACTAATTTTTTGTTTCAATCGTTTATTTTTCTTTTCTTTGCACCCTGATTTTGAATAACGATAAAAGATAAGTATAATGTCAAGAGTTTGTGACCTTACAGGTAAAAGAGCGATGGTAGGAAATAACGTTTCTCACGCTATGAACAAAACTAAGAGAAAATTTTCTGTAAACTTAGTTAAAAAGCGTTTTTATCTTCCAGAAGAAGATAGATGGATTACTCTTAGAGTAGCAGCATCTACGATAAAAACAATTAATAAAAATGGAATTTCTGCTGTTTTGAAAAAAGCGCAGTCACAAGGATTTATCAAATAATCTTTCCTAAATAAATATATAGCAAGATGGCAAAGAAAGGTAATAGAATCCAGGTAATTTTAGAATGTACTGAGCACAAGACTTCTGGTGTTTCAGGTACTTCAAGATACATAACAACTAAGAACAAAAAAAATACACCAGACAGATTAGAGATTAAGAAATTTAATCCAATCTTGAAACGTGTAACTGTTCACAAAGAAATTAAGTAATAATTTAGAGATTTAAATACAATCTTAAATTAAATGTTGATTATTAAGTAATACTTGTAATACCATAACATTTGAAGATGTATTGAATTTCAATAACATTTAAATCATGGCAAAGAAAACCGTAGCATCGTTACAAACAGCTTCTAAGAGATTATCAAAAGCCATCAAAATGGTGAAGTCTCCTAAAACTGGTGCATATACATTCGTAGAATCTATTATGGCTCCTGAAGAAGTTGATACTTTCTTGAAAAAGAAATAATAACAATTACAGTATATAGAAAAGCTACTTTCATTCGGAAGTAGCTTTTTTATTTTTTATATTTGTCTAAAATTTTATAGAAATATAACAATTGGCTTTTTTTTAAGCTATAGTTCTCACTATCCTCTATATCTTTACTGTCCCGATTCGACGGAAACCAAAGGATGTAGATACTATCAGAGATCAGGTAGTAACAATTGGTCTTCTATAAACATTAGGATTATTCAGATTGTCAAAGAATCGGATAGTCTGAAAAACTAACAACCTATAAAAAATGAGTTTTTTTAAAAAATTATTCTCTACTGATAAAAAAGAGACTTTAGACAAAGGTCTTGAAAAATCAAAAACTACTTTTTTCTCAAAGTTAAGCAAAGCCGTTGCCGGAAAATCTAAAGTCGATGATGATGTTTTAGATAATCTGGAAGAAATCCTAGTGGCTTCAGACGTTGGTGTAAATACAACGCTCAAAATAATCACAAGAATCGAAAAACGCGTTGCCGAAGATAAATATTTAGGTACAGACGAACTAAACCAGATTCTGCGTGAAGAAATTGGTGCTTTATTGTCTGAAACCAATACCGGAGAAGCAACTGAATTCGAAATTCCAAAAGATAAAAAACCATATGTTTTAATGGTTGTTGGTGTAAACGGAGTGGGAAAAACGACTACAATTGGTAAACTGGCGTTTCAGTTTAAAAAAGCAGGTTATAAAGTTGTCTTAGGAGCTGCCGATACTTTTCGTGCCGCTGCTATCGATCAATTGCAAGTTTGGGCAGATCGTGTAGATGTGCCTATTGTGAGACAGAATATGGGGAGCGATCCTGCATCTGTTGCTTTTGATACTTTGCAGTCAGCTGTAGCACAAAATGCCGATATCGTTATTATAGATACTGCCGGACGTTTGCACAATAAAGTCAATTTGATGAATGAACTTACCAAGGTTAAACGTGTTATGCAAAAAGTGGTTGCCGATGCGCCTCACGATGTACTTTTGGTATTAGACGGTTCTACAGGTCAAAATGCTTTTGAGCAAGCCAAACAATTTACAGCAGCAACTGAGGTTACCTCCCTTGCAGTAACTAAATTGGACGGAACTGCTAAAGGCGGTGTTGTAATTGGTATTTCAGATCAGTTTCAGATTCCTGTAAAATACATAGGTGTTGGTGAAGGAATTGAAGATTTACAGGTCTTTAACAAATATGAATTTGTAGATAGTTTTTTTAAATAGTTTATAATGAGTTTTTCTTCTTTAAAAAATATAACGCCTCTTACTTTTTATTTCGCAAGCGTTATTTGTTTCGTTTTAGCAAATGTAATCAGGAATCAGACTTTGTCCTTTTATTACGTTTTGTTGGTTTTAGGGTTAATATTCTTTTTTATGGGAATCCTGAAAAGATTGCGTACAAAACGATAGTATCTTTTATTGCTTTATTTTGTAGGTTTAAATTGTTAAATAGTAACTGCGAAAGTTAGTCTTAATCTTAACTTATTATGAAGTATTGTCTTCTGATTTTATTTTTTAGTTTGCTTTCCTGTACAAACGCAAAGAAAGAGAATCAGAGTAAGGTAGTTGTTCTTCAGCCATTTGGTGATTTTAAAACGGATCAGGCAAAAAATGTGCTTGTTCAGGTTAAGACAATTAATCCAAATGTTGCTTTAAGGCAAAATATTTCTTTTCCTGAAAACTCCTATTATAAACCCAGAAACAGATATCGGGCAGACAGCATTATTGAATTTCTTCGCAATACTGTTGGTAAAGATTCTGTTGTTATTGGATTGTCAAATTCTGATATAAGTACTACTAAAAACGGAATTAAAGATTGGGGAATAATGGGATTAGGTTACCGACCGGGTAAATCTTGTGTAGTCTCTGATTTTAGAATGGCCGGCAAAAACAGCAATCAACAGTTTTATAAAGTAGTTTTACACGAATTAGGACATACTGAAGGTTTATCTCATTGTGCAGTGAAAACTTGTCTGATGAGAGATGCTGAACGCGGAAATCATTTAGACGAAGAAAAAGATTTCTGTAAAAAATGTAAAAGTTTTTTAATGAATAAAGGCTGGCAATTGATCTAAAGCTCTCACTTAGAACAGGATCTTTATTCCTGTAAAATTCCTTTTTTGTTTTGCTTTATTATCCCTAATTTTAGGTTTATAAAGTTAACTTTGTACCACAAATATTTTTTTGAAAACCGGAGTTTTAGCCCTGATGGGAGCGGCATCCTTTTTCTTGCTTTTTTGTAGGAAAAAGATAAAGCAGACAGCAGGAAACAGCTCCTTAAAATACTATTACCTATGAAAAATACTTTTATGATTTTGATTGTATCGCTCTTGTTTTTGGGGTGCAGGCAGGAAATTAAACCCGCTGATATTGCGAAATTAAACGGCTATTGGGAAATTGAAAAAGTGGTTTTTGAAAAAGGAGAAGAGAAGGATTATAAAATGAATGAAAGTTTTGATTATTTTGATATAAAGAACAACAAAGGAATCCGAAAGAAAGTGATGCCTCAGTTTGACGGTACTTTTTTGACCAGTGATTCTTTTGAAAATGTTTCAGTTCGATTCAAAGGCGAACAGGTTTTTCTGGATTATAAAACAGATTATGCAAAATGGAGTGAGGAACTGATCTCGATTTCAGAGGAGAAACTGGTGGTGAAAAATCAGGAAAAAAAAGAATATCATTATAAAAAAGCGGGAGCAATAAATTTATTAGAAGATGGCAAAAAGACTAAATAATCAGACGATTGGGGCTGTTTTGCAACAGATTATCCAGGTGAACAAATTGGGTGCCGGAATGGATCAGATTGATGTGAAAGAAGCCTGGAGACAGTTGATGGGAAATGGTGTTAATACGTATACGAAAAATGTGGTTTTGAAAGGAAGTACGTTATATGTAGAACTGTCGTCTGCCGTTTTAAGAGAAGAATTGAGTCACGGAAAAACTAAAGTCGTGAAGATGATTAATGAGGATTTGGGGCGTGAAGTGATTAAGGATGTTATTTTGAGATAATTTTTGCTTAAGCGGTTTAAAAAAAAGAATCATGGTTACATTGAAATCCAGATTTAGAATTCTGCCAATTTTGTTAATTTCGATTTTAAGTATTTTTCCATTTTTGGCTCTTTATATCTATAGTATTTCTCCAAAAGAGAGTCTGGCTTTTCCTTTAGTAGTATTCATCATTGTTGCTTATTTGTGGTTGGCTTTAGTGAGAACCAGAGTTCATAAAGTAATAATTGAAAAAAACAATATAACAGTTAAACGTTATTATGGATTAGGTAGGTCTATAGTTTATGACTTTAGCAAATTAGATGGTTTTGTGGTTTTATTCGAAAGTGGAAGACTTGGTGTTTCTGAGTCTCTTTTTATTCTTGAAAAAGGAAAAAGAGTTGTTTGTGTTTGTAGTTATTACATAAGTAATTTTAATAATTTAAAATTGTTTTTAAAAGAAAATTTGACTGATTTAGGGGAAATAAAAGGACATGATGATATTTCCTAGTTTTTAAAAAACACATAAAAAAAATCCTGTTTGTAAACAAACAGGATTTTTTTTATGTGTTTCTGTGGCTAAAAACGGCCACTGAGACTGAAAACTAATATTAGAACTGCTCTCTTCCGGCAAAGTGAAATGCACCTTCGATAGCAGCGTTTTCGTCGCTATCAGAACCGTGAACTGCATTTTCTCCAATAGAAGTTGCATATGCTTTACGAATAGTTCCTTCAGCAGCTTCAGCAGGATTTGTAGCTCCGATTAAAGTTCTGAAATCTTCTACTGCGTTGTCTTTTTCTAAAATTGCAGCAACAATTGGTCCGCGAGACATGAATTCAACTAATTCTCCGTAGAAAGGTCTTTCTGCGTGAACTGCGTAAAATGCTTTAGCATCAGCTACAGTTAATTGAGTTAATTTTAATGAAACGATTTTAAATCCTCCATTAGTAATCATTGCTAAGATATTTCCGATGTGTCCGTTTTGAACTGCATCCGGCTTAATCATTGTAAACGTTCTATTTGTTGCCATTTTATTGCTTATTTTTAATTTTGTGCAAAAGTATACTTTTTTTATGAATTGATTTTAATTAATTCGTAATTAAAACACGTTAGAATGATGTTTTGACTAATAGAAGCTCTTTTTTTTTAACCATATAAGTTATGTAAGTTCATTTAAATAGGTTGGATGTCATACTATGAATTTAATGCAAACTTGATAATTATAAAAGTAGGGACGTACTACTGTGCAGACTCTACTTATAATATCTTATATTACTTGTATGATGAGATAATTTTATACTTTGAAAATCAATTTGTTTTTATAAAAGATCCATAAAATAAACGTCCAGATTCCCACATAAACCAATGCGCCGGCTAATGAAGCGCTCATTGGATTACTGAAAAATGGCGCAATTCCGAAAGTATATAAATAGTTTAGAAGATTGATTTTTTCTGAGGGATTATGCGGATTTTGAAATTCAATCATCACCAGAGCCTGTGGAATAATCTGCGAGGTAAAGAAAACAATCATTGGATTTACTCCCCAGATTAAAAATGGTTTGAAGCCTTTTTTATAATTAGCAATATCGATTGTGTAATATAATACGGTTAGGAATACGGTTGCCAATCCTGTAGTATACAGAACGTAGCTGCTCGTCCAAAGTGATTTGTTGATGGGAAAAATAAGGTCCCAAAGCAAGCCAAAAAAGATAAGCGTCGTACCGATGATACCCATTTTTTGTGCTTTTTGGATTTTGATTGCGTCAGTTTGTAAAATTTGTCCAATCAATAAACCAATAATTCCGTTTACGATCGACGGAATTGTGCTTAAAATACCTTCGGGATCCCAGGTTATGGTGCCGCGATACATATGTCCTTTTAGTAAAACGCTGTCAAGCCACGAAGCTAAGTTCGTTCCTTTGTCAAGATTTGCTTCGCCAATTCCGGGAACAGGAATTAAGGTCATCATGGCCCAGTATCCTAATAATAAAACAATTGCGGTTATGATTTGAGTTCTTTGGGATGTTTTTAAATACAAAAGAGAAATTACAAAATAAACAATTGCAATTCGCTGTAAAACTCCAGGCAAACGTACATCATGGTAGGCTTCGATACCGCTATAAGCCAAAAATAGATAAATAGCGAGAATTGAAAAAGCCAGAATATTTTTGACTTTCGAACTAAAACTTCCCATTAAGGCATAACCAACAGCAATGGTAATGGCTAATCTGCCAATTAAAAGTGGAATTCCTTCAAGTCCGAACAATTGTATTTTTCCGAAAAAGTTAAAGAAAATTCCCAAACAAAGCATTCGCAAAGAGCGAACTAAAATTTTGTTGAAAGTACTTCCGTCGTAGAATTTATCAGGCATTGCGAGCGGAACTGCAACTCCCATAATAAAGATAAAAAACGGAAAAACTAAATCGGTTGGCGTGCAGCCATGCCATTCTGAATGTAATAAAGGCCCGTAAACATGTCCCCAATCTCCGGGATTATTTACAATTGTCATTAATAAAATGGTTAATCCTCTAAAGACATCTAAAGATATCAAGCGCTCTCTGGTCATAATTTTGGTAAATAGGTTAATTTTTGTTTTTAAAAAGTTGCTATTTGGTTTAGAGAGGCAATAATTTCAGAAGGAGGTGGTTATTTGTTTCTGAGGATTATTACTTTATTGTTTAGCGAAAACTTATATCATAATTATATTAAAATTCGTTTCTAATGGTTTGAGTTTCTGAATTAAAAGCGGAATCAATTGTTCGCCTTTTTCCAGATAAAATTCAGAGAAATTAGTCTGGCGCTCCTGTAAACTTTGATTGGGGAACAATTCGAACTGTAAATCTGTTACACGTTGCAATTCGTTATCTAATTTTCGTTTTTGTGCTTTTAATAATCTTTTCTCAAGGTTGTCTAAACCTTTCTTTTGTTTGACTTCCTGTGCTTTGACAGCTCCGGTAAATGACTTATCCGTTTGTTGTGCCAATTCGTAAAGATATTCAAATTGTTTTTCTAATGCTTCTTTTTGAGGTGTTAAATCAATTGGGAAAGCAGATAATTTGTGTGTAATCGCATTGATTAAATTGGAAGGTTTTGTAAAAAGATCCGCCCAGCTTAAACCTAAGTTATCGGCTTTTTTAACCTGTTTTTCGGTTGCTAAAAGTACTGAGTTGCGAACCAAAAGCATCGGAAAAGTAATGTTTACCGCTTCAAAAAACGACTTTAATTCTAACCAATAGGCAATTTCTCCGCCTCCGCCAATATAACATAAATTAGGTAAAATAATTTCCTGATATAAAGGACGCATAATCACATTTGGACTGAATTTCTCCGGATTATTTTCTAATAATTGGAAGATTTCGTCTTTTGAAAATGAGATTTTCGTATTGTTGACAAAGTATTTATTGTTTTCAAAAATAATTCTTTCGCGTAAATCGTCTTCGATATAAAATAAATTGATTTCACGAGGATTTACCTGAACAGTATATGTTGCAAGTTGTGCTATCGTTTCCTGAACTGCTTTGAAAGATGTTTGTTCAGTCAATTCTTCTTTTATATACGGAATAAAAGCACGTTTTAAGTTTGCATCGTCAGCATCTAGAATTACCAAACCATAAACAGCAAATAAATTATTAGCTAAAAAACGAGTAGCATCGGCTAAGTTTTCGTGTTTTAGATACGCTTCTTCAAACAGTTTTTTTATAACGCCGGCATTGGTACTGGATCCTAATTCTGCAGCATAAATCTCAAAGAATTCTGCTAGACCTTCAGTCGAAAGTCTTCCAACAGGACCTGTGCTTTCTTTATTCCAACGGAACTTTTTTCCTTTAAAATTAAAATAATTAATCTCTTCAAAATCATGATCTTCTGTTGCCATCCAATAAATGGGAACAAAATTACTCGCTGGATATTTTAGTTTTAATTCCTTCGTCAGATTAATCGTAGAAATAATTTTATATAAGAAATACAACGGACCGCTAAATAAATTTAATTGATGTCCGGTTGTAATGGTAAAGGTATTGGGAAGTGACAAAAGCTCGATATTTTGTTTCGTTGCATCAGAAATTTCAATATTCTGGTACTGCTTTTTTAAGGTTTCAACCAAAGGGATTCGATTTTGATTATCGAAGTTCGCTTGTTTTTCAATGATTTGTTTTTCAAAGTTCTCCAAAGTAGGAAAATGATTGTACAGCGGTTTTAATTCTGATTTCTGATCTAAATAATCTTGCATTAACTTAGAGAAATATCCTGAAGTCTGATAGCTGATACAGTCGGTTGGCATAATTTTAAATTTATTTTTGACAGCTGTAAATTTAATCAAAATATGCAGTTAAAAATGGTTTTAACGATTGCTTATGATTTGATTTTTAAATTTTATTTTAAAGTTCGTGTGATCAGGTTTTTAATGTTGGGTTATTAGGAGTTTAAAATAAATTTAAAATTTGAAAAAGTTGTTAAAAATGCGTGATAATTTAAAAGTATTTGTTCTAAAGATGAATTATTGCTATCGAAATTCTATTTTTGCAGTTAAAAAAGATATATCTATTTTACATGGAAAATAACCCAAAAAAGAAGAACTCATTAAAACATGTTCTTTTTGGTTCCTTAATTGGAACTACAATTGAATTTTTTGATTTTTATATTTATGCCAATGCTGCGGTGTTGGTTTTCCCGCAATTATTTTTTCCTGATTCTAATCCCACTATGGCGACTCTGGAATCTTTAGCTACTTTTTCGATTGCTTTTTTATCACGTCCTTTAGGTTCTGCTTTTTTTGGACATTACGGAGATAAAATTGGGCGCAAATTTACTTTGGTTGCCGCTTTACTAACGATGGGTATTTCGACTGTTGCTATCGGGTTTTTACCAAGTTATGCAAGTATTGGTGTTGCAGCTCCGTTATTATTGATGTTATGCCGATTTGGACAAGGTGTAGGTTTAGGAGGTGAATGGGGAGGAGCTGTTTTATTGGCTATAGAAAATGCACCTCCAGATAAACGCGCCTGGTACGGAATGTTTCCGCAATTAGGAGCTCCAATAGGATTATTACTTTCAGGAGGAACTTTTTTGTTTTTGACTGACTCAATGAGTAATGAAGCTTTTATGGATTATGGATGGAGAATTCCGTTTATTGCCAGTTCACTTTTGGTAGTAGTAGGGTTTTACATTCGAACAAAAATTACTGAAACTCCCTCCTTCGAAAATTCTAAAAAAGAACAGGAAGAAGTTAAAGTTCCTTTTTTTACTCTTGTAAAATCATATAAAAATCAATTGATTTTTGGAACGTTTGCTGCTATTACGACTTTTTTGGTCTTTTATTTAATGACCGTTTTTACATTAAGTTGGGCGACTTCAGATTTAGGAATTGTTAAAAGAGACGGATTGTTGATACAGTTATTTTCGGTATTGTTTTTTGCTATTTTTATACCCGTTTCGGCTGTCGTTGCAGATAAAATTGGCCGACGCAAAATGCTTATTATAGCTACAGCAGCAATCGCGATTTTCGGGTTTTTCTTTTCTTACTTTTTAAGTTCCGGAAATATTATTCTGGTTACTACTTTTGCCTGTATCGGGATGGCTTTAATGGGATTTACTTATGGGCCCTTGGGGACTTTTTTATCAGAGTTGTTTCCAACGAATGTTCGTTATTCCGGTGCATCGCTGACTTTTAATATGGCAGGAATTCTGGGTGCTGCTTTTGCGCCTATGATCGCAATTTGGTTAGCTTCGACTTATAGCGTGAGTTATGTAGGTTTTTATTTAACCATTGCAGCATGTATTTCTTTATTTTCGTTTTTGGTGATTAGCAAAGAAGAACATAAGTTTTAAGATTATTTTTACAGATATATAAAGCAGCATTAAAAAAAAAGCTGCTTTTTTTTTGTCAATTAAAAAAGTATTTAGATATTTGTCTAAATATATAAATGATGAATGATATTTTTAAGGCATTAAATGATGCGACCCGAAGAGAAATTCTGGAACTTTTGAAGGAGAAGGATTTATCTGCCGGAGAAATTGCCGATGCTTTTAATATTTCAAAACCAAGTATTTCGCATCATTTGGATATTTTAAAACGTGCTGATTTAATTACTTCTGAAAAAAACGGACAATTCATCATTTACTCCATCAATACCACCATAATGGAAGATGTTTTGCAATGGATACTAACCTTTAAAAAATAAAAATGAATTTAGAACTGAAAAAAGAACTTCCAATACTTGGAATTGTTTTGACACCTTTTGTGTATTTAGCTATTATTTGGGACAGCCTTCCTCAGAGAGTTCCAATACATTGGAATTATAAAGGAGAAATTGATAATTGGGGCGACAAGTTTTCGCTTATTTTTATTTTATTTCTTTTGCCGGTTTTAATGTATGTTTTGATGACTTTTATTCCACATATAGATCCTAAAAAGAGAATTTCTTTAATGGGAGGAAAATTCTATCAGCTCAAGTTTTTTTTGGTACTATTCATGTCTTTAGTAGCATTATTAATTCTTTATACTACAAAAGAGCGATCTGTAAATAATCCTAATTTGGTTTTTGCATTGATAGGAGTGCTATTAATGATTTTGGGGAATTATTTTAAAGTAATTCAGCCTAATTATTTTATAGGAATACGTACACCATGGACATTGGAAAATAGTGAAGTTTGGAAAGCTACTCATGCATTTGCAGGTAAGATTTGGCTTATTGGAGGCTTTATTCTATTACTAGGAGGAATAGTTCTCAACAATGCATTTCGTAATGTATTTGTTTTTATCATTATAATTTTAGCATTAATTCCGATAGTTTATTCTTTCATAAAGTTCAAACAAATACAAAAAAGAGATCATCAATCAAAGTAGTTTAATTACATAATCAGTTAAAAAAATGACAAAAATAATACTTATTTTAATTGCAATTTTAGGATCTTTTATCATGAGGGGGCAAGAAATTTCAGGAAAATGGAATGGTGTTTTAAAAGTGCAGGGCACTCAATTAAGAGTATCATTTAATGTGAATAAAACAGAAAATGGTTATAATGCAACAATGGATAGTCCAGACCAGAAAGTGACTGGAGTTCCTTTAGAAAAAGCAACTTTTGAAAATTCAATTTTAAAATTAGAAATACCAAGTGCTCAAATTTCTTATGTTGGAACTTTAAATAAAGACAATATTATTGTAGGTACTTTTACTCAGGGCGGGCATTCTTTCGAGATGAATTTATCAAAAGAAGTGATTGAAAAACAAGTATATGCAAGACCACAAGAACCGCAAAAACCTTTTCCGTATTATACCGAGGAAGTAAAATTTGAAAATAAAACAGATCATGTAACTTTAGCAGGAACTTTATCTTTACCTAAAAAAGAGGGTAATTTTCCGGCTGTAATTTTAATTACCGGAAGCGGCAAACAAAATAGAGATGAAGAAATACTGAGACATAAACCATTTTTAGTTTTGTCTGATTATTTGACAAAAAAAGGAATAGCTGTATTACGTTTTGATGATCGTGGAGCAGGCGAATCTACTGGTGATTTTACAAAAGCAACAACGATTGATTTTGCAAGAGATGTTCAGGCTGGAGTTGATTA
Source organism: Flavobacterium frigidimaris (assembly GCA_900129595.1). Taxonomy (GTDB): domain Bacteria; phylum Bacteroidota; class Bacteroidia; order Flavobacteriales; family Flavobacteriaceae; genus Flavobacterium; species Flavobacterium frigidimaris. Next base: position 52,505 of record FQWG01000011.1, on the reverse strand, counting down.
TTTAAAAAGCAGAAAAGAGATCAATAAAAATAAAATTGGATTAATTGGTCATAGTGAAGGAGGAGTAATAGCTCCAATGATTGCAGGAAATTCAAAAGACATTGACTTTATTGTTTTATTAGCCGGGCCGGGGCTTCGTGGAGATAAATTGTTGTTACTACAAAAAGAAATACTTGAAAGACAATTTGGAGTTCCTGAAAATGACATTCAAAAAGGTCAGGAAATTTTTAAAGGCGCCTACGAAATTGTTTTGGCTTCTTCAGTAAATGATGAAAAGTTAAAAAACAATTTAAGTAGCTATGCTCAGTCAAAATTTGACGATAAAACTGCAAAATCATTTACAGAACAAATTACAAATGGCTGGTGGTACAATTTTTTAAGAATCGATCCGGCAGTAGCTTTAGCAAAAGTAAAATGCCCTGTTTTAGCTCTTAATGGCAGCAAAGATTTACAAGTTCCTGCAACTGTCAATTTAGAAGCGATTAAAAAAGCTTTGATCAAGGCAGGGAATAAAAATGTAACAATCAAAGAACTTCCTGATTTAAATCATTTGTTTCAGGAATGTAAAACAGGTTCTCCTACGGAATATGATACGATTGAGCAGACATTTTCTCCTATAGCTTTAGAAGGAATATCCAATTGGCTTTTAATACAAACAAAATAGGATGCATAAGTTCTAAATAAAAAAACCGCAAAATTTACTTTGCGGTTATTTTTTTTATCGTTTCAGACTGAAATGTCCTCTGTATTCTTTTCCGTTTAATCTTGTTGCAGTAAACCAGTAATCTGATGCAGGTTCCTGACTGCCCAGATAATTTCCATCCCACGGGATATTGGGAGTTATTTCTTTGATAAATTTTCCGTAACGATCAAATATTTTGATTCCTGTATTGGGTTTCAAATAAGCGAAATCTATTGTCCAGGTATCATTATAACCATCATTATTTGGTGTGAAGAATTTAGGGAAAGGTAATTCATCTACAAAATTGATACAATCTCCAACTGTTGCACCCAGTATACTTATGTCAACTGGAATTCTGTCACTTTCGCAATTGTTTATGGTTTGTGAGGCATAATAAGTGATTCCGTTTTCAAGAGCTGTTGCTTCAGACAATGTGGTATTTGAAGATGTACTTTGATACCATTTCATATTTTGCCCTGTAATGTTGATGCTTTTTATTGAAGCATTTTGTTGTACACAGAATGTTTGTGGTGAATCAGCAATTGGATTTTGGGTATCCTGAATTTTTACGGTAATGGCAAGTCTTTTGCTTTCGCAATTGTTTATTGTTTGCGTCGCGTAATAAATACCATTTTGTAATAAAGTAGTTTCTGGTAAAATGTTGCCATTTGTTGCGGCATCATACCATTTAATTGCCGTTCCGCTCAAAGCTATATTTTCTAAAATTGCAATTTCATCGATACAAAATTGTTGGTTACTGCTGCCTGTTGGTAAAGCTGTATCATGAACCCGAATTAAAAATGGAGTTCTGTCACTTTCGCATCCAATAGTTTGAGAAGCGTAATAGGTTTTACTATCTTCTAATAAGGTTGTGCTTGGTAAAGCCGCCGCCGCAAAATTGGTATCGTACCATTTTATGTTCTGTCCTGTTGTTTGAATATCATTTAGTGTTGCATTCTCGCTTTTACAAAATTCCTGATTTGCATTTCCTGTTGGAGCAGAAGGCGTATTTACCATTGAAACCATAACTCCAAATCTAGGGCCTTCACAATTATTAATTGTTTGCGAAGCATAATAGGTTTTTCCGTTAATTAGACTTGTTGTTTCTGATAATAAATTACCATTGGTTAATGCATCGTACCATTTAATTTGATCACCGGTAATTACAATATTTGCAACAGTTGCATTTTGTGCTGAACAAAAAATCTGGTTTGCATTTCCAGCTGGAGCAGCAGTACTTTGGATACTGACTGTAACAGCAATTCTTAAGCTTTCGCAGCCATTGATAGTTTGTGATGCATAATAAGTTGTGGTATTTTGTAGCGCGGTTGTATTGGCTAAAGGTGTTCCAACGGTTTGAGCGTCATACCATTTTATGCTTTGCCCTGTGATAATAATTGAATTTAGTGTCGCATTTTGTTGAATACAGAATGTTTGGGGGCTGGCTAAAGCAGGTTTTGGAGTAAAATTTGTAAAAGGATTGATCGTAACTGTGCTTGCATTTGAAATACAACCGTTATTATTTTTGACCTTAATAAAATAGGTTTTAGGGTCAAGATTTAATTTCATAGCAGTTGTCGTCCAGCTAACACCATTATCGAAACTATATTCTGGTGCAGTGTCAGTAATTGTAATAGTACCTTTAAGATTATTGCAATCCGGCTGGGAAATTGTAAATGCAGGATTGCTCGGATAATCCGTTGGAGCATTAATGGTTGCAGGTAATGCAGCAGACTCGCAGCCAATACTATTTTTAACACGAACCATATAGATTCCGGCTATTAAATTTCCTGAATCAGGATTGGATGAATAATTTTTACCATCGTCAAAACTATATTGGTCAGCTGTACTTGTAATTAAAATCGAGCCAAATGGATTGCTGCAAGTAATAGGCTGGGTAACATTTAATGTTGGAGTTGAAGGAGCATTTGGCGGTACATTGATGGTTGCTTTGTACGCAATAGATTGGCAGCCATTTGTGTATTTTATTCGGATAAAATAACTTCCGGGAGATAAATTGGCAGTGTTGCTGGTATCCCATGTAAGACCATCGTCAAAACTATATAGATTCGCAACCGTAGAAACCATAATGCTGCCTAAGGCAGAACTACAGCCCAGTGGGTTTGTGACTACTACTTGCGGTGCTTCAGGAATTACAGGTGCAGCTTGTATAGTGACCGGTGCAGCCAGAGAAATACAACCCGAATTATATTTAATCATCAAATTATAAGTTCCTGCAGAAAGATTAGATTTTGTATTGGATGGCCCAAACGTAATTCCGTTATCAAAACTATAAAAATCGGCAGCAGTATTAATTGAAATTGATCCTGTAAAATTGGCGCAATTGGGTTGAGTCGCTGTAAAGGAAGGAGCTGAAAGCGCTGATAATGGTGAAATCGTAACTGGAGCAGCATCTGAAACACAACCCGCTGCATTTTTAATTTTTATGAAATAGGTACCAGGCGAAAGATCTGTTTTTGTATTAGAAAAAACGTAGGTTAATCCGTTGTCAAAACTATAGGTTGCAGCATTTGTTGTAATGGTAATAGAGCCTTTTGATGAACTGCAATTTGGCTGAGCTGCAGTAAAATTTGGAGCTGCAATTGTAGTGCCAGAACTCAGGTTGACAACAGTTGTCGATGATTCGCAACTATATGAATTTGTTTTGATTTTAATAATATATGTACCAGCGCCTATATTTATTTTCGTTGGACTTGTAGTCCAACTGTTTCCATCATTAAAACTATAACTGATGGCTGATGTTGTTATGGTGATACTTCCGTCAGTGGCGCCGCAGGAAGAAGGTTGAACGATCTTTACAGCTGGTGCGGCAGGAATTGAGGGAGGAGTATTTATATAGGTATAACTGCTGTAAGAGATACAGCCCAGAGTGTTTTTTATTAATACATTGTATGAGCCTCCAGCTAAATTTTTCTTTACAGGATTTGTAGTCCAGGTTATTCCTCCATCAAAACTATATTGGTCTGCAGCAGAATTTATTATTATAGTTCCACTAGGAGTACTACATGTAGGTTGAATAGTACTGGTATTAGGTGAGGACAGGTAATATTTGTTTATGTAGACATATTGTGAATTTGATTTACAGTTCTTTGCATTTTTAATAAGGATATTATAAGACGAACTCGCAGGATTTAATAAAATTGGATTTGTAGTCCAGGTTATTCCTCCATCAAAACTATAACTGTCTGCAGGAGTAGTAACTGTTATGCTTCCTCCATTTCCGCAGCTGGGCTGTACAACTTTTATATTTGGATTTGGAAGAAAATAAGGATTGATTGATATTGACAAAGCATAAGATTTACAACCGGCTGCATTTTTTATCATAATGTTGTAATAACCAGAAGTAAGTCCTGAAAGAGCGGGATTAGTTGTCCAGGTATTGCCATTATCAAAGCTATACGAACTTGCAACTGTTGCAATAGTAATACTTCCGTTGATTCCACAGGTTGGTTGAATTAATGTAAAATCCGGATTAGGTAAATAATACTGTTGTAAGTTAGTATATGTATTGTAAGGGTTAGATGTGCACCCAGTAGCACTTTTTACTACTAAATAATAACTGTTCGGACTTAGATTAGTAAATACAGGATTAGTACTCCAGGTTTTACCTCCATCTATACTGTATTGTGCTTCAGTTGAAGTAAAAGTTATAATCCCACCAACTCCACAAGTAGGTTGTGTTGTTTTAAAAGTGGGAGCTGGGAGATAAAATTCTTGCAGAGATACCGGGTTTGAGTTAGAAACACAACCTTGAGCATTTTTGATCATTGGGTAATAATATGCTGCTGAAAGGTTTGAAAAAACTGGATTTGTCACCCAATTGGTACCGTCAATACTATAAAAGCTTGCAGTAGTATTAATTTTAATACTTCCCTTTGTTCCACATCCTGGCTGAGTGATGGTTAAATTGGGCTGTGCCAGCTTCGAAGTATCCATATAAATGGAAATGTAATTGGATGTACAATTATCTTTTTTTATCATTAAATAGTAAGATCCCTGGCCTAAATTATTAAAAACATTACTTGTACTCCAGGTTGTACCATAATCGATACTGTAATAATCTGCAGTAGTGTTGAATGTAATATTGCCAATATTTCCACAACTTGGATTGGTAACTGTGTAATCTGGATCTGGAAGCCTTGCGTTATTAATTGAAACACTTACAAAGTTAGAAACACATCCTAAATTGTTTTTTATTGCAATGTTGTAATATCCATAAGAATTAAGATTTGATAAAGAAGGAGAAGTTCCCCAAGTATAGCCTCCATCAAAACTATAGAAACTAGCAGCTGTATTTATTGTAATACTCCCCGAGGATGTACAAGTGGGCTGAACAACTGTATAATTGGGTATATCTATATTAGGATTATTTAAATAAACAGTATTTGGATAAGACATACAGCCAAGATTATTTTTGATAATTACGGTATAAATGCCAGGAGGTAATGATTTAGAATTGAGAGTTGTCCAAGTTGCACCATTGTCAAAACTATAAAAATCGGATAACGAGTTGACGGTGATTTTTCCGTTTACACCACAAGTTGGCTGTTCCTGGGTAATAATTGGCTGATTTAAGTAAGGCTGATTTAAAGAAACATAATTAGCTGAACTGATACATCCTGCACTGTTTTTTATTTTTATTTGATAGCGTCCGAAAGGTAAAATTTTAACATTATTACTAGTCCAAGTTGCTCCATTATCAAAACTATATAAATCTGCTGAAGTAGTAATAGTAATGCTGCCATCTGTTCCGCAAACAGGTTGTTCAGTTGTATATTGAGGGGAGAAATCTTTAAAATCATTTAAATAAGCATAGGTATAATAGGAAGTACAGCCTAAAGCATTTTTAATTCCTAAAGAATAACTTCCTGCGTTTAAATTGCTCATTTTGTTGTTTGTAACCCATGTGCTTCCTCCGTCAAAAGTGTAAAAATCTGAAAGAGTATTGATTGTAATGCTTCCTTTTACAGTACAAGCAGGTAATTCGATTGTATAAGTTGGAGTTTCCAGTGTATTACTACTAATGAGCACATTGTTTGCCGACGAAATACAACCTTGTAAATCTTTGGTACGAATTTTATAATTTGCAGGTAAAAGATTGTTAGCAATAGAATTATTTACCCAGGTTTTACCATCATCAAAGCTATAATATGTAGCTGGAGTTGTAATGGTAATACTGCCGGTATCTCCGCAAAATAAAGGATTGGTGTAACTGTAATTTGGATACAAAGTAGAAGCTGCTGTAATAGTTACACTTTGAGAATAAGAAGTACATCCATTTACGGTCTTTATTTTTACTAAATAGGTTCCGGGATATAAATTACTCTTTGTGTCGCTTGCACCCCAAGTGTAGCCATCATCAAAACTATATTGTGATGCCGGTGAAGTTACTTTTATTGTTCCCGTGGAGACAAAACAAGAAGGTTGCGTAATCTGCAATATAGGAGAAACGGCAGTTTGGCTTGGTTCGATAGTAACACTTGCATTGCTGGTACATCCAAAAGAATCTGTGACAGTAACAGAATAATCTCCTAACGAAGTTACCGTAATGCTTTGCGTAGTTTCTCCAGTATTCCATAAATACGAAGACCCTGGAGAAGCAGTTAATACAGTGCTTCCGGAGCAAACATTTAGAATACCTGTAATATTTGCAGTGGGATTTCTTACCTCTAAATTGGCAGAAATTATTTTGTAGCATGTTGCATCCCTGCTCACCCTGACAAAAACAGAAGCACTTGAACTTGGGTAACTTGTAAAATTGGTAATAGCATTCAAGTTGGATTCGGCCTCGTTATAATTTTTGAAATAACTAAAATTCAAACCCGCTGTAGAAGCAACCACTAAAGAATTTAATGTAGACAAATCAAAATTTTCACTCCCGTCACGGTTTGCATCACATTGAGATATTGTGGCGGTCGTTACATTAATGTTACAACTTGAAGAGCAATTCAAAAAAGAAATATCCCAGCCGGGATTTGCATCAGGATCTATGGCAGAATTAAATGTAGTTCCTGCGCAGGAAGTTCCGGAAATGTCATAATCTACTTGTACGCCTACATTATAATTAGCATTTGTAATATTTGGAAAATCACTGGTTTTTAATGTAAAACAAAATTTTTTATTTGTTGTGTCTAAGCTTGATGTAGTTGATGTACTATAAACTGAAACGTTACTGCTGTTGTAAACATTTAAAGTGATTTTTTTTACTGAGGCGGAAATTCCTCCAGAATTAGGAATCGTATAACTGCCGCAAACTGAAATCGGTAAAGTTGGACAAACTTTATACAAAGGATCTAGTTCTATAGAGCCTTGCAGATTTTCTGCAGAATGTAAAATACAAACATCATCAACATACATATACCCAAAATGCCCGCCCAATCCACATCTTGAAGCCATAAATTCAACGGTAAATTCTTCATTATTAGGAATTGATGAAATGTCCAATATTCCTGATTGCCAATTGCTGGTATATAAAGTAACAAAATCAGAAGACTGACTCGGAACCTTACTGAAAATACAATTTTTTTCATCTCCTACTAAACAAAATTCACTGACAACCGCCTTATTTTTATCTAAAATCCGTGCTTTTACAAAAGCTTGATTATCCGTATGACTATTGTCGTACACACTTTGTAATACCGCTTTGTAGTTGAATTTCAGATAATTTTCATTATTAGTTTTAAACCTTTTGCCCTGCACAATAGAACCATAAGTAGAGGAATTCTCATAATTGATTTTAAGAGCATATTGATCAAATGCTTTAATGTCTCCTATATACGGGTCAACCAAATTGGCAGAAACACCGGTTGCCATAATGTTCATATTATTAGGATCATAGCGATTGATGTAGGAATCGGCAGTATTGGTGATCGACCGGCATTGAGTTGGTCCGGGAGGATCACCTATTGTGCAAAGAAAATTCTTCAGGTAACTGCCTCCGTTTACAGTTTCATATTGCTCAAAACCTCCATTGGTGCACATTTCTACTCCTTGAAGAGTAGCGGCTGTTTTTGAAGTTAAATTTCCATCTTTTGAATTTAAAATTACTTTTTTTAAATTAAGCACTTCTGCCTTCATCTTTTCTTCCCTAATTTTCAAAAATTGTTTTTGTTGTTCCAAATTTTGAATGAGATGCCCATTTTTATCTTCTAATAAAAAATTATTGGACGAATTAGGATTAATTTCTTGCGCAAAAACACAAGTACATTTGATAAAAACAATAAATAAGAGTAAAATTTTCTTCATATACGATATTTAGCTGCGAAGCAAATGTAATTAAATATCTACAAAATAAAACTAAAATCACAAGTTGAATCTTTTCCTGAAAAGTCTCTAAATATCCTGTATTTTTGCAAAAAATAAATTCTTTTGAAAACGAAACTTTTTGTTGTTACCCCGCCTTTTACCCAACTGAATACTCCGTATCCGGCGACAGCGTATATAAAAGGATTTCTAAACACAAAAAAGATCGAATCGGTTCAGGCAGATTTGGGTATTGATGTGATTTTAGAATTGTTTTCGAAAAAAGGATTGATTGATTTGTTTGAAGTTTCAGGTTTCAGGTTTCAAGTTTCAGGTTCTGAAACATCTGATAACTCTAAACGTATTTTTGCTTTACAGGATGAATACATCAAAACTATTGATGCTGTAATTCAGTTTTTACAGGGGAAAAATCCAACATTGGCCTTGCAGATTTGTCAGGAAGATTTTCTGCCGGAAGCGTCTCGTTTTGCACAGTTAGAAGAATTGGATTGGGCATTTGGAACCATGGGAACTCAGGATAAAGCGAAACATTTGGCAACTTTGTATCTTGAAGATATCTCCGATTATATTGTTGAATGTGTCGATGAAAATTTTGGCTTTAGCCGATATGCTGAGCGTTTAGGCCGAAGCGCCAATTCATTTGATGAATTGTATGAGGCTTTACAGCAAGAACCCACTTATATAGATGCGATTTTAATTTCGATTTTAAAAGCGAAGATTGAAACGATTCAGCCTACATTTTTTCTGATTTCTGTTCCCTTTCCGGGGAATTTATACAGCGCTTTCAGATGTGCACAATGGATCAAGCAACATCATCCCGAAATCAAAATTTCGATGGGTGGCGGTTTTCCTAATACCGAATTACGTTCACTTTCAGATGCTCGTGTTTTCGAGTTTTTCGATTTTATCACTTTAGATGATGGAGAAGTTCCAATTGAAGAACTTGTTGAAAATTTGTCATCCCGAGCGGAGTCGAGGGACGAGAAGCGTTATAAAAGAACTTTTTTATTAGAAGACGGAAAAGTAGTGTACAAAAACAATTCTTTAAAACACGATTACAAACAGGCTTATGTAGGAACGCCTGATTATTCTGATTTGTCTTTGGATAAATACATTTCGGTAATCGAAATCGTGAATCCAATGCACAGAATGTGGAGCGACGGACGTTGGAATAAACTCACCATGGCGCACGGTTGCTATTGGGGAAAATGTACTTTTTGTGATATTTCGTTAGATTATATCAAAGTATACGAACCTGTTGCTGCCAATTTGTTGTGCGATCGAATGGAAGATATGATGCTGCAAACAGGGCAAAACGGATTCCATTTTGTCGATGAAGCAGCTCCTCCTGCTTTGATGCGTGCTTTGGCTTTAGAAATTTTACGCAGAAAATTAGCTGTTACGTGGTGGACAAATATTCGATTTGAGAAAAGTTTTTCTAAAGATTTGTGTTTGTTATTAAAAGCTTCCGGATGTATTGCTGTTTCCGGTGGTTTAGAAGTTGCTTCTGACCGATTATTAAAACTAATAGACAAAGGGGTAACGGTGGAACAAGTGGCAAAAGTGACGCGAAATTTTACCGAAGCCGGAATTATGGTTCATGCGTATTTGATGTATGGATATCCAACACAAACCATTCAGGAAACTGTTGACAGTCTCGAAATGGTACGCCAATTATTTGAAGCAGGAATTCTGCAATCCGGTTTTTGGCATCAGTTCGCCATGACAGCGCATAGTCCGGTTGGGCTGTATCCGGAGAAATTTGGCGTAACAAAAAAGACCGAAGCCATTGGAACTTTTGCTAACAACGATATTGATTATACAGATTCTACAGGAATCAATCATGATAAATTTAGTTTCGGATTAAAGAAATCGCTCTTTAATTTCATGCACGGAATCTGTTTTGATTATGAACTGCAAGATTGGTTTGATTTTAAAATTCCGAAAACAAAAATAGATCCTGATTTTATTTTTAATGCATTGGAAGAAGGAAATGATTTTAATACCAAACCAAATGCAAAAGTCGTTTGGTTAGGAGGAAAGCCTTTTGTTGAACATTTCACAAAATCTAAGAAAGGAAGATCCTGGGAAATCATGACTTTTACTTTTCATGATAAAAAAGAAAGTTTCAACCTTCAGACCAATAAGGAAGAAGGGGAATGGCTGGTAGAGATTTTAACCAAAATAACGATTTCAAATGCTAAGAATTATACTTTTCAGGAAGTAAAGGCCGACTTTGAAACCAATTTAGAGGACTTTGAATTATTTTGGTATTCAAAACCAATTAATACATTGCGTGAATTTGGATTACTGGTTTTATAAATCAATATTCCAAACTGGTTCCATCATTTGGAATGGCAACTTTATCTAAAAGATGATGTTCAGCAAGTGCTGATTTTAATTGGGCTCTCGTTGTTGGGCAATGATTTAAAGCTTCTAAATGATTGGCAAAAACTTTTCCGGGAGCCAGGGCGGCAAACTTCAAAATATCATTCATACGCATCAATAAAGGCTGACCAATATCTAATCGTGCCGTTCCGCAGGCAACTGTTGCAATGTCCGGTTTAAATTCGATTAAAACCTTTTGAACGTGTTCTGTGAAAATCGTATCAGAACTGATATAAATTGATTTTTGGTTGGGTAATTCAATATAAAAACCCATCACATTTCCCATCAGTTTTGCAATAAATCCGTAACCGTGAATGGCAGGAATTCCTGTGATTTTGCCCCCTAAAAATTCTTGTGGCTCCCAATAATTCAAACGTTGGGTAATAGTTAACCCTCTTTTTGTTAAAGCATTTTCATCTTTTGCGCTGCAAATGACAGGAATGCTTTTTCGTCTTAAAAAAATTTCTCCGGCTTTGTCAATATGATCAGGATGTAAATGGGTAATCAGGCAAATAGTTACTCTGCTTAAAATGTCCCTGCTATTTTTGGGTAAAGCAACAAGTGGATTTCTATGAGGTTTATAACGAAAAATTGTAAAAGGCGGAATCGTTTTTCTTTTTCCTAACATGGGATCCACCAATATAACATCGGTTTCCGTTTCGATAACTAAAGTGGCATTGCGTAAGTGATGTAATTTCATATCGAGAGAAATTTATATCTTAAAATTACGAAAGTTTTTAAAACTTATTTTACAGTTTTTTCCTTATTTTTAGCAGAATTGTTATTGTTTAATTTATGAATTTACAAGAAGGGTTTCATAACTATTTTATTTACATTATCACTAATAAAGCAAAGACTGTTTTTTATACTGGGGTTACTTTGATTGAGAGCTGTTATTAAAAAAGTATTTACCGTTTAGTTTTTCTTTCAAAAGACTTAAATTTCTAAACAATCGTAAACCTAAACCCAATTCCATGAAGGTTTTCTATAGAAATTCCTGTTTCGTTCATCAGAATTTTACGCAGACGTGAAATAAAAACGTCCAGGCTTCGTCCCATGAAATAATCATCAGTTCCCCAGAGTGAAGTTAAAATTTGTTCTCTTTTTAAAACCAGATTCTTATTGTCCAGAAATAATTTTAGTAAGTCGGCTTCGCGTTGCGTAAGGCTGATTTTTTCATTCTCATTAAAAAGAATAAAATTATTGGTGTCAAACTGGTACTTTCCAATTTCGTAAACCGATTTGTCTGCCGGAATATTTTTCTGGGAACGCTTCAGGAAAATTTCAATTTTCAAAAGCAATTCTTCAATACTAAAAGGCTTTACCAAATAATCATCGGCGCCCAATCGCAGTCCTTTAATACGATCTTCTTTTAACGTTTTAGCCGAAAGAAAAATAATCGGAATATCAGTATTCGTTTTTCTGATTTCAGTAGCCAGTTCAAAACCATCCATTTTGGGCATCATGATATCAAAAATACAAATGTCGAAAATTTCTTTTTTAAAGGTTTCCAGGCCCAGTTTTCCGTCGCAGCAATGCACCACCTCATAGTTGTTTTGTTCCAAATTGTCTTTGGTCAAAAAAGCTAATGTTTCATCGTCTTCGGTATAAAGTATTTTGAATTGTTTCATTTTTTATAAGGAATTGATAAAGTTATAGTCATACCGTTTGTTGAATTGTTTTCGGCTTTTATTTTCCAATTGTGCAGGTTACAAATCTCTTTTACATAATATAAGCCAAGTCCAAAGCCAGTTACTTCATTGCTTTTTTCGTTTTTGGCCCTATAGAACTTATCAAAGATAAAAGAAATATTTTTTGTCGAAATTCCAATCCCGTTATCAATAAAAGCTAATTTTAGACATGCACTTTCTATTGCAATTTTAATAGTAATTTCTGGTTTTTCGTTGCAGTATTTTACAGCATTGTCCAGTAAATTATACACTAAATTGGTGAAGTGAAAAACATCTGTTTCTATTTGATAATCATTCGAAAGTGTTTCGATTTTAATACTCGCCTCAGGGTATTTTAACTGAATATTTTCGATTGTTTCCTGAATAATCGGAACAATTGCAATCGTTTCTTTTTTTAATTCTAAAGGTGCAGAATCCGATCTGGCAATATTTAAAATTTTCTCAATATGATGGTTCAGTTTATGACTCTGATTGATAATAATATTGGTATACGTGTGCAGTTTTTTATCTTCTTTAATCGGATTTTGTTCACTTAAGTATTTTGATGCAATTAAAATAGAAGATAAAGGCGTTTTGAATTCATGGGTCATATTATTAATAAAATCCCGTTGCAGTTCAGAGTATTTTTTTTGCTGTAAAAGCGTAAAAATCGAATACACATAAATCAATAAAATAAGAATCAGGGCAATCGAAAGTACAAACCAAAATCGCATTGAACTGAATAAATACGAGGTTTCATTAGGAAAACGAATTGCAAAATAATACACCAGATTTTTGTGCTTCGGAAAATGCACGGATTGTTTTCCTTTCCCTTTTTGTGACAAAGAAATATAATTGCCATAAATCATTTCATCACTTTGGCAATTGTACATCGCATATTCAAAATCAGTCGTAATATTCATTTTTTTGAATTCCGTTTTCAGATAAAATTCTAAGATATCAGGTTCAAAATCATTGTCGATATTTACGATATAGTAATCGTTGGCAATTTTCTGCACCGGGTTTTGTGCCGGCAATTCATGATTGGTGCCTTTGTACAATTTTCGGGCAACTTCAAGTAAAGCAATATGGGTTTTCTGACTTAGTTTTTTTTGTTCTAAAGTAAAAGCCTCTTTAGTCCAAAGCAATTGCGCTACCAAAATGCTTATAATGGCGACAAGTCCCAGAAGGATAATACTATTGAGTTTGTTTATTTTCAAGAATGCAGTTTTTAGAATGTAATATTAATCAAATTTAGATTTAAAAACGCCGATTAACAAGTCATTAACAAAGATTTGAAATCGGTTAACAGCGATTCGGATTTGTCTGAATTACCTTTGTAAAACAAAATTAGAACTATAAACCATTAAATTATATAACTATGAAAATGATTAAAATTTCGATGTTAGCCTTAGCTTTAAGCTTAATGTCTTTTTCAGCAATTGCACCTATACAATCTATGACTTCTGAAGAAAAAATAGTTGAAGCTACAGCTTCTACAATTGTATGGAAAGCAGAAACTATCGATGTAGGTCAGATTCCTCAGGGAACACCAAAAGCGATTGTTTACGAATTTAAAAATACAGGAAAAACTGCGGTTGTTATTACAAACGTTCAGGGATCTTGTGGATGTACTGCAACAGATTATACAAAAGAGCCTATTTTACCTGGTAAATCAGCTAAAGTAACAGCAACGTATAATGCAGCAAACAAAGGTGGTTTTACAAAAACAGTTACTGTAACAACAAGTGCGGAGACTACTCCAAAAGTACTTACTCTAAAAGGGACAGTAATCTAAAAATAAAGGTTGGTTATAAAGCGAAAAACTCCAGTTAAGTCATGTTTCCTGGAGTTTTTTTTGTGCCTTATATTTAAGGAAACGAGAGAGCAGGCTGGATTATTTTTCGGTTTTGCAAAGCCATTATTAATTTTTGTATAAATACTTTGTTTTCACTAAAACTTTTCTATTTTTATTAAAAAAAATATTATGAAAATTTTGTATCCGCTTATTGCTGCTGTGCTTCTTTTTTCTGTGATTTCCTGTAATAAGAAGGCAGATAAGAAAGAAGAACAATCAAAAAAGACTTCAGAGAAAGTGGTACCTGAGCTTAAAATTTCAATTGACAGTACCGGTATTGCTGCTTTTTACCAAACCTATCCGAAACTGGTTAAATTTCAGGATCAGGTTCTGGCTTTGTATAAAAAAAACAATTCAACCCAATTATGGCTGGATAATAAAGGCATAGTCGAGTTTGCCAATACATTATTTAATAAATACAAAGGATTGGATCAGGAAGGTCTGAAAGCTAATTTCCCTTACAACGATAAGATCAGTTCTGTTTTTGAACATACTACTGAAAACAAATTGTCACAAGCTGATACCGATTTGATGATTACGAATTTATATTTTTACTATGTTCAGAAATTATCCGGTGTAGACGAAAAAACGACCAAATCATTAGAATGGCTTTTACCTCGTAAAAAAGTCAATTATCAGGTGTTTTCAGATTCGATTTATAAAAAATCGACTATTAGTGATGATAAAAAGAGCAAAATGTTCAGTCAATATTATAAGCTTCGTGACGCCCTTCATCAATATCGAGAGATTGAGAAAAAAGGAGGTTGGAAAACTATCGAAACAGCAGAAGATTTTAAAAGTCTTAAACTTGGAGATTCTGTTGCAGCAATTGGGCAAATCAGAGAAAGGCTTTATATAACGGGTGAACTTAAAGAAAATAGCAAAAGCAATATTTGTGACTCGACATTGATAAAAGCAATCAGAAGCTATGAATTGCATCACGGTTTAACACCAAAAAATATTATTTTACCGGAACATATTGCTGAATTGAATATTCCTGTTTCGGATAGAATTAAGACAATTATTGCCAACATGGAGCGTTGCAGATGGATTGATCCTGAACTCGAAAAAGGTAAAGAATACATCGAAGTTAATATTCCGGAGTTTAGATTGTATTTGATCCGCAATCATGAGATTGTGTTTGTATCTCCGGTTGTGGTGGGAAGAGCCATGACCAAAACCGTAGTTTTTAGCGGAATGATGAACAATATTGTTTTTAGCCCGTATTGGAATGTGCCTCCAAGCATCATAAAAAGTGAAATAAAACCCGGAATGGCGAAAAACAAGAATTATTTAGCTCAGAAAAATCTGGAATGGAACAATGGAGCAGTTCGTCAGTTACCCGGAAAAAATAACTCGCTTGGTCTGGTGAAGTTTTTATTTCCAAATTCAAATAATATCTATTTACATGACACGCCGGCAAAAAGTTTGTTCGAAAGAGAAAACAGGGCTTTCAGCCACGGTTGCGTTCGTGTAGGCAAACCAAGAGAATTAGCCATCGAACTTTTAAAACAAGATCCAAGCATGACTCCGGAAAGAATTGATAAATTGATGCATGCCGGAAAAGAAAGCTGGTACACGCTAAAAAAGAAAATACCTGTTTATATTGGATATTTCACAGCTTGGGTAGACAGAGATGGAAATCTGAATTTTTACAAAGACGTTTACAAAAGAGATGAAAGTTTGATAAAACTGTTAACGGAAGAATAGAAAAAGTTTGCTAATAACTACAGTTGTTTTCACGCAGATTAAAGCAGATTTAATTGGATTATTTGGAAGTTATACAATAAATCAATTAAATCTGCTAAAATCTTTTTAAATCTGCGTGAAAAAAATGATAATTCATTGTAATTCGCGGCGAAAAAACTTTTATTTCAATACATCAACGCATTTATAAAAGCGTTTGCTATAATGTTCAGAATCTAAATCACTAATCGTTACACTGCCGGCTTTTCCCGAAGAGGCGTGAATAAATTTTGAGTGCATGCCATTGGCCTCGCAGATAATTCCGACATGTCCCACAATAGTTTTGTTCCTGTAGCCGTAAAAAACTAAAACATCGCCAACCTTAAAATCTTCGGCTTTTTTTGCCGTTCCCAGGTTTTTATAACCACTTGAACTTCTCGGTACAGTAACGTCAAAATGCTGAAAAATGTAATTGACAAAACCTGAACAGTCAAAACCTTTTTTTGGGTTGTTTCCTGCGTATAAATAAGGAGTTCCTAAATATTGTTTAGAATAAGAAATGATAGAATCACGATCTATGGTAGTTTGTATCTTTTCGATTGGAGCATTAATAGATTTGTATTCTTTTTTTAAAGTAAAAGAAGAACATAAAATAATGCTTGCAAATGCTATATAAAGGGTTGATTTCATTTATGAGAATTAATTGTAGATTTCATTTATAAAAATAGGCGGTAGCTTTTGAATATCAAAGTTATGTTATGCAAAACACGTATGGATGGGTAATAAGAACGTAAGATACGTCTTTTTATTTTGGTGTTTTTTTATTACTTTTTGATGTTTTAGTATCTTTCCCACTACTTTATTTCAGATATATTTGTGAATCGTATTTATATTTTAACAAATAAATTATGTTTCTCAAAAAAATAACGTTTTTAATTTCTTTTTTGCTGATTTCAATTGTTTCGACTGCACAAACAAATACTTTTCTATATGAAGGCAGAGTTGAGAAACTTTCGGATAATAAGATTGTTTTAATCGGAACGGCTTCTTCTGTGGCTTTTAATTTTACAGGAAATGAATGTTCGATTTCATTGCAAAGTGTTGATTCCTGGGAACATCATAATTATGTTTCTTTGGTTTTAGACGGGAAATATATAGGGAAGTTAAAAATTGAAAAAGGTGCAGTACAATCTTTTCCAATAAAAATTACTTCAAATAAAAAGGTTCATACTCTGGAGGTTTATAAAACTACAGAAGCACACAGCGGTGGAATTTTATTTGCAGGAACAACTGCAAAACTGACTTCGATTAATGCCAAAAAGAAAAAGAAAATTGAATTTATTGGAGATTCTATTACCTGTGGCGCAGCAAGCGATCCGTCAGATGTTCCTTGTGATAAAGGAGAATATTTTGATCACCATAATGGATATTATGCCTACGGACCAGTACTTTCGAGAACAATTGGCGTTGATTATCTGATGAGTTCGGTTTCCGGAATCGGAATGTATCGCAACTGGAACGACGAGAATAAAGACGAAGCAATTATGCCGGATGTATATGAGAATTTATATTTAACGAAAGACAATTCTAAACCTAAATATGATTTTGCTTTTCAGCCTGATATTATCAGCATTGCATTAGGAACCAATGATTTTTCCGGCGGAGATGGCAAAAAAGAACGTTTGCTTTTTAATGCGGACAAGTATGTTTCGAATTACATCAGCTTTATCAAAATGTTGTACAAACACAATCCAAATGCGCAAATTGTCATTACCAATAGTCCGATGATTAATGGAAAAAATGCGATTGTTTTTGAAGAGTGCCTGAATCAAGTAAAAGCGGCTTTTGCAACTGATAAAACCCATAAGCCGATTGTTATTTTCAAATTTAAACCTATGACGCCAAAAGGCTGTTCAGGGCATCCTGATGTGTCTGATCATAAAGTTTTGGCCAATGAATATGGTCCGTTTTTAAAAAAGTTGCTAAATGAAAAATAATATATTTAAGTTTGCTTTCTTTCTGTTGATTTCCAGTACTATGATGGCAAACGTTACACTACCGAATATTTTTGGTGATAATATGGTTTTACAGCGCAATGCTGAAGTGAAAATTTGGGGCTGGGCAAATCCTAAAGAAGAAATCAGATTGGTTTCGGGCTGGAACAATCAGGAATATAAAGTGGTAGCGAATAATCAGGCACAATGGGAACTGCATATCAAAACGCCTCAAGCCGGCGGACCTTATACCATTTCTCTAAAAGGATATAACGAAGTTGTATTGAAGAACATTCTGATTGGCGAAGTCTGGCTTTGTTCCGGACAATCGAACATGGAAATGTCGGTAAGCTGGGGGATTGACAATGGCGAAGAAGAAATGAAAATGGCCACAAATCCGAATATTCGTTTTTTTACGGTTCCAAAATTAACTGCTACATCACCTCAAAATAATCTGTTGGGAAACTGGGTCGAATCGACTCCGGAAACCATGAAAAACTTCAGCGCAATTGGTTACTTTTTTGCCAAACGCCTGCAAGAAGATCTAAAAGATATTCCTATTGGATTGATTTCTTCGAACTGGGGCGGAACGCCTGCTGAAATCTGGATGCCGGAAGAAGTAGTTCAGAACGATCCTGTGTTACTTGAAAATGCCAAAAAACTAAACGAACAAGAATACGGTCCGCGCCAGCCCGGGCGTGCTTATAATGCGATGATTTATCCTTTTACAGGTTTTAAAATTGCCGGAACGCTCTGGTATCAGGGCGAATCGAATGTGGGATCATTGGTTTATGATAAAACCTTATCTGCTTTGATTACGTCATGGAGAAAAGCGTGGCAAGATGAATTTCCGTTTTACTTCGTTCAGATTGCACCTTATAAAACGGGCAGTAACAATTTCTCAAATGTTACGGTTAGAAATTCACAAAGAAAAATCCTGAAAGAAGTTCCAAAAACCGGAATGGTGGTAACAAGTGATATTTCAGACACGATTGATATTCATCCTAAGAATAAAAAAGATGTTGGGATTCGTTTGGCAAATTTGACTCTTGCCGATGTGTACAAAATGAATAATACTATAGTAAACGGACCACTTTTTAAAGATTTTAAAGTCGAAAAAAACAAAGCCATTATTTCTTTTGATTATGCCGACGGTTTGTATTTTAAAAACAAAACATCAAATCAATTTGAATTGGCTGGAGCCGATGGAATATTCTATTCTGCAGAAGCCTCGATAAAAAATAATCAGGTGATATTGGTGAGTAAAAAAGTTTCAGATCCTGCAAAAGTGAGATTTGCCTGGGGAAATACGATACAATCAGATTTGTTTAATAAAGCGAATTTGCCTGCTTCTTGTTTTACGGAAGAATTTTAGATTTTAGATTTTTGCCCACGGATTTTACGGATTAAACAGATTGACGCTGGTTTTTTTATCTCATTTTATGTCAGACTGAGCGAAGTCGAAGTCCCGCAAAGTAAATCGCCAAAGTGAATTAATAAATAATATTTTGAATATTACAATCTCGCAAAGACGCAAAGTCGCAAAGCTTTAAAAACATTGATAGTAAAGAATAAACTTTGTGTCCTAGTGCCTTCGTGGCAATCCTAAAACCAATGAAAAATAAAATAATAACTATCGGGGTTTTTGCCCTGTTTACTGTTGGAAATATGAATGCACAAAAAAAGCCCTATCTGGATAAAAATAAAACCATTGAGCAACGTATCGATTTGCTTTTGCCGTTGATGACTTTAGAAGAAAAAGTGGGGCAAATGAACCAATACAACGGATTTTGGGATGTAACGGGACCGGCTCCTAAAGGCGGAACTGCTGAACTAAAATACGAACATCTGCGAAAAGGATGGGTAGGCTCGATGCTTACGGTTCGTGGTGTAAAGGAAGTGCGTGCGGTGCAGAAAATTGCGGTGGAAGAAACCCGATTGGGAATTCCATTGATTATTGGTTTTGATGTCATTCACGGGTATAAAACCTTGAGTCCGATTCCGCTGGCAGAAGCGGCAAGTTGGGATCTGGAGGCCATTAAGAAATCGGCGGCGATTGCGGCAGATGAGGCTTCGGCATCCGGAATCAACTGGACTTTTGGTCCAAATGTCGATGTCGCAAATGATGCGCGCTGGGGACGTGTGATGGAAGGCGCGGGAGAAGATCCATATTTGGGAAGTAAAATTGCGATTGCCAGAGTGCACGGTTTTCAGGGAGAAACCATAGCTGATTTAGCGAAAGTAAATACGATTGCAGCTTGCGCGAAACATTTTGCGGCTTATGGATATGTAGAAGCTGGTTTGGAATATAATATTGTAGACATCAGTAATTCTAAATTATACAATTCTGTTTTGCCTCCTTTTAAGGCAACTGTCGATGCCGGAGTGCGTACGTTTATGAATTCATTTAATACTTTGAACGGCGTTCCTGCGACTGGGAGTGTTTTCCTGCAAAGGGATATCCTGAAAGGAAAATGGAAGTTTGATGGTTTTGTGATTTCAGATTATGCTTCGATTCGCGAAATGATTGCGCACGGTTATGCAAAAGACGAAGCTGATGCAACTGCAAAAGCCGTAATTGCGGGTTCTGATATGGACATGGAATCGTATTTGTATGTGGCAAAACTCGTTGGTTTAGTGAAAGAAGGAAAAGTAAAAGAAGCGCTGGTTGATGATGCCGTTCGCCGAATCTTGCGCGTGAAGTTTGAATTGGGATTGTTTGATGATCCGTACAAATATTGCGACGAAAAAAGGGAGAAAGCGGTTATTGGCAGTAAAGCGAATAATGACGGTGTGCTGGATATGGCAAAAAAGTCTATTGTTTTGTTGAAAAATGAAAAGAATTTGCTTCCACTAAAGAAATCAGGACAAAAAATTGCTTTGATCGGTGCTTTGGCAAATGATAAAAACAGCCCTCTGGGAAGTTGGAGAATAGCATCTGATAATAATACAGCGGTTTCGGTTTTAGAAGGAATGCAGCAATACAAAGACAATCAGCTGACATTTGAAAAAGGTGCCGATCTGACGGTTGGGAAAATATCATTTTTAGATGAGGTTGTTTTTAATACCACTGATAAAAGCGGATTTGAAGCTGCAAAAACAGCCGCGAAAAATGCAGATGTCGTTGTGATGGTTTTAGGAGAGCACGGTTTTCAGAGCAGGGAAGGGCGTAGTAGAACAGATCTTAATTTACCTGGATTACAACAAGAATTGTTAGAAGAAATTTATAAAGTGAATCCAAATATTGTTCTGGTTTTAAATAACGGCCGTCCATTAAGTATTCCGTGGGCTGCAGAACATGTTCCGGCAATTGTTGAAGCCTGGCATCTGGGAACTCAAACCGGAAATGCTGTGGCGCAGGTTTTGTATGGCGATTACAATCCAAGTGGGAAATTGCCAATGTCTTTCCCTAGAAATGTAGGTCAGGTTCCGATTTATTATAACAAATACAGTACAGGAAGACCAATAGATAGTGATAAAAACGTTTTTTGGTCTCATTATACAGATGTGGAGAAAACGCCTCAGTTTCCGTTTGGTTTTGGTTTGAGTTATACAAAGTTTGATTATAAAAACCTGAAAATTAATAAACCTGCTTTTGCAAAAGGAGAAAATGTTCAAGTAAGTGTTGAAGTTGTCAACTCAGGAAATTACGACGGAAAAGAAGTGGTGCAATTGTACATTCACGATGAATATGCAAGTGTTATTCGACCAATAAAAGAACTAAAAGGTTTTGAATTGATAACTTTGAAAAAAGGGGAAACCAAAACAATAAGTTTTACTTTGACAGATAAGGAACTTGGCTTTTATGATAATGAAGGGAACTATCTGATAGAACCGGGAACTTTTAAAATTATGGTGGGAGGAAGTTCTGATGCTGGTTTGAATGCTGGTTTTGAAATAAAAGAATAAAGTGTTGCCACAAAGGCTCGAGGGCACAAAGTTTTTTAATCTCGAGTAATCCTGATAGGAAAGTTTTTTCGCCACGAATTCACGAATTTTTAAACAATTTTTTCGTGAATTCGTGGCGATTTCTATTTTTGCACAACCCCTAGCTTCAGTTGGGGAATAATATTGTAATAGAAAAGGGCTTTATCCGAACTATTTAAGTTTGGCTAAAGCCTTTTCCTCTTTGTTTATATTTACCTATGAATAAAGCCGGGCCATATTGCATCTTAAAATTTTAAAAGCTAACATTTAGCCAATTATAAGATGTTTTTTTGTAAGTTAATGTTTATGAATATTGTTTTAATCGTTATCTTTGGGATAACTTCGAATAAAACGGAGTTCTTTATCGATTTTTTTTGGAAGAAGTTATTTTTAAAGGTAAGCTGAAAACTTTATAGAGTAGGCATGATTTTAAAACATTTTTATGGAAAATTCTTTATTTAAAAAAGTGAAAATAGCAATTGATTATTGGTACATTCCATTATTAGTAGGGATACTTTTTGTTGGAATCGGAGTCTGGTCTTTTATAACGCCTTTGGCTGCTTATGTAACACTGGCCTTTTTGTTTAGTGTTTCGTTTCTCGCTACCGGAATTTTTGATATTATTTTTGCGCTTTCGAACAGAAAAAAAATAGACAATTGGGGATGGACATTAGCCTCAGGAATTATAGGCCTGATTGTGGGGATATTATTGATTTCAAATCCGTTAATCTCTATTGCATTACTTCCTTTATACGTGGGTTTTGTTATTTTATTCCGCTCTGTTATGGCTATTGTTATCGCTTTTAATTTAAAGAGTTATTCCGTTCCGGATTGGAAAAACCTTTTGTTTTTAGGAATACTTGGAACAATTTTTTCATTGATCTTATTATGGAATCCACTTTTTGCCGGCCTTTCATTAGTGTACTGGACTGCTTTTGCTTTTATAGCACTGGGTATTTTCTATATTTATCTTTCTTTCAAATTAAAAAAGATACACGATATCCCTGAAAAAATTGATGAACTAAAAGAAAAGATTCATTTGTAGAGAATACTTTTTTGGTTATCGTAATAAAAGATAAATTTAATCATATACATTTCACAAAATCCCGATAGCTTTAAGGAATTAAGACACAAATTTTGATTTCAGATGAACATTGAATAGCGTCCAACTTTAGCTGGGGGAGAAAATAAATCACATCAATAGGGCTTAGCCAAAACTGTTATATAGTTTGGCGAAGCCCTATTCTATTTAAATCTAAGTTTTCCTGGTTGAAGCTAGCGGCTATTCAATAAAACGTTGTGTCTTTGCACGACTAGAAAAAACATATTATTTATAGTTTTAGAGAAACCACACAGAATAAAAAAGATCAATTGTGTAACAATGAAATGATCAGTAAATTTCTAAAATCATTAGTTCATCTTTTACTATAAATGATTCAATAGTCTCTTTTTTTGAAATAAGAATCTCAGCAATTTCTTTCGTATTTTTATTGAAAGTTTTTAAAATTATTACTTTTGGAGGAGCTCCTTTTAAAAGTAATAATTTTTCAAAGTCATCATCATGAGTAAGTATGGTGAAGTTATTTTGTTTTGCAAATTGCCAGATTTCAATGTCTTTAGCCGGTTGATTTATCTTATATCTTTTGTATGTAAAGAATCTGAAAAATTATCTCCCACAACTTTAATTAATCTCCATGAAATATTTGCATCAAAAAGTAATTTCATTATGCTGCAATTATTTTTGTAATATTTTCTCTATTTGCTGCAAAAGCTAAAGCGGCAGGAATATGTTCTCTTTTCAATTCAGGAAAATCTTCTATAATTTCATCGAAAGACATACCGGCAGCAAGCCATGAAAGAATATCTGAAATACAAATTCGGGTTCCGGTAATAACAGGTTTCCCAAATCGGATGTCAGGATTTATCGAAATTAAATTGTGCCAATTATTTTCCATAATTTTATTATTTACACAAATTTAATGCAAATTTACTTTTAAAGTTATAAGGTTTGTTTTTACCTTTAAAAACTATAAACTTCCAACTTTAAACTAGAACAATGAAATATAACAGATGTGGAAAAAGCGGGTTATTACTACCTGAAATCTCTTTAGGGTTATGGCACAATTTCGGATCGGTAGATAACTTTGAAAATGCTGAAAGTATTGCTGTAGAGGCTTTTGATAAAGGAATTACCCATTTTGATTTGGCGAATAACTACGGACCTGTACCGGGTTCTGCTGAAACTAATTTTGGTAAAATTTTATGGCATAATTTTCAGGGAAATCTACGCGATGAAATCATCATTTCGACTAAAGCAGGTTACACGATGTGGGACGGACCTTATGGGGATTGGGGGTCGAGAAAATATTTATTATCGAGTTTAGACCAGAGTCTGAAAAGAATGAAAGTAGATTATGTAGATATTTTTTATTCGCATCGCCCTGATCCCGAAACGCCAATTGAGGAAACCATGATGGCACTTGATTATGCAGTACGATCCGGAAAAGCGTTGTATGTTGGAATCAGTAACTATTCAGCAGAACAAACCCGTGTTGCGGTTGATGTATTGAAACAATTGGGAACGCCGTGTTTGATTCATCAGGCTAAATATTCGATGCTGGAGCGTTGGGTAGAAAACGGTTTATTAGATGTTCTGGAAGAAAAAGGGGTAGGATGTATTGCCTTTTCGCCTTTGGCACAAGGACTTTTGACGGATAAATACCTAAACGGAATTCCGGAAAACTCAAGAGCACATAACCCAAACGGACATTTAAAAGAAAATGAGGTGACTCAGGAACGCATTCAGAAATTAGTTCAGCTCAATGAAATTGCCCAAAACCGTAATCAGTCTTTAGCTCAAATGGCTTTGGCGTGGCTGCAAAAAGACAAGCGAATTACATCGGTTTTAATTGGTGCCAGTTCTGTACGACAGCTAAATAATAATATCGAATGCCTGCAAAATCTGGAATTTTCTTCAGACGAATTGAACGCAATCGAGAAAATATTATCCTGATTTTTACTCTGTATATTTAAACCCGACAGGTTCAAAAACCTGTCGGGTTTGAAATACACATGTTTATTATTTTAAATTATTTCAACTGTAAATTGTACTTTTTCACAATATCCAAAGTCGATTTATCCGAAGAGAATACAGAATTTAATCCTTGTGGTTCCTGCGGAGGATCAGTTGTTAACGGATCTCCCGGATTCCATTTTCCGTCTTTGGTAATTGCTTTTCCTTCACCGCCAAATCCCCAGAAATTAGCGCCTTGCAACGGGCCATTATTTTTAACGCTTTCAGCGACTCTGCTAAAAATATAATTGTAAAAAATATCTCTGTTTGCAACAGAAGATCCTGCGGCCAGATTTTCGTTTTCTCTTGGCAAACCAAATTCTTCAATAATAATGGGGCGCTTTAGATTATTGGCAACCTTAATATGATTGTCAATATAGTTGCCGGCATTTTCCAGTGTTGTTGGCAAAGTTGCGGCTGCATTATCAGCTTTAAACCAGTTCCAGTTCTTCGGCCAGATGTGCATGGTGAGATAATCGATATTTGGGTTTTGGTGTGTTCGTTCAAAAATTTCCATGCTGTCATTCGAGCTGTTTTTTCCTTCAGAACCGGTAGAAACCAAATGATTTTTATCTAAACTGTCAATCAAATTCACAATATTGTTTAACCAGGATGTAAATTTAGCTTCATTTTCAGGCGTAAAAGTTCGCGGTTCATTCCCCACTTGCCAGGACATGATCGTATTATCTTCGGTATATTTCTTTTTAGAATATGGGTTCGTTCTTCCCATAATAAATTTCACATGGTTTTCTAAACCCTTCATACACGGCTCACAACTATGAAACTGTTCCGTATACGACATAAATTGCGGCCAGGTATTGGGCGCGATATTCGGAACCGGAATAGCACCTTTTCCATTCCACTCCAGATATTGCGACATTCCGCCCGACCATTCCCAGTTGTTGGTCAGGTACAAAACAGCATACATTTTGCGTTTGCCCATTTCGTTGATCAAAAAGTCCAGTCCGTCAAGCAAATCTTCATCGTATTTTCCCTGTTCGTATTGCAATGCCGTACGAACGGTAAAATCGTATTTTCCGCCATCTGCACCAACGAGAATTCGTAGGTTATCAATCCCATTTTTCTGCATCAGATCGAGTTCGCGAAGCAATCTTTTTCTGTCGCCCACTTTTTTCGAAGCCAGTAAACTTCCGTACCAATAATTCGTGCCAATAAAAGCGTACGGTTTATCGCCTTTATAAAATTGCGTTCCCTTGACCGTAATTCTTTCCTGTGACTGACAAGCCATAGTAGAGCACATTAAAGCTAGTCCAAGGGTTTTAATAAATCTGTTTTTCATTATTTATTTTTTTAGGAGCTGGTTCCTGCTATCCGTTTCAATCTTTATTTTTTTAAAGAAAAAAAATAAAGGATTTCCACTTCTATCAGGGCTAGGCAATCCGTTATTTTAGACGTTTTTTTGTTTCAACCTGAAACTTGAAACAAAAAAATCATTTCGGTAATTCATACATCTTAGGCAAAGAATTCACTAATGCCGATTTTGTTTTAGAACTAAAATTTTTAAAGTCACTTGCATTCGAAACAGTCCCATTTGGCACGAAATAAGCATCTTTGTTGTTGTTCCAAAACATCACATAACTCACCTCAATAGTATTTGCTGTTAAAGCGCTATATAAATAAGTCGAAAACCAATCTGTTATTGGTGTTTTTGTGCTTGTAACCTGATAACCGGTTTCGGTCAGTGCAGCGATTTTTACTTTGGTTATAGCGAGATCGGCAATTATTTTTAATTTAGAATTGGCTTTAGCAGCCCCGGTTTGACCCTGATTGTCAAAATCCCCGTAATTATCCATTCCTAAAATATCAACATATTGATCACCGGGATATCGGCTCAAATAATTGGTTTCTGTAGTATAGGTGTTGTCAGGCGAAAAAGCATATAAAATGTTATGAACGCCTTTGGTATTTTTTAGATAATCAACCGTAAACTGATAAGCTGTTTTATAGTCATCAGGAGTACAAAAATTAGCGCCCCACCAAAACCAGCTTCCGTCAAATTCATGAAAAGGCCTGAATATTATCGGAATCAGTTCTCCATTTGCTCCTTTTAAATTCAGAACCACACTGGCGATTTTATCTAATTTTTTCTTGTACCATTCGTGATAGGTTCCGCCAGGCAAAATACTTTTAAAAGCGGTTGCCTTCTGTTCAGCAGTCATATCCGCCGCATAAAAAGAATCTTCTTTATTAGGCTCTCTCAAATGCCAGCAAAAAGTGTTGATGATTCCTTTCGCGTAAGCGGCTTTTGCAGCATTTATAATTTTTTTTTCTTCTTGATAAAACCAATTATCTGCCTGATTGTTATTGTTTTTATCTGTAATAAACATAAAGTCAGATCCTAAAATTGCAGGATCATAACCCGTGTTTTTTTTGATATCAGAGTCACCGCCATTATCCTGATAAAAACTATTAAAAGCATCTTGCTGACCAATGGCGACTTTAGTTTTGGCCAGTTTTTTTAAATTATAAAATAAAGCTGCGGTTTCTTTGGTAGCATTGGCATCGGCCATGTAAGAGGTCACGTTTTGCGTAGTCAACGGATCTGTTGGGACTATAACAGGCGGCTCAACGATAATTTCAGGATCTGATTCGTTGTTTGAAGAACAACTTGAAATGGCCAAAATCGATAAGCTTAAAAATGCTATTTTGAGAAACGTAGTTTTCATTTTGGTTTATGTTTTAATTCGGTTAATCAATTCTAAACAGGCGCGGCTATTGTGGTAAGGACATTTCCAGAAACCGGCCTTGTCTTTTTCGATCAGGGAATAGTCGCGATTAATTCCCCAAAACCATTCACCGTTTTGTTTGTCCAGAATGTGTTTTTTTATGAACTTCCAGTTTTTATAAACGATGTCTAAATAGCTTTTATCACCCGTTAATTGGTAGGTATTATAAAAACCAATTAAAGCCTCGGCCTGAACCCACCAATGTTTTTCGGCCACTAGCTCATTCTTTTTAGTATCAAATTCGTACCATAAACCACCATCAGTATCTAATCCTTCTTTGGTAACTTCGGCCATTTGAATAGCATATTGGGCATAATTTTCAATTAAGGTTTGATTTTCTGAAATTTCAGCACATTGCAATAAAAGCCATGCCGCTTCGATATCATGACCGTAAGAGATAACATCTGGTTTTTCGATCCAGTTTTCATCAAAAAATAAGCGTAAATGTCCTGTTTGTGTATTGATGAAATATTTTTCGATTGTTTCTAATAATTCAGTAATATCGTTCTGCAGTTTTTTGTCCTTCCAGACTTTGAGCAGATTTGCATATGCTTCAAGGATATGCAAATGCGTGTTCATCGTTTTCTTTTCGTTGGCATCTTTATCACTCAGGCGCAAATCATCAATAGGCTGCCAATCTCGTGTAAAAGCTTCAAAATAGCCTTTGTTTATAGGATCGTAACTGTGTTCCTGAATTTTTAGATAAAGATTTATGGCTATTTCTAAAGCTTTTTCATCTTTAGCAATAGCATAATATTCAGATAATCCGTAGATCGCAAAAGCTAAAGCATAAATCTGATTTTTGGTGTCTTTTGGAGTTTTATCAGCATTGATGCTCCAAAATAAACCTCCAAATTCAGCGTCATAAAAATGATCTGCAAGAAACTCAAAAGCACGTTGGGCAATTTTTCTGTGACTTTCTTTTTTTGTGACTTTATAACTTGATGAAAAAGTCCATAAAATTCTCGCATTCAAAACAGCGCCTTTTTCCGCATTGGCGATAATATGATCGTTACAATCAATCTGTCCAATAAAACCGCCATTTTCGTTGTCTAAAGTATGTTTTGACCAATATTTTAAAATAGAATCAAGTTCCGCTGATAGTTCCGTTTTAAGTTGCTTTAGTTGTATTGACACGGTAAATTAAATTGTATTGTTTTTTTCGATTTGACTGATGATTGTTTTTACGGAACCTGCAGAAATAAAAGTATCTGCGGGCGCATTTGTAACATAGTCCACCAGTTTTGCCACAGATGAAACCGCAACATGCATTCTGGTGTCAGAGGACGCATAGTATACATAAACAGTTCCGTCAGTATCTTCAATCCATCCGTTAGAGAATAAAACATTCGATACATCACCAACTCTTTCAATTCCTTCAGGCCCCATAAAATGCCCGGCAGGAACATGTGTTACTTTGGTAATATCTTTCAAATCGGTCATGAACATATAAAGCGTGTAACGCAATCCTGCAGCGGTATTGCGAACTCCGTGTGCGAGATGCAGCCAGCCTTTTTCAGTTTTAATAGGAGCAGGGCCAAGACCATTCTTCAATTCGTAAATCGTGTGATATTGTTTTCCAAAAATGATTTTCTCCTCTTTTACAACCGGATTGGTCATATCGTCAACATATCCCAGACCAATTCCGCCACCTGCTCCAACATCGATAAAACCATCTTGCGGACGTGTGTATAAGGCATATTTTCCGTCTACAAATTCGGGATGCAAAACCACATTGCGCTGTTGCCCCGTGTTCGAGATTAAATCAGGCAATCTTTCCCAGTTTACCAAATCTTTCGAACGTACAATTCCGGCATTGGCTACAGCTGAACTGGTATCGCCTTTTGGAGCTTTAGGATCTTTTCTTTCGGTACAGAAAATACCGTAAACCCATCCGTCTTCATGATTAACCAAGCGCATATCGTAGACATTGGTATCCGGTTCTTCGGTTTGTGGGATCACGCATGGTTTTTCCCAAAACTTAAAATTATCGACTCCGTTTGGACTTTCGGCTATAGCGAAAAAAGATTTTCTGTCGATTCCTTCTACACGAACAGCAAGCAGATATTTTCCGTTCCATTTCATGGCGCCGGCATTAAAAGCAGCATTCATGCCGATTCTTTCCTGCAAAAACGGATTCGTTTTTTCGTTGAGGTCAAAACGCCAGTTCAATGGTACATGAGCTGCTGTAACAACCGGGTTTTTATAGCGTTCGTATATACCGTTTCCAGCATTGTCCTGTGGAGCATTCTTTTGCTCGATCAGTATTTTATGTTCGTTTTCTAGTGCTACTTTTCTATCCTGAAATGTAGTTGAAGAGGCTATTGCTGTCATATAAATAGATTTCTGTATCTGTTTTTTTAATTTTTATGGTCTCGTTTTTCGTTTAAATCTTGTTCTATTATCTGAAGTTTTTCTTCGGATAATGGATAGAATGCTATAAAAGCAACTGATATTATTGCTGCAATGGCAGGAAGAATACTAAGCATCAATTGTATTCCGTTTTGTGCCGTGGCAGTTTGCTCTACATTGGCCTGAAAACCATAATAGCCTAAAAGCCATCCCGCTCCGGCGCCGCCAATAGTCCATCCGAATTTTTGTGACATTGAGGATGCGGAGAAAACCAAT
The DNA here is from genome assembly GCA_900129595.1 of Flavobacterium frigidimaris. Lineage (GTDB taxonomy): Bacteria > Bacteroidota > Bacteroidia > Flavobacteriales > Flavobacteriaceae > Flavobacterium > Flavobacterium frigidimaris. The sequence goes on along the minus strand of FQWG01000011.1, from coordinate 22,568 downwards.
CCTGTCGCTCTGCGGCCTTGTTTCCATTCTGAATAATCAGCACTATCTGCATACATAGACCAGATTAGCGGGAAGATGCAGCCGGCACAAATACTGATTAAAAGCTGAAAACTCATGATTAGAAAAACATCTTCTTTCCCAAAGCAGTAGAAAACTAAACTTAGCATTGCAGCCAATGACATGGCACCAAAAAAGGTTTTCTTTTTGCCTATTTTATTGGCAATTGGCGTTGCTATAATTACTCCGATGATATTTGCAGCTTGTCCTAAAACCAAATAAATAGAAGTGGGTGTCATGTGAAAATCAGTTCCGAAAAGTGAAAAATCAAAGTTTACGCTGCTGCTGACATAGTATTTAAAATAATAAACGGCGGCACCATCACGGATAGAGTTGAATACCAAAGCACCAATTCCAGCTCCCAGTAAAATCCACCACGGTTTATTTTTTAGTAAATCTTTCAGATCTTCTTTCAGATTGTTTTGTTCGTCTGAAATTGGTTTTACCCTTTCTTTCGTGAAGAAAAAACAAGCCCAGAAAAAAACAGTTGTAATGATTCCGAAAACAGCAATTGTTGCCAGCCAGCCCGTTTTAGAATTTAAGTTTCCACCAAAGTAGTTTACTAAAGGTTCTATTAACCAAAGTGCCAGAAGACTTCCTCCAAAGGCAAAAACCATTCTGTAAGACGATAAAGTATTTCTTTCTTTACGGTCAGATGACATTACGCCCAACAGTGATGCATACGGCACATTAATTAAAGAATAAATCATCATCATGGCAGAATACGTTACGTAAGCGTAAATTATTTTTCCTTTTTCGTCAAAATCAGGAGTATAAAAAGTCAATACGCCAATCATGGCAAAAGGCACGGCAACCCATAATAAATAAGGCCTGAATTTTCCCCATTTGCTTTTTGTCCGGTCAGCTATAATTCCAACAATCGGATCAAAGCAGGAATCCCAGATTCTGGTAATCAAAAACATGGTTCCTACTACGGCAGGTGCCAATCCGAAAACGTCGGTGTAGAAAAAGAGAAGGTACATGCTGAAAATTTTCCAGAACATCGATGATGCGGCATCACCAAGACCGTAACCTATTTTTTCTTTTAAACTAATTTTGTCGTGCATCAGGCTTTTTTTAAAGGTTGTAATTAGATTTGGTTAATTATTTTAATTTTCTATTTGTTAGTTTTTTTGACGCGGATAAAACGGATTTACTTCGTAAAAACGCGGATAAAAACAAATTTTATTTTGAATGCGATATTTAAACACATAAAAACATAGATTTCTTGAACTTAAAAAAGACGTTTCACTTATTTAAGTAAACATAGTGAGCTATGTGAAAGAAATATATTTCTTTTTGTATTCTTTTTTAGACTTAAAGATCTATGTTTCTATGTGTTGGTTTTTTTTGCACACAGATTTAAGCAGATTTTTAATTTTTAATTCTCAATTTTAATTCATTTTTTATTGATGTCTTTTTCGAATAAGGTTTTATCAAGCTTATAATATTCAATAAAATCTTTCTCGCTTATCTGACCGGAATAGGGCGCATAATAATGCATTTTTTGTTCTTTTTCCTGCCAGCCGTGATTTCGCCATAATAAAACATAGGAAATTTTATAGTCGCCAATAGCTCTTGATAAAGTTCCTGTCCACCATTTTGGATCCGGAATGGCTTCATAACCTGCTTCGGCTATCGCAATTAATTTATGCTGTTTTATACCAATTTCATTTATAATTTTAAGTTGACTTTGAACTTCTTCTATGAATTTTTCCCCTTGTTTGTCATCGTTATTCTGATAAGCGTCAAAACTTAAAATATCAGCATAATGATCGCCGGGATAATTGGTTAGGAAATCTTGTTCAGAGCTGAAACTGCTTGTGTTGTAAATATAAATTAAATTATGGACACCTTTTTTCTGCAAATAGTCAAAAGTAAATTTCCATAAAGATTTAAATTCTTCAGGCGTACAATTTCCTTTTCCCCACCAAAACCAGCCACCGGTGAGTTCGTGATAAGGTCTAAAAAGAATGGGAATGTTTTTTCCTTTTTTATCTTTAAGCGAAAGAAAAAAATGAGTAGCTTTGTCTAACCAAGTTGTAAATTTTTGATGATTTTCTCCGCCGGGTAAAACTGTTTTTAGAGAGTTTGGCGTATTGTCCCAGGCATTTTTTCCCGTTGCAGGATTATCAAAATGCCAGCTTATTGTTGAGATTCCGCCTCTTGCATTTGCTTCTTTAATGTATTGTTTCATTTTCTCAAAAGGAACACCATCAATATTATTCACATCATCTTTTTCCAGACCGGCAATGTCCCAGCCGTAAACTGCAGGATAGTCGCCAACGACTTCTTTGATATCGCTGCGGCCATCTTCGTATTTCCACTTTACACCGTAAGCAAGATCATCCTGATGTCCGAACATGTACCCTTTTTGAGTCAATTGATGCAGTTTATGGTATAAAGCGATGGTTTCAGGTGTAGCTTTTTTATCTGAAAGTGACAAATTAGTATTAGTTATAATGGGGTTTGCAGAACAGGAAGTTCCTATAAATACGACTGTTATTAGTGTTATTATGTGTTTTTTCATTATGAATGTACTTGTTGTTCAGTGCAATGACTTTAAATTTATAAATGGTAATAGTACTCAAAAAAGGTTCAAATTTGTCATCGAAAATTCAGTGTTGTTTTTGTGCTAAAACTATCAAAACTATAAAAAGTTATTACATTAAAAATGATTAATGTTTATTATTAATAGTCTTTTTATAAAATTGATAATTTTATTTTTCAAAGATAATCGGATGTTTCTCGTGTAATTAATATTATTTTATCAATTATATATCATATTATTGCAAAGAAAAAGAACAATCTACTTCTTAAAAATAGTTTATAAAGATGGGCAGTACTAAAAATTTTTATAGAGAAATCGCTCCGCTGTCTGCTGGCGATAGCTTTTTGGTTTTCGACAGAGTAAAGGATAGTTTTGATTTTCCGGTGCATTATCATCCGGAATTTGAGATCAATTTTATATTAAACGGGAAAGGAGTAAAGCGGGTTGTTGGGGATAATATAGAAGAAATTGACAGTGTCGAATTGGTTTTGATTGGGCCTAATTTATACCACGGCTGGGAACTGAATAAATGCACCAGCAAAAAAATACACGAAATAACCATTCAGTTTCATAACGATTTATTTCATGAATCTTTTCTTGCCAGGCGAATTATGAATCCGATTCGGGATATGTTCAATCGTTCGATTCACGGTATTTTATTTTCGAAAAAAGTAGCCGAAGAATTGACTCCAAGATTAGTAAGGCTTTCTAAACTAGATGGTATGGACTATTTTCTGGAGATTACTTCGCTATTGTATGATTTGGCCAATTCCAGAAATCAGCGTTTGCTTTCTACTTATACAGTAGATTATGATACGTTTGATGATTATGATAAAATGAAATTGGTTTACGAATATGTGCAGAAACATTTTGCAGAGAAGATCACTTTAGAAGATGTTGCCGGTGTTGCCAGCATGTCTATAATTTCATTCAATCGCTTTATTAAAAAACGTACCGGGAAAACTTTTGTCAATTATATAAATGATATCCGAATTGGCTATGCCGCTCGTTGGCTTGTAGAAAAAGATATGAGTGTTTCTGAGGTTGCTTTTAAATCCGGATTTAATAATATAGCGAACTTCAACCGTAGTTTTAAAGCAATTAAAAACTGTACGCCAAGCCAGTATAGAGAAGATTTTTCTGGATTAAAGCGTATTTTATAGTGATACTTTTTTTGCACAAACAAATATTATTTTTAACGAAATCGTTTGCTTTTTGGCTGATTCGTTAATTTTTATTTATTGTCTACGGTGTTTTAAGGGGTTTGAATTGTGAATAATGTAATTTTTTATCGCTTTTATTTTAGAATATGTTTTTTTAAAAGGATATAGTAAAAATATTATCATTAAATGATATAATACTATTGATTTAATGTTTTGTTGTGTTATAGATTTGTTAAATAATTTAAGAAATAAAATAGTAGCTATTTGTAACTTGAATTAGGATAACAAATTTAAACTAACCAAACATTTATTATGAAAAGACTAATGACTAACTTCATTCATTGGAACGTTAACCACAGAGCGGTTCCTTTGATTTTATTTTTGTTACTGACGAGTAATTTTATTACGGCTCAGGTAAAAGTAACAGGAACGGTATCTGATAATAAGGGAATGACCATTCCGGGAGCCAATATTGCGATTGTTGGATCTAAAACGACAACTTCTACTGATTTTGATGGTAAATATACTATTGATGTTCCTGCAAATGGAACATTGCTGGTTTCGTTTATTGGATTTGATTCTCAGAAGATAGCCGTAGGAGGAAGAACAAAAATTAATATTTCTCTGGTATCAAGTTCTGAAGATTTGAGAGAAGTTGTTGTAATTGGTTACGGAACTCAGAAAAAGAAAGACGTAAATGGTGCAATATCTTCGGTAAAAGCAAAGGATTTAGAGAATATAAAACAAGTTTCTATAGATCAGATGCTTCAGGGTAAGGCCGCTGGGGTTTCTGTAACAAACAATTCAGGGCAGCCGGGAGGTGCAGCTTCGGTGAGGATTAGGGGAACTACTTCTATTACAGGAACAAACGAGCCTTTGTATGTTATTGATGGTGTGCCAATATCCGGAGATGCTACAGGAAAATCGACAAGCGGGCAGACTTTGGCGGGTAAAGACGGGTTTTCTTCTTCAGGAGGAAGCGGGAACACAGCTATGAGTCCGTTGTCGATGATCAATCCAAGTGACATTGAATCGATGGATATTTTGAAAGACGCTTCCGCAACTGCTATTTACGGTTCAAGAGGAGCAAACGGGGTTATCATCATTACAACTAAATCCGGTAGAAAAGGGGGCGGAAGAGTTTCTTATGAGAACTATACTTCTATTAGTTCTGTTACCAATAAACTGGATGTTTTGAATTTGTCTCAATATGCAACACTCAAAACAGATTTGGCTAAATTATGGGGATTTCAGACACGTCAGGAATTTTCACATCCTGAATTATTAGGTGCTGGTACCAACTGGCAGGATGAAGTTTACAGAACTGCGGTTTCTCAAAGTCACCAATTATCTTTTTCCGGTGCTAAGGACGGAACCAGTTACTATTTATCAGGAAGTTATTTAGACAATCAGGGAACGATTATCAATTCAGGACTAAAAAGATATACGGTACGTTTGAATTTAGATTCAAAAATTAAACCATGGTTGAGAGTTGGTGGAAATCTTACCGGAGGTATTACGAATGAAAAAATTACGGTAAACCAAAGTTATTCAGGATTGATTTCGAATACTTTACTGCAATCTCCTGATATTCCTGTTAGAAATGTTGACGGTTCATTTGCAGGACCTCCTTCATCTGAACAAAGTGTGACCTATTATAACCCGGTTGCGGAAGCTTTGACTAGAGAAAACAAATTAGTCAGAAAAAATTTCCTGGGAAATATTTATGCGGAAGCAGATCTTTTTAAAGGATTAAAATACCGTATCGAAATTGCTGCAAATACTGAGTTTTCAGAAAATGATGATTTCAGACCGTCTTATGCATGGGGAAGTCAGGTAAATTTATTGGCTGATCTTGATGTGAGAAGACAAAACTGGTATTCTACAAATATCAAAAATTTACTGACTTACGATAGAACTTTTGGTAAGCATAAAATTACCCTTTTGGCAGGTCAGGAAGCAAATGATTCCCATTGGGAAGGATTAGTAGCATCAGCACAAGGTTTTAAAACAAACACTATTCATACGATTAATCTGGCTGATGTTGATAATAATACCATTACACAGTACAAAGGCAGCGCTTCACTGGCTTCTCTTTTTGCCCGTATTATTTATGATTTCAACGATAAGTACAGTCTTACGGCTTCTATCAGACAAGACGTTTCGTCTAAATTTGATCCTACAACCAAGAATCAAAAAGGAGTTTTTAATGCGATATCAGGTTCCTGGAAATTGTCAAACGAGTCTTTTATGGAAGGAACCCGTAAATATGTTGACAATATTAAATTCAGGGCAGGTTATGGTGAAACAGGAAACCAGCAAATCCCTAACAACAGTTATTCTGCCATGTTGGGAGCTCAGAATTCTGGTTTAGGAAGCGGGTTTTTACCCTCAAATTATCCTAATCCTGATTTAGTTTGGGAGTCATTAAATCAAACCAATTTTGGTATCGATTTTACCATGCTGAACAATAAGCTTTCTGCGAGCTTTGATGTGTATGACAAAAAATCTAAAGGATTTTTGTTTCAGGTGCCATTGCCGCTTTATTTAACAGGAGGCGGAGGACAATATGGAGGAATTTCGGCTCCATATTCTAATTTAGGTACAATGAGTAACAAAGGATTTGATCTGACTCTGGGTTATGACATGAGATCAACAGGAAACTTTAATTGGGATACTTCATTGGTGATATCACAATACAAAAATAATCTGGACGAAATTGCTAACGGAATTGTCTTGACTCAGGAAGTAAATACAAACGGATATCAGCCGGTTGTGGTTACTAATACTACAGTTGGAAATCCTATTGGTTTGTTCTACGGATATAAAACAGACGGATTGTTTAAAGATCAGGCAACGCTGAATAGTGCCCCAATTCAGTTTGGTCAGACGGTAGGAACTGGTGCGGGTCAAACCGCTTTGGGAGACGTAAAATATGTTGATGTCAATAAAGATGGTAAAATAGATGCAAGTGATAAAACTTTTATCGGGAATCCGCATCCAAAATTCACTTTTGGTTTTACTAATAACTTTAAGTACAAAAATATAGACTGCTCTGTATTCTTGCAGGGATCATACGGAAATGATGTAATGAACTTAACAAGAAGGGGAGGGACAACAAATGCCTCTTTATACGATAATCAATTAGTGCAGGCTATGGATTATTATTCGCCAACCAATACGGGAAGTAATAACCCAAGACCAATTGCAGATTCTGCCAATAATAATTTGCTTATTTCAGATCGTTACGTAGAGGATGGGTCTTATTTAAGAATTCAGAATATTACTATCGGGTATTCATTGCCGCAGGATATTATTTCAAAATATAAAATATCAAGATTAAGATTGTACGGAACGGCGCAAAACTTATACACGTTTACAAATTATTCCGGTTATGATCCTGAGATAGGTTCATTTAATCAAAATGTGCTTTTATCAGGAATTGACAACGGAAGATATCCGGTAGCGAGAACATTTTTATTTGGACTTAACGTAGAATTTTAAAAATTAAAACAAAATGAAAAAGAGATCTTTTTTAAATAGATATAGTGTGCTACTTGTAGCAGCAGCATTTTTGACTTTTGGATCATGTCAGGATGATTTTACTGACAGGCCTTCTGAGGACGGAATTAGTTTAGATTCGTATTACAGTACAAATGATCAGGTGGCATCTGCTACAAATGGTATGTATAGCAGAACCTGGTTTCAGATGTATAATAAATTTTGGTGGGCACTCGAAGTAGGTTCCGGAAATATGTATTCAGGATCTGGTGATGTAAGCGGATTGAGAACTTTCTCTATAAATGGTAGTGATCCTGAATTGGTAAACGGCTGGTCTTCGTTATGGGCAAATGTACAGCAGTCTAATATGATTATTAATTTCCTGACATCCAGAGTAGGTCCGGATGTTTCGAAAAATGTTTTGGATAACACAATTGGAGAGGCTTATTTTTTAAGGGCTACTTCATACTTTGATTTAGTGAGACTTTGGGGGCCGGTGCCAATTATCGAAAACCCGCTGGATTATACAAGTAATCCTTATATCAATACCAATACTGTTGCTGACGTTTATAAATTAATTGTCATGGATTATCTGAAAGCGATTGACTTGTTAGTGGATAAAAACAGAGGGTCTAATTATGCCAATAACGGACATGTATCTAAAGGTTCAGCAAGAGCAATGCTGGCAAAAGTTTATTTGTATCAAAAGGATTATGTAAATGCCAGAGCAATGGCCGAAAATGTGATCAATAGTGGTGAATTTAAATTATTAGGTGGAGACCAGTTACCTGGAAAAAGCTTTGCTGATTTGTTTACGTATCCAAACAATAATAACGAAGAATCTATTTTTGCGCTTCAATGGAAAACAGATGGTAATTACGGGTCCGGAAACAATTGCAATACGCAGTTTGGTTTTCAGGACGGAACATTATCAACTTCAAATGCAGCTTATGCGGGAGTTTTTGGTCCGAGTCAGGATGTACTTCTTTCTTTGTATGAGGACGGAGATCTAAGAAAACATGAAACGGTGATGGTTCCCGGAGCTACATATCCAAATATGAAAACAACACAAGGAATTGGTTTTACTGTTCCTACAGGTAAAGATCTTGCTCAGGCATCCGGAGGAGCGATTAAAAAATATTGTATTGGAGTTGTTAATGGAAATGCTACCGGTCAGATTGATGGTTGGTCAATGATGGACAATAATTCTTATGTAATGCGTTATGCCGAATTATTATTAATTCACGCCGAAGCTGTTTTGGCGGGAGGAACAAGTACTTCTGATGCAGCTGCTTTAAATTCGATAAATGCAGTTAGAAAAAGAGCTGGTTTGGTTGGTTTGACCACAGTAACTTTTGACGAGATCTTTTTAGAAAGAAGAAAAGAATTGTGTTTTGAGGGAGATTACTGGTTCGATTTAGGGCGTATCGATAAAACAAAAGCGATTGCGATTATGTCTGCGCAAAATAGAGGAGACAGATATGCTGAACTTCATTTTACGCCTAGATATAGTGAAGATCATGCGGCAAATGATTTCTATATGGATTATCCGGATAATGAGGTGGCAAAAAATCCGAAGCTATTACAGCCGCCAGTTCCTTATACTTTTAAATAATTATTAAATTTTGACTATTATGAAAAATATAAAAATACAATACCTGCTCTCTTTTTTTGCAATGGCATTTGTACTGTTGGGGGGAATTTCTTCCTGTAACAACGACGACTCGGCTAATGGCGGATCCGGCAATCCTTCAATCACCAGTGTAGCCTTATCTGAAGAAGGAGATTTGGTTCCCGTTACAGTTGGTGATCCTAAAAATTATTATATTATTAGAGGTACGGGACTTGCAACGGTTTCAAAAATTTATTTTAATGATTTTGATACCTATTTCAATCCTGTATTAGTTACTGATACTGCAATTTTTGTTTTAATCGACGAAAAAACACCTTATGCAAATTCAAGTAATAAGTTAAAAGTGGTGACCAAATTCGGAACAATACTCTATGATTTTGAAATTGCGCCGCCAACACCAAAATTTGGAAGTTATAATCCGATTAATGCAGCGGAAGGGGATATAGTGACAGTTTATGGAGATTATTTTTTAAAGCCTGTTGTAAAAGTAGGAACTGTAGATGTACCTGTAATTTCTTCAAGTTTGACAGAATTGACGTTTAAGATGCCGGCTAATGCTGCAAATAAATATGTTACAGTGACCAATATTTCCGGATCTGCTACTTCAAAAGAAGCAGTTGGTACGGCGTTATTTGATGATGTTTGGTACAATGACTGGTTTTATGACGGCGGTGATGACAAAGTTTCGTTAGAAAGTTCCGGTGCTGTGCAAGGAAAAGTAATGGTGAAATCGATAAATGACGGATGGGGTGGTAACCGATTTAGAAATAAAGATTGGGGAACTTTGGATATGGCGAATTATAGCGGAATAAGATTGTCTATTAAAGGTGAAAAAGCGGGCAAAGTAGCTATTATCCTTAACGGACACTGGACTGATCCCGATGCTAAAGTGATTGATGTAACGACAGAATGGAAAGAATACAATTTACCATGGAGTTCCTGGCCTTTTGCCGTGTCAAGTTTACAGGATATCGTTTTAAAAGATTTTACAGGTAATAAATCAACTTATTACTTAGACAATATTGGTTTCATTCTAAAGTAGGCCTAAAAGTAATCTCTTTGGTTTGAGTTTTGTTTGAAGCGTTCCCTAATCTACTCAATTAGGGAATGCTTTTTTTAATTTAATTAATTTGAATTTTTAATAATGAAAAAAATCATTTTAGTATTCGCTTTGAGCGTATCAAGTTTAGTATTTAGTCAGGGAAATACACATACCCAGTTAGCAGGAAAATTCGAAGGTCTGGCAATGACGCCTCCAATGGGCTGGAATTCCTGGAATACTTTTGGAACAAGTATCGATGAAAAACTAGTAAAAGAAACCGCAGATATTATGGTTTCATCCGGAATGGCCGCAGCAGGTTATAATTATATAGTACTCGATGACGGCTGGATGACAAGAGAACGTGATGCAAACGGGGATCTGATTCCTGATCCTGTAAAATTTCCCGGCGGAATGAAAGCTGTAATTGATTATGTCCATAGCAAAGGTTTAAAATTTGGACTGTACAATTGTGCCGGAACCCAAACTTGTGCCGGTTATCCCGGAACCCGTGGTTACGAATACCAGGATGCCCGTTTTTATGCAAAACTGGGCATAGACTTTCTAAAATATGACTGGTGTAATACACAGGGGATTACTGCTAAAGAAGCCTATACAACAATGAGCAACGCACTTAAAACCGCCGGAAGACCTATTGTTTTTAGTCTGTGCGAATGGGGTGATAATCAGCCTTGGGAATGGGGAAAACCGGTTGGGAATTTGTGGAGAATTTCAGGAGATATTTACCCTTGTTTTGATTGTGAATTCAAACACGAAGAAGGAAATTGGTCGTCCTGGGGATTCATGAAAATTGTAGAAATGAGAAAAGACATTCGTAAATATTCAGGACCCGATCATTGGAATGATTTTGATATGATGGAAGTAGGGAATGAAATGAATGATACAGAGGATAAATCTCATTTTGCAATGTGGTGCATGATGGCATCGCCGCTTGTTGCCGGAAATGATTTCAGAAAAATGTCTAAAGAAACACTGGCAATTTTAACCAATAAAGAATTAATCGCTGTTGATCAGGATAAATTAGGGATTCAGGGTTTTAAATATTCTGCCGAAGATGGTCTGGAAGTCTGGGTCAAGCCTTTATCAGACGGAAATTGGGCTGTTACTTTTTTGAATAGAAGTGAAGTAGCTAAAAAAGTCAATTTCGATTGGAAAAAACAGACCATCAAAGATGTTGATTTTGGTTATGAAGCTAATTTTAGTAAAACAGTTTATAAATTAAAAGATCTTTGGAAAAATAAAGAAATCGGAACTACAAAAAAGAATTTTACTGCGGATATTGCTCCTCATGATGTAATTACATTACGATTAATTCCTTAATTCTAATAGATGATGAAAACGAAAACTAATTTTTTTGTGCTTTCCTTATTATTAGTCTTTTCAATATCGAATGCACAATTTGTCAAAAATCACGGTCAGCTCAGTGTTCTCGGGACCCAATTGGTCGATAAAAATAATAATCCAATTGTTTTGCGCGGTATGAGTTTTGGCTGGCATAGTATGTGGCCCAGATTTTATAACGAAAAAGCAGTAAGTTGGTTAAAAACTGATTTTAATTGCAATGTTGTTCGTGCCGCAATGGGAATCGAACTTGGAGAATGGTCGTATATAAAGAATCCTGGATTTTCTAAACAAAAAATAGAAGCAGTTGTCAACGGGGCTATAAAATCTGATATCTATGTAATTATTGATTGGCACAGCCATAATATTAATCTAAAAGAAGCTAAAGAGTTTTTTGCTGAGGTTTCTAAAAAGTATGCTAAATACCCCAACATTATCTATGAGATCTTCAATGAGCCAGATTATGAAACGTGGTCCGAGGTAAAAGCGTACTCCGAAGAAGTAATTAAGGTAATCCGCGAAAATGATCCGGACAATATTATTTTGGTGGGTTCTCCACATTGGGATCAGGATGTCGATCTTCCGGCTGCGGATCCTATAAAAGGATTTGATAATATTATGTATACCATGCATTTTTATGCAGCGACACATGGCAAAGAATTAAGAGACAGAACAGATGAGGCTATAAAAAGCGGTTTGCCCATTTTTGTTTCGGAATCTGCCGGAATGGAAGCTTCCGGTGATGGGCCTTTAGATATAAAAGCCTGGCAGGAATATATCGATTGGATGGAAGCTCGAAAATTGAGCTGGATTACCTGGTCTGTTTCTGATAAAGACGAAACTTGCTCTATTCTAAAAAAGTCGGCTACATCAGAAGGAAAATGGAAAGAAGAAGATTTAAAAGAATCTGGAATTAAAGTCCGTGAGTTTTTAAGAAAGTACAATACGCAGGACTAGCGTCAATAATTTGTTTTTTAGGGAAAGCCTGTTCAGTTTTGAGCAGGCTTTTTTATGTTTTCAGCTATGAAATAACATTGAGGATTTACTGTTCTTTTTGTTTTTAAAGTTATTTATTTTTGTAAGAATTTAGACGGATTACTTTTTTGCTTTTTTGATTTTGGTTATAATGCCTGATTTTGTTTTTGTTTTTTAAATATTAATAGTTACCCCTATTTTTTTATGGGGTGTTTTTTGTTTTTTATTTTTTTATTGTGTTTTTGGTTGGTTTTTTGGTGTGTGTTTTTGTGTTTGCCCTTTGTTTTTGTGTTTGTTTCGTTAAAAATGATTGTCAAATTTTCAAAAACAAATCGGTATAAATGCCAAATCACGATTATTGTTATTCTAATTTTTGTAATCCGTAATTCTTCTCTTAATTCATCAAAAAAATGAATTTCAATTCTTTTACTCATACAAAAGTTAATAAATTCGCTAATGAAAATGAGGATGTTTGAGAGGCGAATAAAAGGTTTTAGAATTGACTTATACTATTGAATAGCTATATATAAAGATTAACTAACCAGAATCAATTAATAACTAAAAACCAATTAAAACATGAAAAAAGTAGTACACATTTTAGCCGCGATGTTAACGAGTTCTTTTGCTTTTGCCCAAGATGATACTGATGCTTCAGTTTCACCAGCAACTACTTGGGGAGGATCGGCAGACGCTTACTATAAGTATGATTTTTCAAAACAAATGAATGGATTAACGAGCTTTACCAACTCACAAGATTCATTCGAATTAGGAATGGCTTCCATTCAGGCAGGGCACACGTTCGGGAAAGCCTCTGTTTTTGTAGACTTAGGTTTCGGAAAAAGAGCCGGAGAGTTTTCATATAATGAAACAACAGATAAAGATATTGATGCAAAATTTTTAATTAAACAATTGTTTTTCACTTATCAGATAACAGAAGAATTTAAAGTTGTGGCAGGTAGTTTTGGAACACATATAGGATATGAGGTTTTAGATGCGATAGGAAATAAAAACTATAGTATGTCTTATGCATTTTCTTATGGGCCGTTCTTTAATACAGGTGTAAAAGCACAATATACTTCTGGAAAGTTTACCGCAATGGCAGGAATTACAAATCCTACTGATTTTAAATCAGCTATGGATGCCGGTTCAACCCAAAAGACATTTATAGCACAATTGGGTTATATTGGCGAAACAGGAAGTGCTTATTTGAACTTTACGTCAGGAAGTACGAATCCTACTCCGGGAACTTTAGTAATACCATCTGATGAGAATAAAACACAGATTGATTTTGTAGCGTCAAAAACAATAACAGATGCTTTTTCTTTAGGATTCAATGCAACTTATGCTAAAACTAAAAATGACTTTGACAGCACTTTAGATGGTGATTGGTTTTCACTTGTAGGGTATGCTAATTATGCTTTCAAGCCGTCTTTGAGTTTAGCTTACAGAATGGAATATTTTGATGCTAAAGATGCCGCAGCCAATGTAGGAACACTAATGGGATCAAACGTTTTTGCAAATACAGTTTCTTTAAATTATAAAGTTGGAAAACTGACTATAATTCCTGAGTTAAGATACGATGCTGCCTCAGAAGATATCTTTTTAGATAAAGATGCTTTACCAACAGGAGGATCATTCTATGCACTAATTGCTACTACATACTCTTTCTAGAGACAAAGATTGATATTTTTTTTTTTTTTTGGAGCTGTCGAAACACACTAATGTTTTGGCAGCTTTTTTATTTGAATTTAATTCTAGCGTAATTTTTATTGCCACAGATTAGAGGGTTAAAGAGATTATTATTATGTTTTTTTTTTACCACGAAGTATACTAATTAAAACGCATCTTGGCTCCATATTCAAATAATAAATGGTTAAGGATTGCTTTTGTAATTCGTTGTAAATTAGTAAAAATCAGTTTTTTTAGTACGAGGATGAATGATTAAAAATCCGTGAGAATTCGTGTGATTAGTGGCTGAAAAATATATTTAATCCTTTAAGCTGTGTCAGATTAGTTTTAAGTAAAAACAAAAAAAACGCGTTTCTAAATGTTTTAGAAACGCGTTTTGTATTTTAGTGTTTTTATCTTTTTACTGCACTTGCTTTTTGTAAATCGAATAAATAGTATCTATTGTTTTTCTGTCTAAAGTAGCTGTTACATCAGTTTGAATATAATGTAATTTGAATGCCATAATGGCTGCTGAAAGATTTTTGGTATTATATCCTATAATCCTCAATGCCGGTTCGATTTTAAAATCAAAGGGAGCTTCTTCTAAAATGGCATCTGGCCAAATTCCAAATCCTTTTTCTGCCAGGGTTTTCCAAGGGAATAAAGCACTCGGGTCTTGTTTTCTGCCTGGTGCAATATCAGCATGACCTAATATGTTTTGGGTCGGGATATTATAGTCTTTCTTTAATTTTGTCAAAAGAGCCACTAAACTGCCAATTTGCGCTTCTGTAAAAGGTTTAAAACCATTGTTGTCAAGTTCTATTCCAATTGAAGAAGAGTTAATATCGGTGTTCTTCCCCCAGGTTGCAGCTCCTGCGTGCCATGCTCTTAAATAGTCATTTAGCATTTGAACCACTTTTCCATTTTCAGAAATGATGTAGTGCGCACTTACCTGTGTTTTAGTTTTAGTAAAAGTCTTTATCGTTTGCTGAATAGAATCCTGAGCAGTATGATGAATAATAATAAAACTAGGCTTTCTTAGATTAAAGTTTACAGTCCCAATCCATTCCGTATTGATACCATTTAGTAAATAAGTAGAACCTGTTTTTGATAAAGTGTCTTTTACAATTCCAAGCTGTTGGGCATAGGTAGTATCAATAACTACCGGACTAACAGGGGGAATTGGTTGAGGTTCTTTACTTGTAATTTGGTTCTCTAAAGATTTAAGTTGCTGGTCGTAAACCTTTTCTGTGGTTTTGTAAGGGTTCGTAGAACAACCAGTAATAATAAGGGCTAAAATCAGATAACAAAAATGTTTTTTTGTCATAATGGTTACGTTTTTTAGATGAGGTTGAAACAATTATTCTAGGGTTTTTGTTGTTTCTGCGTCTTCTTTAACTTCTTTTGTTTCTTTGTCTTTAGAATCTTTTTTCTTTTTTGATTTAGATGGCTTTTTTATCTCTTTAAAGTCAGCCATAAAAGCAGTATATTTTTCTACCTGATCAGGATTTAGAAAAGCAGTTATTTTTTTAGTGGTACTTTCTCTTAAAGCTTTAATTTGCTCCAATTTTTGATCCTGACTGCTGCTTTCATTTTTTAAAAGAATTCCTTGTTCCTTCATGCTGTCAGTAAAAACATTTGCTATGGCAATTGCCTGAAGTTCATCAAGTTTAACTACCGGTTTCATTTGTTCTACGATTTTAGCAGCTGTTTCTTCAGGAGGTGTTTCTTTGGGTTTGCTGGTATTGCCTTGTGGGCCTCCCATCATACTTCTGTCCATACCGCCGCCTCTTCCGTAGCCATTACCATAACCGCCGCCGCCGTAACCGCCGCCGCCATAACCATTATTATATCCGTTTCCGTATTGAGCAGAAACAGAATTGAAGCAGAATAAGGTAAAAACCAAAAGAAATAAAGATAGTGTCGGTTTCATAAAAAATGTTTTTATCTAAAATGGATAATTCTTTAGCGTAAATTTAAGCAGGTTCTCCGTATAAATCAAATTCTGTTGCTTCTATTATTCTTATATTAACAAATTCCCCTGTTTTTACATAATGTTTAGAAGCGTCAATTAGAACCTCATTGTCTACATCCGGGCTGTCAAATTCAGTTCTTCCCACAAAATGAGCACCTTCTTTTCTGTCAATAATACATTTAAAAACCTGACCTACTTTTTCCTGATTCAGATCCCATGAAATTTGCGATTGCAATTCCATTATTTCGTTTGCTCTGGCTTGTTTTACATCATCCGGAACATCGTCTTCCAATAAATAAGCATGTGTATTTTCTTCGTGAGAATAAGCAAAACATCCCATTCTGTCAAATTTCATTTCCTGAACGAAATCTTTCAGGATTTCAAAATCTTCCTGAGTTTCTCCAGGGTATCCAACGATTAAAGTCGTTCTGATCGCCATTCCGGGAACAGCAGCACGGAAATCTTTTAATAATTGAGTCGTTTTAGCCTGAGTAGTACCACGACGCATCGATTTTAATATAGCATCCGAAATGTGTTGCAACGGAATATCAATGTAATTACAAATCTTAGGTTCGCGTTTCATTATTTCAAGAACATCCATCGGGAAACCGGTAGGGAAGGCATAGTGCAAACGAATCCATTCGATTCCTTCTACTTTTACCAATGCTTCTAAAAGTTCTCCAAGATTTCTCTTTTTATAAATATCAAGACCATAATAAGTTAAGTCCTGAGCGATTAAGATCAATTCTTTTACGCCATTTTTGGCTAAACCTTCAGCTTCTTTAACTAATTTTTCAATTGTTTGAGAAACGTGTTTACCACGCATAAGCGGAATAGCGCAAAAACTGCAAGGTCTGTCGCAGCCTTCAGCAATTTTTAGGTAAGCATAATTTTTTGGAGTAGTAGTCAAACGTTCTCCTAATAATTCATGTTTATAGTCAGCTCCTAAAGCTTTCAATAACTGAGGTAATTCTGTTGTACCAAAATATTGATCTACATTAGGAATTTCTTTTTCTAAGTCAGGTCTGTAGCGCTCAGATAAACATCCTGTCACAAAAACCTTGTCAACTAGTCCTTTGTCTTTTTTGTCTGCATATTCCAAAATCATATTTACTGATTCAGCTTTGGCATTGTCAATAAAACCACAAGTGTTGATTACGATAATGTTTCCTTCTTCTGCGGCAGGCGCTTCATGAGTCACTTCTTTTCCGTTTGCACGAAGCTGTCCCATCAAGACTTCACTGTCATATACATTTTTCGAACACCCAAGAGTGATTACGTTAATTTTGTTCTTTTTTAAAGACTTGGTTCTCATACTTTTATAAATTGGAGTGCAAAATTACACTTTTTTATTCAAACTGCGCTTGTTTCGGTTTCTTTTACGTGTTTTTTGTGAAGCTAATCCCGCTGTCCGCTATATCTTTTCATCCGCAAAAAAGCGGATAAAAAGGATGTCGCTTCCATCGGGGCTAAAAAAAAATCCGCCAGGTAACACCTGACGGAAATTTCCATTCATCTATTTATTCTTAATTACAATTCAAATAATAAAGTCAAAGAAACATTATTTAGTTTCGATGTAATGTTGGCGCCATCGGTAAATCCTGTAGCAAAAAATCCCTGATTCGATTTTCTTTCTAAATAAGAGTATGCTAAATCTACTTTAGTTCCTCCAAAGTTATATCCTAAACCACCAGAGTAGCTGTTTAAGTCTCCAATTGTAGTTCCGTTTTTATAAGGACTTCCTTCAAAACGATATCCACCACGCAGGCTTAATTGCTTTATTTTGTATTCAGCACCAACTCTTAATTCACCGGCATTTGTCAATTGATTGCTGATGTCACTGTTTACGCCTCTGAATCCTGCATCATTAGTTGGTTTGTATTTTGCATTTCCGTAATCTTTAATAGCGTAGTCAACACTAATTAAACCGGATTTTCCAAATACATAAGCTGCACTAAAAGTTGTTTTTCCAGGAGTTTGCAGTGTATAAGAATCGTAAACGTTTATTATGTTTGGGTTGACAGAATTGTTTATTGGCTGCCCGCCTAAAGCTTGTGTGGTTGTATATAAACTTTGGGAAACCTCGTCGTATAGTTCGTACCAGGTATTTGATTCATATGCTAAACCAAGTCTGAATGATTCTGTAACTTTAGCGATAGCTCCAAGTTGAAATGAGAAACCATTTCCGTATGTGTAAAGGTTGTTGTTGAATTCTAAATCAGATATAGTTTCGTTTGGTTGCAGAGGATTGTCATTTTGCTCATAGAAACTGCTTGATCTTCTGTAATCGGTAATGTGTACATTTAAATTCGCCCCAAAATAAATTCTGTCTTTATATGAGGTGGCGATATTGAAGCTTAATTTACTATTGTATCCGCTAGTGTAAATGTTGTTTTCATGATAATAATTACCTCCTGCTGGTACGTTACTAGTGTATTGGGTGTTATTGTCATTGGCAGTAACTGGATTGATTACATAGCCTTCTCCGCCAAAAAAGGCTTGCTGTTGCTTGTAGGACATATCTCTGTAATCTAAGTGTGTTATGTCTTTTAAAGGTACTCCGTTTGCCCAAGCTAAAAAGTATTTGTCAATAGAGTTCGTTGGATTTGTTCCTGCAGAAAAAACACTATTGTTGAAATTGTTCGTGTTTTCATAATTCACTCCAATAGCAATTTTCTTCCAGTTATTATTAGGATTGTGATCGTGAAAAACAAAAACAGCTCCGGCTTGGTTCAGTAAGAAAGAATTTTCTTTATCGCTTGTTTGTGTTCCAAAATAGTTAGAGTTGTTTTTAATGTTCTGATTGCTAAAAGTTATTCCTGTCTGATTATTTGCGAAAACAGCAGATCCGGCTGGATTGACGCTCAAGGAAGATAAATCTCCGCCAACGGCTCCAAATGCACCGCTCATTGCTCTGAATCGTGCCGTTCCTGTTAAATTGTCTTGTGAGTAGCGAAGGGCATCTGATACTTCTTGCGAGTGTGAGACGCTAACAGTTAGTCCTGTGATAAATAGGAATAATATTTTTTTCATTTGGATAAGTTTTAATGTGATTTTTTTTTGATGAGGGAAAGAAGAGATTATCTTCTTCCGCCTCCGCCTCCGCCGTATGATCTTCCGCCGCCACCGCCACCGCCGCCAGATGATCTCATGCTGCCCCCGCCGCTATTGTTCATAGAACGTGATGGACTTGGAGAGTAACTTCTTGATGGTGCGCTGTTATTGCTGTTGTTATAATTTCTAGTCGATGTACTGTTGCTCGATCTTCTGTTAGAGTAGTCGTAGCTATTGCTTTGACCCTGAGTTGTATTTCTTCTATTGGTAAAATTAGGATTTGAAGAATTATAGTTTCTTCCGTTTGTACTGGAACTTCTTCTGAAATCTGTATACCCGTTTTGTCTATTGGTGGTATAGTTTCTGTTTGAGTTGTAGCTTCTGTCAGAAGTAGAATTTCTGGTAGTATAGTTTCTGTTTGTTGTGAAACTTCTGTTGGTGTAACCTCTGTTAGAAGCATAGTTTCTGTCTCCGTAATAAGATGCAGAACCTCTTCTTCCATAACTATAAGAGTAATTGTTGTATCTGTTGTATCCAGGTCCCCAATAGCCAGGGTAGCCCCAACCCGGGTAACCCCATCCTGGGCCCCAATAATTAGGGTAGCCCCAATATCCTCCTCCGTAACCCCATCCGTAATATGGGTATCCAAATCCTAGTCCGAATCCCATCGACCATGAAGGGTCAGAGTAAATATTTACTGAAACCTCTGAATTGGCACTTCCCCAAGCAGGGTAAGCGGTTGCTACTGTTTGTGTACTGTCGCTATCAGAGTAATTGCCATAGCTGTCAACATCTGTAAAAATTTCAGACGGTTGATTGTCATCTTGTAATGATCTAAAGTAATCTTTATATTGGTTATTAGTGTTTGTGGTAGTTGTCTGAGCATAGGTTCTTGGTGAGCCACCGTATACGCCATCGTTATCGTGGTAAGAAGTATTTTGGTAAGAACCACAAGATGCTAATAGAAAACTCAATAATCCAATTAAGTAAAAATGACTTGAGTTTTGGCGGAGAGTTGTATAAGTTTTCATATCTGTGGAGTTTTTTATTGTTGCACATTACAAAAATAGTTAGTTTTGTCAAACTATTTAGTTAAAATTATTAAAACAAAATTTGTGCCAAACTATTCAATATGAGTAAGAACCTCACTACAAGATCAGAAGATTATTCAAAATGGTATAACGAGCTGGTTGTAAAGGCAGATCTAGCCGAAAATTCGGGCGTTAGAGGATGTATGGTTATTAAACCTTACGGATATGCTATTTGGGAAAAAATGCAGGCTGAGTTAGACCGCATGTTTAAAGAAACAGGACATCAAAATGCGTACTTCCCTTTATTTGTGCCTAAGAGCATGTTTGAGGCGGAAGAGAAAAATGCAGAAGGATTTGCAAAGGAATGTGCTATCGTAACACATTATAGATTAAAAAATGATCCGGACAAACCCGGAAAACTAATGGTTGACCCAAATGCGAAGTTAGAAGAGGAGCTTATTGTTCGTCCTACCAGTGAAGCAATTATTTGGTCGACTTATAAAGGATGGGTGCAATCGTATAGAGATTTGCCTTTACTGATTAATCAATGGGCAAATGTAGTGCGTTGGGAAATGCGTACGCGTTTGTTTTTGCGAACAGCTGAGTTTTTATGGCAGGAAGGTCATACAGCGCATGCTACAAAGGCAGAAGCCTTAGAAGAATCTGAAAAGATGATGAATGTATATGCTGATTTCGCTCAGGATTTTATGGCAATTCCGGTTGTTAAAGGGATAAAAACTGAAACCGAACGTTTTGCAGGTGCTGATGAAACCTATTGTATTGAAGCTTTGATGCAGGACGGAAAAGCGTTGCAAGCCGGAACGTCTCACTTTTTAGGTCAGAACTTTGCAAAAGCATTTGATGTAAAGTTTGCAAATGCCGAAGGAAAGCAAGAGCATGTATGGGGAACTTCATGGGGAGTTTCTACTCGTTTGATGGGGGCTTTGGTAATGACACACTCTGATGATCAGGGATTGGTATTGCCTCCTAATTTAGCGCCAATACAAGTAGTTATTGTGCCTATTTATAAAACAGACGAGCAATTGGCTGAAACTACAACTGCAGTAAATGATTTAACGGCTAAACTTAAGAAATTAAAGATTTCAGTTAAATACGATGACAGAACAACTCAAAAACCAGGATTCAAGTTTGCTGAATGGGAATTGAAAGGTGTTCCGGTTAGGATTGCTGTTGGGCCAAAAGATTTAGAAAACGGAACTTTTGAAGTGGCCAGACGTGATACATTGACAAAAGAGACGGTTTCCGGAGAAGGAATTGTTACTTATATAAATGACTTATTAGAGCAGATTCAGGCTGATTTATTTAATAAAGCGTTAAGCTATCGTGATACTCATATTACGGAAGTAAATAGTTTTGAGGAATTTAAAGAAGTTTTAGACGGTAAAGGTGGGTTTGTATCGGCTCATTGGGACGGTACGGCTGCTACTGAAGAAAAAATAAAAGACTTGACAAAAGCGACAATTCGTTGTATTCCTTTAGACGCTGTAGAAGAGGCGGGAGCCTGTGTGTTTACTGGGAATCCTTCTTCAAAAAGAGTATTGTTTGCGAAGGCATATTAATTTTTTTTAATTTTTTTTGCATCAGGTATTGTACATCTTAAAAATAGTTGTATTTTTGCATCCGCATTAGAGAAGCAGGCCCGTTCGTCTATCGGTTAGGACGCATGGTTTTCATCCATGTAAGAGCGGTTCGATTCCGCTACGGGCTACTACTTTTTTACTGCAAAAATGTTCTTGAAATACTGAGAATTAAAATGGCCCGTTCGTCTATCGGTTAGGACGCATGGTTTTCATCCATGTAAGAGCGGTTCGATTCCGCTACGGGCTACAAGGATACCTCTATTTAAATATAGAAAAACTTAGAAGGATATGGTCTGTTCGTCTAGGGGTTAGGACTCCAGGCTTTCGTCCTGGTAACAGGGGTTCGATTCCCTTACAGACTACTAAAATTAGTTGTGAATAAGTTTTGTAAAATAAAAGTTGGTGTCTCGATTTTTGTTTTATTAGTTAAAACCAAAGTGATTGTTTTACAATTGTGGGAGGTTTTTCTTTTTTAACTAGTATCTATAATAATTATTACATCTAAAATTAAAACAAAATGGCAAATCATAAGTCAGCATTAAAAAGAATCAGAAGCAACGAAAAAAGAAGAGTTCTTAACAGATACCAACATAAAACTACTCGTAATGCTATTAAAGCATTAAGATTGGCTACTGATAAATCTGATGCAGCTTCAAAATTATCAACTGTAATCTCTATGATTGATAAATTAGCTAAAAAGAACATCATTCATGATAATAAAGCTTCTAACTTGAAGTCTAAATTAACGAAACATGTTGCTAAATTGTAATTAATTACAATTTCCTAAAATATATAGAAAGCCCTCTTTACGAGGGCTTTTTTTTGGTTTGGATAAAACTGAAAATTCCAAAATTACAATTCTTGGATCAAACGCAAAGCTTGGGGATTAGCCAAAAAGATTAGATAATCTGAATAAGAAGAAATCTACTTTACGCACTCCTCTAAATTGACTTCTAAA